>NZ_SRTV01000009.1:0-257473 GCF_004792025.1 Mesorhizobium sp. M8A.F.Ca.ET.181.01.1.1 | reverse complement strand
TGGGCTCTGGCGCCGGCGGCACCCGCAACATTTCCGGCACGTCCAACCCGTTGGTCGAACTCGAGCATGAGCTGGCCGACCTGCACGGCAAGGAAGCCGCCCTGGTCTTCACCTCCGGTTTCGTCTCCAACGAAGCCTCGATCTCGACCATCGCACGGCTTTTGCCCAATTGCCTGATCATCTCGGACGAGCTGAACCATGCCTCGATGATCGAAGGCGTGCGGCGCTCGGGCGCCGAGAAGAAGATCTTCCGCCACAATGACGTCGCGCATCTGGAAAGCCTTTTGCAGACGGCCGGGCGCGAACGTGCCAAGCTGATCGTCTTCGAAAGCGTCTATTCGATGGATGGCGACATCGCACCGATCAAGGAGATCGTCGAGTTGGCCGAGCGCTACAACGCCATGACCTATATCGACGAGGTCCATGCCGTGGGCATGTACGGGCCGCGCGGCGGCGGCATCACCGAGCGCGAGGGCCTCGCCGACCGCATCGACATCATCGAGGGCACGCTGGCCAAGGCCTTCGGCACGCTGGGCGGCTACATCACCGGCACCAGTGCCGTCATCGACGCGGTGCGCTCCTATGCGCCGGGCTTCATCTTCACCACCGCGCTGCCGCCGGCCATCGCCGCCGCGGCCACCACGTCGATCCGTCACCTGAAGCGCTCACAGGCCGAACGCGACGCCCAGCAGCAGCAGGCGGGCCGAACCAAGCAGATCCTGTCCGCCGCCGGTCTGCCGGTGATGGAATCGCCGACCCACATCGTGCCGGTGCTGGTCGGCGATCCGGAACTCTGCAAGATGGCCAGTGACCGCCTGCTCGGCGTGCACGGCCTCTACATCCAGCCGATCAACTACCCGACCGTCCCGCGCGGCACCGAGCGGCTGCGCATCACGCCGACGCCATTCCATTCGGATGCGCTGATCGCCGAACTTCAGGACGCGCTGGTCGAAACCTGGGACGCGCTCGGCATCCCCTACGGTTCGGCGGGGCGGCCGGCCGTCGCGAAAAGCGACCGGATCATTCCGCTGCTGGTGCCCAAGTCGGGCGGGTGAAGGCGAGCTTTGTCACCCTCTCGCCGTCATTAGAACCGCAGCGCTGCCCCTCATTGTCCTGCCGGACATTTCTCCCCGTATAGTGATGGGGAGAAAGAGGCTGTCGCGGAGAGTTTCGCCAATCGCAAGCGTTGCAGAACAGGCGCCGGCGTTGCGGCCAGCCTTCTTCTCCCCGTCACTATACGGGGAGAAGGTGCCGGCAGGCGGATGAGGGGCGACGCTAACCTATAAAGGCAAGCAGCCTCAAACCGTCTTCATCCAGCCCGCCAGCCTGTGGGCCGCTTCCTCGAGCTGGTCCAGCCTCCGGTGGAAGCACAGCCTCAAAAACGCTTCGCCACCCGGGCCGAAGGCGGTGCCGGGTGCCAGGCCGACATTGGCCTTGTCGACGATGTCGAAGGCAGCGCTGCGTGAATCGGTGATCCCGTCGACCGTGAAGAACAGGTAGAAGGCGCCCTGCGGCACGGTGAACCGCGCCTTGCCGGTTTCGCCGAGAATGCCGCAGACCAGGTCGCGGGCCTTTCTCGCCCGCTCCACCTGTTCGGCGACGAAGGCATCGCCCTCGTCGAGCGCCGCGATCGCGCCGCGCTGCATGAACTGGGCGACGCCCGAGTTGGAATACTGGATCAGGTTCTCGAACACCTGCTGCAGGCTTGGATGCGTCTTGACCCAGCCGACCCGCCAGCCGGTCATCGCCCAGTTCTTGGAGAAACTGTTGACGAACAGGATGCGGTCTTCCGCCTCCGCGATGTCGAGGAAGGACGGCGCGCGGCCGTGACCATAGTGAAACAGCGAATAGATCTCGTCGGCGATGATCCACAGGCCCTTGGCGCGAGCGAGATCGAGGATCGCTCGCAAGGTCTCATGGTCGGCGGTCCAGCCGGTCGGATTGGACGGCGTGTTGATGAACAGCGCCTTCGTGCGCGGTGTGACCGCCGCCGCGATCTTCTCGACGTCGCATGACCAGCCATTTCCGGAATGGTCGAGCGTGACCGGCACCGGCACGGCCCCCGCGATCGCGGCGGCGGCGTCGAAATTCGGCCAGGCGGGCGACAGATAGATCACTTCATCGCCGGCGCCCGCAAGCGCGTCGAGCGCCAGCTGGATGGCATGCATGCCGGAGCCGGTGACGATGAATTGCTCCTCGGGGAAGGTCTTGCCGAAGTGCCTGGCGTAGTAACGCGCCAGCGCCTGCCTCAGATCGGGAATGCCCCTCTGCCAGGTGTAGAACGTCTCGCCGCCGGCCAGCGCCTTCGACGCGGCATCGGTGATGAAGGACGGCGTCGGCAGGTCGCCCTCGCCGGCCCAGAGCGGGATCAGGCCTTCGCGCAATCTGCCGTAGTTGACGACGGCGACGATACCGCTTTCAGGCGCGGCCAGGGCCTCGGGGCGCAGGGTCTGGATCAGGGTCATTGGGCAGGTCCGTTGTCTCGGGCGTTCGTAAGGGCTGCTTACCAGATACGAAAACAGAAAACCCCGGCCGCGAACGACCGGGGTTTTGGTCCAGAAGAACCGTATCCGTCTATCGCCTGGCCAGCAAATCGCGGATTTCGGTCAGAAGCTGTACATCGGCGGGGGGCGGCGCGGCCGCCGGCGCCGGTTTTTCTTTTTCCAGGCGCCTGCGCATGTTGTTCACGGCCTTGACCATGAGGAAGATGATGAAGGCGAGGATGATGAAATTCAGTACCACGGTGATGAAGCTGCCATAGGCGAAAACAGCCCCTTGCTTCTTGGCGTCCGCCAGCGAAGTGGCGTTGACGGCCGAGGAAAGCCCAAAGAAGTAGTTGTTGAAGTCCAAACCGCCAAAAATCGCGCCGACAATCGGCATGATGATGTCGTTGACTAGGGAATCGACGATCTTGGAAAAGGCAGCGCCAATGATGACGCCGACGGCCAAGTCCATCACGTTACCCTTGGAAATGAATTCCTGGAATTCTTTCAGCATTCGACCCTCCTTGTCATGGCGGGCCGCGCAGCCGTCCCATCCCCGCGGCACCAACCCGGCGACACCATAACAAAAACCTTGGGTTGCACCATCGGCTAAAAGAAGAAAGCAACCGCTTTCTCTTTACCCTGGGCAGCCGCGGAAATCATGGCCCGCATGCGCCGAAAGCCGTGATGGACTTGGCGCCCAAGCTGTGATTGCGTCTGACCGGCCAGGTTAAAATCGGCACAGGGAGGATCTTGCCGGCGTGCAAGGCTTGTTCATCGTCATCATTGCGATCGCCTATGTGACGCTGCTGTTCGCCATCGCCAGCCTGGGCGACCGCCGCTCGATGATGTCTGGACCCGGCCGCGCGCGGCCCTTCATCTATGCGCTCAGCCTTGCCATTTACTGCACGTCCTGGACCTTCTTCGGCTCGGTCGGCCTTTCCTCGGAACGCGGCCTCGAATTCCTCGGCATCTATACCGGCCCGGTGCTGGTGTTCGTGTTCGGCTTTCCATTGCTCAACCGCATCGTGCGGCTGGCCAAGACCGAGAAGATCACCTCGGTCGCCGACTTCCTCGGCGCGCGCTACGGCAAGAGCTTCACCGTGGCCGCCATCGCCACGCTGATCGCCACCATCGGCGCCGTGCCCTATATAGCCCTGCAACTGAAGGCGATCTCGGGATCGGTCAGCCTGATGGTCGAGCATTATACGGGCTCGCCGCCTTCCTTCGATCCCTTCGTCAGCGACATCTCGCTGGTCGTCGCCATGCTGCTTGCGCTGTTTGCGGTCCTGTTCGGCACACGCCATGCCGACGCCACCGAACACCAGGACGGGCTGGTGCTGGCGGTGGCGGTCGAGACGGTGGTCAAGCTCGCCGCTTTCCTGGCCATCGGCCTGATGGTCACCTTCCTGATCTTCGGCGGCCCCGGCGACATGTTCGACCGGCTGGCGCAGAATGGCCAGGTACGGCAGGCAATGGGCTATTCGACGTCGCTCGCCACCTGGCTGGTGCTGACCTGCCTGAGCGGCTTCGCCATCATCCTCTTGCCGCGGCAGTTCTACGTCACCATCGTCGAGAACCGCAGCGAGGCGGAACTGCGCACCGCGACATGGGTGTTCCCGCTCTACCTCGTGGCGATCAACCTGTTCGTGCTGCCGATCGCCTTTGCCGGCCTGACGCTGGTCGGGACAAGGACGAGCAGCGACCTTTACGTGCTGTCACTGCCGCTGTTCAGCGGCCACGATTTCCTGGCCATGGCCGCTTTCATCGGCGGCCTGTCGGCGGCAACCGCCATGGTCATCGTCGAGAGCGTGGCGCTGTCGATCATGATCTCCAACGACCTGATCATCCCGCTGTTCGTGCGCCGGCTGCTGCGGACGACCACTTCCGAAAACGAGGACTGGTCGACGCTTATCCTCAATGTACGGCGTGGAGCGATCTTCATCCTTTTGTTCATCGCCTTTCTCTACTATCGCGAGAGCACCAACAGCGCCCGGCTGTCCTCGATCGGCCTGATGTCCTTCGCGGCGATCGCGCAATTCGCGCCGGCGCTGGTCGGCGGGCTGATCTGGCGCGGCGCCAACGGCCGCGGCGCGGCGCTCGGCATGGTCGCCGGCATCCTGGTCTGGGGCTACACGCTGCTGGTGCCGTCGCTCGTCCCACCCGATACCGGCATCATCGTGCATGGACTGTTCGGCTTCGAGGCGCTGCGGCCACAGGCGCTGTTCGGCACCGTCGCCGAACCGCTGAACCATGGCGTGCTGTGGAGCCTGTCAATCAACGCGCTGTTCTTCGTCTTCGGCTCGCTGTCGCGCGCGTCGGTGCCGCTGGAGCGCATCCAGGCATCGATCTTCGTGCCGCGCGAAGCCGGCCCGATGCCAAGCCTGCGCCGCTTCCGCACGGCCATCACCGTCAACGACCTCAAGGATACCATCGCACGCTATCTCGGCGTCGAACGCACGGAACGCTCCTTTCAATCCTTCGAGAAGAGCAACGGCACCTCGCTGCACGGCAACGAGCAGGCGAGCATGGACGTCATCCGCTTTTCCGAGCAGCTTTTGGCCAGCGCCGTCGGCTCCTCCTCGGCGCGGCTGATCCTGTCGCTGCTGTTTCGCCGCCACGACCGCGAATCCCGCGACGCCTTCCGCCTGCTCGACGACGCCACGGAAGCGCTGCAGCACAATCGCGACCTGCTGCAGATCGCGCTCGACCAGATGGAGCAAGGCATCACCGTCTTCGACCGCGATTTCCGGCTGATCTGCTGGAACAGGCAATACCGGGCGCTGTTCGACCTGCCCGACGAGATGGGCCAGGTCGGCGTTTCGCTCGACCAGATCCTTCGCCATCTCGCCGAGCGCGGCGACATCCCCGCCGACCAGCGCGTGGCGATGCTCAACCGGCTGACCAGCTTCGTCAGCCCCTGGCAGATGGAGCTGAAGACCAGCGGCCGTATCCTCGAGCTGCGCTCCAACCCGATGCCCGATGGCGGCATCGTTGCCACCTATGCCGACATCTCCGGACGCGTCGAGCAGGACCTCGCGCTGAAGCGCGCCAATGAATCGCTGGAACAGCGCGTCAAGACCCGCACCATCGAGCTGACCAGGGTCAACGAGGAATTGACCCGGGTCAACGAGGAACTGGCGCAGGCACAGATGCTCGCCGAGGAGGCCAATCTCGGCAAGACGCGCTTCCTTGCCGCCGCCGGTCACGACATCCTGCAGCCCTTGAATGCCGCCCGGCTCTATTGTTCCTCGCTGATCGAGAAGGCCGGCAAGGGTCCGGCCGGCAAGGCGGCCATCAACATCGAATCCTCGCTGGAATCGGTCGAGACCATTCTGGGTGCCGTGCTCGACATTTCGCGCCTCGATGCCGGCGCGATGAAGCCGGACGACACCGCCTTCAGCCTTGATGGCCTGCTGCGCCAGATCGGCAATGATTTTCGTCCACTGGCCGCGGAGAAAAAGCTTGGCCTGACGATCATGCCGTCGTCGCTGACGGTAACGACGGACCGTAACCTGTTGCGCCGCCTGATCCAGAATCTTGTCTCCAACGCCATCAAATACACCCGCCAGGGCCACATCCTGGTCGGTGTGCGGCGGCGTGGCGAATTGGCGGAGATCCAGGTCATCGACACCGGCATCGGCATTGCCGGCGACAAGCTGAACACCGTCTTTCATGAGTTCACCCGCCTGGACGAAGGCGCCCGCGAAGCCGAAGGTCTTGGCCTCGGCCTCTCCATCGTCGACCGCATCGCCAGGGTATTGCGGCTCGAGATTCGCATCTTCTCCAACCCGGGCAAGGGCACGCGCTTTTCCGTCATCCTGCCGGTGACAGCCGCGCAGGAGTCGCGACGCGAGGTCGAGACCCGGGCGCCGGCCCGCGCGGCGGCTTCGCTGTCGGGGCTGCATGTGCTGTGCATCGACAATGACATCCGTATCCTCGAAGGCATGCGGCTGCTGCTGGAAGGCTGGGGCTGCAACGTCGCCACGACGACCGGCTCGGGGGATCTGGAGAAGGTCGCGGTCCAACGTCCGGACATCGTGCTTGCCGACTACCATCTCGACCGTGAAACCGGACTCGACGTTATCATCAAGCTGAGGGCGACGCACGGTGACGACCTGCCGGCCGTGCTGGTCACGGCCGACCGCTCCAACGAGGTGCGGGCAGCCGCGGCGAGCCTCGACATCCCGATGATCAACAAACCGCTGAAGCCGGCGGTGCTGCGGTCGATGATGGCCAGGTTCAGGCCGATGGTGCGGGCGGCGGAGTGACGCCGGAGCTGTCGGTGCGGCTCGGCTGAACACCCCGGCAAGGACGACGACCCGATCAGCATGCTGCTCATCGAGCAGCCGTAGGCGTTAACGTCAGACGACGCGCAATCCGGCCATCATCGCTGAAACGGGCACGGGACTTACGCGTCGGACAGATTGTCGGCCCCTTGCGAGTTGCGGAACCGGGGCCGCGTGGCGGTGGCCGTTGCCGGCGGGCGATGCTCGCGAAAGGCCATGGCCAGCGTGCGCAGTGCCTCGCGCGACTTGATGTCCGAAAGCGTCGAAAGCAGCACGATCTCGGATGCCGGCAGTGGCGGCAGCCCGAATTTCCGGCTGACCTCGATCGTTCCGGGCGGCGCCAGCCGGCAGGAAAAGACCGATGTGGCGAGGCCGGCGGTGACGGCCTCGGCCACCGCAAAGGAGCCGCAGCCAAGGAACACTTCCGTCCAAGGAATTCCGACCGCGTCGAGCGCGCCGGTCGCGATGTTGCGGATGCCGCAGGATGGCGAGGATGCGGCCAGGTGCAGCGGCTCGCCGGCCCGGTGGACGAAACCCGGAGCGGCGTACCAGCCGAAATGCTCCGGCGCTAGCACCTCGCCATCGCGACGGTCGTCCTCACGGCGGATGATCGCCGCATCGAGCTCGCCGCGGTCGAACGCGTCGAGCAGATCGTGTGAATCATCGAGCCGAACCTCGATGGTGAGGGCAGGATCATGCGCGTTGAGCCGCGCCAGCAGGGTCGGAACCTCGGCGCCGCCGACATGGGTGGCGATGCCGAGCCTGAAGCGGCGGCGGACAGCGGTCAGGCTCGCGACGGCGCGGTCGTGCGCGGCAAGGAAATCGCGCGCCGGCTCCAGGAATATTTCGCCTCGCGTGGAAAGTCGGACCAGCCGGGGCGTCCGCTCGATCAGTCTCTGGCCAAGCCGGTCCTCAAGCCGCTTCAGCCTGACGCTGACCGCGCCTTGCGTGCTGCCGAGCGCTTCGGCGGCACGCGTGAAGCTACGGAGATCCGCAACGGTGACGAACGCCTTCACCGCTTCTACGTCCAGCGTCATGTCAGCTATCTCGCTTTGTTGTCACTGAAATAGCCAACCATGCAATTTTCAAATGATCAAGCCTGCCCTAACTGTGCAGTGCATGGCAGGCGTCAGCAGATCGCCGCGCCCGGGAATTCGAAAGGTTTGACCATGGCTGTCCTCACCCGCCGAGGCATCGTCGTCCTGTTTGCCGCTTGCCTGGCATGCCTGATGTTCGGGCTGGAGATTTCAAGCGTCCCCGCCATCCTGCCGACGCTGGAAGAAGTGTTGCACGCGGACTTCAGGCAATTGCAGTGGGTGATGAACGCCTACACGATCGCGGTCACCACCGTGCTGATGGCGGTCGGCACCATCGCCGACCGTTACGGGCGCAAGCGCGTCTTCCTGGTCTCCATCGCCGCCTTCGGCCTGACGTCGCTGATCTGCGGCCTGGCGGACGACGTATCCACCTTGATCGTCGCCCGGTTTCTGCAGGGCCTGAGCGGCGGCGCGATGCTGATTTGTCAGCTCGCCGTTCTGTCGCACGAATTCAGGGAAGGCCGCGAGCGCGCGGTGGCCTGGGGATGGTGGGGCGTCATCTTCGGTGTCGGTCTTGGCTTCGGGCCCATCGTCGGTGGCGGCATCGTCGCGATCTCGAGCTGGGAATGGGTGTTCCTCATCCATGTGCCGGCAACAGTCATGGCGTTTGTGCTGGCATTGACCGGCGTCCATGAATCGAAAGATCCACAGGCGGGCAAGCTCGACCTGGCGGGCATCGTGACGCTGTCGCCATCGGTCTTTTGCCTCGTCTTCTACATCACGCAAGGACCGGATCTCGGTTTCGCCAGTCCGACGGCACTGGTGATCCTCGGTGTCTCGATCGCGAGCTTCATCGCCTTCCTCATCGCCGAAAGGATCAGCAAGCGGCCGATGTTTGATTTCTCGGTCTTCCGGATCCGGCCGTTTTCCGGCGCCATCGTCGGCTCGGCGGCGATGAACCTCTCCTACTGGCCTTTCATGATCTACCTACCGATCTGGTTCCATGCCGGGCTCGGCTATGACAGCCTTTCCACCGGCCTTGCCTTGCTCGCTTACACACTGCCGACGCTCATGATGCCGCCCTTGGCGGAGCGGCTTTCGCTGCGCTACCAGCCTGGCGTTGTCATCCCGGCGGGGCTCGCCGTCATCGGCGTGGGGTTCATCGCGATGAAGTTCGGCAGCGCGGCCGCCGAGGCCAGCTGGCTGACGATGCTGTCTGGCTGCCTGATCGCCGGAACCGGCCTCGGGATCACCAACACGCCCGTCACCAACACGACGACGGGTTCGGTTTCGAGCGACCGCGCCGGCATGGCGTCGGGCATCGACATGAGCGCCCGCATGGTTTCGCTGGCGCTGAACATAGCGGTGATGGGCTTCATCCTTGCAAGCGGCGTGCTGGCACATCTCAGCCGAGTGCTGCCCGACCTCGATGCCGCCCAGCTGCGTCTCGCCGCCGAAGGGATCGCAGCCGGAAATCCCATCCCTGGTCTACCCGATCCGGTCATGCGCGACGCGCTGCGAAATGGCTTTGGCTGGGTGATGCTCTATGGCGGCATCGGCGTCTGGATCATGGCCGCCGTCAGTTTCATGGTCTTCAGCGTCCGGCCGGTGCGGCGAGCCGAAGTTGAGTGTTCCGATTGAGCCGAGGACGCCGGCGCTCAGCCCGCCGGCTGCAGGGGGTCGCTGCCGATCTTGGACAGCAGGATCACCGCCTGGGTGCGGCTGTCGACGCCGAGCTTCTGCAATATGGCCGAGACATGCGCCTTGATCGTGGCCTCGGAGACGCCGAGCTCATAGGCGATCTGCTTGTTGAGCAGGCCCTCGGCCAGCATGCCCAGCACGCGGGTCTGCTGCGGCGTCAGCGCCTGCAGCCGTTTGATCAGGTCCGATATTTCGGGATCGCGTTCGACGCCGAGATCGACGCCGACGGGTGCCGCGATATCGCCCGCAAGCACCGACTGCACCGCGCCGCGGATTTCCTCCATGCTGGCCGACTTCGAGATGAAACCGGAAGCGCCGAGATCGAGCGCGCGCCGGATGGTCGCCGGATCGTCATGCGCCGACACCACGACCAGCGGCACCGCCGGATGGATGCCGCGCAACGAGATCAGGCCGGAGAGGCCGCTGGCGCCAGGCATCGACAGGTCGAGCAGCACCAGATCGACATCTTCATTGGCCACGACCAGCGCCTTGGCACTCTCGAAATCACCGGCCTCGTGAATGGCGGTGACATTGCCGATGCCGGCAAGCGCCTCGCGCAGGGCGCCGCGAAACAGCGGATGATCGTCGGCGATGACGAAAGAATAGCCTGACGGCAAATGTCCCTCCCCGAATCCCCGATTTACTGCTTTTTGCGGGATCAGTCGGATGATTATGAGGGGCAGCGCGCTGTTTTCAAGCGGCAAAGCCAACGCGCCGCGTTTTCCTTGTCTCTGGCGCTCAAGTCTTCTGCGAGTTGAGCTGGGCGCCGCTATCCTTGTCCATATCCTTGACGATGCCCATGAAGCCCTTCAGGAAGCGCTCCATGTAGCTCATCGTCTTGTTGAAATCCTCCTCGCTCGGCAATTTCGATTCGAGGCGGGCGGAGAGCGAATTCTCCAGCCTGGTGACGCGCTCGTCCATTGCCTTCATCGAGGTCTGCAAGCGATCGACCTCATCCTGGTAAGCGGCGCGTTCGTCGGCCGCCATCTTGCAGACGAGCTGGCCCGAACGCTCTTCGCAGATCGACATCGCGCCGGTCTGGGTATCCATGCGAATATAGCCGGTGGCCGACTTTTCCAGCCGGTAGCGGTCGGTTTCTTCCGAATAAGCTGAAGCCGCGACCAGTGAAACGAGCGCGGCGGGGATCAAGATGTGCTGCAGACGCATGTCGTCCTCCATGGCCAAAGCCTGAAATATCGCATCTTTGCGCCGGAAATGGGGAAGACCCTTGGCCTGGCCTTCCCCGGACGACTGGTTCGGATTATAGCGCAACCATGTCACAGATTATCTACAAGATAACTCCGCAAGCGCCTTGGCGCGAGGCCGAAGCCAATGGCCGCTTCACCGGCGCGCCAATCGACATCGCCGACGGCTTCATCCATTTCTCGACGGCAGAGCAGGCAGCGGAAACCGCGGCCAGGCATTTCTCGGGCCAGACGGACCTTCTGCTGGTCGCCGTCGACGGCGCCAGCCTGGGTGATGCGCTGAAATACGAGGTCTCGCGCGGCGGCGCGCTGTTTCCGCATCTCTACGGCGTGCTCGACCCGAAGGCGGTGCTGTGGGTCAAGCCGCTGCCGCTCGGTGCCGACGGTAGCCACCAGTTCCCGGCCCTGGAGGGGCAATGAGCGTGCTCGACCGGATCGGCCAGAAGCTGCTGTTCACCTTCGATCCGGAAACCGCGCACGGCCTGTCGATCGCGGCATTGCGCTGCGGCCTGCCGGTCGGCGCGCGGACGGTACGCGATACAAGGCTGAAGATCAGCCTTTGCGGCCTCGATTTCCCCAATCCGCTTGGCATGGCGGCCGGCTACGACAAGAACGCCGAGGTGCCCGACGCGCTGCTTGGGCTGGGCTTCGGCTTCGCGGAGGTCGGCACCGTCACCCCCCTGCCGCAAGCCGGCAATCCGAAGCCGCGCATCTTTCGGCTGACATCGGATGAAGCCGTCATCAACCGGCTGGGCTTCAACAATGAGGGCCACGCGGCGGCCGAAAAACGCCTTGCCGCGCGCAAGGGGCGCGGCGGCATCGTCGGCGTCAACATCGGTGCCAACAAGGACAGCACCGACCGCGTCGGCGACTATGAGCGCGGCGTCGCCCGCTTCGCTCCCCGTGCCAGCTATCTCACCGTCAACATCTCCTCGCCCAACACGCCAGGGCTGCGCACCATGCAGGCGCGCGAACAGCTCGGCGAGCTTTTGTCCCGCGTCATGGCCGCGCGTGCCACAGCAATCGCGCGGCCGCCGGTCTTCCTCAAGATCGCGCCGGATCTGGTCGAGGCCGAACTGGAGGATATCGCCGCCGAGGTCATCGAAAAGCGGATCGATGGCATCATCGTTTCCAACACCACGATTTCCCGGCCGGCGCTGCGCAGCGGCAATGCCGCGCGGGAGACCGGCGGGCTTTCGGGAACGCCGCTGTTCGAGCGCTCGACCATCGTGCTGGCAAAAATGCGCAAGCTCGTCGGGCCGGACATGGCCATCATCGGCGTCGGCGGCGTCAACTCCGCCGAAACCGCACTGGAAAAGATCCGCGCCGGCGCCGATCTCGTCCAGCTCTACACCGGCATGATCTATGGCGGACCCGCGCTGCCAGGCCGGATCGTTGCCGGGATGGCGCGCTTTGCCGAGACCGAGCGGCTGAAGTCCATTCGCGAGCTGCGCGACAGCCGGCTCGACCAATGGGCATCGAAGCCGCTCAGCTGAAAGCCGTCCGCACCCGCAGCCGCAGGATCGTCAGCAGGCTGAAGCCCCGCACCAGCAGGAAGACGTGCAAAGCCGCCCACAGGCCCTGATTGCCGAAGGCGGGCGCCAGCGTGATCAGCGCGGCGGCGAAGACGAGGAACGACAACAGCATCATGTTGCGCATGTCGCGCGACCATGTCGCGCCAATGAAGACCCCATCCATCTGGAAGGCGAGCACGCCACTCAGCGCGGTGAACGCCGCCCACGGCAGATAGACATCGGCCACCTCGCGGACCTCCTGCGATGTCGTCACGACAGCGACCAGATTGGCACCCGCCAGCAACAGCACCAATGTCGCGCCGCCGGCCAGGCCGAAACCCCAGAACAGGGTCAGACGGACCGCCTGCCGGAAGGGTAGTGCCGCCCGCGCGCCGATGGCGCGGCCGGCAAGCTGTTCGGCGGCGGTAGCAAAACCATCGAGGAAATAGCCGGCGACGAGAAAGAAATTCATCAGCACCGCATTGGCGGCGAGCGTCACCGTGCCGAACTCAGCGCCCTGGCGGGTGAACAGCGCGAAGGCGGCAAGCAGCGAAAACGAGCGGATCATGATGTCGCGGTTGAGCGACAGCATGTGCCGGAAGGCGCCCATGTCGAGCAGGCGGTGGCGAGGTAAGGGCGGGCTGGATCGGAACCGCCGCACCACGATCGCAAGACCAAGCAGCATGGCGAGGAATTCGCCGGTGACGGTTGCCCAGGCGACGCCGGAAACGCCCCAGCCAAGTTCAAGGCCGAGCAGGAAGCAGAGCGCGATGTTGATGCCGTTGAGCACCAGTTGCAGGACAAGCCCCAGCCCACCCTCGCCGCGCCCCAGCACGTATCCGAGGACAGCGTAGTTGATCAGAGAGAATGGGGCGGCGAGCAGCCTGATCCTGACATAGACGCCCATCGCCTCGCTGACGCGTGGTCCGGCGTCCATGAACCACTGGGCGCCAACGGCGATGAGCGGCGAAAGCGCTGCCAGCACGACACCGGCAACCACCGCGATCAGCACGGCGCGCCAGAACACCGCCTGTTCCTCGAGGGCGTCTCCACGCCCGAAGGCCTGGGCGACGAGGCCTGTGGTGCCCGAACGCAGAAAATTGAAGGTGGTGAAGACGACGTCGAAAGCCAGCGCGCCGGCCGCCAGGCCGCCAAGCAAGGCGGCATCACCGAACTGGCCGACGACAGCCGTATCGACCAGGCCGAGCAGCGGCGTCGTCAGATAGGCGAGCGTCATCGGCACGGCGATGGCAAGCACCGAGCGATTGGTGACGGAAAAGGCTCTGGCGTCGGCTGGGATGGCACCGTTGTCCAAAGGATTGCTGCCTTGCTGATTGCGGCTTGATCGGGGAACCGATGTGCCCCATTTTTTGGCCACCGCGCAATCGTCCTTCCGCGACGGCCAACCGAAATCCCGCTCTGGCGTGAAACCATCCGACCCCAGTCGATGCCCCTGCAGATCGTCCACCACCCCGACTACGACGCCGGCTTTGCCACCAACCATCGCTTTCCGATGAGCAAATATCCGCTGCTGATGGAGGCCTTGCGGGCACGCGGCCTGACCAGCCCAGCGGCGCTCAACACAGCCGAACCCGCGCCGGCGTCATGGCTCGGGCTCGCCCATGCGCCGGACTATGTAGACCAGGTCATCCATTGCGCCGTGCCAGAAAGAATCGAGCGTGAGATCGGTTTTCCGGTCGGCCCGCGGGTCTCGTTGCGCGCACAGCTTGCCGCCGGCGGCACGGTGGCGGCGGCGCGGCTTGCCTTGCGCCACGGCATTGCCTGCAACACCGCCGGCGGCAGCCATCATGCGCGACGCGCACAAGGCGCCGGCTTCTGCACCTTCAACGATGTCGCCGTCGCGTCGCTGGTTCTGTTCGAAGAGGGCGCCGCACACAACGTCCTGGTGGTCGACCTCGACGTGCATCAGGGCGACGGCACGGCGGACGTTCTGGGCGATGAGCCGCGCGCGTTCACCTTTTCCATGCATGGCGAGCGCAATTACCCCGTGCGCAAGATCGCCTCGGACCTCGACGTCGCGCTGCCCGACGGCACGGGCGACGCCGCCTATGTCGAAAGGCTGGCCGCGATCCTGCCGGAGCTCTCGGCGAGAGCGCGTTGGGACATCGTCTTCTACAATGCCGGCGTCGACGTCCATGCAGAGGACCGGCTCGGCAGGTTGGCACTTTCCGACAACGGCCTGCGCGCCCGCGACGAGATGGTCATAGGCCATTTTCGGGCGCTCGGCATTCCTGTCTGCGGTGTCATCGGCGGCGGCTATTCCACCGATGTGCCGGCACTTGCCGCGCGCCACGCCATCCTGTTCGAGGTGGCCTCGGGGTACGCCTGAAAGTCATTTCCGGTAGTTGGCGATCCTGAGCAGGATGAAGGCCGGCACGACGATCGCGGCGCCGAGCAGGATGTAGCCGAGGAAGCGGTCGATGGCGTGGAAGCCGAGATTCCAAAGGTCGATGAAGAACTTCTGGATACCGTAGAACACATCCATCGGCGACCAGCCGAAGGCGTTCATGACTAGGCCGACGAGAAAGGATACCACCAGCAGCTTCAGGACAACCCTGAGCGGCGAGTCGCCGAGAAAGCGCGTCAGTGCGGACAATGCCGTCTCCCGATTGAGATGCCCGGACTCATGGGCACGGCCAAGAGATACGTGCTTGGCGGCCATCCAGCAAGCCGGCACGAGCCAGGACCGTTGCTAGCGTCCGGCTGCCGTGGAAAGCCCGCAGCGCTCGAGCATCTGCCCCAGAGGCGAGCCCTGTGGAACGGTGCGGCCGATCATCCACTGGCGGAGCGTATGGTCGAACAGATGAATGCACAGCGTACGCGGAGTGCCGATATCCGAAAGCGAAAGGTCCGGATCGAGCAGCATTGCGACCTGATGGTGACTAAGCGGATAGAAGACGTCGATGGGAACCGCGTGACCGATGTCGCCGGTTCTGCTGGCGAAATAGGTGAGCGCCTCGGGGCCCAGCCTGCCCCAGCTATAGTTGGAAATGTGGATCGGCAGGCCGATGAATTTGCGCAACCTGTAGCGCATCAGCCTGGAGCGGTTGAGCCAGGGCACGATGTAATACGGATCTTCCGCGAATTTCAGCATCTCAAGCAGTGTCTGGTTGCCGGCCGGCAATTTCAGCACGGCGCCGTTAAGTTGGTCGCTCGACTGGTAACCAAGGATATAGTCCTGTTTCGGGATGGGCTTGAGACAAAACACGTCGCAATCGACGTACAGGCCGAGCCCTGCTTCCAGGATCTTCAAGCGGTAGAGATTGGAAAAGAGGGACGGACTTCCGTTCGACCTGTAGTAGACGATCCGCTCCCTTGGCATCAGTTTCGACGCGTCGACCGTTTCGACGCCTGGCGGAACATTGCGTGGGGTGTCGTAACAATGAAGATGCACCCGGTGGCCCGCCAGCACGAAGGAACGCAGGCACGCGGCATGCAGGTCGTCCAGGGATGCTCCGATCCAAACGGCATTGACGACAGGTTCGATGGCGCCATCCGGCGCTGCTTCCGGATGTTGCCTGTCCATGCCGATCACTTGCCCTCGATGCCCCTGACCTCTGCCGTGAAATCGCGGATGATCCTGGCGGGCGACCGAAGTTCACGCATGGCTGCCCTGTATCCGGCCGCCCGTTCCTCGAGCTCCCGCATGGGCTGCCAGAGGTCCTTCAGGAGATCGAGCCCAGGACCGCCATATGGGCGAAAATACCGCCCGGCAACCGCATCCAGCGAGCCTGCCGGCACCCCGACCGGCACGCAGCCGGCATAGGCGCATTCGACATATTTCATCAGCTCGACATTGTAGCGCGTCCCGCAAAGGAAGAAGTGGCTGAATTGCGCCGCAAGACCGATGTAGCGCGCATGCGTGAAGTCATGACGGGGTGGCTTGCCATGTTCGGGATATCCCGGGTGTTTCAGGTCGAAGATGAACAGTCGCAGCCAAGGAAAGCGCGCACGCCGGCGACGCAAGGCATAGCGCACCGGGTATAATGTTCTGGAATTGCTGCCCGACAGGAAGACCCCGCGGCGACGGCCGGCCAAGGGAATCTCGACCTCCCGCGAGGTATCGTAGGGATAGGGCAAATGGACCACGCGAGAGACTTTCAGCGTCCCTACGAATGCCAGGAATGGCCCCTCGGGATCATAGGTCGTGGCATAGTGAACGCCGGGATGGTCGGCGCAATCGAAGATGAACCTGACACAGGGGTTGGTTGTCTCCGGCATGTCCGAATCGCTGACCCGGAAAAAGAGCGCGGGCCTGTCGCTTGCGGGGACCGCCAGGTGCTTTTTCAGCACCTCGACGTCTCCGGGCTCCAGGCGATTGTCGACGACGGCGACCTCGCAATGGCCCCTGCCGATCTGGCTGATCGGCCGGGCCTCCCATGAAAACGGCCTGGCGAAGGCCGGGCCCACGCCTGGGTAGATCGCCTTGTCATATGGATGCGTGTCCGAATGGAAATAAATGATTCGCAAAAGCAAATTCCCCCGAATTGCCTGGCACCAGCGAACCGAAGCCCCGCCCTCGAGGCCGATTGCCGTCGGATTTTGTACGCTTCCGCGCGTGAGGCGGGCAACTGGGAAGCCTGTTCATGTCAAACAAGTGATCGAGTTTCCCGGTTGCCCGAGATTCGCAATTCTTAAATATGGGTAAACAATTTCATTTTAATTTATTGAAAATAAAGCACAAAATCGCCGTTTTCCAGTTTTGCGCAATGTGCGTGCAATTTTCACTTGCGAGATACCAGGCGTCTTTCAGGTGACGGACCGCGCGGCGATCTACCCGTACCACATAGCCGGCGAAAGCCGGTCCCAGAACCGCGCGGCCATCCAGAAAGACACCAATCGGAGCTGACCGCCCCAATGGTCAGGGTCCTCAGCAGTTAACCAGCGTATCGGGTGCGGATGCGCGTTTGTGTTGGAGTAATGCAGTGTCCCCTCAAGCAAAGATCGTCCTGACGGCGGGTGCCCTTGCCGTCTGCCTCCTCGGGCCGGCAACAGCCGCCGACCTCTCGCCTGCCTACAACGACCCTCCTGCCTCCCAATGGAGCGGCGCCTATGTCGGCGTCCATGGCGGCACGGCATTCACGGGAATGCCGAACCCGTTCGCCGGCCGAAACGGCTTCAGCGGCGGCGTCCAGGCAGGCTACAACCAACAGATGGGCCCGGCGGTTCTCGGCGCCGAGATCGAAGGTTCCTATCTGGGCGGTGCCGAGCACAATGTCCAGGGCGGCAAGATCAAGGAAAAATGGCGTGGCGTGGCCAAGGCGAAGGCCGGCGTGAGCTTCGACCAGACGCTGCTGTTCGGAACCGGCGGCGTGGCCATGACCAGGTTCGACAAGGGCGACGGCGTGAGCAGCAGCGACGGATGGAAGGTCGGTTACCTCGTCGGCGCCGGCATCGAGCAGGGCTTCGCCGGCGGCCTCTCGGCCAAGGTCGAGTACGACTATGTCCGCACCCCCGACGTGGAAACGACGTCGGCCCTTGGCAGGTCCAAGGAGACGATCGGCAGCCACGAGCTGAAAGCCGGCATCAACTACCGGTTCTAGAAACAGCAGGCGGCCGACCTCGATCGCGCGATGGCCGCGGCATCGCGCGATCTTCTTGTTCTTGATGCCTGGACGCAGACATCCCGCCCGAGGCGACGAAGCATTCCATGCTTGTCGCAATGTCGATGTAATCTTCGCAATCTAGGTCGCCTGCGTGAATTTTCACCATGGGAATCAGCAATGTCCACGCATCGCCCGGGCCGACGGACGTCCAAGCTATTGTTCATTGCTATCGCGCTCGCATTGGCGGGCTGCGCCTCCGACATCATGAAGAACTATGTCGGACAGCCGGTCGAATCGGTCGTTCTGGATTACGGGCCGCCAACGGCGATCGTCGACCTCGGCCGGGGAGAACGCGCCTATCAGTGGCGCCAGGTCTCGACGTCAGCGGTTTCCGGGACATCCAGCGGCGAGGTTCGCCACACAAAACACCGAACCGTCTATGAAGAGACCGAAACGCCCGGCTATATCGAGCGCAAGGAATGCTTCTACACATTTTACGCCCGCGCTTCCGGCGGCCGCTGGTTCATCACCAATTTCCGCCGGCCGAAGCTGGAATGCGAGTGAACCGCCGTGCCGCAAATTCCGCGGCCACGCGCTAAGGAGAACGCCAATGCGCGTCCTGCTGATCGAGGATGAACCGGAAATGGCCTCCGTGCTGAAGGCCGCTCTGGAGCGCCTGGACATCATCGTCGACCATGCCGCGACCTTGGCCGATGCGGAGGCGGTGGCTCGTTTGGGCCATCACGACGCCGTGGTGCTGGACCGCCGGCTGCCGGATGGCGATGGCCTCAGCCTGATCCCGCGCCTGCGCGCCCTGCATCTGGATGTGCCGGTGATCGCGCTGACGGCGATGAGCGGGCTGGAGGACCGGGTTGCCGGGCTCGATGCCGGCGCCGACGATTACATGGTCAAGCCTTTCGCCACGGTGGAACTCGTCGCGCGGCTCCACGCCTTGCACCGCCGCTCGTTCACCTCGCGCGCCAATCAGACAATGGTCGGCCGCCTCACCTATGATTTCCGCCATCGCGAGGCGCTGGTCGAGGATCACGCGCTCGATTTGCCCCGGCGTGAAAGGCTGGTGCTTGAAACGCTGATCCGCCGGCCGGGCCGGACCATCATGCGCAGCGCTCTCGAGGAGGCCGTCTACGCCCTGGACGACGAGATCGGCTCGAATGCGCTCGACGCACATGTGTCGCGGCTGCGCCGCAAGCTCGACGATGTCGCCGCCGGCATCGAGATACGAGCGATCCGCAATCTCGGTTATCTCCTGCGGGCAGCCTCGTGAAGAAAGTGCGCGCACGCTCGTTGCAATGGGTCCTGGTCCGCCGGCTGATCCTGCTGCAGGCGGCGACGCTGCTCCTCTTCATCGTGCTGTGCGCGGCAGCCCTTTGGATCGCCAATCCGAGCCTGCTCATCGACAACGAGGCTGCCGTCGCGGCCGTCAAGGATGCCGTCGACCGCGACAAGGACCGCAGGCTGGTCGTCCGTGAAACGGAAGAGCTTACCGCGTTCCGCCAGAGCTTCCCCAATGTCTGGTACATCGTTCGCGACGATAGCGGGCAGAGCGTCCGTTCCGGCACGATCCCGGATGTCTACACCAAGGACTTCGGCGTCCTGCTCGGCGAGGCAGACCACGCCACGATCGGATTCTCCGACAAGGACATGCGGCCGGAAGCCTATATCGAAAACGCTTCGACCAAAGCCGGCGCGGTACGGATCATCGCCGCGACGCAGTCGTCGCGCCAGGAGACCGACGGGCTCGAGATCAACATTTCGGCCACGGTGGAGGTCGCCCGGTATCCGGACGGCAGCAGGAACTGGGAACGCGCGCTGCCGGCGCTGGCGCTCGTCATCGCGATCCTGCTGTTGCCCATCGTCCTCGTCATGGGCGCCACCACACTGGTGACGACGCCGGCCGTGGTCCGCCGCTCCCTTGCCGGCCTTGTCGAAACCGTCCGCCAGGCGGCGCGCATCGATATCGGCACCCGTGCGATGCAGCTGCCGGTCAAGCACGTGCCGCAGGAGATCGCGCCGCTGGTGCATGCCTTCAACGAGGCTCTGGCGCGCCTCGCGCAGGGGTACGACCGGCACAACCGTTTCCTCACCGACGCGGCACACGAACTGCGCACGCCGATCGCCATCCTGCGTACACGCGCCGAGCTGCTGCGGCAGGAGCCGCAAAGCACGCGGCTGCTGCATGATATCGAGCGCCTGTCGCATCTCGCACAGCAACTGCTCGATCATCAATTGCTCGACCGCCCATCCGACCAGCGCGAGATCGTCGATCTCGACGATCTTGTCAGCCGGGTGGCGGCCGACTTCGCGCCGCTCGCCATCGAGGCCGGCTACGACCTTGCCTTCGAGCCGTCGCCCGACAAGACACGCGTCGAAGTCAACGTGCTGCAGATCGAGCGGGCGCTCGCCAACCTCGTGCGCAACGCCATCGAGCATGGCGGCGGCGGCGGTACCATCACGATTGCGATCGACCGGACGGGTGGCATCGAGGTGCGCGACGAAGGCCCGGGCATTCCCGTGGAAGAGCGCGAGAATGTGTTCGAGCCCTTCTATCGCCTGCAGCCGCAATCGCGCGGGGCCGGGCTGGGACTGAATCTCGCCCGGCAGATCGCGCTGCTGCATGAGGGAACCATCCGTATCCTGGCGGGCTCATGGCGCGGTGCCCGCATCCGCATGGAACTGCCGGTTCGTTCGTGACCCGGCCGTTGACGGCGCCGAACGCATATCGGCCAGCCAGCCAGTGGCCACGCCGGCTCCTGACTTATCTGTTTTCTAACCAATTGCTGCTATTGTCATCTCCACAGTGGGAGCCAGGCTTTGGCGGGAACGGGAAAAATCGGCGCGCACCGCGCACCCATGTTGTCGGTCGTCGTGCCTTGCTACAATGAACGCGCCGGCGTGGCCGAGCTTCATCGACGCGTCGGCGCGGTATGCCTCGAGCAAAGCCTCCCCTACGAGATCGTGCTCGTCATCGACGGGGCGACCGACGGCACCCGCGAGGCCATTTTCGACCTGGCCGAAAAGGACGACCATGTGGTCGCCATCGACCTTGCACGCAACTACGGCCACCAGATCGCCTTGAGCGCCGGGCTGGAGTTCTGCCGCGGCCAGCGCATTCTCATTCTCGACGCCGATCTCCAGGATCCGCCCGAACTGCTGGGGGCGATGATGGCGAAGATGGATGAGGGCTTCGACGTCGTCTACGGCCAAAGGGTGAAACGGGAGGGCGAGAGCTGGTTCAAGCTGGCCTCCGCCTCGATGTTCTACCGCCTGCTCGGCAGGATGGTCGATGTCGAGATCGCGCCGGACTCCGGAGATTTCCGGCTGATGAGCCGCCGTGCGCTCGACCATCTGATTGCAATGCCCGAACGCTACAGGTTCATTCGCGGCATGGTGAGCTGGATCGGGCTGAAGCAGGTCGCCTTCCCTTATGAACGGCACCGGCGCTTTGCCGGCACCACCCACTATCCGCTGAAGAAGATGGTTCTTCTGGCGATCGACGCAATGACCAGCTTTTCGATCGTGCCTTTGCGCTTTGCCTCGCTGCTGGGGATGATGTTCGGCCTGCTCGGCCTGGTCGTGCTCAGCTATACGCTGTTCGAATGGTCTCGCGGCAATGTGCTGCCCGGCTGGACGAGCCTTGCCGCGATCATGCTTATCCTGGGCAGCGTACAGCTTCTGGTGCTGGGCATCTTCGGCGAGTATCTCGGCCGCATGTACATGGAAACGAAGCGGCGGCCGCTCTATTTCGTCAACGAGATCGTTTCGCGCAGCGAGCCAGCCCAGGGTCTGCCCGCGCATCGTCTGCAGGAGATGGCGAAGAGAGCCGCCCGTGCTTGAGGCCGAATTCGACCAGTTTGCGCGCGAGTACCAAGAGCAGCATGCCGCGAGCATAAGGCTTAGTGGCGAGACGCCGGACTTCTTCGCGAAATACAAGATCGACGACGTCGCGGCGACACTGAGACGGGCCGGTGTGAAACCCAGGCGCATCCTCGACTTCGGTGCCGGCGTCGGCAATTCGCTCGGCCATATGCGCGCAGCGTTTCCCGACAGCGAGATCGTCCTGCTCGATCCTTCGCGGAAATCGCTGGACGTCGCCAGCAAGCGCTTCCCCGATCAGGCCTCGTTCACGCATTTCGACGGCCAGACAATCCCCTTCGCCGACCATAGCTTCGACCTTGCCTTCGCGGCTTGCGTTTTCCATCACATCCCCGAAAACCTTCAGATCGGATTGTTCGCCGAAATCGGCAGGGTGCTGGCCAATGGCGGCAGTTTCTTTGTCTTCGAGCACAATCCGTGGAATCCCTTGACCACCCACGCGGTAAGGAATTGCGCCTTCGACGAGAACGCGGTCCTGATAAGCTCGCCGGAGATGCGCAGGCGAATGGCCGCGGCGGGTCTTTCCGGCACTCGGATCGTCTATCGGATTTTCTTTCCCAGACCGCTTGCAAGGCTGCGGCCGTTCGAGCGTTTCCTGACCAAGATACCTGTTGGAGCCCAATATTTTGCGCATGTGGTCAAGCCGCTCGTTTGACTGTCCGGGGATGCTGTTATCCGACGCCGTCGGCCTGTTGCGCACGACGCCGGGATATGCGGTCATTCCAGCCGGGCTGGAGCTCTCATCGAAAACCGTTTGTCCATCTGGCGGGAAACCGGCTGTTCGCCGCCGTTTTTCATTCCGGCTAACCCCGTTTCGTTCTCCGCCGGCGGCGCGGATGCCCCGATCGGTTGACAAGAATAGAGGCAAAATGGCCCGGAGCGCGACATGAACCAGGCTGAGGCAATCGTTCCGACCACGTCGCGGCTCGAGGATGCACAGCGCATCAGGCTGATATTCTGCCTGTTCGCCGCCTCCATTGCAGCTGCTGGATTGGCCCCATTCGCGGGCGCGACCCTCAAGGACCCCGACAGCTGGTGGCACGTGAAAGTCGGGCTGGATTTCCTGGCAAACCGGACATTTCCAACGGTCGATCCCTATTCCTACACTTTTGCCGGGCATCCGTGGATCGCAAAGGAATGGCTGGGGCAGGTCTTTCTGAGCCTTGCCTACCGTAGCGGCGGATGGACTGGTGTCGCCACGCTGATCATCGCCGCGATAGGGCTGACAGTCTCCGTGACGGCATGGTTCCTCAGCGCGTGGCTGAAGCCGGTACTGGCGGTAGCGCTGACGTTCATCCTGGCCATCCTGATCGCACCTGTCTATACGGCGCGTCCCCACGTCTTCACCTTGCCGATCATCGTCACGTGGACGGCGGTGTTGTTTCGTGCATCGGCGGAGGAGAAGGCCCCGCCGTGGTGGCTCCTCGCGCTGGTTGTGCTCTGGGCCAACCTGCACGCTACCTTCACCTTGAGCTTCGTCATCGCCGCCTTCGCCGGTCTCGATCTCGTGGCGCGCACCGGCCTGTCGAAACCCGCTCTTTTGACGAAGTGGGTTGCGTTTGGCCTGCTCTGCCCACTGGTCAGCCTGATCCATCCCTATGGTGTGCAAGCCATTCTGGCCACGTTCACCGTCGCCCATGGCAATGAAGCAGTACCGCTGATCCTGGAGTGGCGGCCGTTCAATGTCCAGGAACAGGATCTCCAGGAAGCCGCGATACTGGTGGCGCTTTTCGGGCTTATAACGTCACGGCTGCGGATCGGCTGGGCCAAGGCGTTGTTCGTCGTCTTCACCTTGCATGTCTACCTGTCGCACCAGCGCTTCGTCTATCTGTTCTTCCTGCTTGTTCCCGTGGTGGTGGCGGTCGAAGTCGCGCGCCAGTACCCCTCTTTGTCAGCCGGCGCCTGGCTGAGCGAA
The DNA here is from genome assembly GCF_004792025.1 of Mesorhizobium sp. M8A.F.Ca.ET.181.01.1.1. Lineage (NCBI taxonomy): Bacteria > Pseudomonadati > Pseudomonadota > Alphaproteobacteria > Hyphomicrobiales > Phyllobacteriaceae > Mesorhizobium > Mesorhizobium sp. M8A.F.Ca.ET.181.01.1.1. Next base: position 233,868 of record NZ_SRTV01000009.1, on the reverse strand, counting down.
AAGCGTGACGTACTCGAAAAATTCTTCGCCAGCCGGTTCCATCTGCTCTGCGGCGCGACGGCCGTGTTGCTGGTCGGCGCGATCCTTGCGCTCAACAACGCCTACCAAGTCGCAGCGAGCCCGACGACATCGGCCAGCGGCGCCCTTGCGTTCGCCAGCGCTCACCACCTGTCCGGCAACGTGATGAATTCCTATAATTTCGGCGGCACGCTGATTTTCCACGACATCAAGACCTACATCGACGGCAGGACGGACCAACTGTTCCAGGACGGGTTCACGAAAACGGATGAGGTGACGGGGCAAACCGGCGGAAAACCGCTGCTCGCGGCCCAGTTGAAGAAATACGCCATCGGCTGGGCACTGCTTACAGCCGATGACACCCGCATCCCCTTCTTCGATGAACTGGGTTGGAAGCGGGCCTATGCCGACGACTACGCCGTGATCTACCTGCCCGGCGCCTGATTCATCCCGTTCCGGCAAATCGGCGTCGCCAGCGTTCGAAGCCTGGCATTCGTCTTGACATGTATGTTGCAGTGCAGCAAAGTTGTGCTGCAGAGCACATTCCGTGGGACCCACAGCCACGATTTTTCGCACGACCGGGGATTGCCGTATGAGGAGCATTTCAGGCTCCGCCGCACGACCATCGCCGGCCACGGCATACGGACCGGTCGAATGAATTACAGGCGTGATATCGATGGCCTGCGGGCCGTTGCGGTGCTGCCCGTCGTGCTCTTCCATTTCGGCGTGTCCGCCATTCCCGGTGGCTTCACCGGCGTCGACATCTTCTTCGTCATATCGGGCTATCTGATCAGCGGCAGCCTGCTCGATGATCTCGAGCGCGGCCAATTCTCGATCGGACGCTTCTACTGGCGTCGCGCACGGCGCATCCTGCCGGCGCTGACCTTCGTCATCCTGCTTGCAAGCATTGCGGCCTGGTTCATCCTGCTGCCGTCGGACCTGCACGAATTCAGCCTCAGCGTGATCGCGGCCTCGACCTTCTGGTCGAACATCTATTTCTGGAAGACGACGAACTATTTTTCGATCGACGCCGAACTGCGGCCGCTGCTGCACACATGGTCGCTTTCGGTCGAGGAGCAGTATTACATCTTCGCGCCGATCCTTGTGTATCTGATCTACCGGTATGCGTCGAAGCGCTGGCTGACGATACTTCTGCCGATCGCCATCGGAAGTTTTGCCCTGGCGGTCATGGCGACCACGCTGGCGCCGACCGCCGGCTTCTACCTCTTGCCGACACGTGTCTGGGAACTGGCGCTGGGCGCCATGCTGATGCTGAAAAGGCCGCCGCCACTAGCCAGCCGGCCGGCAACGGAACTGGTCGGCCTGGCCGGCTTTGCCCTGCTTGCATTCGGCTTCCTGACGATTTCGGAGAGCGATCCGTTTCCTGGCTACAACGCCCTGTTTCCCTGCATCGGAACCGCTCTGCTCATCTATGCGGGCCAGAATCACCCCGACCGGCCCGTGCCTGTCGCCACGCGCGTGCTTCAATTCTCTCCGATGGTCTGGGTCGGCCTCATCTCCTATTCGCTCTACCTTGTTCACTGGCCGATCAATTCCTTCGTCCACTATCTCTCGCTGAAAGCCATCTCGGTGCCGACGATCGTCGCGATGACGGTGGCGAGCTTCGCCCTGGCGACCTTCTCGTGGAAATATGTCGAGCAGCCTTTCCGGCGGAAGCGACCCTTTACCGCCCCGCTGCCGATCTTCGCCTTTTCGGCGACGGCGATTGCCCTGCTGTGCGTCGGCGGTCTGGCCAGCGTGCTCGGCAACGGCTTTCCGCAGCGGTTCCCTGATTTTTCGACGCAACGCATCCTGGTGGGTGACTGGCGCAACGGCGTCTGCTTCAACGAAGGCGGGAATCGGATCGAGGATTGGAATCTTGCCGACTGCACGCGCACGCACGGCTTTCCCACCAATGTGCTGCTGTGGGGCGATTCCTTCGCGGCTCACTATGTTTCGGGCCTGGAGGCCAACGCGCAGAAAATCCAGGCCAACGTCATCCAATATACCTATGCCGGCTGCCCGCCCAACCTCTCCTATTTTTCCTATGCCCGGCCGGCCTGCACCCGCTTCAACGAACGGGCGCTGTCGATCATTCGCGATGCCAATATCCAGGCGGTGATCCTGAGCGGACGATGGACGGATTACCAGGCAAGGGGCTTCGACGGATTGCAAACGACGATCGACCGGCTGCGCGACATGGGTGTCAAGGTCTATGTCATCGGCCAGTCTCCGGAGTTCATCGCCGACGTCCAGAAGATCGCTTTCTTTGCAAAACACGAGGGCGCCGTGAACACATCCTGGCCGATGGCCATGGATCCCGACATCAACAAGCAGGTGCAGCCCTTCGCCAAAGGCGCGACCTTCATCGATCCGCTTACCTATCTGTGCGACGCCACCGGCTGTTCCTATGCGGATGCCACCAGCAAGCAGTTTCTCTATTTCGACTATGGCCATTTCTCTTCCGCCGGCGCGACGCTGGCTATCTCGAAATACTGGCCGAGCTTCGCCGCCGGCGGCGAAGTCGCAAAGGTCAGGGAGCAGGCGCCGACCGTCACCAGGTGAGTTGGCGAAGCCCGCGTCGTGACACTGCTTTGCGATTGCCCGAAGCCATGCCGTCATGATAACGAGGCTGCAGCGCGGGTATGATGTAATGGTAGCCTGTCAGCTTCCCAAGCTGAACGCGCGGGTTCGATTCCCGCTACCCGCTCCAGCCTGAAACCGAAAAGTCGGTTGCTGATCCGGCCCACGCAGGAACCTGTCCACCCGAGCCGATTCAGCATTTCACGGAATCGCTGACCCGCTCTAACTCTTTGTTTTCACGCAATTCCCAAGGGGAAGCGCTACGCGCTTCTCCCGGGAAAACCGCTATGCACTTTTCCTGGAATTGCCCTTGGCGAGACTAAAGAGGCATTCAGGCCTGGCCGGTTCGCATCTGCTTCTTGAGGAGGAACCGGGCGAGGTTGCTGATATTCCGCGGTGCCACCTTCCTGGGCAGATGCGCCAGTAGGTCTTCCGATTTGACGTCGTTGCGGAACCGCTCGGCCCAATCTTCGGTGAGGTCGTCCCGCTGCAGGCGCAAATTCGTCTCGAACTCTCCGTCCGGCATTTCCATCGACAATTGCCGAGCCACCGACGCGACGTACGGACGAGGATCGTCCAACAGATCCTCATAGAAAAAGTGATCGTAATGCAGATCGGCCAGCCGCAGATATGCCTCCCAGAAGGCATAGCTCTGCTCGATCAGAAAATAGGCCTGGCAGATGCCGGCGAAGTCGTATTGCGGAACCAGGTCCGCGCCGTCCATCGTGCTTCTCCAATGGCCTGACGCCTTCGCCCGGCAATAGGAAATCGCCTGGCGAAGACGGTCCCGCCGCTCCAGCAGGACCAAACCCATGGCATGGCGCCGGCCGCATTCCGCCAGGAAGTCGGCTCCATATTTGGCCTGCGACCAGTGAAGGTGCCGTGGAAACAGCTTGACGGCGAACGTGCCGTTCGCGGTCCCGCCGCGATCGATCACGGCGGACAGCAGGTCATCGAAGGATTTCGGCTTGCACCCGAGATTGGTCGTGTCGAGCCACTCGGCGGAGTTGCCGAACAATCCCGTGCTGTTTGTGAGACTGCCAAGCCATTCGGAACCGCTACGGGCTTCGGTAAGTATCGCCACGCCTTTCATGCGTGCGGATTGCCCGCGGCCTGTCCGACCTCGATTGCAGAAAGCCGTTCTTCCTGATCGCCCCTCGACATGTCAAAGCTCCGCTTAAACAGCGCCTCAACGAACAAAGGCTCATATGGTTCCGTAGATTCGACCTCACGCCAAGGCAAAATGCAGGCCATACACGTTACACTGGTCGATCAACGCCGTACGCGCAAAGGCCGGCCACGTTGTGGTGGTCGGCCTTTGCGTCAACCGCAGAAGCGATTACAGCCAGACGCGCTCGCGCCAGCAGCGGACGCGGCGGCGGCCGTGGCGCCAGTAGCTGCGGCAAACCCGTCTCCAGCCGCGGCGGCGTCCATGGCGGCGACGCCAGTAGTCATCGTGGTAATCGTGGCCATGGTGGCCGCTGCGATGGGAGACCTGCTCCAGCGCGACTTCGTCGTCCCCTTCGAAGACAGCCGGATCTGGCTTGTCCAGCTCATCAAGAATTCCGGTGCCCTGGGGAATACCGGCAACCGCGCGGCCGGGTCCGGCCACGCTTGCAAATGCCACTGCCCCCGCAACGCCAAGCATTCCAGTAAGAAACTTCCGACGTTCCATAAAAACCTCTCGAGTTGTTGACCATCGACACCTCGTTCCCTCGCCCGAAACAGGCTCCAGCGCGCATGCCGATCGCTTCTGAACGCGCGGTGTCGGTTCTCGTTCCGTCACCCTACTTCGCGCAGGATGAAATCATGCAGCATCTTGGCCGCCGGCGAGAGCACGCGATTCCGGACCGTGATCAGGCTGTAGGGCCTGACCTCGATGTCGAACTCGGTCTGGACGACATCGATGGCGCCGGCAAGCCCGTCCGGATTCTGGATGAACTTCGCCACCTGCACCGAGACCGGTGCGATGGCATCGGATTGTGCAACCATGACCAGCGTGAGCAGCAGCGAGCTGGTGTTCAAGATCCGGTCCGGCAGCGCGATGTTGCGGTTCAGGAAATTGCTTTCCATCGCCTGGCGCAAGGGCGAACCGCCCGATTGGAAGACCCAGTCATAGGCGGCGGTGTCTTCCAGCCTGACCACATTGCCCCCGGCGAGCGGGTGGCCGCGGCGCACGATCAGGCAGGCTTTCTCGACGCCGATCACACGGGATTCGAACAGCCGCGGATTGAGGTCGTCGGGAATGCGGGCGATGATGAAGTCGTGGCGCGAGGCGATCAGCTCGCGGGCGAGCACGTTCGACGTCTCGACCTGCATGGTGATCTCGATGCGCGGGTAGATGCGGCGGATCTCGCGAATCGCCGGTACGGCCAATTCGATCGCCGGCGCGGTCACGGCACCGAGGAACACCGAGCCGCCCTTGCCGGCCTTGAGCTCGGCAATCTCGCGGTCGGCTTCGCGCATCTCGAGCAGGATCGACCGGGCCCGCCTGGCGAGCGCCTGGCCGTAGGGGGTAAGGGTCACGCCGCGCGGCAGCCGTTCGCACAGCTTTACGTCAAGCACCGCCTCCATCTCGGCGATCATGCGCGAGGCGGCCGGCTGGGAGATGTTCATGACCTGGGCCGCCGCGCTCACCCGTCCGTGATCGTCGAGGGCGGCGATCATGCGCATGTGGCGCAAGCTCAAGCCACTGCGCAGGAGTGTCTCCCCATCTCCCGGGAGCTTCTCGTAACTTACTGGAATAGCATCGGGATCGCGCAATGCCGCCATGATCTTCCAGCCTTTCCGCCGGTTTCTTTCCGCATGCTAGATCATACCGGTTTCGGTATAGCAACCACCAAAGATCGCATTTGACAGTTATGGCAAAGGGACCCACCCTTCGCGCGCTCCGAGATGCAAGGGTCGGTAACGAACAAAATCGTATCGATTGAAACTGTGTCGCGGAGCCGATTGGGAGGATACCGGAGATCGATAAAGCCGACAGCGGCGCCTTTGCGCTCCTGTCTGGCTGCGCGGCCCGCGAAGCCCCGAGGTGTCGCGTCCATCAACCAGGGAGAGTAACGTGAAAATCATCAAGACGCTGGCCGCCGTCGCGGCCCTTGGCATCGCTGCCATGAGCTATCAGGCGCACGCGGCCGACAAGGGTCTTGTCGGCGTGCTGATGCCGACCAAGACCTCGCAGCGCTGGATCAATGACGGCGACGCCGTCAAATCCCAGCTCGAGGCGCTCGGCTACACTGTCGACCTGCAGTATGCGCAGGACGACATCCCCAACCAGCTCAGCCAGCTGGAAAACGAAATCACCAAGGGCCCGAAGGCGCTGATCATCGCCTCGATCGACGGCACCACCCTGTCGGATGCGCTGCAGAAGGCGAACGACGCAGGCGTCGTCGTGGTCGCCTATGACCGCCTGATCAAGAAGACCGCCAATGTCGACTACTACACCACTTTCGACAATTTCGGCGTCGGCGTGATCCAGGCGAATTCGCTGGTCAAGGGCCTCAAGGAGCGCTTCCCGAACACCAAGCCGTGGAACGTCGAACTGTTCGGCGGCTCGCCCGACGACAACAACGCCTTCTTCTTCTACAACGGTGCTATCTCCGTCCTGCAGCCATTGATTGACGACGGCTCGATCAAGATCAAGTCCGGCCAGACCGGCATGGACAAGGTCGGCACGCTGCGCTGGCTCGCCGCCACCGCCCAGGCTCGCATGGACAACCTCCTGTCGGCCAACTACTCGGACGGCAGCCGCGTCGACGGCGTCCTATCGCCCTATGACGGCCTGTCGCGCGGCATCACCGCCTCGCTGCGCGCCGTCGGCTACGGCACGGACGCACAGCCCTGGCCGATCGTGACCGGTCAGGATGCCGAGACCGCCTCAGTCAAGCTGATCATCTCGGGCGAGCAGTACTCGACCGTGTTCAAGGACACCCGCGAACTGGCCAAGGCCACTGTGCAGCTGGTCGACAAGGTGCTCTCGGGCGGCAAGCCGGAAGGCCTCGATGAAAAGACCTACAACAACGACGTCAAGGTGGTTCCCTCGATCCTGCTGACGCCGCATGAGGTCGACAAGTCGAACTACCAGGCGATGGTCGTCGATTCCGGCTACATCAAGGCCGAAGACCTGAAGTAATCCCGGTTATAAAATCAGGGGTCCTGCGCAACGCAGGGCCCCTTTTCGTTCACAAGCGACCCCGGTATTGTTTCTGCCGGCCTAGAGCAATTCCAGGAAAAGTGCGCGGCGGTTTTCCGTCAGGAATTGCGTAAAAACAAGAAAGTCTAGGAGGAGCTTGCCCTGATGACCTCGACGATTTTGGAGATGCGCGACATCACCAAGACGTTCCCCGGCGTGAAGGCGCTGTCGAACGTCAACCTCAGCGTGGAGGAAGGTGAGATCCACGCCGTTGTCGGCGAGAACGGCGCCGGCAAGTCGACGCTGATGAAGGTGCTGTCGGGCGTCTATCCCTCCGGCACCTATGACGGCCAGATCATTTTTCAGGGCCAGGAATGCCAATTCAAGGGCATCCATGACAGCGAACACAAGGGCATCGTCATCATCCACCAGGAGCTTGCGCTGGTGCCGATGCTGTCGATCGCCGAAAACATCTTCCTCGGCAACGAGCACGCCAGATACGGCGTCATCGACTGGAACGCCAACGAGGCGCGCACCAGCGCCCTGTTGAAGAAGGTGGGCCTCAAGGAGGACCCAAAGACCCTGATCACCAATATCGGCGTCGGCAAGCAGCAGTTGGTCGAGATCGCCAAGGCGCTGAGCAAGGAAGTCAAGCTGCTGATCCTCGACGAGCCGACCGCATCGCTCAGCGAAAAGGACAGCCAGGCGCTGCTCGACCTGCTGCTCGAATTCAAGCGGCAAGGCATGACCTCGATCCTGATCTCGCACAAGCTCAACGAGGTGAACCGGGTCGCCGACAAGGTTACCGTGATCCGCGACGGGCGTACCATCGAGACGCTGGCCAAGAAGGATATTTCGGAGGACCGCATCATCACCTCCATGGTCGGCCGCTCGCTCGACGACCGCTATCCGCCGCGCGAGCCTGACATCGGCGAGGTCGTGTTCGAAGTGAAGAACTGGTCGGTCTATCACCCGATCCATGCCGAGCGGCAGGTGATCAAGGGCATCGACCTCAACGTGCGCAAGGGCGAGGTGGTCGGCATTGCCGGGCTGATGGGCGCCGGCCGCACCGAATTCGCCATGAGCCTGTTCGGCCGCTCCTATGGGCGCCGCATCACCGGCGAAGTGCTGCTCAAGGGCAAGGCGGTCGACGTCTCCTCGGTGAGCAAGGCGGTCCAACACGGGATCGCCTATGTGACCGAGGACCGCAAGACCTACGGTCTCAACCTCATCGATCATATCAAGCACAACATAACGCTGGCCAATCTGGGCGGCGTCTCGCGCCACAGTGTGATCGACGACATGCGCGAGCTCGCCGTTGCCAACGACTATCGAAAGAAGACCAACATCCGTGCATCGAGCGTCTATCAGATGACCGGCAATCTTTCGGGCGGCAACCAGCAGAAGGTGGTGTTGTCGAAATGGCTGTTCGCCGACCCGGAAGTTCTGATCCTCGACGAGCCGACGCGCGGCATCGATGTCGGCGCCAAGTACGAAATCTACACGATCATCGCGCGCCTCGCCGCTGAAGGTAAGGCGATCCTGGTCATCTCGTCGGAAATGCCGGAATTGCTCGGCATCACCGACCGAATCTATGTCATGAACGAAGGGCGCATCGTGGGCGAAATGCCCGCGGCGGACGCGAGCCAGGAAAAAATAATGCGGGCCATCGTTCGTGGAGAAGGAAAAGCAGCATGAGCACCGACAGCGCCCCCGCCCCGCAAGGCAACATCGCCGAAGAACAGCGTCCACGCATCGCCGTCTCGGCGCTGACGACGAACCTGCGCGAATATGGTCTGATTATCGCGCTGATCGTCATCATGCTGTTCTTCCAGTTCACCACGTCGGGAACGCTGTTCAAGCCGGTCAACCTCAGCAACCTGGTGCAGCAGAACTCGTTCATCATCGTGATGGCGCTGGGCATGCTGCTGGTCATCGTTTCGGGCTACATCGACCTCAGCGTCGGGTCGGTCGCCGGTTTCATCGGCGCGCTGGCGGCGAACATGATGGTCATCTGGCAGCTCGGACCGCTCAGCAATCCGCTGGTGGTCTCGATCGTCTGCCTGATCGTGGGCGGCCTGATCGGCGCGGCGCAAGGCTATTGGATCGCCTACCACCGGATACCGAGCTTCATCGTGACGCTGGCGGGCATGCTGATCTTCCGCGGCATCTGCCAGGCGCTGCTGGGCGGCGGCTCCTCGGTGGGTCCACTTCCGGACGGCTTCAAGGCACTCAGCTCCGGCTTCATCCCTGATGTGATCGGCCCGCTGACGCTGGTTGCGCCGACGGTGAACGCGGCCGGCAAGACCATTTTGGGCAGCGGCCTGACGCTGCACATGACGACGGTCGTGCTGGGGCTGATCGCCGTGCTGGCCTATGCCTATTTCGGGGTGAGGACACGGCGCAAGCGCGAGCGCCACGGCTATGAGGCCGAGCCCTTCCCCCTGTTCGTCATCAAGACGCTGGTTGCCAGCGCGCTGGCGCTGTTCCTGGTCTATGAATTCGCCAGCTACAGGGGCCTGCCGGTGGTGCTGCTCGTCATGGGCGTGCTGATCTCGCTGTTCGTCTTCGTTACCAAGCGCATGACCATCGGCCGCCGCATCTACGCGATGGGCGGCAACCCCAAGGCAGCGCAATTGTCGGGCATCAACACCGAGCGGCTGACGCTTCTGGTGTTCATCAATATGGGCGTGCTGTCGGCGCTCGGCGGCCTGATCATCGCCGCGCGTCTCGGCCAGGCCGTGCCGGCCGCGGGCCTCGGCAGCGAGCTCGACGTGATCGCGGCCGTCTTCATCGGCGGCGCCTCGGCGATGGGCGGCGTCGGCCAGGTGATCGGCGCGGTGGTCGGCGGCTTCATCATGGGCGTGATGAACAACGGCATGTCGATCATGGGCGTCAACGTCGACTGGCAGCAGGTGGTCAAGGGACTGGTGTTGCTCGGAGCCGTCATCTTCGACGTCTACAACAAGAACAAGGCTTAAGGGCTGGAGGCGAGGACTAGGAGGCATACGGGTTCTAGATCGCGAAGCTGCCGGCAGCCCGTCGGCACCAAGAAGTCCGGGGAAGGACCAGGCTCGCGAACGCAATCCGGACGAAGCGTTTCAACCGTGGCGCGTTTCCGCGCCGCGCCGGTCAGGATTTTGCCGATGGCAGCCGGACACGGAAAAATGAGAGAGGACTGATCATGCTGATCTCGCAGATTCTCGACGACGCCGAGACGATCCGTGTCGTTGCCCGCAGCGGCGGGAAGACCCGGATCATCAACGGCGCGCGCAGCGTCTATTCGCTGGCGATGGAGGCCGCCCGCACCGGTGTCGGCCTGGCCGCCCTGATCGAACGCAAGGGACTTGGCGAGACGGTCGATCTCGACGCCGCCTACAAGAGAGGACGGCTCCTGTCGCCGATCAATCACCCCGACCCGGCGCATCTGCACCTGACCGGCACGGGGCTGACGCATCTCGGGTCGGCCGCGACGCGCGATTCCATGCACAAGAAGCTCAGCACCGACGGCGAGGAGCAGCTCACCGATTCGATGAAGATGTTCCGCATGGGGCTGGAAGGCGGCAAACCCGCCAAAGGCCAGGTCGGCGTACAGCCGGAATGGTTCTACAAGGGCAACGGCACCATGGCGGTCGCGCCTGGCGCGGCGCTGATGTCGCCGGCCTTTGCCAAGGATGCCGGCGAAGAACCCGAGGTCGCCGGGATCTATGTCATCGGCGACGACGGCGCGCCGTTCCGCGTCGGCTTCACGCTGTCGAACGAATTCTCGGACCATGTGACCGAGCGCGTGAACTATCTCTTCCTCGCCCACTCCAAGCTGCGCAATGCCTCGTTCGGGCCGGAAATCCTGATCGGAGACCTGCCTTCGGACATCCGCGGCACGTCGCGCATCCTGCGAGACGGCAAGACATTGTGGGAGAAGCCGTTCCTGTCGGGCGAAACGAACATGTCGCACACCATCGCCAATCTCGAACACCACCACTTCAAATATTCGGCCTTCCGCCAGCCGGGCGACGTGCATGTGCATATGTTCGGCACCGCGACGCTATCCTTCGCCGACGGCATCAACACGGAAGCAGGCGACGTGTTCGAGATCGAGGCAGGGGATTTCGGCCTGCCGCTGCGCAACCCGCTGGAAATCGAAAAGCCGGTGAAGGTGGCGGTGAAGGCGCTGTAAAAGCCACGGGGGCGTCATCCCCCTCTCGTGGGGAGATCGGCAGCTTCGACCTTAGCGCACCGCGCGGAAATGCTTTGAGAGCTTGAGGCCTTGCGCCTGGTAGTTCGAGCCCAGGTCGGTGCCGTAAAGCGCCCGCGGCCGCTTCAGCATGTGCTCGTAGACCAGCCGGCCGACGATCTGGCCATGGTCGAGGATGAACGGGACTTCGTGGCTGCGCACTTCGAGCACCGCCCGGCTGCCGGTGCCGCCGGACGCCGAATGGCCGAACCCCGGATCGAAAAAGCCGGCATAGTGGACACGGAACTCGCCGACCAGCGGATCGAAGGGCGTCATCTCGGCGGCGTAGAGCGGCGGCACATGCACCGCCTCCTGGCTGACGAGGATGTAGAACTCGTCGGGATCGAGCACCAGTTCGCCGGCGCCGCTCTTGTGGATCGGCTCCCAGAAATCGACGACGTCCTGTGCGGCACGCTTGTCGACATCGACGAGGCCGGTGTGGTGCTTGCCGCGATAGCCGACCAGCCCATCCTTGTCGCCATTGAGATCGATCGACAGCGCGATGCCGCCGCCGGAAATGTTCGGCGGATCGGTGGCGACCAGCATTTCGGCGTTGTGCAATTCATGCAGTTCGGCTTCCGATAGCAGTGCGTTGCCTGTACGGAAGCGGATCTGCGACAGGCGCGAACCGGTGCGCACGACGATCGGAAAAGTGCGCGGACTGACCTCGAGATAGAGCGGGCCGTGATAGCCGGCGGCGATCTTGTCGAACTCGTGGCCGCGATCGGTCATGACGCGGGTGAAGATGTCGAGCCGCCCGGTCGAGCTCTTCGGATTGGCCGAAGCCGAAATGCCAGCCGGCAGGGCCAGACTTTCGAGCAGCGGCACGATATAGACGCAGCCGGTTTCGAGAACCGCGCCTTCGGTCAGATTAATCTCGTGGAGTTGCAGCCGATCGAGCTTTTCCGAGACCTTGTGGTTGGGGCCGGGCAGGAACGAGGCGCGCACCCGCCAGGCCTTTTTCCCCAATCTGAGATCAAGGCTCGCCGGCTGGATCTGATCGGCATCGAGCGCGCGCGGCGACTTCAGCGCGCCGGACTTGAACAGCGCCGAAATGTCCTGATCGGGAAGAATGCCTGTCTGCCGCAAAGTCTGGCTCCGCCCAAGACTGGTCTCTTTTGGTGCAGGTTCTTGCCGCAAAACCACTGGGCACTTTTGCGGAACCTGCCTTGGTACAAACCTCTTAATGAAGCCGGCAATTGACGCAAGCGTGGCGCGGGTCTAAAGGGTCGTTATCCCGTGGTGATTTGGCCGGTCGGCTTGCAGCCACGTTAAACAAGTCGCTAAAGGACCGTCGGGCCGCAAGGCCGTATGGACCGGTTGCGACTTTCGCGGCCGGTTTTTTTGTGTCTGGAACAAAGCGATGAGCACCAAGAAGCGCAACTGGAAACCTCAGACGGCACTCGTGCATGGCGGAACCCTGCGTTCCCAATTCGGCGAAACCGCCGAGGCGATGTACCTGACCCAGGGCTATGTCTATAAAACCGCCCAGGCGGCGGAAGCCCGCTTCAAGGGCGAAGAGCCTGGCTTCATCTATTCGCGTTACGCCAACCCGACCGTCGACATGTTCGAAAAGCGCATGTGCGCTCTCGAAGGCGCCGAGGACGCGCGCGCCACGGCGTCGGGCATGGCGGCGGTGACCGCGGCCCTTCTGTGCAGCGTCAAGGCCGGCGATCATATCATTGCGGCGCGCGCGCTGTTCGGCTCCTGTCGCTGGGTGGTCGAGACGCTGGCGCCGCGCTATGGCATCGAGGCGACCTTGGTCGACGGCACCGATATCGCCAATTGGGAAAAGGCGGTCAGGCCGAACACCAAGCTGTTCTTCCTGGAAAGCCCGACCAATCCGACGCTGGAAGTCGTCGACATATCAGCCGTCGCCTCGCTTGCCAATTCGATCGGCGCGCGGCTTGTCGTCGACAATGTCTTCGCCACGCCGCTGCAGCAGAAGCCGTTGCAGCTTGGTGCGCACATCGTCGTCTACTCGGCCACCAAGCATATTGACGGCCAGGGCCGTTGCCTCGGCGGCGTCATCCTGTCGGACAAGAAGTGGATCGACGAAAACCTGCACGACTATTTCCGCCACACCGGCCCCAGCCTGTCGCCGTTCAATGCCTGGACCTTGCTGAAGGGGCTCGAAACGCTGCCGCTGCGCGTGCGCCAGCAGACGGAAAGCGCCGGCAGGATCGCCGACTTCCTGGCCGAGCAGCCGCAGATCGCCCGCGTCATCTATCCCGGCCGCGCCGACCATCCGCAGGCCGCCATCGTCAAGAAGCAGATGTCGGGCGGCTCGACGCTGATCTGCCTCGACGTCAAGGGCGGCAAGCCGGCGGCCTTCGCGCTGCAGAACGCCCTCGACATCGTGCTGATCTCGAACAATCTCGGCGATGCCAAGAGCCTGATCACCCATCCGGCGACGACGACGCACAAGAACCTGAGCGACGAGGCCCGCGCCGAACTCGGCATCGGGCCAGGGACGCTCAGGCTGTCGGTCGGCCTGGAGGACGCCGACGACCTGCTGGAAGACATCGCGCAGGCGCTGAAGACCGCCAAATAGGCTGTTTGGGAGCGTCGGTCGCGGCGATCAGGCGCGCGACGGCGTCTCCTCCAGTTCGGCCGCCTTGGTGCGGATGGTCATTACGTTGCCGCGCCAGTCGACGGCGCCGCCGAGCCAGCCGCGCGCCCAGAGGGTTGGGAGCATCACGTCCCGCGCAATCATGGCCGCGACCATGCGCGGCGACAGGTACCAGCCCTTGGACAAGGCCAGTGCGCACTCCGGAAGGTAGAAGGCCGCCAACACGGCAATCGCGGTTGCCCAGAGGCTGATGCCGGCGCTCGCCGCAGCAACCAGGGCAAGCGCGAGAGGCACCGCCGCGCCGGTCAGGATTTCGGGCGCGAAGAACAGCGGGAAGGTGACGCGGCGCAGGCGCGCCCAGCGGGCCTGACGCGACCAGATCTCGCCAAGCGTGCGCTGGCCGAGCGGCTGCTCGAAGGGCGCGGCAACGAGATTGACGCGCAAGCCGAGGCCGTTCACCAGCTTGGTGGCGGCAGCGTCCTCGGCGATCTCGGCGGCCAGCGCCCGAATGCCGCCATTGGCATCCAGCATCGGCTTGTTCCACAGCATGCTCTTGCCCTGGGCAAAGCCGAGGCCGAGCGCCTCGCCGGCATACTGCCAGCGGGCCTGCAATGTGTTAAGGAAGGCGCATTCGACATCGGCCCAGAAACCCTCGGGCCGCGAGCCGATCGGCGTCGAGCAGACAAGGCCGGTGTCGGGCCGCCATGCCGCCATCATGTGCTCGACATAGTTCCTCGGCATCAGGACGTTGGAATCGGCAAGGATGACCCAGTTGTGGCGTGCCGCTTCCCAACCCTTGACGCAATTGTTGAGCTTTGGATTGGCGCTGACGCGGTCGTCACCGATCAGCAGCCGGGCCGGCACCTTGGGAAACCGGGCAATCGCCCTGTTTATCAGTTTGACCACCGGATCGTCGGGATGGGCGACGCAGAAGATCAGTTCGTAGCGTGGCCAGTCGAGGGCGAAGGCGCGTTCCAGCGTCTCATGCGTGAACGGCTCGACGCCCCGCGACGGGACGACGATCGAGACCGGTTGCGGCTTGCCGGCTGGCGGGGCGATCGTGTTGCGCCGTTTCAGCTGTGAAGCGGCGAGCGAAATGCTGGCGGCGTTTGAAAGGATGAGTGCGGTCGAAAGCGAGGCGGCTATGAAGGTGAGTTCCATCGAGATCTGGTCACTCCGGAAAGGCGGCCGGCATCGTGGCCGTTTTCAACAGTTCGACAGAGCGCCGAGTCGCCCGGTTCGTGCACACCACCATTGTCGTGTGTCACTTAAATGACATTCTTTGCCGGCACCTGCGGTTCAAGGTCAGCCGCGACAAGACGCGCACGTTGACCTGCTCACCGGGAGCGCTGAAAGTCATCGGGTTGTTTTGGAGCCGCTCATGTACCGCGCCGTGACGCGCAACATCGAAGTGCAGGTCAGGCCGTTCTATCTCGAGGACCGTTCGGATCCCTCGGAGAACCGCTATGTCTGGGGCTATCAGATAACGATCGACAACCAGTCGGACGAGTTCGTGCAGTTGTTGTCGCGCTATTGGCACATCACCGATGGCGCCGGCCGGGTCGAGGAAGTGCGCGGGCCGGGCGTTGTCGGCGACCAGCCGGAACTCAATCCCGGCGACAGCTATCAATACACGTCCGGCTGCCCGCTCTCGACACCGTCCGGGATCATGGTCGGACGCTACACGATGCGCAACAAGCGCGGCGAGACCTTCGACATCGCCATCCCCGCCTTCTCGCTCGATCTGCCGGGGACAAGGCGCACGGTGAATTAGCGTCTTTTCTCCCGTCACTATACGGGGGAGTTGAGGAATGGTCCGCGAAGCGGACGAAAAGCCAATTGCTTGGCTTTTCGAGTGACGACCGTCCGGCAGGACAATGAGGGCAGCGCCGAGCTTGCGAGAATTTCTTCAGATAGAGCCAAGGAGCTCCTGTACTAACGCTGGCGCTGCCCCTCATCCGCCTGCCGGCACCTTCTCCCCGTATAGTGACGGGGAGAAGGGACTAGCTTTACTGAGCCGCAAACTCGGCCGGATCGAAGTCGTACTGGGTCGAGCAGAACTCGCAGGCGACGTGGATGCCGCCATCCTCGGTGCTGTCCTTGATCTCCTGCGCGGAGAAGCCTTCGAGGATATCGCGGATCTTGTCCCTGGAGCACGAGCACTGGTCGGTGACCGGGACGCCGCCGAAGACGCGCACGCCATGCTCGTGGAACAAGCGATAGAGCAGCCGCTCGGCGCCGATGGTCGGGTCGATCAGCTCGGTCGGCTCGATGGTGCCCAGCAAGGCGAGGAGTTCCTGCCAGGAATTATCGGCCGGATCGTGGACTTCCTCGCGCGGATCGCCATCGCCACCCGGCAGGTCCGGGACGCGCATGCGCTCGGGCGATTGCGGCAGGAACTGCGCCAGTATGCCGCCGGCGCGCCACTGCTCGCGCGCACCGCCGATACCGGGCGTCAGCAGCTTGGCGACCGAGAGCCTGATATCCGTCGGGATCTGTTCCGACTGGCGGAAATAGGTGCGCGCCGCGTCTTCCAGCGTTTCGCCGTCGAGCTGGACGATGCCCTGATAGCGCTGCGTATGGGCGCCCTGATCGATGGTCAGCGCCAGCACGCCGCTGCCAAGCAGCGTTTGCTGCGAGGTCTCGCCGGCCGCGACCAGCGCTTCGAGCCGATCCGCGTCGAAACGCGCATAGGCGCGCAGCGCCGAGGGCGTGGAAAAGTCCGCGACCAGCATGTCGACAGGCCCGTCGGTACGGGTCTGCAGGATGAACTTGCCTTCGAACTTGAGCGAGGTGCCGAGCAGCACCGTCAGCACACAGGCTTCCGCCAGCAGGCGGGCGACCGGCTCGGGATAGTCGTGGCGGCCAAGGATGGCGTCGAGCATCGGCCCGAGCTGCACCGTGCGGCCACGCACGTCGAGCGGACCGACTTCGAAGGGAACGACGTGATCGTCGCCGGCGTAGCCGAACTCGCCGAGTTTGGGGTGATGTTCAGTCACTTGATGGCTTTCCAACATGACAAAGCTCCAGGGCGCGGCCATGCGGCCCTGGTGGGCACATGCGTCCAAACGCGCTTGATTTGCGTGATGCGGCGCAGATAGGCATCGCGCCCCCGCAGATCAAGCGCCTGGGCATTTCAGGCGCCAAGACATATCAAGCAACAAGACACATCAAGCACCGAGACACCAGGCAAGCACGGCCTTCTGGGCGTGCAGCCGGTTTTCGGCCTCGTCGAAGACCACCGAATGCGGTCCGTCGATGACCTCGTCGGTCACCTCCTCACCGCGATGGGCCGGCAGGCAATGCATGAACAGGGCGTCGGGCTTTGCCTTGGCCATCAGCGCCGCGTTGACCTGATAGGGCGAGAAGACATTGTGGCCGCGGGCACGGTGTTCCTGGCCCATCGACACCCAGCAGTCGGTGACGATGCAGTCGGCCTGGTCGACGGCTTCTTCGGGCGAGCGGGTGAAATGCAGCTTGCCGCCATGCGCCTTGGACCAGTCGACATGCTTCTGCGCCGGTTCGCTGCCTTCGGGTACGGCGACGTTGAGATTGAAGCGGAACCGTGCCGAGGCCTCGAGCAGCGAGTGTAGCACGTTGTTGCCGTCGCCGGTCCAGGCAATGGTCTTGCCGGCCACCGGACCGCGATGCTCCTCGAAAGTCATGATGTCGGCCATCAGCTGGCAGGGGTGGGTGTCGTCGGTCAGCCCGTTGATCACCGGAACGGTGGCATTCTCGGTCAACTCTAGCAGCCGCTCGTGCGAGGTGGTGCGGATCATGATGGCGTCGACATAGCGCGACAGCACCTTGGCGGTGTCGGCGATGGTCTCGGAGCGGCCGAGCTGCATCTCGGTGCCGGTTAACATGATGGTCTCGCCGCCAAGCTGGCGCATGCCGACGTCGAAAGAAACGCGCGTGCGCGTCGACGGTTTGTCGAAGATCATGGCCAGCACCTTGCCTTCGAGCGGCTTGGTCCGCTCGCCGGCCCTGAGACGCGCCTTTCGCGTCACCGCATCATCCAGCATGAAGCGCAAATCGCCTTCGGAAACGGTGGAAAGATCGGTGAAATGGCGAACTGACATCAGGAATGGTTCCGGATTACTTCGCGGCGGCGGAGGCAATGGCCTCCGACAGGCCCTTGGCGCCGGCGCGGATGCGGCCGAGCGCTTCGTGAATCTCGGCATCGGTGACGGTCAGCGGCGGCAGCAGGCGAATGACGTTGTCGCCGGCCGGAACCGCCAGCAAATGCTGGTCGCGCAGCGCCATGTTCACCTTGCCGTTGGGCATCGCGCATTTGAGGCCGAGCATCAGCCCGGTGCCCCTGATATCCTCCATCACCTCGGGGAATTCGTCGGCTACCGACGCAAGCCCCTGCTTCATCAGCAGCGCCTTGCGCTGGACATCCTCGAGAAATCCATCTTCCAGCACGACGTCGAGGACGGCGTTGCCGACCGCCATTGCCAGCGGATTGCCGCCGAACGTGGTGCCGTGCACGCCGGCGGTCATGCCGACGGCCGCTTCATCGGTGGCAAGGCAGGCGCCCATCGGGAAGCCGCCGCCAATGCCCTTGGCGATTGCCATGATGTCGGGCGTCACACCCGACCACTCATGCGCGAACAGCTTGCCGGTACGGCCAATGCCGCACTGAACCTCATCGTAGATCAACAACAGGCCGTGCTGCTCGCAGAGCTGCCGCAGACGCTTCAACGACTGTGTCGGTACCGGGCGGATGCCGCCCTCGCCCTGCACCGGCTCGATCAGGATCGCGGCGGTCTCGGGCGTGATCGCTTTTTCAGCGGCGTCGATGTCGTCGAAGCCGACCTGATCGAAGCCTTCGACCTTGGGTCCGAAGCCCTCGAGATATTTGTACTGGCCGCCGGCCGCGATGGTCGCCAGCGTGCGGCCATGGAAGGCGCCTTCGAAGGTGATGATGCGGAAGCGCTCGGGATGTCCCTTGACGAAGTGGTAGCGCCGCGCCGTCTTGATCGCGCATTCCAGCGCCTCGGCGCCGGAATTGGTGAAGAACACCTTGTCGGCGAAGGTGGCATCAGCCAATCGTTCGCCAAGCCGGCTCTGCCCCGGGATCTCATAGAGATTGGAGACGTGCCAGAGCTTCGCCGCCTGTTCGGTAAGGGCCGCGACCAGATGAGGATGGCCGTGGCCAAGCGAATTGACAGCTATGCCGCCGGCGAAATCGAGATATCGCTCGCCCTTGTCGGTAACCAGCCAGGTGCCTTCCCCATGGTCGAAGGCCAGGGGTGCGCGAGCAAAGGTCTCGTAAAGCGCCGAACCGCTCATTATATGCGTCTCCGGTACCGGAAAATCAAAAAAGCCGCCAAAGCGGCGGCCTTCTGTGGCTTATCGTGTTTTTCGGTCATGAAGTCAACGAAAACGTCGCGTAGTGGCGCGCGGCAAGCCCCCTGACGCGACGCCGGCTCATGAGCGACCGGGCAAGTTGGGGAAAACCGAAAAAACCGATTCGTGTTGCACTTGGGACTCTTGTCACCGAGTCAGCGCATAGAGTAGTTGTAGTCGAGAAATAACTAGATTTCGTGCGGCGGACCTAATCACCAGATATATGTGGTGTCTGCCCCAGCAGTGGTGCTGGGTCGGGAAAGGATTCTGATTGCCGCACGCTTATGAGGAGCGCGGTCATGAACTGGACTGACGAGCGGGTAGAACTCTTGAGAAAACTGTGGTCGGAGGGTCTGAGCGCAAGCCAGATTGCCGCTCAGCTTGGAGGGGTCAGCCGCAACGCGGTCATCGGTAAGGTGCACCGGCTGAAACTGTCGGGCCGCGGCCGTGCGACGGCGACGCCGGCACGCCAGAAGAAGGCATCGCAAGGATCGACCGTCCAGAAGTCGGTGGCACGCGCCGCGACCACGGCACGTCATGTCACGACTTCGATCGGCGCGACGGCCCTTCAGACGCAATTCGACGCCGAACCTGTAGCAAGACACTACATTCGCCCGGTCGAGAACGTCGTGGTACCGATCTCACGGCATCTGCAGCTCGTCGAACTGACCGAGCGCACCTGCAAATGGCCGAACGGTGATCCGCTTTCGGAGGACTTCAATTTCTGCGGCAACGAAGCCGCCGAGACCGGTCCCTACTGCAAGTACCATGCCCGCGTGGCGTTCCAGCCAGCGGCGGAGCGGCGCAGGAACCGATAGGGAATAGCCACTGATTGAGCTTCCGCGAGGGGGCAATGCAGTCTTTCCCCTATTCGCTATTTGCTCTTTCACAGCCAGCCGTTCTTCCTGAACCGCCAATACAGGAAGCAGCAGATCAGCGCGATGGTGGCCAGCACCATCGGGTAGCCATATTCCATCTTCAGCTCGGGCATGTCGGTAAAGTTCATGCCGTAGATACCGGCGAATGCGGTTGGCACCGCCAGGATGGCCGCCCACGAGGCGAGTTTCTTGGAGATCGCCGTTTCCTGGCTCTGGCCGACCAGGAGACTGGCCTCGAAGGCGAAGGCCAGCACCTCGCGCAGACTGTCGATTTTCTCCTGGACGGTGCGGATGTGATCCGTCACGTCGCGGAACAGCGGGTGCATGGCCGAATGGATCTGCGGCAGCTCGGCGCTGGTCAGCCGGCGGCAGACTTCCACCAGGGGCAATGCCGCATTGCGCAGGCGCAAGAGGTCGCGGCGCAGCATGTAAAGCCGTTCGATATCGGGGCCGGTCATCGGCTTCAGCAGGACCTTGTCCTCGATCGCCTCGACCTCGTCCTCGATCTGCTCGAGCACGGGCATGTAGTTGTCGACGATGAAGTCGAGAATGGCGTAAAGGACGAAATCCTCGCCCTTGGCCAGCGAGTGCGGGCAGCTTTCCCAGTGCTGGCGCACGGCGGCATAGGATGTCGACGGGCCGTGCCTGACGCTGACGATGTAGCCTGAGCCGACAAACAGATGAGTCTCGCCGAAGGTGACGCGCCCGTCGATCAGCTGCGCCGTGCGGGCGACGATGAACAGCGCATCGCCATATTGCTCGATCTTTGGCCGCTGGTGCGGATGCTCGGCATCCTCGATCGCCAGCTCATGCAGATGAAACTGTGCCTGGACGCGCAGCAGAAGTTCACGGTCGGGTTCAAGCAGCCCGATCCAGACGACGTGTCCCGATTTCTTGGCCCAATCGCCGGCTTCCTCGATTGGAATATCGGCGATGCGGCGCCCGGCGGTATAGACACCGCAGGCAATGATGCCCGATGTCGGCGGCGAGGGCTTGAACTCCCGGACATATTCCATCGCGGCCTCCGAAAGCGTTGCCTTCCCCAGGGAACCAAGCTTATCTCGGGGTAGTTTAGCGCAATATGATCAAGCGTTCGAGAGGACGTGCGTTCACTTCACCGGCAGCGCCGCGGGGAGGCCGATCTTGTCCGTCTTGTCGCTTTTCGGCCGATCGGGCGGCATCTGGTCGCCGGTGACGATGTAGTAGATGGTCTCGGCGATGTTGGTGGCATGATCGCCGATACGCTCGATGTTCTTGGCGCAGAACAGCAGATGCGTACAGGGCGTGATGTTGCGCGGATCTTCCATCATGTAGGTCAGCAATTCGCGAAACAGCGACGTGTACATGGCATCGATCTGGTCGTCTCGGTCGCGCACGAAGCCGATCTTGTCGACCGAACGCGACGCATAGACGTCGAGAACTTCCTTCAGCTGGGTCAGCGCCAGGTTGGCCAGAGCCTCCAGGCCGCGGAAAAGGCTGGTCGGCTGACGGCCGTCGATGACGGCGACCACCCGCTTGGCGACGTTCTTACCGAGGTCGCCGACCCGCTCGAGGTCGGCCGAAATGCGGATGGCGCCGACGATCTCGCGCAGGTCCGTCGCCATCGGCTGGCGCTTGGCGATGATGATGATCGCCTTGTCGTCGATCTCACGCTGCCCCTCATCCAGCACGAGGTCATCGCGAATGACCTTCTGGGCCAATCCCGGATCGGCATTGACCAAGGCGGCGACCGCCTGCTCGACCATGCGCTCGGCATGGCCGCCCATGGCGGCGATGCGCTTGGAGAGATATTTCAGTTCCTCGTCAAAGGCGCTCATTGTGTGAACGGACTGCATGGACGAAATGCCTTCCCACGGGGTGTCTTGATTTTGAGTCGTTTCCTCGAATCCCCGCTGATACGCTAACCGGATGACAGAAAAAAGAAACGGTCCCGTGGAAAACTAGGGCAGTATCAGTGCGCCGGCAAATGGACTGAGAACGCGGCGCCCTTGCCGACCTCGGACCGGATCGTCAGCCTTGCGTTGTGACGCGTCAGAATGTGCTTGACGATCGACAGGCCAAGTCCCGTGCCTTTCTGGGTCCGGCTGGTCTCGACATCGATACGATAGAAGCGTTCGGTGATGCGCGGGATATGTTCCTCGGGGATGCCGGGGCCGAAATCCCGGATCGTCACGTCGATGCCTGGTTCGGAACCGTCATCGCCGCGCGCGATCGACACCACGACGCGGCCGCCCGACTGGCCGTATTTGCAGGCGTTTTCCAAAAGGTTCTCGAAGACCTGGAACAACTCGTCGCGATCGCCCGGCACATCGAGCGGCCCCTTGGCGAAATCGCGCTCGATGGCGACATTGTTTTCCCGGGCGAGCGGTCCGAGCGAATCGATGACGCTGTCGACGGTCTGGCGCAGATCGACTTCGGTTCCCGGTCTCAGATAGGGCTTCATCTCCAGCCGCGACAGCGACAGCAGATCGTCGATCAGGCGCGCCATGCGGCCGGTCTGGTTCTGCATGATCTGGAGGAACTGCTCGCGCGCCGCCGGATCGTTGCGGGCCGGTCCGCGCAGCGTCTCGATGAAACCCGCGATCGAGGCCAGCGGGGTGCGCAACTCGTGACTGGCGTTGGCGATGAAGTCGGCGCGCATGCGGTCTATGCGTCGCGCCTCGCTCTGGTCCTTGAAGACCAGCACATAGAGGTCGGTGCCATGCCCGACCGATGACGCGCTGACCCGGTAGGCCCGTTCGACAGGCAGTTTCTCGGTGTAATCGACAACATCCGAGGCGACGGTTCCCGACAGCACACTGTCCAGCAGCGCCTGCATTTCCGGCGCCCGGAATTTCAGCGGCAGCGATATGCCGGGCGCGATGCCGCCAAAGGCGGCAAAGGCGGCGGCGTTGGCGTGGACGATGGTGGCGGCCTGGTCGAAGATGATGAGCGGATCGGCGACGGCGGCCGCGAGATATTCCCCCGACAGGCGCTGCAAGCCCATCGCCTCGATTGCCCCGACGCTCTCGGCGGAATGGCGCACACCGGCCGCCGGCAATATTGCCGCCGCCAGCAACAGCAGCAGAGCCGGTACCAGCACGTAGGCGGAAATACCCGCGAAGCCATAGGCGATCAGAACCGCCACGACCCCGGCCGCAAGCAGCCAGCGGCTGTTCCACAGCCGGGCGGCCATGGCTTGCCCCGTGCCTTTCTGTTCCGCGCCCAGGTCAGTCATTCGCGCGCCCAACCTCCACCGGTCACACGGCGACGGAAACTTCCGCTGGACCGCAAATCAAAAGTGCTACAGCGTCGTTTGCGCGTCCAAATGGACATGCGGCCTGTAGTGGCTCCCAATAGCATGAGTCCAGACACTTAAAAGGGTTCGTCTGCATGAAAAACGCCAAGGAAAATTCCGTCACGCCAACTTCTGGTCCGCTGAACATCAAGATCGGCGGCAAGAAACGGGAGTTCGATATCGAGAATCCCGAGCTTCCGGACTGGGTCGAGGAGAACAAGCTGACCGCGGGCGGGTATCCCTACGACAAGAAGATGAAAAGCGAAGAGTATGACGAGACGCTCGAGAAATTGCAGATCGAGCTGGTCAAGGCGCAAGCCTGGCTGCAGGCGACCGGCAAGCGGGTGATGGCGCTGTTCGAGGGGCGTGACGCTGCCGGCAAGGGCGGTACGATCTTCGTGGTGCGCCAGTACCTCAACCCGCGCACGGCGCGCAACGTCGCGCTGACCAAACCAACCCCGACGGAGCTGGGGCAATGGTACTACCAGCGCTATGCCGACCATTTCCCGACGTCGGGCGAATTCGTCACTTTCGACCGCTCCTGGTACAACCGCGCCGGCGTCGAGCCAGTGATGGGTTTTTGCACCCCCGAACAGCATGAGAAGTTTCTCGACGAGACGCCGCATTTCGAACGAATGATCGTCAATGACGGCATCCATTTCTTCAAATTCTGGCTGAACATCGGCCAGGAGACGCAGCTCGAGCGCTTTCACGATCGCCGCTACAGCCCCCTGAAGAGCTGGAAGTTCTCGCCGATAGACATTGCCGGCATCACCAAGTGGGACGATTACACCAAGGCGCGCGACAGCATGTTCGAGCGCACCCACAAGGAGTTCGCGCCATGGATCATCGTGCGGGCCAACGACAAGCGCCGCGCGCGGCTGGCGGTGATGCGTCGCATCCTCCTGTCGCTGCCCTACGAGGGGCGCGATCTCGATGTCGTCGGCAAGGAAGACAAGAAGATCATCGGCGAAGGGCCGTCATTCCTGGGCAAGCAGGACTGACGCTTTGGCGCCGCGCGGCCAAAGCCAGCGCGGCGCAGTTGATGGATGTCCTCTTTCCTCAGCCGAGCGGCTCTAGGCCGCCAGGCGCGCGATCCGCTGCAACCGTCGCAGCGTGGCGTCGTCCTGCAGCGCCTGCTGGAACAGCGATATCTCCTCATCGATGCGCTCGCAAAGTGCCGTGGTGTTGCCCTTGAGCAAGCCGCGCGTCTGCAGCAACGCCGCAACCGGCTTTTTGGCCAATTGTCTTGCCCGGCCGAGCGTCGCCTCCTCGACGCTGCCTTCCGGGACGATCTCTGCGACGAGGCCGAGCGCCCTGGCGTCTTCGGCACGGAGCGTGTCGCCGAGGCAGAAGAAGCGGAAAGCTCCGGCATAGCCGAGCTTCTGCGGCGCCAGGATGCTGGTCGCCGCGTCCGGCACCAGGCCGAAATCGACGAACGGCACCCGGAACGTGCTTTTTTCCGACGCGATCACCATGTCGCAATGGAACAGGATGGTGCAACCGACGCCGACGGCGTCGCCGTCGACACAGGCCAGGATGGGCTTCGGAAACGTCGCCAGCATGCGGAACATGTCGGTGACGGCGGCGATCAGCTTCTGATGCTTGGTGGCATCCAGGAATTCGGAAAAGTCGCCGCCAAGGCAGAAACAGCCCGCCAGGCCGCGCAGCACGACGACCCGCACCTCGTCGTTCTCGGCGGCTTCGTGGAACGTCGTGGCAAGGCTCTCATAGGCCCTTCTATCGAGCACCGGCCGGCCGTCATTCGACGATACGGTGACGATCAGAGCGTGGTTGCGCAGTTCAGGCTGCGGGTGCGCGTTCATGATGCCCTCCTTTGGCCGAACATGTCGGGATATCCCCTGGCCAGAACGGGCGCATGATGATTGCGGCGCGACCGCACCACGTCCAGCGTGTGCTCGTTGAAGGTGAGCAGCGTCGCCACGACCTGCTGGGTGCCATAGGTGCGCTGATAGCCGAGCGGCGTCGCCAGGAAGTGCAGTTGCAACGCGCGCAGCACCCACATCGGCTCGAACTCGATGATCACCTTGTCGACGCCGCGCTTCAGACCCCACTCGACGAAACCGGCTATCAACTCCGTGCCGACGGTCGAGACGCCGCGCCGGCCATCGCGAAAACCCGGAGCCACCGCATAGCGGGTCAACTCCCAGATGTTGGGACCCGCCGGCGGCGTTCCCTCGGAGAGATCGGTCAACACCTCGGTCAGCAGATGCGGCCGCGTGGTCGGCAACATCCTCTGATAGCCCGCGACTTCATTGCCCCTGATGACGATCTGATGCACCGCCTCGTCATGATCGAACTGGTCGACCTCAAATCCGTCGGGGCGCCGTAGGTCCTCCCATCCCATTTCCTCGACGAATATCTGATAGCGCAGCCGATGGACGGCCTCCCAGAGATCGGGGCGTTCCATCAATTCCTTGGTCGAAAGACAAAAAAGCATTCCGTAGTCTCCTGTGTTTCAGGGGAAGATACGGCCGTGCTTCGATGCGAAAATTGCGTGATCACGTAGGCGAAAAGTGCTAGGCCGGCACGGCCGACCTAGCTAATGTAGCCGCGCCGTATCGCCTCGGCGACTGCCTGCACCCGGTTGACGGCACCGAGTTTGCTTTTGGCGTTAAGAAGATGTTTCTCCGACGTGTGCTCGGAGATGCCGAGGATTTGCGAAATCTCCCATTCGGACTTGCCGACGGCGGCCCATTGCAGGCACTCGCGTTCGCGCGGCGTCAATTCGATATGGTCGATTATCTTGCCGGCCATGGTGTGGAGTTGCATGGCGCGGCCGACCGCATAGGTCGAGACCAGCGAGACAAGGCCGAACTCGGCCGCCGACAGTTCCACGGCCTCGCCCCCCAGGGACACCATGACGATCTCACCGTCAAGCGTGATCAGAGGGAAGGCGAGCCCGTCACGCAGCTTGAAGGCACCGGCGTCGCCCATCACTTCGCCACTGTTCTTGTCGATGCGAAGGCCCTGGGCGGCTTCACGCCACTGGAACGGCGCCTGCAACTGCTTCATGTGACTGACGACGGGATCGTGATCGACATAGTTGCGCGCCACATAGCGCTCCAGCCATTCGACCGGCCAATCGCAAAGCAGCACATGCTGCTTTTGCTGACCCGTCGGCGTGCCCGGCTTCGGAACGGTTCCGGCCATCAGCGCGGTCAGGCCGAACTCCGATGTTACGCCCAACAGTTTCTCGCAGACCGCGGCCGCCGTCGCGGCGTGCTGCAGTTGGTCTATGTATTCCAGCGTCCGATCGAACTGACTCATCGCAACATCAACCCCATGTTGCCTCATGCATTAAAGCCCATGGTCCGCGCCTTGCTGGCACTTTGCCACTGACCACGGATTGCAAAGCGCCCGCTTCCGGTTGTGGTTCTCGACCCTGGTACCCCACCAGGGCAGCCACCGCTTGTTTGCAAACTCAGCGAATCATATCCTGAAATCGAAGCGTTGAAATCAAAAAGCATTGTGCCTGTACCATTTTCGTACCAAAACCGGCACGAGCACGGTGCGGGGAGTTCTATTGTGGCGTTCCAATGGAGGTTCCAGGTCCTGGCAGTGGCGCTCATTGCGGCATTGGCTTGGATTCCCGGAGCACGCGCGGAGCCCCAGGTACCGGTGCTGTGGGACGCCAAGGAGCGGCTGCCCAAGCCGGACCTTTCGGCACTGCCGCGGCTGCGGTTCCTGACGACCACGGATTTTCCGCCCTTCAATTTCCTCGACGGCGCGGGAAAGCTGTCGGGTTTCCATATCGACCTGGCGCGCGCCATCTGCGCGGAGCTCGGCATCGTCGACAAGTGCCAGATCCAGGCGCTGCCCTGGGCGGAGCTTCAAGGCGCGATCGGGAAAGGCGAAGGCGAAGCGATCATCGCCGGCATTGCCGCAACGCCGCAGTCGCGCCAGACATACGCCTTCTCGCGCGCCTACCTGCAGTTCCCGGCGCGCTTCATCATGCCGAAGAACAAGGCGCTGGCGGAACCGATCTTCGATAAATTGCACGGCAAGCGCGTCGGGGTGATATCAGGCTCGGCGCATGAACGCATGCTGCGCGACTATTTCAGCACGGTCCAGGTGGTTCCCTTCGACAAGCCGGAAGCCCTCTATGGCGATCTGAAGGCCGGCAAGATCGATGCGGCCTTCGGTGATGGCATGCGCTTCGCCTTCTGGCTCGGCGGCTCCGACGCGGCCGGCTGCTGCCGCTTTGCCGGCGGCCCCTATCTGGCGCCCGAATATCTGGGCACCGGCATGGCGATCGCCACGCGAGCGGACAATCCGGCACTGGCCGCGGCCCTCGACTACGCGCTGCAGGAGATTTCGATGAAAGGCACCTTCGCCGAATTCTACCTGCGCTATTTCCCGGTCAGCTTTTTCTGATCCGGCCCGGTCAGCTTTTTCTGATCCGGCCCGGTCAGCTTTTTTCTGATCCGGCGTAATGCTCGCCTTCAGGTGAGCGTGCGAAGCCGCGCCTTGGCCGCACGGCCGATGGCCGCCACGGTCAACGTGTCGAGATCGAGCTGGCGGCGGATCAACTGCAGCACCCGCACTTCCTCCATGCGCATTTCGAGATCGATGGCAGCCACTTCGAAGGCCGCCGCATAGGCGGTGTCGCGCAATCGCTCCGGCAGCGCCTCGGCAACCTGGGTGAGGACACCCTCCAGGCCATCCTTTTCATGCAACAGCTTCTGACAAGCCTGAGCCACGGCAACCAGCCGGTCCTGCTTGAAATCCTCGAACACCGGCCACGAGCGGACGACCTCGCCGATCCTGGCCAGTTCGACATCGGTCATGTCACGGTCGGAGGCCGATGTGATGACCATCAGGTAGATCAGCGCTTCGTGCGGGGTGGGCGACGGCATTCTTTACTCCTTGGACGGGCTTCGAAGGTAGGAAGGGGAGCCTGAGGCCGCAAGGAAAAAGCGCCCCACGCGTTGACGCTCCGGCCATGCGCGCCTAGAGACCGGTTGAAAATCGACACTTGCAGCCCGAGCGGCGAATAATTTTGGAAAACAGGACCATGGCGGGATCAAACATCATCGATCTCAATCCCGAACTGCTGGCGGCGGCGGCCGAGAGCAAGGCGTGGCCGTTCGAGGAAGCCAAAAAAATCATCGAACGCTACAAGGGCGCCGACTTTCCCGAAACGATCCTGTTCGAAACCGGCTATGGACCGTCGGGCCTGCCGCATATCGGCACGTTCGGCGAAGTGGCGCGCACCTCCATGGTGCGCCATGCGTTCCGCGTGCTGACGCAGGACAAGGTCGCGACCAAGCTGCTGTGTTTTTCGGACGACATGGACGGCATGCGCAAGATACCCGACAGCGTGCCGGATCGAGCGGCGCTCGAGCCGTATCTGCACAAGCCGCTGTCATCGGTGCCCAACCCCTTCGGCGGCGACTTTGCGAGCTTCGCCGACCACAACAATGCGATGCTCTGCCGCTTCCTCGACACGTTCGGCTTCGACTACGAATTCGCCAGCGCGACGCAATATTACAAGTCAGGCCGCTTCGATGCGATGCTGTTGCGCGCCGCCGAACGCTACGACCAGATCATGGCGGTGATGTTGCCGACGCTCGGGCCGGAGCGGCAGGCGACATACAGCCCCTTCCTGCCGATTTCGCCGAAGAGCGGGCGCGTGCTTTACGTTCCCATGAAGCATGTCGACGCCAAGGCCGGCACCATCACCTTCGACGATGAAGGCACCGAAACCACGCTGCCGGTCACCGGCGGCAGAGTGAAGCTGCAGTGGAAGCCGGATTTCGGCATGCGCTGGGCGGCCCTCGGCGTCGATTTCGAGATGTTCGGCAAGGACCACCAGACCAATGCGGTGGTCTATGACCGCATCTGCAACATACTGGGCGGGCGGGCGCCGGAGCATTTCGTCTACGAGTTGTTCCTCGACGAGAACGGCCAGAAGATCTCCAAGTCGAAGGGCAACGGCCTGACCATCGACGAATGGCTAACCTATGCGCCGACCGAGAGCCTGGGGCTCTATATGTACCAGCGGCCCAGGCAGGCGAAGAAGCTCTATTTCGACGTCATCCCGCGGGCGGTCGACGAATACTACACTTTCCTCGCGGCCTATCCCCGCCAAGAGTGGAAGGAGCGGCTGGGCAACCCGGTCTGGCATATGCATGACGGCAATCCGCCCGCCATCGACATGCCGGTGCCGTTCTCGCTGCTGCTCAACCTGGTCAGCGCCTCCAATGCGCAAAACAAGGATGTGCTGTGGGGCTTCATCTCGCGCCATGTTCAGGGCGTGACCCCCGCCTCCCATCCCGAGCTCGACCGGCTGACGGGCTATGCGATCCGCTATTTCGACGATTTCGTGAAGCCGACGAAGACCTTTCGCCCGGCCGACGAGGTCGAACGCGAAGCGCTGGTGGCTCTCGAAAAGGCGCTTGCCGACTTGCCGACGGACGCCGGCGGCGAGGCGATCCAGAACGCCTCGCTCAACGTGGCGCGCAAGATCGAACGCTACCAGGATCATTCCAAGCAGAGCCCAGAAGGCGGCCCCGGCGTTTCAGGCGCCTTCTTCCAGATGATCTATCAGGTGCTGATTGGCCAGGAACGCGGCCCACGCTTCGGATCCTTCGCCGCGCTCTACGGCGTCACCGAGACCCGCTCGCTCATTCAGAAGGCGTTGGCTGGTCAGCTTGCTTGAGGACGCCGCCATCCTCTTCCAGGATCGAACCCGGCGCCTGAGGCGCCGGGGCGGTGGCGGCCGGCGCCGCCGGGATGCCGGCTAGGTTCGGCGCCGGTCCGAAAATACCTTTCTTCGCACTTTGTGCCTTGTCACCGGCTTCCACATAGGGCCCGCCCTTGGCGGCGCGCGCCCAGCCGTTTTCGACCAGCCATTGACCGACATCCTGCTTGCCTATCCGGCACTCCGCGGCAATCAGGTCGCGACCACCTTCCGGCGGCACCAGGCAAACCACCGCGCGGCCGCGCAGCAAGGAACGGAATGCCGTGCGGGCACGGACGCCGCACGGCCAGGATTTGCCATCGGTGGTGCAGGTCTCGTCCTGCCCGACGACATCGATGCCGGAAATGGCGACCGAATAGCCTTTCGCCTCGATCAGGCCGGCGGCCGGGGCGACCGGCTGGAACAGCTTTGTGCCGTGCCAGTCGTCGGGCATCTTCGGCTTGGGCGGCACGGCGAGCGCCAGCTTGCTCAGCGGCGCGCGCGGCTCGACCCGCTCGGGCTCCCCGGCGGGCATTTCTGGCGGCGTGATGACATCCGGATCGATCGCCCGCGAATGCACCGCCGGCTTTGGCGGCTGCGATGCAGGTATGGCGGAGGTGGCAGGTTCTTCCGGCACCGTCCCGGCGTCAGCCTGGGGGAGCGTATCGGCGCCGGGATCGATCTGGTCCAACGCAACAGTGCTTTCGCTGCCCTTCAGCGTGCGTCCGCCGGCAACGACCAGTGCCGCCATCGCCGGAACCATCAGAACCGCCAGGACAAGATGAGGAAGTCGCACCCGTTGCACCTATTGGCTTGCCCAGACGATCCGCGCCACCCATTCGACCTCGCGCATTGGGATGTCGCGATCCGGATGCTCCGGATTGAGCGAGACCAGCGCGATCGACTTGACGGTCTGTCGCTCGAGCACCTTGGCCATCACCTCACCTGATGTCGTCTTGACGACGACGCGATCGCCCTTGCGCGTGGCGGCGCCCGGCTCGACGATGAGGACGTCGCCGTTGCGGTAGAGCGGCAGCATGGAATCGCCCTGCACCTGCAGCGCATAGGAACTTTCGGTCGATTGCGCCGGCAATTCGACGAGCTCCCAGCCCTGCCCCGCCGGAAAGCCGGCATCGTCGAAGAAGCCGCCGGCGCCTGCCTGGGCAAAGCCGAGCAACGGCACGGCGCGCCGGCTGGCGGGCGATGCGCCCCGGCCTTCGATCAGTCCCGTGAATTCGTCCAGCGAAGCGCCGGTCGCCTCGATGATCTTGGCCAGCGATTCGGTCGAAGGCCAGCGCGGCCGGCCGTCCGAGGACAGGCGTTTCGATTTGTTGAAGGCGGTCGAATCCAGTCCCGCGCGCCTTGCCAGACCCGACGCCGAAAGCGAATAGCGCTCGGCAAGAGCATCGATGGCAGCCCAGACGCGGTCGTGCGAGAGCATGACGTGCTCTCCTTCGAAACAGGAAAAAATGCCTCTTCCTGTCTAACGCGCAACGGCTGCGTTGTCCACCAGCGTGGCCGGCGGATCACGAACAAAGCTGTGTGCCGCAATGACGGCACAGTCATGGCCGAAGCCGCGGATAAGCTATCAGGCCAATGCCGCCATCGCCCTCGGCAGACCCTTCTTCAGCTCGTCGACGTTCATTACCGGGATCATCTCGACGGTGGCATTGAAGGCGAAGAAGAACCGCTCGGCGACATAGGGCATGTCCGAACTGTCCTTTACCTCGAGGAAAAGGTAGGCCGTCCGCCAACCACCGTCAGCGGTAAAATAGGCAGCCTCCGGCTTGAGGTCGGACAGGGTATGCTCGATGAACTTGCCCATGCTGCCTTCCTTGATCGCCTTGTTGCCCTCCTCGGCCGGGATGGACACTCTCAGCATCATACGCATGATGACTACTCCTCCGCCAACATTATGTTAGCGAAAACTAATGTATCATCCGCACCTGGCTTGGGAAAGTCGATCGACGGGTTGATCAGCCGGACGATTTGGCCAGACCGCGCAGCCCTTGGTGCGAGGTCATGAAAATCCGTTCCGCCTCTGTCGGCGGACGCGGGTTCACCGCCCGGCCAAGTGCGGCGACAACCTCGTCAATGTCGAGGAAGCGGCGCGCCTTGCGGTCGTAGACGCCGGCCGTCGTCAGGATCAAAGCGGCCGTCTCGCCATTGTCCAGGACGAAACGGTGTTTGCCGATGACCTGGGTGCCTTCCCAGGTCTCGATCGAGGACACCACCTCGAAACGGCGCCACAGCCTGATCTCGCGGGCATAGACCACCTGCAGCCCGCCCATCATCGGCGCCCAGCCATTCTTCCGCGCCAGCCTGATCAAGCCGGCACGGACGAACAGGTCGATGCGGCCGAGATCGGCCAGCATCATGTAGCGCGCATTGTTGAGATGGACGTTGAAGTCGATGTCGGTCGGCAGGCAGCGAAAGGCCAGCCGGCCTTCACCAGCCATCACATAGGGGCCACGGCTACGCGCCGTGGCCAGCATGCGCGCCATGCGCGCCCAGACATACATGGCGCGATATCAGGCTGCCTGCTTCACATCGCCCTTGGCATAGGGATCGAAGCGTTCGTAGAAGGTCTCACCTTTCTCGGCCATGTCGAGGAGCAGCTTGGGCGCCTTGAACTCGGCGCCATACTTCTTCTGCAGGCCCTTGGCGATCTTGACGAACTGCTTGGCGCCGATCCCGTCGATATAGGACAGCGCACCACCGGTATAAGGCGCGAAGCCGAAGGCCAGGATCGAACCGACATCGGCCTCGCGTGGATCGGTGACGATGCCTTCCTCCATCACCCGCGCCGCTTCGAGCGCGATGGTGACGAGCAGACGTTGCTGCAGCTCCTCATAGTCGACCTTCTCGGGTGCCAGCTGCGGATAGAGGTCCTTGAGGCCGGGCCAGAGCTTCTTCTTGGCGGGCTTGGCCGGATAGTCGTAAAAACCCTTGCCGTTCTTGCGGCCGAAACGGCCGTGGTCGTCGACCATTGTGTCGATCAGCGCCATCTGCCTGGGGTCGACGGCCTTGTCGCCGATATCCCTGATGGTCTGCTTCATGATCTTCTGGGCGAGGTCAATGGCCGTCTCGTCGGTCAGCGCCAAGGGACCGACCGGCATGCCGGCGGCCTTCGCCGCATTCTCGATCATCGGCGCGGGCACGCCCTCGATCAGCATCTTGTAGGCTTCCGACATGTAACGCAGCACGCAGCGGTTGACGTAGAAGCCGCGCGTGTCGTTGACGACGATCGGCGTCTTCTTGATGGCGCGCACGAAGTCGATCGCCGTGGCCAGCGCCTTGTCGCCGGTCTTCTTACCCAGGATGATCTCGACCAGCATCATCTTGTCGACCGGCGAGAAGAAGTGGATGCCGATGAAATTCTTCGGCCGCGCCGAATTCTTGGCGAGACCGGTGATCGGGATGGTCGAGGTGTTGGAGGCAAAGATCGCCGACGACTTGAGCACGGCCTCCGCCTGTTCGGTGGCGGCTTTCTTGACAGCGGAATCCTCGAACACCGCTTCGACGACGAGATCGCAGCCGGCGAGGTCGGCATAGTCCGCCGTCGGCGTGATCAGCGACAGGAGCTTGTCCTTCTCCTCGGGCTTGGCGCGGCCCTTCTTGACCTGGTCCGAGACCAGGCTGTCCGAATGCGCCTTGCCCTTCTGCGCCGAGTCCATATCCCGGTCGAGCAGAACCACCGGAATGCCGGCCTTGGCGGTGACATAGGCAATGCCCGCGCCCATGAAGCCGGCGCCGAGGATGCCGATCTTCCTGAACTTGGTGTCCGGCACGCCGGCCGGACGGCGTGCGCCCTTGTTCAACTCCTGCAGCGACACGAACAGCGAGCGGATCATCGCCGCCGCTTCCTTCGTCTGCATGATCTCGGTGAAATAGCGCTGCTCGATCCTGAGCGCGGTGTCGAAGGGCACCAGGAGGCCCTCATAGACGCATTTGAGGATCGCCGCGGCGGCCGGGTAATTGCCATGGGTCTCGCGGCGCAGGATGGCGATGGCCGGCGGCCACAAATTGGCGCCGGCCGCCGAATAAACCGGCCCGCCGGGCAGCTTGAAGCCCTTCTCGTCCCACGGCGCCACCGGCTTGAGGCCGTTCCTGATCATCGCCTTCGCGGTCTCGACCAGCTTCGCCGGTTCGGCGATCTCATGGATCAGGCCCATCGCCTTCGCCTTCTGCGGCGACAGCGTCTGGCCGGAGGTCAGCATCTGCAACGCCTGTTGCTGGTCGGTCAGCCGCGGCACGCGCTGGGTGCCGCCGGCACCGGGGAAGATGCCGATCTTCACCTCGGGGAGCGCCATCCTGACCTTGTCGGAGTCGGCGGCGACGCGGCCATGGCAGGCCAGCGACATTTCGAAGGCGCCGCCCATGCAGGTGCCGTTGATCGCCGAGACCCATGGCTTGCCGCAGGTTTCCAGCTTGCGGAACAGGCCGGTCATGATGCCGGCATTATCGAACAGCGCCTTGGTCGCCTTTTCGACGTCCTTGACCTTGTCAGTGGCGAAGCTGGTCAGCATCTTCTGCAGCAGGGTGATGTCGGCGCCACCGGAGAAGCTGTCCTTGCCGGAGGTGATCACGGCGCCCTTGATGGCGGCATCGCCGGCCACCTTGTCGACGATGGCGTTCAACTCGCGCATCACCTCTTCGGTGAAGACGTTCATCGAGCGGTCCGGGCTGTTCCAGGTGACCAGCGCGATGCCGTCGGCGTCGGTGTCGAGGGTGAAATTGGTGTAGCTCATCGTTCTCTCCCCGTCAGACGCGTTCGATGATGGTTGCGGTGCCCATGCCGGCACCGATGCAGAGCGTTACCAGCGCGGTGTTCAAGTCGCGGCGCTCGAGTTCGTCCAGCACGGTGCCGAAGATCATCGCGCCGGTGGCGCCGAGCGGATGGCCCATGGCGATGGCGCCGCCATTGACGTTGATCTTGTCGTGCGGGATCTCGAAGGCCTGCATGTAGCGCAGCACCACCGAAGCGAAGGCCTCGTTGAGCTCGAACAGGTCGATATCCGACAGCTTCATCTTGGCGCGCTTCAACAGCTTCTCGGTGACGTCGACAGGGCCGGTCAGCATCAGCACCGGCTCGGAGCCGATGTTGGCGAAGGTGCGGATGCGCGCGCGCGGCTTCAGGCCCATGGCCTTGCCGGCCTTCTTCGAGCCGAGCAGCACGGCGGCGGCGCCATCGACGATGCCGGACGAGTTGCCGGCGTGGTGGACATGGTTGACCTCCTCGACCTCGGGGTGCTTCTGCACCGCCACGGCATCGAAGCCGCCCATTTCGCCAGGCATGACGAAGGAAGGGTTGAGCGAGGCGAGCGACTGCATGTCGGTCGACGGCCGCATGTGCTCGTCATGGTCGAGAATGGTGAGACCGTTCTGGTCCTTGATCGGGATGACCGAGTTCTTGAAGCGGCCATCGGCCCAGGATTTCGCGGCTCGCTTCTGGCTCTCGACCGCGTAGGCGTCGACGTCGTCGCGCGAGAAGCCGTATTTGGTGGCGATCAGGTCGGCTGAAATGCCTTGCGGCACGAACCAGCCGGGCAGGCCGACCGAAGGATCCATGAACCAGGCGCCGCCGGACATGCCCATGCCGACGCGCGACATCGATTCGACGCCGCCGGCGATGACGATTTCATCGGCGCCTTGCGCGATCTTGGCGGCGCCGAAATTGATGGCGTCCAAGCCGGAGGCGCAGAAGCGCGAGATCTGCATGCCGGGTGCCTTGGTGTCGTAGCCGGCCTCGAAGGCGGCGGCGCGCGGAATGACGGAGCCCGCCTCGCCGACCGGGTCGACGCAGCCGAAGATGATGTCGTCGACCGTGCCGGTGTCCAGCCCATTGCGGTCGCGCAGTGCCTCGAGCGTCCTGGCGGCGAGCCGCACCGCCGGCACCTCGTGCAGCGATCCGTCCTTCTTGCCCTTGCCGCGCGGCGTGCGCACGGCGTCATAGACATAAGCTTCGGCCATTTTCATGCTCCTTGGGTTCGCTGAAGAGAGCTGCTCAGAGCGAGCGTCCGATCAACAATTTCATGATCTCGTTGGTGCCGCCGTAGATGCGCTGGACGCGAGCGTCGCGGAACATGCGGGCGATCGGATATTCATTCATGTAGCCATAGCCGCCGTGCAATTGAAGGCATTCGTCGACGACTTTGCCCTGCAGGTCGGAGAGCCAGTACTTGGCCATCGAGGCCGTGACCGGATCGAGGCCGCCATTGATGTGACGGGTGACGCAGTCATTGTAGAAGACGCGGCCGATGGTGGCCTCGGTCTTCAGCTCGGCCAATTTGAACTGGGTGTTCTGGAAGTCGATGATCGCCTTGCCGAAGGCCTTGCGCTCCTTGACGTAGTCGATGGTCAGCGCCAGCGCCCGCTCGATCATGGCGATCGCCCCGGTGCCGATCTGCAGCCGCTCCTGCGGCAATTGCTGCATGAGCTGGACGAAGCCCTGTCCCTCCTCATGGCCGAGCAGGTTGGCGGTCGGCACACGCACATCGTTGAAGAACAGTTCCGAGGTGTCGTTGGCCTTCAGCCCGATCTTGTCGAGGTTGCGGCCGCGCTGAAAACCTTCGACCTCATCGGTCTCGACGATCATCAGCGAGGTACCCTTGGCGCCCTTCTCCGGATCGGTCTTGGTGACGACGATGATGAAGTTCGCCAGCTGGCCGTTGGTGATGAAGGTCTTGGAACCGTTGATCTTGTACTGGTTGCCGTCCTTCTCGGCACGGGTCTTGACACCTTGCAGGTCAGAGCCGGCGCCGGGCTCTGTCATGGCAATGGCGCCGATCAGTTCGCCGGTGGCGAGCTTGGGCAGCCATTTCTTCTTCTGCTCCTCCGAACCGTAGTGAAGGATGTAGGGTGCCACGATCGAATTGTGCAGGCCGATGCCGAAACCGTCGACGCCGACATGGCCGATCGCCTCGATGATGGCGCTCTCATGCGCGAAGGTGCCGCCCGAGCCACCATATTCCTCCGGCATCGAGGCGCAGAGCAGGCCGGCGGAACCGGCCTTCAGCCAGCTTTCGCGGTCGACCATCTCGTTCTTCTCGAACTCGTCGTAGCGCGGTGCGATCTCCTCCGACATGAAGCGTGTAGCCATGTCGTAGAGCATGCCGACCTCGTCGGCCGCCCAGGCTGGTTTCGGCAAGGAGAGCACTTCGGCGGGATTTGTCGCCACGATTTCCTCCGCGTATCGACAGATAGAAGGCTAGCGGGACCGAGTTTAGAACGCTTCCGCCGGCAGGGCCATCAGCGTATCGGCGCCGCTCGAAATACGGGCGAGGTGCGCCGAGGTTTCCGGCATGATCCGTTCCATGAAAAAGCGCGCCGTCACGACCTTGTTGTCGTAGAATTGCTGGAAGCCGTTGGCGCCGGTCTTGCCCTGCGCCGCCTTGGCCATCTGCGCCCACATGTAACCCAGCGCCACGAGGCCGAAGAGATGCATGTAGTCGGTCGAGGCCGCACCGGCATTGTCGGGCTTGGCCATGCCGTTCTGCAGCAGCCACATCGTCGCCGCCTGCAAATCGTTGAGTCCCTTCTTCAGACCCTTGGTGAAGGGCGCCATCTTCTCATCAACGCGGTTTTCCTCACAGAATTCGCCGACCTCCTTGAAGAAGGCCTGGATGGCGCGGCCGCCATTCAAGCCGAGCTTGCGGCCGACGAGGTCGAGCGCCTGGATGCCGTTGGCGCCTTCATAGATCATGGCGATGCGGGCATCGCGCACGAACTGGCTCATGCCGTGCTCTTCGATATAGCCGTGGCCGCCGAACACCTGCTGCGCCATGACAGCGTGGTCGAAGCCCTTGTCGGTCAGCACGCCCTTGACCACCGGCGTCATCAAGCCGGTGTAATCGTCGGCCGCCTGGCGGTCCTTGTCGTCGGCGGAGCGGTGCGCGATGTCGGACTTGATGGCAGTCCACAGCGCCAGCGCGCGGCCGGCCTCGTTGAAAGCCTTCATGGTCATCAGCGAGCGGCGGATGTCGGGATGAACGATGATCGGGTCGGCCTTCTTGTCCGGCGCCTTCGGGCCTGACAGCGAGCGGCCCTGCAAACGGTCCTTGGCGTAGGCGACGGCGTTCTGGTAGGCGATCTCCGACAGTGAAAGGCCCTGCAGGCCGACGCCGAGACGGGCCTCGTTCATCATCGTGAACATCGCCTTCAAGCCGCCATTGGCCTCGCCCAGCAGCGTGCCTTCGGCCTCGTCATAATTCATGACGCAGGTCGAGTTGCCATGGATGCCCATCTTCTCCTCGATGGAACCGCAGGAAACGGTGTTTCTTGTCCCCGGATTGCCCGAGGCGTCGAGCTTGAGCTTCGGCACGATGAACAGCGAGATGCCCTTGACGCCTTCGGGTGCGCCTTCGATGCGGGCCAGCACCAGATGGACGATGTTGTCCGACATGTCGTGCTCACCGGCCGAGATGAAGATCTTCTGGCCTGAAATCTTGTAGGTGCCATCGCCGTTCGGCACCGCCTTGGTGCGCAGCAGGCCGAGATCGGTGCCGCAATGCGGCTCGGTCAGGTTCATGGTGCCGGTCCAGGTGCCCTCGACCATCCTGGGCAGCCAGGTCGCCTTCTGCTCGTCGGTGCCGTGGGTGATGATGGCGGCGATCGCGCCCTGGGTCAGGCCGGGATACATCATCAGCGACATGTTGGCCGACACCATGTATTCGGCCACCGCCGTGTGTACGGCATAGGGCAGGCCCTGGCCGCCGAACTCGACGGGGGCCGCCAGACCCATCCAGCCGCCTTCGCGATACTGGTCGAACGCTTCCTTGAAGCCCTTGGGCGTGGTCACCGAGCCGTCGTCATGGCGCACGCAGCCTTCCATGTCGCCGACACGATTGAGCGGATGCATGACGTTCTCGGCGAGCTTGGCCCCTTCGGCGAGAATTGCCTCCAGCACGTCGGGCGTTGCGTCGGCGAATCCGGGAAGGTTCGAATAGCGCTGATAGCCCAGCACTTCGTTGAGCACGAACAGCGTGTCCTGGACCGGGGCCCTGTAGATCGGCATGCTTTTCCTCCACCATGCGGATTAGGCCTCGAAATCAAGCCGTGCGCGGCAAGCGGGCCAATGTCGAAGCCGCAATAGCAAATATTGACGTTTGCGTAAACGTCAATATTTTCGATGCGACAAGATTTCCGCCGCCAGGCGCGCGGAGCCTAGCGTTGCGGCATCGCGCAAGCCAGGATGAAACAGCGGGCCAAAGATAGCGAAAAGCCGCGCGGCATGGCCACGCGGCTTTGATGGTGAAGGGCCGACAGTGTCGGCGTGAGCAGACTGGCTTAGCTGGCGACGCTCGCCTGCGGCGCCGAACGCTCGGCCAACATCTGACGCACCGCCGACATCGAGCCGCTGAGCTCATTGATGGCGTCGTCGATCAGCGCCCGCTGCTTCTGCAGGCGAGCGAGCTGCTTCTCCGACTTGTCCAGCGCCAGGCGCAACTGCTTGGTGTTGGAACCGGTCGGATCGTAGAGGTCCATCATCTGCTTGACGTCGCGCAGCGAGAACCCGACCTTGCGGCCGAGCAGGATCAGCTTCAGCCTGGCCTTGTCGCGGCGCGTATAGAGACGGGTCGAACCGTCGCGTTGCGGGTTGAGCAGGCCCTTGTCCTCGTAGAAACGCAGCGTGCGCAGCGTCACGCCGTACTTTTTGGCCATTTCGCCGATGCGGGAGAGATCCTCGCCGGCTTCGACGGATGCATTATTGGTATTGGCCGCGGTCTCGCCGGCCGAGATAAGCTTCATGGTTACTGGCTTCCCCGTCTGGTGGCGTCGCGGTCCTGGACCATGCGTCGCCTGACTGGAAGCGGGGGCGTGCTTCCGGCCGTGGTTTCAACAAACAAATCGCAAAACAGCACAGTTGTGCGCCATTTACGTTTACGTCAATTCTATACCGATAGCCGCCTCATGACGCAAGGGCGTTCTGAGAACGGTGCTTTATGCCGCACCGGAAGTCGCGACAGCCAACTTCCTTGCAACTTCTTAAGCTTGGTTAACGCGTTGTTTACCACGTTGGGCGAAATGTGCGCGTGTCGGCTACCCGTGGTTATCCTGTATCGAATTTTCACGGTTTTTCGGAGCGCGGGTGAAACCCGGGAAGCTTGTCTTCCACCGTGGCATGGAAGCGCGGTCGCCTCGTTCCGGCAGGGACTTGGGGAGCTGGTCGCAAGCCGGCCAATCTGAAAGACGGACGCACCGATGAACAGCAAGCGGTCCTACCTCGATACACTCAATGCCGGCAGGCAGCGCAAGCCGCAGACAACGCTCGAGCAGCTGAACCGCTCGCTGGAGACCCTGGAGCAGCGCCTGGGGCAGACGCGTGAGGACGCGACGGCACGGCCCGTTCCTCGCCAATATGGCGCCGATCCGCGCTACCCCGCCACCGATCCGCGTTATCCCGCCGCTCAGCCGACGGCCCAGCAGCGCTGGTATGAGGATCCGCAGCCGGCACCGCGCGCGCAGAATCCGGCGCCCTCGCCCGCCTTCGACCAGAATTATCAAGCGATCGCGCGCGACATCGACCGCGTGCGCGGCCAGGAAGACAGCGTCGCCATGGTCGGCAAGATCGCCGGCGAGCTGCGCGGCATGCGCGAGGAACTGCGCCACCAGGTGACTTCAGGGCTGCAGCGCGAATTCGACGCGCTGCGCAAGGACATCGACCGCGCCTTCCAGGCGAACGCCAAGCCCGGCGCGACAGGCAAGGGCAGCGCCGAACTCGGCGTGGAATTCGAGCGGCTCTCCGGCGCCATCAAATCGCTGTCGGAGAAGAGTGACGACAGGAGCGTCAACCTGCTGCGGCTGGAGCTCGAGCAGGTCAAGGCCGCGCTCGACACGCTGGCGCGCGAGGAGAGCGTGCAGAAGGTCGACCGCCGCTGGGACGATTTCGACCGCCGCTGGACGGCTTTCGAGGACCGCGTCGACGCCGACCAGCGCAAGCGCTCCGACGATCCCGCCCTCGCGGCCTTGACCGACCGGCTGGAGCAGATCAGCAACGCCGTCAACAACCTGCCGGAATCGCTGTCGCTGCGCTCGCTGGAGGAAAAGGTCCGCACGCTGGCCGGCGCTGTCGACCATTTCGCCAGCCAGCAGGACCATCGCGGCGGCGGCACGCTGGCCATGATCGACGAGCGGCTGGACGAGATTTCCCGCGCCATCGTGGCCTCGACAGTCGCCGCACAGGCGAATTCAATCGACCACGAAGCCTTCGAGCGCATCGAGAAGCGGATCGACTCGCTCGCGCAGCAGATCGAGGAAGTGGCGCAGGACCGTCCCGGCAATGTCGTGATCGACCGGCTGAACACACTGTCGAGCCGGGTCGATGACCTCGCCGGCCGCGCCAACCTGCCCGAGCAGGCGATGGAACGGCTCGCCAAGCAGATCGCGCTGATCGCAGACAAGATCGATCAGGCGCCGGCCATGCCCGACGCCGACTACATCTTCCACGGGCTGGAGCAGCGCTTCGACGTGCTGTCGGGCATGATGGAGCGTCGCCAGGGCGACGCCATCGAACAGGGCAACATGCTGTTTCGCGATCTCGAGCGCCGGCTGGACGAGGTTGCCGACCGGCTGGACCAGCGCAGCATGCCGCAGGTCGACAGCGCCGGCATCATGGACGCCATCGATGCCCGCTTCACCGCGCTGGCCAAGCGCATGGAAACGCGCGCTCCCGATCCCGCCGGCGAGGCGGCGATCCGCGGGCTGGAAAGCCGGCTCGAGGATATCTCAAGCCGGCTGGACGCCTCGGCGGCCCAGGTGGCCGGCATTGATCCGGCGCTGATCCGCAGCCTGGAGGCTCAGGTCGCCGGCCTGTCGGCGCATCTTTCCAGGCCCAGCACGCCGCTGCCGGACTTCGAGGACATCAGCCCGCGCCTCAACGAAATCGAGAAAGCGCTGGCCGGGACCCGCGATTCCATCCTCGGCGCCGCACGCGAGGCAGCCGAGAACGCCGTGCGCTCGCTGGCCGGAACGAGCACCAATACGGCCGCGGTTTCCGGCCTCGCCCAGGATCTGAAGACACTGGAGACATTGACGCGGCGTTCCGACGAACGCAATTCGCGCACCTTCGAGGCCATTCACGATACACTGCTCAAGATCGTCGACAGGCTGGGTTCGCTGGAAACCAGCGACCCGTCCGAAGCGGTAAGCGAACTGCTGGATGCGGCTCCGACCGAACCGGGCGGCTGGCGTGGCGCACGGCGGTCCAAGATGGCGGTGAACGCGCCGTCGATGACCATGGACGAGCCGCTGCCGCTGACCGGCGACATGGCCGATCTGGACGCGCGTGCCGCGGCCATATTGCGCGCCGAGCCTGCTTCGTCAGTCGAGCCGGCACTGCACGTCGAATCGGGCTTTTCGGCCCGGCCGGGGGCGCGCTCGCCGGCGGAAGCCGCCGCCGCCGCCGCGATGGCCGCACTCGGTTCCGACGCCACCACCAGAAAAGACCAGCCTGCTGGCCGCAAGTCGATGTTCGGCGGGCTGGCGCGCGCCTTCAAGAGCAAGAAGGCGGCGGATGTTCCGCCGCTGGCCGGCCCGGCGCCGGACGCCGATATCCCGAGTGTCGATCTCGACGAGCCGCTCGACCCGAAAGTCGCCAACCGCCCGCTGGAGCCCGGCTCCGGCGCGCCCGACCTCAATGCCATCATGAAGCGCGTGCGCGACGAGCGGGGACAACCGGCAAAGCCCGGCGACAGCGACGCCGCGAAATCGGATTTCATCGCCGCTGCCCGGCGCGCGGCGCAGGCGGCCGCGGCCGAGGCCGACGCCCTGAAGCGCCAGTCGACGATGAAAGGCCCGGTCAAGGCGCTCAGGATAGGTGACCTGCTCAAGGCGCGGCGCAAGCCGATCCTGATGGCGGCGGCAGCGATCATGCTGGCGCTTGCCGGCCTGCAGCTCGGCAAGGCGTTTCTTTCGGATCCCGCCCAGGTGGCAAGCAACGACGCGGCTCCCATCGTCGCCTCGCAGCCGGTGAAGACGGCATCTGTCGATACCGCCAGCCAGCCTAAGACCGAAGTCCAACCGGTGGCGACGGACAGCGCGCCGGCCCCTACCGTCAGGCAGGCGGAACAATCCGCGCCGCCAAGCAAGGACGACATGGCGGCGCAGACCGTCATGGCCATGCCGTCGGATACGGACGCGATGCCCGCGCCTACCGCCGAGCCCGCTCCAGCACCCGTCGCGCCGGCCATGGCTCCCGACGCGATGGCTTCGGCCTCGCCGGCGCCTGTTGCTCCGATGACCGCTGCTCCTACCTTAACGGATCCGGCACCAGCCGCCGTCACCAGCGGTACGCAGGCGTCGGATGCCGATGCCCAACCTGCATCAGCCGCGCCAACGGCCGCCGCCGAGGCAACGGCCAACGACACGACCGGCACCGTTGCGCCGATGGACAAGCCGGCGGCGACAGCCGCGACCAAGTTCGACATCCCGGCCGAAGCCGGCCCCGTTGCTTTGCGTGACGCCGCCGCCGCTGGCGACGCCAAGGCACTGTTCGAGGTCGGCTCGCGCTACGCCGAGTCGCGCGGCGTCAAGGAAGACATGCCGGCGGCCGCCAAATGGTACGAGAAATCGGCGGAACTCGGCTTCGCGCCGGCCGAATACCGTATCGGCAATTTCTACGAGAAGGGCATCGGCGTCGCGCGCGACATCAAGAAGTCGAAGACCTGGTACCAGCTCGCCGCCGCGCAGGGCAACGCCAGTGCCATGCACAATCTGGCGGTGCTGTTCGCCATGGCCGCCGACGGCGTGACCGACAATGAATCGGCCGCGCACTGGTTCCAGGAGGCCGCCGACCTCGGCGTCAAGGACAGCCAGTTCAATCTCGGTATCCTGGCCGCCAAGGGCGTCGGCATGAAGCAGAACCTGGAAGAGTCCTATAAATGGTTCGCGCTTGTCGCCAAGACCGGCGACAAGGATGCCGCGGCCAAGCGCGACGAGATCGCCAATGCGCTGCGGCCCGAGCAGCTCGAGCGGGCGCGCGCCGCGACAGAATTGTGGAAGGCCAAGCCGCTCAACGCGGCGGCCAATTCGGTGGACATTCCCGAATCCTGGCAGGAAGGCACGCCGCAGACGACCGCCGGCATCGACATGAAGAAGGCGGTCAAGAATATCCAGCTCATCCTCAACAAGAACGGCTATGACGCAGGCGGCGCCGACGGCGTGATGGGCGAGAAAACCAAGAACGCGATCATCGCTTTCCAGACC
Source organism: Mesorhizobium sp. M8A.F.Ca.ET.181.01.1.1 (assembly GCF_004792025.1). Lineage (NCBI taxonomy): Bacteria > Pseudomonadati > Pseudomonadota > Alphaproteobacteria > Hyphomicrobiales > Phyllobacteriaceae > Mesorhizobium > Mesorhizobium sp. M8A.F.Ca.ET.181.01.1.1. The sequence continues at coordinate 189,905 of NZ_SRTV01000009.1, read as the reverse complement.
GCCAACAAGCTGCCGGCGACCGGCGCGGTCGACGAGAAACTGGTCAAGGCATTGCTGGCGCGCAAATAACGGCAGAAGCGTCGTTTCCACGACGCCCTTGCCATACATTTGCCTGTTAACTGATTGAGTTGTTTTTTGTTTCGGCGCGGTGGCGGGGTTTGACCCCGCTGCCGCGTCGGCGCAAGACAAAATTGGCTTTTCGATGCGATACTGCCCGCAACGGCTTTATTCGCCGACAGGCAAACTGATCGAGACTGACGGGTGGGCATCTATCTCCCGATCGCGGAAATTTCCGTCAACGTCTTCGTGCTGCTGGCCATGGGCGCCGCGGTGGGCTTCCTGTCGGGCATGTTCGGGGTGGGCGGCGGCTTTCTCATCACGCCGCTCTTGATCTTCTACAACATCCCGCCGGCAATCGCGGTCGCCACCGGCGCCAACCAGGTCATCGCTTCTTCCGTCTCCGGCGTCCTTTCGCACATGAAGCGAGGCACGCTCGACTTCAAGCTCGGCGGCGTGCTGCTCGCCGGGGGCATCGTCGGTTCCACCGCCGGCATCTACGTGTTCGGCTTCCTGCGCAGGCTCGGCCAGCTCGACCTGTTCATCTCGCTGCTCTACGTCGTGCTGCTCGGCACCGTCGGCGGGCTGATGCTGGTCGAGAGCATCAGCGCGTTGCGCGCCACGCGCAGCGGTGCGGCACCGGTGCTGAAGAAATCCGGCCAGCACAACTGGATCCATCGCTTGCCGCTGAAGATGCGCTTCCGCGCGTCGAAACTGTTCGTCAGCGTCATTCCGGTGCTCGGCCTTGGCGCCGGCATCGGGTTCCTGTCGTCGATCATGGGCGTCGGCGGCGGCTTCATCATGGTGCCGGCGCTGATCTATCTCTTGAAAGTGCCGACCAATGTCGTCATCGGCACCTCGCTGTTCCAGATCATCTTCACGTCCGCCTACACGACGCTGGTCCACGCCACCACCAACCAGACCGTCGATGTGATGCTGGCCTTCCTTTTGATGGCCGGCGGCGTGGCCGGGGCACAGTATGGCGCCAAGGCCGGCCAGCGGCTGCGCGGCGAGCAATTGAGAGCCCTGCTGGCGCTGCTGGTGCTGGCGGTGGCGATCCGGCTCGCCATCGATCTGTTCGTCACGCCGCCCAACCTTTATTCGTTGTCCGGCTTGGGCCTCAACTGATGAAAGGCATGAAGGCGCTCGCAACCGTCGCTCTCCTGTCCCTGACCGCCGCCCCGCCGGCGAAGGCGCAGACGCCATTGACGGAAGGCATCCAGATCGGCCTCTCCACCGACGCGGTGTCGATCACCGCCGGTTTTTCCGGCGCCGACCTGACCATTTTCGGTTCGCTGGAAAATCCCGACCCACTGGTGGCACGCCAGGGCCGCTACGACGTCATCGTCGTGCTCGAAGGGCCGCCCAAACCGGTGGTGGTGCGCCGCAAGGACCGGGTGCTGGGCGTCTGGATCAATCTGGATTCAGAGACCTTCGAGAATGTGCCGGTGTCCTATTCGGTGGCGACGACGCGGCCGCTGCAGGACATCACCGAACCCAACAGCTACAAGCAATTGTCGCTCGGCGCGTCCAACCTCTATATGCAGCCCGCCGATGCCGGTGACAGCCCGGCGACGATCGAGGAATTCACGGCGGCACTGCGCGAGCGCAAGGCCGCCGCGGGCCTCTACAGCGAGAATGTCGGTGGCGTGCAATTCCTGTCGCAGAACCTGTTTCGCGCCACGGTCAGGCTGGCGCCGAATGTGCCGGTCGGCACGCACAAGGCGCGCGCCTTCCTGTTCAAGAGCGGCCTGTTCATCAAGGAGAGTTCGGCGCAACTCGAAATCCGCAAGTCGGGCTTCGAACAATCGATCTTCCGCGTCGCCCACGACTATTCGTTCCTCTATGGCGTGTTCGCCATATCGCTGGCCATGGTGACCGGCTGGCTCGGCCGGCTGGTGTTCCGCAAAGATTGACGCTCGGGGAAAAGAGGGGTTCCCCTTTTCCCCACCATGCGATAAACCGCCGCCTCCCAGCCCAAGGGCAAACACGCACATACCATTCGCCAGAGCGGTCCGGCCTTCCGGATGACAGCGCGATGCATCGCCGCTGTCTTGCCGCCACGAAACAATTACAGGAGGCTGCAATGCATCGGGCATTCGGCGGCATCGACTTCGGCACGTCCAATTCCGCGGTGGGCGTGATCCGGAACGGCAAGGCGCGGCTGGTCCCGCTGGAGGGCGAACAGCCCACCTTGCCAAGTGCCGTGTTCTTCGACTTCGAGGACGGCCACACCTATTTCGGCCGTCGCGCGATCGGCGATTATACCGACAGCATCGAAGGCCGCCTAATGCGCTCGCTGAAGAGCGTGCTCGGCAGTTCGCTCGCCCATGAGAAGACGCGTATCAAGGCGCGCCAGATCGGCTTCATCGACATTATCGGCCTGTTCATCGGCCATCTGAAGACGCGGCTCGAAGAGGACGCCGGCGGCGTGGTAGAAAGCGTGGTGCTCGGCCGCCCGGTGCAATTCGTCGATGACGATGCGCAAGCCGACGCGAAGGCGCAAGGCGAGCTCGAGAAGGCCGCCCGTGCCCAGGGTTTCAAGCACATCGCTTTCCAGTTCGAGCCGATTGCCGCGGCGCTCGACTACGAGCAGAAGGTAACGCGCGAGGAACTGGCGCTGATCATCGACATGGGCGGCGGCACGTCCGACTTCTCGATCGTGCGGGTCTCGCCGGAGCGCTCGCGATCGACCGACCGCAAGGACGACATCCTGGCCAGCCGCGGCATCCATATCGGCGGCACCGATTTCGACCGGTTGCTGAGCATCGCCCATGTCATGCCGCAGCTCGGCTACCTCTCCGCGACCAAGGACGGCAAGCGCAATCTGCCGGCCAGCTATTTCATCGACCTCGCCACATGGCAGCGCATCAACCTGGTCTATACCGCCAAGGCGATGACGCATCTCCGCCAGATCCGTTACGAGGCCGTGCGTGCCGACCTGGTCGACCGCTTCATCCACATCGTCGAGCACCGCTACGGGCACGCTCTGGCGGCGCTGGTCGAAAAGGCCAAGATAGAACTGACCAACAGGTCATCGGCGGAGGTGGAGGTGAAGCTGCCGGACGCGGCGTTCGCCGCCGGGATCACGCGCGACGGGCTGGAGGCCACGATTGCCAGGGATATCGAGCGGGTCACCGAAACGGTCGGTCAGACCATTCGCGACGCTCAGGTCAAGCCATCGGACATCACCGCCGTGTTCCTGACCGGAGGCTCGACCGCGATCCCGCTGGCAAGACGAGAGATCCTGTCGCTGGTGCCGCAGGCTTCCGTCATAGACGGCGACATGTTCGGATCGGTCGGGCTTGGCCTGGCACTCGATGCGCAGCGGAAGTTCGGCTGATCCTACCCTGACCCGTTCATCTCTGCAGCCAGATGCGCCTTCAGCGCCATCTGGGCCAGGCTTGCCTGGCGGTCGCGATGGGTGATCATGGCGAAGTCGCGCTTCGGCAATTCGATCGGCACGGCTCTCAGGCTCCCCTCGGCGACCGCGTGCCCGACGACCAGCTCCGAAATGATGGTCGCGCCTGCGCCTGCTTCGACGGCCTGGCGAACCGCCTCGTTGCTGGGCAGCACCAGGAATATCTGCAGGTCGGCAAGTGAAATCCCCTCGCGACGCGCCAGATCCTCCAGCACCTCGCGCGTGCCGGAGCCGCCCTCGCGGATGATCCAGCGCAGGCCCGTGATGTCGGGGCGGCCCGGCGCGATTTCGGCGATCCGCGGATGGGAGCTGGCAACGACCAGCATCAACCGGTCGGTATCGACCTTGGCGCGGCGCAATATGTCGGATTCGGTGCGCCCTTCGACCAAGCCGAGATCGGCGGTTCCATCGAGCACGCTGGCCTCGACCTGCCTCGTGTTGCCGATGGTGACGCTAAGCCTGACGGCCGGATAGGCCTCGTGGAAGGAGGCCAGCCGGCGCGGCAGCCAGTAGCTGGCGATGGTCAGGCTGGCGGCGATCGAGAGGCTGCCGGCGACCGTCTGCGAAACATGTTCCAGCACGTTGCGGGCGGCGGCAGCCCGCTCCAGCACGGCCTTGGCCTCGGGCAGGAACCGGTGGCCGGTCTGGGCCAGCTCTATGTTGCGGCCGACGCGGTTGAACAGATGGACACCGTGCTGCTCTTCCAGCGCGCGAATGGCCGCCGACGCGGCCGACTGGGAAATGCCGAGAAGCTCTGCTGCCTTGGTCATGTGGCCGCGCTCTGCGACGGCGACGAAAATGCGCAACTGGTCCAGGGTCATGCCTGTATTAAGAACCAATATCGATCGAATTTACAAGAACAACTGATTAGACGGATCGATAGCTTTATTCTACTTTTTCAGTCGAAGTTAGAAAAAATTGGCCTGCAGGTCGCAGAGAATAAAATGATCGGGCGGTTCAGATCCCTGCTTGCGCATTGGACCCGCGGCATCCGGCGGCGATTGGCCGGTGATCGATATCACCCGGAAGAGCATTACATGCGCGGGCCCGGGCCGAAGACGCGCGCCAAATCCGCCGGCCGCGCGAGTACCCCGGGATCATGATGCAAGGGCCGCGCTGCGCCAATTCGGCCCCCTCGCAACGCCCGCTTGCCGACACGCGGGCGCCCGATGAAGGCGACGGCGTCGACACCTCGCCAGATGTTTCCGACAGCATCGCCAAGACGACCTGCTACATGTGCGCCTGCCGCTGCGGCATCGACGTGCACATCAAGGATGGCAAGGTCCGCTACATCAACGGCAACAAGGATCATCCGGTCAATCGCGGCGTGATCTGCGGCAAGGGCAGCTCCGGCATCATGCAGCACTACAGCCCGGCCCGGCTGAAGAAGCCGCTCTTGCGCACCGGCCCGCGCGGCTCGGGTGAGTTCCGCGAGATCGAGTGGGAGGAAGCCTTCTCGATCGCCACCGAGCGGCTGTTGAAGATCCGCCGGACCGATCCTAAGAAACTCGCCTTCTTCACCGGACGTGACCAGTCGCAATCCTTGACAGGCTGGTGGGCGAGCCAGTTCGGGACGCCGAATTTCGCTGCCCATGGCGGCTTCTGTTCGGTCAACATGGCAGCCGGTGGCCTCTACACGATCGGCGGCTCGTTCTGGGAGTTCGGCGAGCCCGATTGGGACAACACGAAATACTTCATGCTGTTCGGCGTCGCCGAGGACCATGACTCCAACCCGATCAAGATCGGCCTGGGCAAACTCAAGGCGCGCGGCGCCAAGGTGGTGTCGATCAATCCCTGCCGGACCGGTTACAACGCGATCGCCGACGACTGGATCGGCATCCGGCCCGGCACCGACGGCCTGTTCGTGTTCGCGCTCATCCACGAACTCTTGAAGGCCGGCCGCGTCGATCTCGATTATCTGCTCCGATACACCAACGCGCATGTCCTGGTTATCCAGGAGCCTGGCGCGGCCGATGATGGGCTTTTTCTGCGCGACAGCGACGGCACTCTTGTCGCTTGGGACCGAGTGGCGAAGACCTCCGTCAACGCAACCGATCCAGATGCAAAGCCGGCACTGACTGGCAGCTTCACGGTCGACGGGCGCAGGTGCGTTCCGGTATTTCAGCTCATTGCCGACCGCTATCTCGACGAGAGCTACGCGCCCGACGCGGTCGCCGAGCGTTGCGGCATTGCCGCCGATACGATCCGCCGCATCGCCGCCGAACTTGCCCATGTCGCCTTCGAACAGGCGATCGAACTGCCGGTCGCATGGACCGATTGGGCCGGGCGCCGGCATGAGACGATCAAGGGTCGGCCCGTTTCTATGCATGCCATGCGCGGCATCTCCGCCCATTCCAACGGCTTCCATACCTGCCGCGCCATTCACCTGTTGCAGGTGCTTCTCGGAACTGTGGATGTGCCTGGCGGCTTCCGCTTCAAACCGCCCTACCCCAGATCCGCCCCGCCTGGCCCGAAGCCCTGCGGCAAGGACGTGAGGCCGATGACGCCGCTCGATGGCATGCCGCTCGGTTTCGTTTGTGGACCCGACGATCTGCTGGTCGACGACGCGGGGACGCCGCTGCGCATCGACAAGGCCTATTCCTGGGATTCACCGCTTGCGGCGCATGGCCTGATGCACACTGTCATCCGCAACGCCTGGGCCGGCGATCCGTACTCCATCGACACGCTGATGATGTACATGTCGAACATGGCCTGGAATTCGTCGATGAACACGGTCGAGACCATGGCCATGCTCACCGACCGTGATGAGGTGGGCAACTACAGGATCCCCTTCATCATCTATTCCGACGCCTATTATTCCGAGACCGTGCCGTTCGCCGACCTCGTGCTGCCCGACACCACCTATCTCGAGCGCCATGACTGCATCAGCCTGCTCGACCGGCCGATCAGCCACGCCGACGGGCCGGGCGACGCCATCCGCCATCCCGTCGTCGAGCCCGACCGCGACGTCAAGGCGTTCCAGTCGGTGCTGATCGAACTCGGCGCGCGGCTTGGCTTGCCGGGCTTCGTCGAGGACGACGGCTCGGCGAAGTACCGCGACTACGCCGACTACATCGTCAATCACGAACGCACGCCCGGCATCGGCCCGCTCGCCGGCTGGCGCGGCAAGGACGAAATCTCGATCGGCAAGGGCGACGTCAACCCCAACCAGTTGCAGCGCTACATCGACAATGGCGGTTTCTGGCATCACGACTTCAATGACGACCAGCGCTACTACAAGATGGCCAACCGCTCCTATCTCGACTTCGCGGTGCAACTGGGCTTCATCCCCAAGGCCGAGCCGATCGTCTTCCAGCTCTATTCCGAACCGATGCAGCGTTTCCGGCTGGCCGCGCGCGGACATGGCCGGGTGGTGCCGCCGCAGTCGCAACGCGAGCGCGTCGAGACCTACATGGATCCGCTGCCGTTCTGGTACATGCCTTTCGAGGAAGCGGCCGTGGACCTGGAAAAATACCCGCTGCACGCGCTGACGCAGCGGCCCATGCACATGTACCATTCCTGGGGTTCGCAAAACGCGTGGTTGCGGCAGATCACCAGCCAGAACCGGTTGTTCGTGCATCGCCGGACGGCGGCCGGCCTTGGCCTTGTCGATGACGACTGGGTGTGGATCGAGAGCATCAACGGCAAGGTGAAGGGGCAGATCAAGCTGGTCGACGGGGTCAACGAAAGCACGGTGTGGACCTGGAACGCCATCGGCAAACGGCGCGGCAGCTGGGGCCTGAAGGACGATGCCGCCGAAAGCAATCGCGGCTTCCTGCTCAACCACATCATCGGCGACCAGACCTCTGCCGATGCCAACGGCAGGCGCTATTCGAATTCCGATCCGGTGACCGGCCAGGCGGCATGGTTCGATCTCAGGGTGCGCATCGTCAAATGCGCGGCGGAAGAGGCCGGCTTCACCGAACCGCAATTCGAGCGTTTCCACCAGCCGCCAAATCTCGAGCCCGTGCCGGACATACTTCGCTTCGGCGCCGAATTCCGCCAAAAGAGAGAAGCCGCCGAATGACCTGCTTGCCCTCTCACACGGACAAAAGGCTCGGTCTCGTCATCGACCTCGACACCTGCGTCGGCTGCCAGGCCTGCGTCACCGCCTGCAAGGAATGGAACACCGGCGGCCACATGGCGCCGCTGACCGACATCGACCCCTACGGCGGCCATGTCGACGGCGTCTGGTTCAACCGCGTGCACAGCTACGAGCACATCACCGAGATGGGCGGGCGCACGGTGAACTTCCCGCGCTCCTGCCTGCATTGCGAGACGCCGGCCTGCGTCACCGTCTGTCCGACGGGCGCCTCCTACAAACGCGCCTCGGACGGCATCGTGCTGATCGACGAGGACAAGTGCATCGGTTGCAAATTGTGCAGCTGGGCGTGCCCTTACGGCGCGCGCGAGTTCGACACGGATGTCGGCGTGATGAAGAAATGCACGCTCTGCGTCGACCGCATCTACAACGACAATCTGGCCGAAGGAGACCGCGTGCCGGCCTGCGTCGCCGCCTGCCCGACCAGCGCCCGGCATTTCGGCGATCTCGGCGATCCCCAATCCGCCGTCTCGCAACTGGTGGCGGAGCGCGGCGGGGTCGACCTCATGCCCGAACTCGGCTATCGCCCCACCAACAAATACCTGCCGCCGCGCGCCCATACACAGCGCGCCGCATCGGTGGCCGCTCCCGCGCTGGAGCCGGTACGGGCCGAGGGCGGTTTCCTTGGCTGGGTCGACCGCATGCTCTCGAACTAGCCCATGCATCCCGCCTTCTCCGTCGTCTTCTTCACCACCGCCACCGGTGCCGGCTACGGCCTGCTCGCGCTGCTTGGCGTGCTCGGCCCGCTCGGCCTCATCACGCCCGATTTCTGGCCGGCCTTCGTCGGCATGGGGCTGGCGCTCGGCCTGATCGCGGCCGGCCTGCTGTCATCGACCCGCCATCTCGGCAGACCTGAACGTGCCTGGCGGGCGTTCTCGCAATGGCGCAGTTCATGGCTGTCGCGCGAAGGCGTCGCGTCGGTCGCCACCTTCATTCCCGCAGGCCTCTTCGGCATGGGCTGGGTCTTCCTTGGCCGCCTCGATGGCTGGGTGGCGGCCGCGGGCGTTCTGGCCAGCCTCGGTGCCATTGTCACGGTCTGCATGACCGGCATGATCTATGCGTCGCTGAAGCCGATTGCCCAATGGCATAGCCCCTACACCTTGCCCGGCTATCTCATCTTCTCGGCGATGAGCGGCTGCGTGCTCGTGAATGCCCTGCTGCAAGGCTTTGCGCTCGGCTCGACTGTCCTGCTCGCCACTTCGGTACTGATCACCTTGCTCGGCTGGGGCTGGAAGCTGGCGACCTGGCGCTACAATGACCAGCTTGAAATCGCGACCAACGCGAACACCGCTACCGGACTCTCCGGCGGCACGGTGCGATCCCTGGAATGGCCGCATACCGAGGAAAACTACCTGCTCAAGGAAATGGGCTTCCGCATCGCACGCAAGCACAGCGCGAAGCTGCGCCGGATCGCGCAAGCGCTGGCGTTCGGCTTGCCAAGCTTGCTGCTGATTGCCGCCTTCGCCTTGCCGTGGCCGTTTGCGGCGGTCTCTTCAGGGCTCGCTGCAATCGTCCAGTTCACCGGCATGCTGGTCGAACGCTGGCTGTTCTTCGCCGAGGCGAAGCACACCGTCACGCTTTATTATGGACGATAGGACAGCCGAAAATGACTTCCGCCAGCTCTCTGAGCGACAGTAAAATTCGGCATTATTGTTGACAGCGGAGTCGATACTATCCTTTAAATCCAGAATGCTCCAGTTCTCTATTCGTAGTTCAAGGCGATGAATCTCGCTGCCTTCCGCTCTCCGACCTATCTCGCACTCGGCTTGTTCGCCGCATGTATGTTTATCCTTGCACCCTGCAATTTAATAGCAGGCGCGCTCGAAGCCGAAGCCGCCTTTAAAGCGAATAATTATTCAGAAGCGTACAAAGAATGGACGGCTCTCGCCCAAAAGGGTGATGCCATTGCCCAATTTAACGTCGGATTTCTGTATTCCAGAGGACTGGGTGTTCCACTGGATTATTCCAAAGCTGCCGAATGGTGGGGCAAGGCGGCGGATCAAGACATGGCAGTGGCCGAGTTGAACCTTGGACTTTTGTACTCCTGGGGCAAGGGCGTTCAGCAGGATGATTCCAAAGCGGCGGAGCTATGGCGCAAGGCGGCGATCCGAGGTTTGCCCGAAGCTCAGCAGTATCTTGGATACGCGTATTTTTCTGGGACGGGAGTGCCCAAAAGTGGTTCCGATGCGGTACTTTGGTTAACCAAAGCAGCTGAGCAAGGTAATGTTGACGCGCAAATTAATTTGGGCGTGGCTTACCTGACCGGCGAGATTGTAGATAAGAACCCCAAGCTAGCCTTCTATTGGTACGAAAAGGCTGCGCAACTGAATGACAGCAAGGCGCAATTCAACGTGGCATTGATGTATCTCAAAGGTGTTGGGGTTGAGCAGAATGATGACCTTGCCATCCAATGGTTAAAACGCTCGGCAGCGCAGGGATACCGCGGCGCGGAAGAAGCACTTGACCGCATTCATGCTGCGCTTAAGAAGACTTGAGCTTCACCAAGACCAGGCGGCGACCCTCAACCCGGCCGCAGCATCGAACCGGAGATGGCGAAGATGCGGTCAGTGCCAAGCATGTAAGCCATCAGCGACTCCAGCCGGAACAAGCCGGCATAGGCGCGGTCGAGCACGTTGAGCGAGCCGGTATAGGCACCGAAAGCCGGCATGATCATGCGGCCGCCGTCGCCCGCGAAACAGCGCCGCCGCACCGAACGACCGCGCTGCACGATGCGCGCGCAGGGATGCAGGTGGCCTGAAATCTCGCCCTCGACCCGCACCTTCGACGGCTCGTGCCGGAACAGCAGGGAACCTATGGCCAGTTCCCGCACGGTCTCGCCGGGCAGGTCCGCCGGCGCCTCCGGGTCGTGATTGCCGGCGACCCAGAACCAGTCACGGCCTGCCATCAGCGCCTCCAGCCGTTCGCGAAAGCTCGAATGCATGCGCTTGGCGCCGCCGCCATCGTGGAAACTGTCACCCAGGCTGATGACGATCGACGGCTGGTAGTCCGATATCACCGCCTGCAATCGCAGCAGGGTCGCGCCGGTATCGTAGGGCGGGATCAGTGTGCCGCGCCTGGCCAGCGACGAGCCCTTCTCCAGATGCAGGTCCGATACTGTCAGCAGCTTGAGCTCGGGAAAATAGAGCACGCCGCGCGGATCGCAGACCGCGCGCGCGCCCGCGATGCCGACAAGGTCGGCCTCGGCGATCAGCGATGCGCGCGCCAGCGAAAAGGTCATTCGTCAACCATCCCGGGCCCCATGGCCTCCTCGACCAGCGTCGCCGCATCCATCAGCAGCGTTTCATCGGCCTCGCCATTGACCGGCATCTTGCCGATCTCGAGCATGATCGGCACGGCAAGCGGCGATATCTGTTCGAGGGCCTTATGCATGATTCGACCCTGGATGCGCGAGAGCATGTCCGCAAGTCTGCTGACATCGAGCAGGCCGGTCGCCGCATCGGCACGCGTCGCCTGAAGCAGGATGTGGTCCGGCTCATGGCTGCGCAGCACATCGTAGATCAGGTCGGTCGACACCGTGACCTGGCGGCCGCTCTTCTCCTGGCCGGGGTGGCGTTTTTCGATCAGGCCCGAGATCAGCGCGCAGTTGCGGAAGGTGCGCTTGAGAAGCCAGCTATCGGCCAGCCAGGCTTCGAGATCGTCGCCCAGCATATCCTGATCGAAGAGCGCGCCGAGTGAAGGTTTCCTGGCTTTGAACATGGCGCTCATGTCGCCCAGCGACCATATGGCCAAGGCATAGTCGGTGGCGACGAAGCCAAGCGGCCTGGCGCCCGCCCTGTCGAGGCGACGGGTGAGCAGCATGCCAAGCGTCTGGTGCGCCAGCCTGCCCTCGAAGGGATAGGCGACCAGATAATGGCGGTTGCCGCGCGGAAAAGTCTCGATCAGCAAATCGTCGCGCTTGGGGAGCATCGATTTGTCCGACTGAAACCGCAGCCAGTCGGCCACCTGCTCCGGCAGCTTCTTCCAACGCTGCGGATCGTCGAGCATGATGCGGACCTGTTCGGCAAGGTACGTCGACAGCGGAAACTTGCCGCCGCCATAATAGGGCACCTTGGCGTCGCTGCCGGGCGCATTCGAGACGAAGCACTCATTCTCGCGGATACCTTCGAAGCGCAGCACCTTGCCGGCAAACATGAAGGTGTCGCCATGCGTCAAGGTTTCGAGGAACGCCTCCTCGATCTTGCCGAGCACGCGGCCGCCGTGCGACGCCGCGCCTTTTCTGCCGGCCTTGACGTAGCGCACATTGAGCGCCGGCACCTCGATGATGGTGCCGACATTCAGCCTGTATTGCTGGGCGACGCGCGGATTGGACACGCGCCACATCCCATCCTTGTTCAGGCGGATGCGGGCGTAGCGCTCGTAATTCTTCAACGCGTAGCCGCCGGTGGCGACGAAATCGATGACACGGTCGAAAGTCGGACGATCGAGGCCGGCATAGGGTGCCGCCGTTCGCACCTCTTCATAGAGGTCATCGGCGCGGAACGGTGCGCCGCAGGCGCAGCCCAGCACATGCTGCGCCAGCACGTCGAGCCCGCCATTGACCAGCGGCGGCGTATCCTGCGCGCCGAGATAATTGGCGTCGAGCGCGGCCCGGCATTCCAGCACCTCGAAACGGTTGGCGGGAATCAGGATCGCCTTCGACGGCTCGTCCATGCGGTGGTTGGCGCGGCCGATGCGCTGCGCAAGCCGGCTGGCCCCCTTTGGCGCGCCGACATGCACGACCAGGTCGACATCGCCCCAGTCGATGCCGAGATCGAGCGTCGAGGTGGCGACGATGGCGCGCAATGCGTTGTCGCCCATTGCCTTTTCGACACGCCGGCGCTGGGCGACGTCGAGCGAGCCATGATGCAGGGCGATCGGCAAGGTATCCTCGTTGACGCGCCACAGCTCCTGGAACAGCAGCTCCGCCTGGCTGCGTGTGTTGACGAACAGCAAGGTCGTCTTGTGGCGCTTGATCTCGCGGTAGATTTCCGGCGTGGCGTAGCGCGCCGAGTGCCCCGCCCACGGCACGCGCTCCTCGGAATCGAGGATCGAGATTTCCGGCTTCGCCCCACCCGTCACGGTGATCAATTCCGCCATGTCACCGGGTGGGTTCTGGCTGACCAGCCAGCGCCGCAATTCGTCCGGCTCGGCCACCGTCGCCGACAGCCCGATCGTCTGCAGGCCAGGGACGAAGCTGCGCAGCCGCGCCAGCCCAAGCGCCAGCAGATGGCCGCGCTTCGACGTCACCAGCGAATGCAATTCGTCGAGCACGACATAGCGCAAATCCTCGAAGAAGCGCCTCGCATCGCCTGCCGCGATCAGCAAGGCCAGTTGCTCTGGTGTGGTGAGCAGGATGTCGGGCGGCGCAAGCTTCTGGCGCTGGCGCTTGTGGGCGGGGGTGTCGCCGGTGCGCGTTTCGATGGTGACCGGCAGGCCGATCTCCTCGACCGGCTTGCCGAGATTGCGCTCGATGTCGACGGCCAGTGCCTTCAGCGGCGAGATGTACAGCGTGTGGATGCCGCGCCGCGCCTGGCCTGGTTTTCGCCTCGGCCTGACGGCCAGTTCGGTCAGCGACGGCAGGAAGCCGGCCAGCGTCTTGCCGGCGCCGGTCGGCGCGATCAACAGCACCGATTGCCCGGCCTGGGCTTTCGCCAGCAGTTCGATCTGATGCGCGCGCGGCGACCAGCCCTTCTCGCCGAACCATTTTACGAATGGCTCGGGCAAGACGACGGCGGCATTCTGGTCGGCGAGGCGCGGCAGCTCGGTCACCCGCCAGAGGTAGCGCGGCGGCGCGCAATCGCCAAGCAGAATCGGAACAAAAGGGGATCGAAAAAAAGCCTTACGGCCGCCGAAACCCCGTCGGTCCGCCATAGAGATAGCCGATGCGGGCGACCGCTTCCTTCAGCCCTTCGCGCGATACCAGCATGGTGTGGCCGTTGGCGTGGATCATGGTTTGGGCGTCGGTCATGATGGCGACGTGACCTTTCCAGAACACCAGGTCACCACGTCGCAACCCCGAAAAATCGGGGCCCGGCTCGAGCGGCTCGCCGACCGAAGCGGCCTGCATGTCGGAATCGCGCAGCACCTCCCTGCCGGCCATGCGCATGGCCAGTTGCACCAGGCCGGAGCAATCGATGCCGAAGCCGGAAACACCGCCCCACAGATAGGGCGTGCCGAGAAATGTCTCGGCCACGGACACATAGTCGTCGGCCACTTCGCCGATCGGCCGCAGATGGCCTGCGATCATGGCTTCACCCGACGGCAGCAGGGCATAGTGCGTGCCGCGTGTTTCCGCGGCACCCGTCACCGTTACGGTCGATCCCATCGACAGTTGCCCGGCGATCGGAAAGCGCAGATCCGGACCGGGATAAAGGAACGTACGCGGCACCGAGACAATATGGGTGGACGCATGGTCCCGCCCGCCCAGCATGGTGTCGGCGACATAGCCGACATAGCCGTCTCGCTCGGCCTGGATCCAGGCCCAGCCTTCTCTGTCCTCGAAAACCAGGACATCGTCGCCGAACAGAGCTTGCGTGTTGACACCCGACTCCAACTTGGGCGCCTTGCGGATATCGGCCACCGGCACCGAAATCCGCGCTGGCCGGCCCGCGACGAAACGGTCGGCAGCGACTTCTCCTTTCAACCTGGCATCGGCGAGATCGGAGCGGAAAGCATGAAGGCGTGCGTCGTGAGCGGTCAAAATCGGCAACCCTGTTGAATGGGCAATACAGTCAGATCGGCAGTTCGTGGGCCTTGGCAATGATACCATCGCCGAAGCGTTCGACAAAGAGCGCGCCTTCAACGGTGCGCTTGATCAGGACATTGCGCTTGTCGAGCTCGTCGCGATGGCGCGACACCAGTTTCAGCGCGCCCATCGTATCGAGCGCACGTGTGATGACCGGCTTGGTGACGTTGAGGCGGGCGGCAAGACCGCGCACCGTATGCGGCGGCGGATCGAGATAGATGGTGAACAGGATCGCCGTCTGACGCATGGTGAGATCGGGCGCATCCTCGCGCACCTGTGACAGCATCACTTGCTGCCACAGTCGCAAGGCCTGGCTCGGGCGCATCGCAATCGACATCGCGCCATCATGACGGCAAATTGTTTCGGTTCCGTTTCAGTATCAGCAATTTGCCTGCTCTGGTTGCGGCCATCAGCCATAACGCGTCGAGATGATCCGCTCCAGCGCCCGGATGCCTTGCGCCTCGCCACCGGCGGGGCCGTAGGGGCGATCGGCGGGGTTCCAGGCAAAGATATCGAAATGCGCCCAGCTCGCGGTCTTCTCGACGAAGCGCTTGAGGAACAGCGCCGCGGTGATGGAACCGGCGAAACCGTCCGTGGTGACGTTGTTGATGTCGGCGATCTTCGACGACAGTTTCGCATCGTAGGGCCGCCATAGCGGCATGCGCCACAGCGGATCCTCGACCGCCAGCGATGCCGCCGCCAGCTCCGAGGCAAGCGCCTCGTCATCGGTGTAGAAGGGCGGCAGGTCGGGGCCGAGCGCGACGCGGGCGGCTCCGGTCAGGGTCGCCATGTCGACCAGGAGCCGCGGTTCCTCCTCGTCGGCCAGCGCCAGCGCATCGCCCAGCACCAGCCTCCCCTCGGCGTCCGTGTTGCCGATCTCGACTGATATACCCTTGCGGCTCGCCAGCACGTCACCGGGCCGGAAAGCGTTGCCGGCAATCGAATTCTCGACCGCGGGGATCAGCACCCGCAGCCGTACGTTGAGCCCGGCGGCCATGATCATCGAAACCAGGCCCAGCACATTGGCGGCGCCGCCCATGTCCTTCTTCATCAACAGCATGCCCGAGGACGGCTTGATGTCGAGGCCGCCAGTGTCGAAGCAGACACCCTTGCCGACCAGGGTCACCTTCGGCGCCCCTTGCTGCCCCCATGTCATGTCGATCAAGCGCGGCGCGCCGGACGAGGCGCGGCCGACGGCGTGGATCATCGGGAAGTTCTGTGTGAGCAGGTCGTCACCCTTGATGACGGAGACTTCGGCCTTGTGGGTCCCAGCCAAGGCCCGCACTGCCCTCTCCAGATCGTCCGGCCCCATATCGTTGGTCGGTGTGTTGATCAGATCGCGCGTCAGGAAAACGCCATCGGCGATGCGGCGAACGCGCTGCGCATCGACGCCGGCCGGCAATTCGAAGCGCAGCGCCTTGACCGGCTTCTTGCCGTAGCGGGTAAAGACATAGCCGCCGAGCGCCAACGCGATCGCCGCCAACTCCGGCTCGGCCGGCGCCGAGGCGAAGTGCCAGTCGCCTTCCGGCAAGGTTTTCGACAGCGCGCCCAGGCCGAGCGCGCCCTCGCCGTCGCCAAGACCGAACATGGCGCCGCCGAGCGCTCCGTTCTCGCCGGGCACGACCAGCGTCCTGCCGGCCTCGCCGGAAAAGCCGTTTGCCCTGGCCCAAGCGACAATAGACGGCGACAGACCGGCCGCCTCCAGGCCGTCCCTGCCGACCAGATGGACCGGCAGTGGGTTCTTCAGCTTGTTCTCGACCAGTTCCACAGCCATCAGATGTTTCTCCTGCCGAGCTCGCCCCGAGTCGGCGCTTCTTAACCCTCCGTTAGGGTTAACAGAATATTTCTGCTGGAGGGAAGATGGCCACGCAATGGCCACGCGCATGAATGGAGGCCCAGGGTGCCGATGCCGACCAACCGCACGATAGACATCCGGGGAAAACGGCTCATCACCACGGCATTCATGCTGGCGCTCGCGGCAGGTGTCGCGGGATGCGCGACCGACAAGCTCACCACCGGCTCGATCGGACGCACCAGCGGCAAGCCGCTGGAGACGATGTCGGCGGGAGAACTGCACAATGCCACCGCCGCACTCGGCCAATCCTACGCCAGGAACCCCAACGACAAGCGCATCGCGACCAACTTCGCGGCGGCGCTGCAGATGGATGGCGATGCCGACCAGTCGCTTGCGGTGATGCGCAAGCTGGCGATCGCCTATCCGAAGGACCGCGACGTACTCGCCGCCTATGGCAAGGCGCTGGCCGCCAACGGCCAGTTCGAGGCGGCGCTCGACGCGGTGCGCCGCGCGCAGACGCCGGAATATCCCGACTGGAGGCTGGTCTCCGCCGAAGCGGCCATACTTGACCAGCTCAACCAGAAGGATGACGCGCGCCAGCTTTACCGCAAGGCGCTCGAACTCAAGCCCAACGAGCCTTCGATCCTTTCCAATCTCGGCATGTCCTATGTGCTGGAAGGGGATCTGCGCACCGCCGAGACCTATATGCGGTCGGCCGCCCAGCAACCGAACGCCGACAGCCGGGTACGCCAGAACCTGGCACTCGTTGTCGGCCTGCAGGGCCGTTTCGACGAAGCCGAGAAGATCGCCTCGCAGGAACTTTCGCCCGAACAGGCACAGGCCAATGTTGCCTATCTCAGGCAGATGCTGGCCCAGCAGAACGCCTGGAGCCAGCTCAAGGATCAGGACAAGGCGAAACCGCCGAAAACCGCCACCAACTGATCACCTCGAGCTTACCGAAAATCGTAGAAAAGCCGCGCCCCCCTGCAGCGCGGCTTTTTGTTTGCGCGGACGAGTTCTGCGTTGGTCTACTGGCTGGTCGACGCGGCCCCGCCGGAGTGATCGCCGAAGATGCCGCGCTGGCTGACCTGGATGCCCGCCGGCCCCAGGATGATGGCGAACAGCACCGGCAGGAAGAACAAGATCATCGGCACGGTGAGCTTGGGCGGCAGGGCGGCGGCCTTTTTTTCGGCGGCGTTCATGCGCATGTCGCGGCTTTCGCTGGCAAGCACGCGCAGCGCGTGCGCCACCGGCGTGCCGTAGCGCTCGGCCTGGACGAGCGCCTGCGACACCGACTTGACCGATTCCAGTCCCGTGCGGCCGGCCAGGTTCTCATAAGCCTGCTTGCGTTCCTGCAGATAGGAGAGTTCGGCGTTGGTCAGGATGAATTCTTCCGCCAGGGCCACCGACTGCGCGCCGATCTCGTCGGCGACCTTACGCAGCGCGGCTTCCACCGACATGCCGGACTCCACGCAGATCAGCATCAGGTCGAGCGCATCCGGCCACGCCATCTGGATCGACTGCTTGCGCTTGGTCGCGCGGTTGTTGACGTAGAGGACCGGAGCATAGAAGCCGCCATAGGCAACCAGGACGCAGACGAACAGCCGGATCACCAATGGCTTGTCGGGCAATCCGCCGAGCACGAAGATATAGAACAGACCAAGCGCGAAGCCGACAAAAGGAAGCACCAGGCGGAAGAACAGAAAACGCGTTAGCGGATTCTGCCCGCGAAAGCCGGCAACCTTGAGCTTTTGCAAGGTGGCCTCGTCGGCCAACGCACGCCGCAGATCGAGCCGGTCGACGATGTTGCGCATGCCGACCGACTGTTGCTCGCGCAGACCCTTGCGGCGCCGATCGGCCTCGTTCGCGAGCCGCGCGCGCTGCTTGGCGCGAAGCTCATCACGCTCTAGCGCGACCGATTTCATGCGCGCCTTGAGCTGGTTTCCGCCGATCGCCGGCAGCAGCGTAAAGACGGTTGCGAACACTGCGATGGCGACCAGCAGAGCAATCAGGAAGCTGGGATCCGTCAGTGATTTGATGACTTGTTCGGTCATGCCCCGGCCCTAGACTTCGAAGTTCATCATCTTGCGCATCACGAAGATGCCGATCGACATCCAGACGGCGGCGAAACCGAGTATCAGATGACCGACGCTGGTCGTGAACAGCGGCATCAAATAGTTGGGACTGGAGAGATAGACGAGAAAGGCGACGATGAACGGCAAGGCGCCGATGATGGCGGCGGATGCTTTCGCTTCCATCGACAGCGCCGCGACCTTGGCCTTCATCTTCTTGCGGTCGCGCAACACGCGCGAAAGGTTGCCCAGCGCCTCGGAGAGATTGCCGCCGGCCTGCGACTGGATCTGGATGACGATGCCGAAGAAACTCGCCTCGGTGCATGGCATGGTTTCGGGCATGCGCAAGGTCGCGTCGGGGATCGACAGGCCCATCTGCTGCGAATCGACTATTCGGCGAAACTCGGTCTTCACGGGCTCAGGGGATTCATTGGCGATCAGGCGCACGGCGTCGTTCAGCGGCAGGCCGGACTTGACCGCCCGGACGATGATATCGAGCGCGTTTGGAAATTCGTTGAGGAACGCCTTGACGCGGCGGGTACGACGAAAAGAAACGAACCAACGCGGCAAGCCGAGCGCTCCGGCGAGCAATATACCGGGCAATACGATCATCGGCGCACCGACCATGAACGCGACGATTGTCAGCGCGAGGCCGCATATGGCCGAATAGATATAGAAACGCTCGATCGGCACCTTCATCCCAGCCTGGCGAAGCTGGGCTTTCAGCGGCGGCTTCTTGACGGCGGTGTCCTTGGTCTTCTGCTTCTCGTCGAGCTCCTTCAGGGAATCCTGCACCGATTTACGGCGCTTGGCCGCGTCCGCCGCGCGGTCGCGCGTCGCCTTGACGACAGAGCGGTCCGTTTCGGCGGCCTTGATCGTTTCAAGCCGCTTTCCGGCCTGTTTCTCATTGCTGATCTGGTTGAACAGAAATGCATAGGCGACCGCGCCGGCGCTGAAGCCGGCGAGCACGACAAACGCCAATACGGTGCCGTCAATTCCAAACATCGACCTGAACCTTCACGCCCGCGGATGCGTCAGTCAGCACGTTTCTCCATGGCTTCGAGCGCCGTGGCGAGACGCTGCTCCTCGCCATAGTATCGAGCCCGCTCCCAGAAATGGGGGCGGCCGATGCCGGTCGAGACGTGTTCACCCAGCAACCTGCCGTTGGCGTCCTCGCCCTTGATGTTGTAGAGGACGATATCCTGCGTGATGATGACGTCGCCCTCCATCCCGATCACTTCGGTGATATGGGTGATGCGGCGCGATCCATCGCGCAGGCGAGCCGCCTGGATGATCACGTCGATGGAGCCGACGACGATTTCGCGCACGGTTTTCTGCGGCAGCGAATAGCCGCCCATGGCGATCATGGATTCGATGCGGTTCAGGCATTCGCGCGGGCTGTTGGAGTGGATCGTTCCCATCGAGCCGTCATGGCCGGTGTTCATCGCCTGCAGAAGGTCGAAGACCTCGGGTCCGCGCACTTCGCCGACGATGATGCGTTCGGGCCGCATGCGCAGGCAGTTCTTGACCAGGTCGCGCATCGTCACCTCGCCCTCGCCCTCGAGGTTGGGGGGACGCGTTTCCAAGCGCACGACATGCGGCTGCTGCAGTTGCAGTTCGGCCGAGTCCTCGCAGGTGATGACGCGCTCATCACGGTCGATGTAGTTGGTCAGGCAATTGAGCAATGTCGTCTTGCCGGAGCCGGTGCCGCCCGAAATGACGATGTTGCAGCGGACGCGGCCGATGATCTTGAGAACTTCGGCTCCCTGCGGAGAGATGGCGCCGAACTTGACCAGCTGGTCGAGCGTCAGCTTGTCTTTCTTGAATTTGCGGATGGTGAGCGCGGTGCCGTCGATGGCCAGCGGCGGTGCAATGACGTTGACCCGCGATCCGTCGGGAAGACGGGCGTCGCAGATCGGGCTGGATTCGTCGACGCGGCGGCCGACCTGGCTGACGATGCGCTGGCAGATGTTGAGCAACTGCTGGTTGTCGCGGAAGCGGATGCCGGTCTGTTCGACCTTGCCGTTGACTTCGATGTAGACGTTCTTGGACCCGTTGACCATGATGTCGGCGATGTCGTCGCGCGCGAGCAGCGGCTCAAGCGGCCCATAGCCAAGCACGTCGTTGCAGATGTCCTCGAGCAGTTCTTCCTGCTCGGCGATCGACATCGCGAAGTTCTTGATCGCGATGATATCGTTGACGATGTCGCGGATTTCCTCGCGGGCGCTTTCGGGATCGAGCTTGGCGAGTTGCGACAGGTCGATCGTATCGATCAGGGCCGAGAAAACCTGGCTCTTGGTATCGTAATAGGTTTCGCTCTTTTCGCGGCCTCTCCTCGGTTCCGGCGCCATCGGTGGCGCCTCGACCGCGCGCCTGGCGGGTGGCGCGACAGGCGCGCTCGGCTGCGGCGTGGCCGCGGGCCGGGCAAGAACCGCTGTGTCCACCGAAACCGCGGCGGCCGGCGCGACCGGCGCCGGTGCCGGCGCCGGCTGGCGAAATTCCGGCTTGAACCGGTTGCCGTCGTCGTTGCCTCTTTTACCGAACATGACCGACTACCGACCCCATTTCGTCACTTCTTGTTGCGCGAGAGCTTGCCGAGCAGACTGCCCAGGCCAGCCTTCTTTTTCGCCCTGATTTCGCTGCGGCCGGTCAGCACATGAGCAATCTCGTTGATCGTGGCCACAACCGGGTTCTTGGCATCCATCTCGCCCAGCATGCGCCCGTTGTTCGCGGCATTGCCGAACAGCAAGGGATCAAAGCCGATGACCGACATCGGCGTCAGGCCGAGCGGCTCGGCGAAATCGGATGGCGAGATCTCCGGCCGCTTGGGTATGCCGGCCTGGTTGATGATCAATTTCGGCGGCGGGTCGTTCGGGCGAAGCCGCTTGAGCATGTCGACCAGGTTCTTTGTGTTGCGCAGATTGGCCAGCTCCGGCGTCGCCGTGATGACGATTTCGTCGGCCTTGACCAGCGTGTTCTTGGCCCATCCCGTCCAGACATGGGGAACGTCGAGAACAAGGAGCGGCACGCTGCGCTGCGCGGTATCGACAAGTTGCGCGAAGGCGTCGGGATCGAAGTCGTAGACGCGTTCCAGCGTCGAGGGCGCCGCGAGCAGCGACAGATGCTCGGCGCATTGGGTCAGCAGCCGGTCGAGATAGACTTCGTCGATGCGCTCGGGCGAGAACACAGCCTCGGCGATGCCTTGGGCCGGATCCTGATCGAAATTGATGTTGGCGGTGCCGAAGGCGAGATCGAGGTCGGCCACAACGACCTCGGATTTGAACAGGGAGGACATTGCCCAGGCAACATTGTGGGCGATCGTGGAAGAGCCGACGCCACCCTTGGCGCCGACGAAGGCGACCGAGCGACCGAGCGGTTCAGCTTCCGGATCGACGAAGATCGACGAGACGACGCTGACGACGTCGGCCATCGACACCGGCGCGATGACATATTCGGAGATGCCGGAGCGGATGAGCTCGCGATAGAGACCAACATCATTGTAATGGCCGATCACCACCACTTTCGAGGATGGATCGCAATATTCCGAAAGCTGGGCGAGCTGCTCCAGCAATTGCTTGGGTTCGCTGCGCGATTCCAGCAGGATCAGGTTCGGTGTCGGCGCCGACTGGTAGAACTCGATTGCCGTGGGGACGCCGCCCATATGGACCTTGAGATGCGCCTTGGTCATGCGGCGGTCCTCGCCGGCGCGCTGGACCGGATTGGCAACGCCCTCCGTCTCGCAGAATGCCTGGATCGAAATACGCGGAACCGGCCGCAACGCCTGCATCGCGGCGACGTCCTGCAGCGAGGTATCACCGCCCTCCACGGTGGCGTCATAGGCAAGGTTGCTCATGGTCATGCTCTTTCCGTGGCCTGTTCCTGACGTCGCTTCTTTCCGAGGGCGGCTTAGTAAGTCACTTCCGAGTTGCCGAGGAATTCATCCGAAATGCCCCTGTCTTGGTAGACACCGATGGCTTTGCTGCGATTGGCCGCATCAATAGTGGTGGACTTGCGCGGCCCGAGAAGATCTCCCGGATTGGCCACCTGGGCGGCAAGATTGTTCTGATAGGAGCAGCCGAAATCGGCGTAGTGCTTGTTCTCCGACGTCTCCACCAGGTCAGCGGGCCAACGACCGCATTTGTCGGTCTGTGCCCTCACCGCGATGTAGGAGACGCGAACCGGGGCTGATGCCTCGCTCGATCCCGCTTGATAGGAGACCACGACGATCCGGTCGCGCTTGATCCCGGCAGCGAACGCGAGCCGAGCGAAATCATGGCCGGCCGCCGTTGCGGCGACTTCGTTGGCCGATCCGCTTGGAATCTGGATCGTCAATGTCGGAGCGGCACTCTTGTCATAGCCGTCGAGGAAACCCAGGAGCGTGTCGCGCTGCGAGCCGGTCATGCCGCGGTCACCGGCGCCAACAGGAAGATCGATCTTCTGGTTTTTCTCGGCGATGACGATCGGATGATTGGTGCGATAGTCGTCGGGGATGGCGCCGACGGTAACGCTGTCGCGCTGGGCACAACCGGCCAGCAGAGCCGACACCGCCACCGCCATGATCGGAAGCGCTCGCAGGCCTATCCGAGAACGGCCGGAGCGCATCGCCATGGTCCTTGCCTTAAGTGCTGACTGAGACATGTCCGCTTTCCCGTTCACTTGTAGATGAAGCCGACAACGCCGTGATAGCGGCCGTTGGGCCTGTCGGTCTGCATGGTGCCGTAGACGCGATTGACGCGCCCAAGGAACATGCCGGCGCCGTCGCTCGGCGGGTTGAAATTGTCGTCCGGCTTGGCCAGCTCATTGCGCGCCACCGGCTTCACCAGATAGGGCGTGATGATGATGACGAGCTCGGTCTCGTTGCGCACGAAATCCCTGCTGCGGAAGAGCGCGCCGAGCACTGGAATCTTCGTCAGCCCGGGCAAGCCGTTGATGGCCTGCCTGACATCGTCGCGAACAAGGCCAGCGATCATCATGGAGCCGCCGGAGGGCAGTTCCACGGTCGTATCGGCAAGACGCTTGCGCAGAGACAGGATATTCGTGCCGGGACTCGTCACACCCGAGGACAGCGAAACGGACCCTTCGGTGGTCGGCTCGGAGACCGACGTTCTGACTTTCAGGCTGATGCGACCGGGAGACAGCACCACCGGCTGGAACTCCAGGCCGATGCCATATTCGATCTTGTCGATGGTATAGTTCTTCAGGCCGGTCTGGTTGTCGGTCGATACGTTCGCGGTGACGCCGCTCACCATGTTGTATTCACCGCCAACCCGGAACGTCGCCTTCTCGCCAGAAACAGCAGTCAGGGTCGGCTCGGCCAGCGTCTTCATGACCCCGGACTGTTCCATGGCGTTGATATAGGCCTGCAACCCCGAGGCGCCGATCGTGAAGCCGGAATTCGACAGTTGCTTGCCGAGGCCGGTGAAATTGTCGCTGAGCGCGCCGTAGCTGATGCCGTTGCTGCCGCCGCTGCCGACCATGTTGACACCGAGCTGCTTCATCACCGAACGGCTGACTTCGGCGACCGTCACCTTCAGCGTGACCTGATCGTCACCGATGATCTGCAGCAAATTGACGATTTGGCTGACGCGGCGCTCCTGGTCAGGGTTGTTGATGTCGACACCGCTCTGGGCCGAGCCGCCGGCAGCGGTCTGCGAATATTGTCCCGTCGTCGCTTCACCGCCGGACACAAACATGTTTGCCAGCTGTTCGGCACGCTTGGCATCCAAGGGTGTATCCACGGTGCCGGTCAGAACCACGTTGTCATTCAGCAGTTCAACCTTGACGGCCGAGGTCGGAAGGAAGCGCTTGATATAATCCTCCAGGCCGGCGACGTCGCGCTCGATGGCCAGATCCAGGCTGGCGATCTGTTCGCCGTTCGGCCCAAAGACGAAGATGTTGGTTTCGCCGACCGCCTTGCCGAAGAGGTAGATACGCCTTGCGGTGCGGGTCACCGCGTCGGCAACGGAGGGATTGGCGACAAGAATGTCATAGGCATCGCTCGGCAGGTCTATGACCACCGACTTGTTGAGGCCAAGCTTGACGCGCTGGGTGGCTGTCGTGGCCGACACCTGCGTGCTCTTCGCCTCGACGCCCTGCACATTCGCTCCGACGAGCAGCAGGCCGAATGCCGTGGCTAGGATAGCCGGCAGTTTAGCGCTTAGCCTCATTTTCTTGCTCCTACTTCGGAGACTTCGCCCGACTTGATCAGCCTCACCGTTCCCCGGCGGCCATTGCCGGAAACGAGATAGTCGGCCTCATCCACATTCTTTTCCTGGGTGTCAGCGATCGCCCGCAGCGCCAGAGTCAGGCGATCCGCCATCTGCTGGGCAACGGTGATGATCTCCGCCTGTTTGGGGGTCAGCTCCAGCGTGGCGGTCTGGCCCACCCTGGTCTTCTTGCCTTCCTCGTCCTCCTGGATGGTCTGGTCGATCGCCAGGACGCGGATATTCTTGAGGATGGTCTCGGTGTTGAAGCCGGCGCCACCGGTGCTGGCATCGGCCCTGCGGGTCATGATGACGTCGACGAAATCGTTTGGAAGGATGAAGCCGCCGGCCGAAGTGTCCGCCGATATCGTCGTTGCGACCGCCCGCATGCCGGAAGGCAGGATGGACGACATGAAGCTTTGTCCCTCGCCGATCAGCTTGGAGCGCCGCACCGGCTCGCCCGCGTACATCGCCACGCGGGCAATCGACCCCTTGAGTTTCTCCAAAGCATCGGGAGCGGTGGCCTTGGTGATGAAATTCGCGTTGATGCCGTCAGCGGGCCAGGATTGCCAGGCTATGTTGTTCTCGAGCGCGTTGCCCATTGCGACATCGCCCGAGAGCACAAGCACGTCCTGCAGGGACACCGCGGGCGCCTGGGGGCCAGAATCGACGACGACCTGAGGCGGCGGAGCGACCATGTTTTTCGCCACATAGCCAGCACCGCCCGCCGCGGCCACCGCCACGC
Source organism: Mesorhizobium sp. M8A.F.Ca.ET.181.01.1.1 (assembly GCF_004792025.1). Lineage (NCBI taxonomy): Bacteria > Pseudomonadati > Pseudomonadota > Alphaproteobacteria > Hyphomicrobiales > Phyllobacteriaceae > Mesorhizobium > Mesorhizobium sp. M8A.F.Ca.ET.181.01.1.1. Next base: position 164,765 of record NZ_SRTV01000009.1, on the reverse strand, counting down.
TCAGAATAATCAATCGGGATGCTGGCATCTGTCCGAACCCTCGCCCTTGGCAAACCACGTAGCCAAGCCGGACTTTGCAGCGGCAATCGTCAAAACAAGGTTAATGCAATGCTTACGATCGTGATTAATTTAAGGTTTACATAAATTGGACGGATCGCGCCGCGATGCGCGGAAAGGCTGGGCCGCCGCTCCGTAAAGCCGGCGTGTAAGCCATGTCAGCCCACGAAAAATTTGATGAATTCAGCTCGCCAGCCTTGCCAGCGCCCACACCATCAAAGGCGAGTCCGGGTAGGTCAGCAGGCCACCAAGGCCGAGCGCGATCCCGTAGGGAACACCGGCCGACTCTTCCGCGAAATGCCGCAGGAATGGATTGCGTCCGGTGAAAACCGCCAGCGGCGATTTCCGGTAAAGCAGGATCGCGATCGTCAGAAGGCCGCCGATGATTGTCGAGGCGACAAGATATTCGACGAGCTGCACGTTGAGCCCCATCCACACGGCCGTGGCGGCCAGCAGCTTGGCATCGCCACCGCCCATGCCACCCAAGGCGAACAGGCCGAACGTCACGGCCAGGACGATGGCGCCGGCGGCGAAATGCCAGCCATAGGCCGCCCAGTCCATGCCCGTCAGCGGCGCCACCAGGGCGAAGACGACGACAAGCAGCACCGGCACGCGATTGGCGATCGTCATCGACAACATGTCGGAGATCGCGGCAAACAGCATGCAGAACGGAAAGACGACGAAGATCAGGGCTTCAAGCATCGGCGATTGTGCCTATTGTGCGGATTCCACAGAAACTCAATCTAGGCTGGTTCGATTAACGATTGATGAGGTCAGTGGTGAAAAGACGACTGTTCCGCCGCGGTCCGAAACAAGTAAAATAAAACAGGGGCCACCCTGTGGCGGCCCCTGTCCTGAATGCGATCCGATCGATCGGCAATAAGCAGATTAGCTGCCGCTGCTGTTCAGCGTGCTGCCGATCGAAGTGAACTTGGCGTTGATGGCATTGCCGAGTGCGCCGGCGCCGGTGATGATGGCGAGCGCGATGAGAGCGGCGATCAGACCATATTCGATAGCGGTCGCGCCGGATTCGTCCTTCACGAAACGTGCAAAAAGGTTAGACATTCGAGAGCTCCTACTCCACGTGTTACAGCACTTCCGTCAACTTCTGTGATGGTTGATCGGATGCTGCCAATCTAGGGAGAAGCTCTTTCGATCGGCTTAATAAACAGCCTTACCGATTCCTTTCCCGGCTCGAACCAAGTGCGTGGTTAACTCCATACTAAGCGCTGGCTAATGTTTCGTTTCGCGGGTCAACGCCGCAAAAGGCAAGGGCTTGGGGAAGCTTGCCACCCCCCGCGCCCATCCGGCCAGGCGGGCAGCCATGCCGACCGCTCCATCCGCCGGCGGCAAGCCCACTTAACCGTTGGTTCACCAATCTCGTTCATGTTCCGTTGAACAGTCCGCTTGCGTGGAGCGCCTTGATGGCCGTGCCGAGATCCTCAATCCTGATTGCCGCGCTTCTTGCCGCCGCCAGCTTGATTACACCCGCCAGGGCTGGCGCCGACATCGAAGTCACCATGAATCAGGCCAAGATCGTGAAACTGTCGCGCCCCGCCGACACGATCGTCGTGGGCAACCCGGCAATCGCCGACGCTTCCGTCCAGGATGCCTCGACGATCGTGCTCACCGGCAAGGGTTTCGGTGTCACCAACCTCGTCGTTCTCGACCAGGAAGGCAGCCCGATCGTCGACACACAGGTTACCGTGGTTCGCCAGGCAGCCTCGTCGGTTCGCATTTACCGCCGCGCGGATGTCCAGACCATGTCGTGCACGCCCTATTGCGAAAGCTCCTACAAGAGCGATGCGGAGAAATCGTCCGAAGCCGAGATGAGCGTCAGCAAATAGGCGGCACGGGAGCGCGCCATCGCCCAGGTTACCTGCTGGTTAAAACGCGCGCGCCGACTTTAACGATCATTCAAACCGGACCTCAATCGGTTTGGGTTAATACACCTGTCAGCACCGTCCAGGGATGGCAGGAACATCGCATGAGCATGGAACTCGGCTCGACAGATCAGCGCAAGGTGGAGCGTACCGGGCCTTTCCAACGCTTCGTGCGCGACCGACGCGGCAGCACGGCGCTGGAGTTCGCGTTGCTTGCCATACCGTTCGCACTCCTGGTGTTCGCCATCCTCGAGAGCTGCATCTCGTTTGCCAGCCAGGAGGTGATGGCCAACATCACCGACGATGTCGCGCGCCGGCTGCGCACCGGCCAGTTGAAGGCCGCGGACATCGCCGGGGACAATTTGAAGAACATGATCTGCGACAAGCTGGAAATCATCGTTTCCCAGGATTGTCCCAATCAGTTGAGCGTCGATCTTCGCCAATACACGACATTCGCCGACGCGGCCCTGGCCGGCTTCAGGATTCAGGGCGGTAATATTCAGCTGACGAAAAGTGGCGCGGATGTGCCCTTTACCGTCACGGCGGGTGCGGCGGAGTCAAGGAACATGCTGCGGGTCTTCTACAAATGGCCCATCATGACCAACCTGATGGCGCAGTCGATGGGAGGTAACAAAACCCTCCATTTCGCTTCGGTGACCTGGCAGAACGAGCCGTTCGACAATTGATGCCATCACGGAAGCAACAACAAGAAAAAAGGCAACGAGTATGATGCGTGCGGGGGCACATCTGGGAATTGCGGGGCTTTGGGGCAAATCAGCCCGATTCTGGTCCAATCGCCGCGGCGTCGCGGCGGTCGAGTTCGCGCTTATCGCGCCTGTCCTGCTGATCATGTATTTCATGACCATGGAGGCCTCGCAGGCCATCGAGACGAGCAAGAAGGTCAGCCGCATCGGCAGCATGGTCGCCGATCTCGTCACGCAACAGCCGACCATCGTCAAGGCGGACCTCGATGCCATCATGAAGATCGGCAGCGTAACCCTTCAACCCTACAACCGCTCGGTGCCGGACATCACCATCACAGCCATACAGGTCACCACCGATCCCACGCCAAAGGTGTTGGTGGTGTGGTCACGCAAGGTGACCAGTGGTGCATACAGCGTCGGTGCAGCGGCGGGCTCGACCACTACGGTTCCGACAGCGCTCAAGGTCGCCGGGACCTTTCTCGTCCGCGTCGACAGCACCCTGGGCTACCAGCCGATCGTCGGCTGGACGACAGACACCCAACAGAAGCTTGGGTTTATCGAGACGCTCGCCAAAGGCATGACGATGAGCGAAACATATTATCTGCGCCCCCGCAGAAGCGTCACGATCCCTTGCAGCGACTGCTGAGGGCTCATTGCCGCCCACCATCGACCGACACCATCCGCACGATGGCCTCCGCCGCAGCATAGTCCTTGGGAACCACGGGCATGAAGCCGCCGGCATGCCTCGCTTCCAGAAGGTCGTAGACATCCGGCGTCGTCGATTTGAGATTGGTGAGGAATACGGTCAGCCGGCGCTTGGCTTCCGGATCGAGATCGCTGCGTACCGCATGGGGGCCGTATCGCAGCAGACCCGACGTCCACACCACCTGAGTGGCCGACGCCGAAAGGCCTGATGCGTCGAGCCTTGCCTGCGTGCCCCCGGCCAGTCGCGGCTGGCCGTCGGCCGCCGCCTTCACCCAGCCGAACATGGCGTCGGCCGCGCCTTCGACAAGCATGGTTTCGGCCGCCGACGCCGAGGCGGCATGGACGAGAAACGGTGCATCCTCGGCGATTTCGACGTGTTCGGCGGCTAACCCCGCCAAGGGCAAAAGCGAACCGCCGACGCTGTCCGGCGGCGGCACGGCGATCCGGTGGGTCTCCATATCGGCCAGGCCGCGCAGTCTGCCATCCCGGGTCAGCAATACCGAGCGGATGCCGGCCGCACCGTCGGAATCGACCGGCGCCACGAGCGGCTCGATGCATCCGCAGCGTTGCAGCGCCGTGGCATAGGCGGTCGCCGAATAGATGGCGTATTCGATCCGTGCATTGGCCTGTCCCTCGATCAGTGCCGCGTAATCGCGGGCAACGACGAATTCGACCTTCATGCCGAGCGCATCGGTAAAGGCTTGCGTCAACACCGCCAGCCCCGGAACGGCGTTGCCGGCGCCGGGCTCGGCCACGACGCCGATGCGAAATGTGCCGATATCATCGCGCCAGTCCGCCCAGGCCGGTCCGCACCAGAATGCGCCGTTCACAGCCATGAGGGCAGTCCAAGCCTTGAGCGCAGCCTTCATGACAGGACCGCCTTGCCCTTTGTTCCGTCCATGGACATGCCCAACTCGTCGCGGCACTTGATCTTGTGCCTGTATCTCATTGTCCAAACCGCGCATGGATCCCTTAGCTTGTCCATGTCGTTGTCGCAAAACCGCTGCGCACTTTTGGGCGACATGGATTTGAGTATCGCGCCAAGCCGTTGCGGTTTGGTTTCCGAATTGCCAACGTCGCCGTGGAACCCTATGTCTGGGCGTCCACACTGGCAACAAATGACCCGATGGCGCGTGCTTTCCTCTTTGTCCTGGATTCCTTCGGCATCGGCGGCGCGGCCGACGCCGAAAGCTATGGCGACGCCGGCGCCAACACGCTGGCGCACATCGCCGAAGCTTGCGCGGAAGGCCGCGCGGATCGCGAAGGGCTTCGCCAGGGACCACTGTTCGTCCCCCATATGGCATCGCTGGGACTTGGCAAGGCGGCCGAGACGGCGACAGGACTGGGTTTTACGCATTTCGGGACGAACCTGCTCGCCAATGCCTTCCATGGCGCGGCGCAAGAGATTTCGAGTGGCAAGGACACGCCTTCCGGCCACTGGGAGATCGCGGGCCTGCCGGTGCGCTTCGACTGGGGTTATTTCCCGGACACGGTTCCCGCCTTTCCGGCCGACCTGACCGAGGCGATGATCCGCGAAGGAAAGGTGCCCGGCATCCTCGGCAATTGCCATGCGCCAGGTACCGAGATCATTGAGCGGTTCGGCGAGGAGCACATCCGCACCGGCAAGCCGATTTGCTACACATCGGTTGATTCCGTCCTGCAGATCGCCGCGCATGAGGCCCATTTCGGCCTCGAGCGGCTCTATGAATTCTGCCAGGTGGTGCGCCGGCTGGTCGACCCGCTGAGGATCGGACGGGTGATCGCGCGTCCGTTCGTCGGCGAGACATCTGCCACCTTCGAGCGGACCTACAATCGCCGCGACTACGCCGTGCCGCCGCCCGAGCCGACATTGCTCGACCGGCTGACGGCGCGCGGCAGCCGCGTCATCGCCGTCGGCAAGATCGGCGACATCTTCGCCCATCGCGGGATTTCGCAAGTCCGCAAGGCCGCAGGCAACATGGCCATGTTCGACCAGGCGCTGGTCGCGATGGACGAGGCGACCGACGGCGACCTCGTCTTCGCCAATTTCGTCGATTTCGATACAGAATTCGGCCATCGCCGCGATGTCGCCGGTTATGCGGCCGCCCTCGAGGCCTTCGACCGGAGGCTTCCGGAGGCGTTCGCCAAGCTGAAGCAGGGCGACCTTCTCATCCTGACCGCCGATCACGGCAACGACCCGACCTGGCGCGGCACCGATCATACGCGTGAACGGATCCCGGTCATCGGCACTGGACCTGGTCTCAAAGGCGGCGACATAGGGCTGAGGGCGACATTCGCCGATATCGGCGAGACCGTTGCCGAACACCTCGCGCTGGCGCGCGGCCGCAACGGCACATCCTTCCATGCGATGATTGGCGGCCATGCCTGAATTGCCTGAAGTCGAGACCGTCCGGCGCGGGCTGCAGCCGGTCCTGGAAGGCGCCAATCTGGCCAAGGTCGAGATGAGACGGCCGGACCTGCGCTTCCCCTTCCCCGAACGGTTTTCGGAGCGGCTGACCGGCAGGACGATCACGGCGCTCGGCCGGCGCGCCAAATACCTGACCATGCATATGCAGGGCGGTCCGGTGCTGATCTGCCATCTCGGCATGTCCGGCTCCTTTCGCATCGAGACCGGCGACGACGACGAGACGCCGGGCGTGTTCCACCATGAGCGCTCGAAGAGCGCGGCGCACGATCATGTCGTGTTCCATGTCGTTTCGGCGGCCGGCGGGCGGTCACGTGTGATCTTCAACGATCCGCGCCGCTTCGGCTTCATGCTGTTTACGGAAGAGCCGCCGGAGACGCATCCGATGCTCGCCGGACTGGGCGTCGAACCCACCGGCAATGCGCTGGACGGCGTTCTGCTTGCCTCGTTGCTGAAAGGCCGCAGATCGCCGCTCAAGGCAGCGCTTCTCGACCAGAGGCTGATCGCCGGCTTAGGCAATATATATGTCTCGGAGGCGCTCTGGCGTGCCGGCCTGTCACCGCTGCGCGAGGCAGGCACCATTGCCAGGCCAGGCAAGAAGGCCAGGGAACAAAGCGATCGCCTCGCCGAGGCGATCCGCTCGGTCATATCGGATGCCATCGCGGCGGGAGGATCTTCACTGCGCGACTATATGCACACCGACGGATCGCTGGGTTATTTCCAGCATTCCTTCGCCGTCTACGACCGCGAAGGTGAGCCTTGCCCGAAGCCCGGCTGCGGCGGCCATGTCGAGCGCATCGTGCAGAGCGGACGTTCGACCTTCTATTGCCGGGCGTGTCAGACGTGAGCTAGACCGGTGTCGAGGAAGGAGAAGCAGCCAATGGCCTATGAGACAATCATCACCGAGAGGCGCGGCAAGGTCGGGCTGATCACGCTGAACCGGCCAAAGGCGCTCAACGCCCTCAATTCGCGGGTCATGGCCGAGGTGGTGGCGGCGGCGAAGGATTTCGGCGGCGACACGGGCATTGGCGCAATGGTCATCACCGGCTCCGACAAAGCCTTCGCGGCGGGTGCCGACATCAAGGAAATGCAGGAGATCGCGTTCGTCGATGCCTATGTGCAGGATTTCTTCGTCGGCTGGGAGGAACTGACGCGGGCGCGAAAGCCGATCATTGCGGCGGTGGCCGGTTATGCGCTCGGTGGCGGGTGCGAACTCGCCATGATGTGCGATTTCATCATTGCCGCCGACACGGCCAAATTCGGCCAGCCCGAGATCACGCTCGGTGTCATTCCCGGCATGGGCGGGTCGCAACGCCTGACCCGGTTCGTCGGCAAATCGAAGGCGATGGACATGTGCCTGACCGGACGGATGATGGACGCCGCCGAGGCCGAACGTTCGGGCCTCGTGTCGCGGGTCGTTCCGGCCGGCGAGCTGGTCGAAGAGGCCGTCAAGGCGGCGGCCAAAATCGCCGATTTCTCGCTGCCGTCGGTGATGATGGCCAAGGAAGCGGTCAACCGGACCTATGAGACGACGCTTGCCGAGGGATTGCGCTTCGAACGCCGCCTGTTCCATTCGCTTTTCTCGCTCGAAGACCAGAAGGAAGGCATGGCGGCGTTCGCCGAAAAACGGAAGCCGAATTTCACCAACCGGTAGGGCGTTGCAGGCCGGCGCCCGAAACCCGTGGCCTTGGCCAAAAAGAACGCCAGGCGGCGTTGACGCGCCGGAAAAGCTGAACTATAAGCCGCACCAACCGAGGCGGCCCCGTGGCTGCCCGTTTGTTTTTTGCGCCCTGCGGCACGCCGCGTGCGCCGACCAGATCAGAAGAGAGGCATCATGGCCAACACATCCTCGGCCAAAAAGGCAACGCGCAAGATCGCCCGCCGCGCAGCGATCAACAAGAACCGCCGCTCGCGCGTCCGCACCTACGTCCGCCAGGTCGAGGAGGCACTCGCCTCCGGCGACAAGGCCGCCGCACAGGCCGCCTTCAAGGCTGCCGAGCCGGAATTGATGCGCGCCGCGACCAAGGGCGTGATCCACAAGAACACGGCATCCCGCAAGGTGTCGCGCCTGGCCCAGCGCCTCAAGGTGCTGTCGGCCTGACATCGCCTTCCCAGGACGATCTTCTTCGAACCCGGCCGATCGCGCCGGGTTTTTTCGTTTGCCGGCAAGTACTTAAAAAGAATAGCCGCAAACAGCTGCAAATGCAGATTCCAGAGTTCGAAATGCTTTGCCGGCACATGCATGCCCGCTGATGATCGGCACGCTTGAAAAGCGGCGCCTAGAAAAATCCCGCCTCACAGAAATACCCAATATTTTTCAATTGGTTAGCGACAGTCATCCACAGCTTGTCCACAACGCGCCGAAGCGACGGGAGGACAACTGGCTGTCAAGAGAATTATTTCAGAAAATTTCGCGCCGGCCCGGCTTTTTCATATTCGTCGGAAAAGGGTTTGAATCACAATGGCTTTGTCAAAATATGCCACTGCGGCATGGCGCTCGAACCCGCCCGAGGTAACCAGATTCCTTAAAAATCCGTTAGACGTGGCCTTGCCCTATCCACAGCGATTTCGGTAATGTCGATCTATCGAAAGGGACGGGCCTCTTGCCCTTAACCCAGCCTGACGCGGCCAGCTAAAATTGGCGGGATTTGCGACGCGGATCAAGTCCGTGGACGGGTATGGTTTGCTCTTTTTCGATACGGTAGGGGACTGGCGTAACTAGACATGGCAGGTAGGACGGCGCGCCGGCGCTCTTTCGCCGGACGGTTTCGTATTGCCCTGACATACCCAACGCGGACTGGCTTCCATGGGCCGGCACCGGTTCCCTTGGATAGTGGGCGACGTTCATTGCCAGCGGCGGCAACGGGCATCGTAGCGAAGACACGGTCGCTGGAAAAAGGATGCAGGAGGCGCATCCCCGGCGAAAAAACAGGTACAGAAAGGCAAGGAACTCGATCATGCAGAGCGGCATCGAAAGGGAGCTTACGGGCGACCTCCCATTTCCTGGAACTTTGATCGGAGCAAACGAGATGGCGGTCTCCAGCGACGCGGAACAGAAATTCGACCGGGTCAAGGCCCAGTTGAAGGCGCGCCTGGGAACCGAAGTCTATTCCAGCTGGTTCGGCCGCATGAAGGTCGCGGAAGCTTCCAAGGGCATTGTCCGCATCTCCGTGCCCACCGCGTTCCTGCGCTCGTGGATCAACGGCCACTATCACGATCTCATTTCCGAGCTGTGGAAGCAGGAGGATCCCGAGCTTCTCAAGATCGAGATCGTCGTGCGCACCGCGACCCGTCAGGGACGCAGCCAGCCTGAACCGGAATTGGCGCCGGCGCGCAAGATGACACGGCAGACGCAGACGGCGCTGGCCGCCGGCACGGTCAGCCCAGGCAGGGTGGAACGGTCTCCCATGCCGCGTCCGGGTGTGCCGGTCGAGAGCGAGTTCCGCCACAACGTGCTGGGATCGCCGCTTGACCCGCGCTACACGTTCGGCTCCTTCATCGAAGGCCCCTCGAACCGCGTGGCCTTCGCCGCCGCCAAGGCCGTGGCGGAATCGCAGTCGAGCGCGGTGCGCTTCAATCCGCTTTTCCTGCATGCCACCGTCGGGCTCGGCAAGACGCACCTCTTGCAGGCCATTGCCGCGGAATCGCTGAAGCAGAACCCGAAGTCCCGCGTCGTCTATCTCACCGCCGAGTATTTCATGTGGCGCTTCGCCACCGCGATCCGCGACAACAACGCATTGACGCTCAAGGAGCAGTTGCGCGACATCGACCTCTTGATCATCGACGACATGCAGTTCCTGCAGGGCAAGTCGATCCAGCATGAATTCTGCCATCTGATCAACATGTTGCTCGACAGCGCCAAGCAGGTCGTCGTCGCCGCCGACCGGCCACCGTCGGAGCTGGAATCGCTCGAACCGCGGGTCCGTTCGCGCCTCAATGGCGGCGTCGCGCTCGAAATGTCGGCACCCGACTTCGCCATGCGGCTCGGCATGCTCAAACTGCGCCTGGCCACAGCCAGGATCGACGATGCATCGCTCGACATTTCCGAAGAGATCCTCAACCACGTTGCCCGCACCGTGACTGGTAGCGGACGCGAACTGGAAGGCGCCTTCAACCAGCTCCTGTTTCGCCAGTCGTTCGAACCGCAGATCACAATCGACCGCATCGACGAGATTCTCGGCCACATCTATCGCACCGGCGAGCCGAAGCGGGTCCGCATCGAGGATATTCAGCGCATCGTGGCGCGCCACTACAACGTCTCGAAGACGGAACTTTTGTCCAACCGGCGCACACGCACCATCGTCAAGCCGCGGCAGGTCGCGATGTATCTGTCGAAGGTGATGACGCCGCGCTCGCTGCCGGAAATCGGACGGCGCTTCGGCGGCCGCGACCACACGACGGTGCTGCACGCCGTGCGCAAGATCGAGGATCTTTCCGGCAATGACAACACGCTGGCGCAGGAACTGGAATTGCTGAGAAGGCTGATCAACGACCAGGCCTGAGCGGCCGAAAACCGCCCGCTCGTGGGGTTGGCCAGCTTTATCCCCAGAAAGCCCGCGTAACCGGCCCGAACCGGTGGCGCGGGCTTGCGTTCACTGGTTTTTTCCTGTCAGTTTGCGTAGATTCTGAAGCCTGTTCAGAGCTTTCGCGGGGCGCCGGTAGCCGGAGACCCGTTCATTCATTCAAGCGAGCCTGTTTCGTCATGCGTGTTATCCTGGAACGGTCAAATCTCCTGAAGTCGCTCAACCACGTGCACCGCGTGGTCGAACGGCGCAACACCATACCGATCCTGTCCAACGTGCTGCTCAGCGCCGAAGGCGCCAGCCTCGAAATGAAGGCCACCGACCTCGACCTGGAGGTGACGGAAGCGACGCCCGCCAAGGTCGAGCGCGGCGGCGCGACGACGGTCCCCGCGCACCTGCTCTATGACATCGTGCGCAAGCTTTCCGACGGCGCCGAGGTGATGCTGAAGACGGATGAGGACGGCAACGCCATGACGGTGACGTCGGGCCGCTCCAGCTTCCGCCTGCAGTGCCTGCCGCAATCCGACTTTCCCGAGCTTTCGGCCGGATCCTTCTCGCACATCTTCCGCCTCGACTCGGTGGCGCTGAAGGGCCTGATCGAGAAGACGCAGTTCGCCATCTCCACCGAGGAGACGCGCTACTATCTCAACGGCATCTACCTGCACACGCATGAAGTCGGCGGCAAGCTGAAGCTGCGCTCGGTGGCGACCGACGGCCACCGCCTGGCGCGCGCCGAGATCGACGCACCGGCTGGCTCCGAGGGCATGCCGGGCATCATCATTCCGCGCAAGACGGTAAGTGAACTGCAAAAGCTGGTCGACGATCCGGATGTCGCCGTGACCACCGAATTGTCCGACACCAAGATCCGCTTCACCATCGGCAGCGTCGTGCTGACCTCGAAGCTGATCGACGGCACCTTCCCCGACTATCAGCGGGTCATCCCGACCGGCAACGACAAGAAGCTGATCCTCGACCGCCAGAGCTTCGCCGCCGCGGTCGACCGCGTCTCGACCATCTCCTCCGAACGCGGCCGCGCGGTGAAGCTCTCGATCAGCGAAGGCCAGGTGACGCTTGCCGTCAACAATCCGGATTCGGGCAGCGCAACGGAAGAACTGGCGGCAGACTATTCGGCCGACCCGATCGAGATCGGCTTCAATGCCAAATATCTGCTCGATGTCGCCGCGCAGCTGACCGGCACGGAAGCCAAATTCATGCTGGCCGATGCCGGTTCACCGACGCTGATCCACGACATGGCCGACGAGACCGCGCTTTACGTGCTGATGCCGATGCGGGTATAGCCGGCGCGGCGGCGCCTGGCGAATACGGCCGGCGGCGGGCGTTGGTTGCGGTGACTTCCACGGGCGGATAGCGGTTGCCGGCACAAACCCATATAAGTAAGCTTACGCTTACCAATTTTCGTAACTACGCGACCCTGGCGATAGATGTTGCGCCGGGCGCCGTGGTCTTTTCGGGCGACAATGGTGCCGGCAAGACCAATCTCCTCGAAGCGATCTCCTTTCTGACGCCCGGGCGCGGCTTGCGCCGCGCACCTTACGGGGATGTGGCACGTGAGGGTGGCGATGGCGGCTTTGCCCTGCATGCCCGGCTCGACGGGCCTGACGGCGAGGTCGAGATCGGCACGGGCATCTCCGGGGGCGACACGGCGGAAAGCGGCAGGCGGGTGCGTATAAACGGAGCCGCCGCGCGGGCCGAGGGCATGCTGGAATGGCTGCGGGTCGTGTGGCTGACGCCGGCGATGGATTCGTTGTTCACCGGACCTGCCGCGGATCGCCGGCGCTTTCTCGACCGGCTGGTGCTGGCGATCGATCCCGGACATGGCCAGCGAGCGCTCGACTACGAGAAGGCGATGCGGGGCCGTAACCGTTTGCTGACGGAAGGCTCGCGGGATGTCGGCTGGTTCGAGGCGATAGAGACGCAGATGGCAGAGACCGGCGTGGCGATCGCCGCGGCGCGCGCCGAAATGGTGCGGCTGCTGGCCGCCATGATCGGCAGGCTGCCCGACACCGGACCGTTTCCGCAGGCCGATATCGGCCTTTCAGGTGACCTGGAGGCCGAGATTGCCGGCGCACCGGCGGTCGACGTCGAGGAGCGGTTCCGGCGGGCGCTTGCCGATGGCCGAGACCGTGACCGCGCCGCCGGACGCACCCTCGAAGGCCCGCACCGCTCAGACCTCATGGTCCGGCACCGGCCCAAGGCGATGCCGGCCGAACTCTGCTCGACCGGCGAACAGAAGGCACTGCTGATCGGCATCGTGCTGTCGCATGCCCGGCTGACCGGGGAAATGTCCGGGCTGACGCCGATCCTGCTGCTCGACGAGATCGCGGCGCATCTCGACGGCGGACGGCGCGCGGCACTGTTCGCGATCCTGGAGGAACTGAACTGCCAGGCTTTCATGACGGGAACCGATGCGGCGTTGTTTTCCAGCCTGCATGGCCGAGCGCAGTTCCTGACTGTCGACCATGGTACGGTTGGGCCAACCGAAGACCCCTGACAAGCTTTTTCGACCACTATATGGTCCCGATATGACCACAGCGCTCACCGCCGACGAGATCGAACGCTATGCCCGCCACATCGTGCTGCCCGAGGTCGGCGGCGCGGGCCAGCAGAAGCTCAAGCAGGCGCGGGTCCTGGTGATCGGCGCCGGCGGGCTCGGTGCGCCGGTGCTTGAATATCTCGCAGCGGCCGGCGTCGGTACGCTCGGCGTGGTCGACGACGACACCGTTTCTCTCTCCAACCTGCAGCGCCAGGTCATCCATGGCACCGATACGATCGGCATGCTGAAGACCCAGAGCGCCGAGGCGGCGATCGCTCGCATCAATCCCAACATATCAGTCGAAACGCACACATTCCGGCTGACCGCCGAGAACGCCCCCGCCCTCGTCGCCAGGTACGATGTCGTCGTCGATGGGTCCGACAATTTCGAGACGCGTTATGTGGTGGCCGATGCCTGCGCCAGCCAAGAGAAGCCGCTGGTGCATGCAGCCGTTGGACGCTTCGATGGCTCGGTGACCGTGCTGAAGCCTTTCGAAAACGGCAGTGACGGCAAGCCAAACCCGAGCTATCGGGATCTGTTTCCCGAGGCCCCGCCGCCGGGGCTTGTGCCGTCCTGCGCCGAGGCGGGGGTGCTCGGAGCACTGACCGGGGTCGTCGGCACGCTGCAGGCGATGGAGGCGATCAAGCTGATCACTGGCATAGGCGAGCCGCTGATCGGCCGGCTGCTGCTCTATGATGCGCTGGCCGCGCGCTTCGAGACGATCCGCTACAAGAGACGCTGATCTTGGAACATTCCCATGTTTCGATCACGCGGATCCCAGCCGATTTCGGCCGCTGGGGTGATGTGCTTGCCCTCATCATGCGTGCCTTCGCCTTTATGGACGGCATCATCGACCCGCCGTCGTCGGCTCACCTGCTCACAGCCGATGCGCTGCGCGCCAAGGCGCTGCGGGAGACCGGCTTCCTGGCACTCGACGGCGACAGGATCGTGGGCTGCGTTTTTGCTCTTGAAAGAGCTGACGGTCTTTATGTCGGCAAGCTCGCCGTCGCCCCGGACCGCCAGGGGCACGGCATTGGCCGACGGCTGATGCAAGCGGCCGAAGATCTGGCCCGCAGCCGCGGCAAGGCCGCCATCGAGCTCGAGACGAGGATCGAGCTCACCACCAATCATGCCGCCTTCGCCCGGCTCGGCTTTCGCGAAACCGGGCGGACGGCGCATGACGGCTATGACACGCCGACCTCCATCACCATGCGCAAAACGATCTCGTAAGCGTCGCGTTACATTGAACGGCGAGCCTGCGCCTGGACAGTTTCAGGTCCTGAGCGGCAGCACGCGGTCCGGCGGACGATGGCCGTCGACGAAGGCGCGGATATTGATGATGACCTTCTCGCCCATGTCGATGCGGCCCTCGAGCGTGGCCGAGCCCATATGCGGCAGAAGCACGACCTTGTTCCTGGCGGCGAGTTTCAAGAGCTTGGCGTTAAGGGCCGGCTCGTGCTCGTAGACGTCGAGGCCGGCGCCGGCGATCTTGCCGTCCTGGATGAGCTTGACCAGCGCTTCTTCGTCGATGATGTCGCCGCGGGCGGTGTTGACGATATAAGCGGTGGGCTGCAGCAACGCCAGCCGCCGTGCCGACAGAAGATGGAAGGTCGCCGGCGTCGACGGACAATTGACCGAGATGATGTCCATGCGGGCCAGCATCTGGTCAAGACTCTCCCAATAGGTCGCCTCCAACCCATCCTCGACCGCCGGCAGCACGCGATGCCGGTTGTGATAGTGGATGGACAGGCCGAAAGCCTTGGCCCGCCTGGCAACGGCGGTGCCGATGCGGCCCATGCCGACAATGCCGAGCCGCTTGCCCCAGATGCGCCGGCCAAGCATCCAGGTCGGCGACCAGCCGGCCCATTTCTTGTCGCCCGTGAGCACGTTGGCGCCTTCCGCCAGCCGGCGCGGCACAGCCAGCATCAATGCCATGGTCATGTCGGCGGTATCTTCGGTGAGCACGTTGGGCGTGTTGGTGACGGTGATGCCTTTCTTGGCCGCCGCCGCCACGTCGATCTTGTCGACGCCGTTGCCGAAATTGGCGATCAGCTTGAGGTTGTCGCCGGCCTGGGCGATCAATGCGGCATCGATGTGGTCGGTCACGGTCGGCACCAGCACGTCGGCTTCCTTGACCGCGGCGACCAGTTCCGGCTGCGTCATCGGCCGGTCCTCGACATTCAGCCTTGCGTCGAACAGTTCGCGCATGCGGGTCTCGACCGGGTCGGGCAGCTTTCGCGTGATGACCACGAGAGGCTTCTTTTTGCCTGGCATTGTTTCCCTCGTTGAGACCTCTTTAACCAAGACCGGCGAAACTGAAAGCTGGTCGCGGTAGCCGATTTTACCCATGTAACAAGCGGTGCCGCCGAAGACAAAGAAAAAGGGGTGCCGCAGCCGTCGGGCCGGCGCCGAAAGGAACGAAAGTGTCTGGTTTCGCGTCGCTTCGCCTGGCCCTCAGCGCAGCATTTCTCGGCGCTCTCCTCTATTCTCCGCTTGCCGGCGCGCAGAGCGCGGCCGCCCCTGCCCAGAGCGCCATCACGCTCGGACCGAGTGGGCTGCCGCTGCCGCGATTCGTCAGCCTGAAATCCGGCCGCGTCAACTCGCGCGTCGGCCCCGGCGCCAACTATTCGGTCGACTGGATGTATATGAAGGCTGGCCTGCCGATGGAGATCATCCAGGAGTTCGATACGTGGCGGCGCGTGCGCGACGCCGATGGCTCGGAAGGATGGATCAACCAGTCGCTGCTGTCGGGCCGGCGCACGGCGATCATCGCGCCCTGGCAGCGCGGCAAGGGCGGCCAGGTCAATCTTCTGAAAGGTCCCGACAAGGATGCCAGGGTGGTGGCGATCGTCGAACCGGGCGTTATGGGCACGATCAAGTCCTGCGACGGCCAATGGTGCGAAATGACGCTCGACGGCCACACCGGCTGGCTTGCCCAGTCGGTCGTCTGGGGCGCCTATCCGGGCGAGCGGGTCAAGGACTGAACGTCTCGCGTTTGCGCCCGATAGGGCCAAGATGGGTGTCCTGAAACCCCGTTGACAGCTTCAAGCCGTAACCCAGTGCACGGTCGATTGCGATATGAGCGATCCAGATCAGTGCGATGGCGCTGCCGACCGCACTGCCGGCGAGATGCCCGGCAAGCAGCAGAAGCACCGGTACGATCAGAATGTGCAAGACGTTGTAGGCAAGGGCGCCGATGCGAGGTCCACCGAGATAACCCAGCATCGACAGGTCCGGCGCCAGGATGAGCAACGCGAAAAGCCACCAGGAAACGCCCGTCGCGCCATAGAAGACGATTGCGGCAACCGCCACGACGGCCCATTCGAGCCGCACTATCCAATCCAAGGGTTTCATCCCACACCGATTGTTCCGGCTTCGCCGGTCATTCCGGACGCTTGGGACGCAGCCTCACCACGATATCGACATTGGCGATTTCCATGCCCTCGGGCGGGTCCGGCAGGTTGGTGACCGTGACCGGGCCGTTGGCGATGTCGAAAATCCTGTTTTCGCCTTCGATATAGAAATGGTGGTGATCGGAGGTATTGGTGTCGAAATAGGTCTTGGAACCTTCGACGGCGAGGATACGCAGCAGCCCCGCCTGGGTAAACTGGTGAAGCGCGTTGTAGACGGTGGCCAGCGACACCGGCACGCCGGCGGCCTGCGCCTCCTCGTGCAGTTCCTCAGCCGACAAATGGCGGTCGCCCTTGGCGAAAAGCAGGTCGGCCAGCGCAATGCGCTGACGCGTCGGCCTCAGGCCGGCTTCACGTACCCGCTTGTCCACAGCGACATTTTCCTTCCGGCAGCCCCGGTCCATCTGGTCTTCCAAGCTCACAGTCCCGCTTCAAGACACGCCCAGAGTGGCAAAAAAATGAATATATGCCGAACCCGGACCCCGGTTGACATATATTCTGTCGCCCGAATGCGATCAATAGCGCGCATTGACCCGGGCAGACTGGCGGGTTAAGCGCAAACGCCGGTTTCCGGCCTGAAACAGATTGTGTTAGGACACCAACGACAAGGGCGCGCTACCGCCCGGACGATATGGGGAGAAATTGATGGCGGGTTCGAAATCCAGCTACGACTACGAAGAATTGCTGGCCTGCGCCCGTGGCGAGCTGTTCGGAGAGGGCAATGCCCAGCTGCCCTACCCGCCGATGCTGATGTTCGACCGTATCACCGAAGTCAGCGAGACCGGCGGCGCCTTCGACAAGGGTTTCATCCGCGCCGAATTCGATATCAAGCCCGACCTGTGGTTTTTTGCCTGCCATTTCATCGGCAATCCGATCATGCCTGGCTGCCTCGGCCTGGACGCCCTGTGGCAATTGACAGGCTTCTATCTCGGCTGGCTCGGCGAACCCGGCAAGGGAATGGCGCTCTCGACCGGAGAGGTCAAGTTCAAGGGCATGGTCACGCCATCGGTCAAGAAGGTCGAGTATGGCGTGGATTTCAAGCGTGTAATGCGCGGCCGGCTGGTGCTCGGCATCGCTGATGGCTGGATGAAGGCGGATGGTGAGCCCATATACGCGGCGACGGACCTGAAGGTCGGTCTGTCAAAGCAGTCGGCGGTCGCTTGACCGCAGCCCTGGCCCGCACACTGGCCAGCATCCCTGGAAGGAGTTGCGAATGAGACGTGTCGTAGTCACAGGCCTCGGCATCGTGTCGTCGATCGGCAACAATGCCAATGAGGTGCAGACCTCGCTGCATGACGCCAGATCCGGCATCAGCTTTTCCGATTCCTTCGCGGAGCATGGCTTCCGCTGCCAGGTCTGGGGCGCGCCGACGCTCGACCCTTCCGCCATGATCGACCGCCGCGCGATGCGCTTCCTGAGCCAGGGCGCGGCCTGGAATCACGTTGCCATGGACCAGGCGATCGCAGATGCAGGCCTCGGCGAGAGCGACATCACCAACGAGCGCACCGGCATCGTCATGGGTTCGGGCGGTCCTTCCACCCGCACCATCGTCGAGGCCGCCGAGACCACGCTCAAGAACGGCAGCCCCAAGCGCATCGGTCCCTTCGCGGTGCCGAAGGCGATGTCGTCGACCGCGTCGGCGACGCTGGCCACCTGGTTCAAGATCCATGGCGTCAACTATTCGATCTCGTCGGCCTGCTCGACCTCGGCGCATTGCATCGGCAATGGTTACGAATTGATCCAGTGGGGCAAGCAGGACATGGTCTTTGCCGGCGGCCACGAGGATCTCGACTGGACGATGTCGGACCTGTTCGACGCCATGGGCGCCATGTCGTCGAAGTTCAACGACAGGGCCTCCACCGCATCGCGCGCCTATGACGCCAATCGCGACGGCTTCGTCATCGCCGGCGGCGCCGGCGTGCTGGTGCTGGAAGAGCTGGAACACGCCAAGGCGCGCGGCGCCAAGATCTACGCCGAGATCGTCGGCTATGGCGCGACGTCGGACGGCTACGACATGGTGGCGCCCTCGGGCGAAGGCGCGGTTCGCTGCATGCGCCAGGCGCTGGCGACGGTCTCCACGCCGGTCGACTACATCAACACCCACGGCACCTCGACCCCGGTCGGTGATTCCAAGGAAATGGGCGCGATCCGTGAAGTGTTCGGCGAGAAGATGCCGTTCATCACGTCGACGAAATCGCTGACCGGCCATTCCCTGGGCGCGGCCGGTGTGCAGGAATCCATCTATTCGATCCTGATGATGCAAGGCGGCTTCATCGGAGAAAGCGCCCATATCGAGACGCTCGATCCGGAATTCGAGGGCATGCCGATCGTGCGCAAGCGCATCGACAACGCCGCGATCGACACCGTTCTGTCGAATTCCTTCGGTTTCGGCGGCACCAACGCAACGCTCGTTTTCCAGCGCTATTCCGCATAGGGCCAAGTTTTACATAAGGATTGCCGGCCATGGACGGATTGATGAAGGGCAAGCGCGGGCTTGTCATGGGTGTCGCCAACGATCATTCGATCGCCTGGGGCATAGCCCGGAAATTATCCGAACATGGGGCGGAACTCGCCTTCACCTACCAGGGCGACGCTTTCGGCCGCCGGGTCAAGCCGCTCGCCGACAAGCTCGGCGCTTCGCTGGTCGTTCCCTGCGACGTCGAGGACAGCGCTTCGGTCGCCGCCACGTTCGAGACGCTTGGCAAGGAATGGGGCGGGTTGGACTTCGTCGTCCATGCCATCGGCTTTTCCGACAAGAACGAGTTGAAGGGCCTCTATGCCGACACCAGCCGGGACAATTTCGTCCGCACCATGGTGATCTCCTGCTATTCCTTCACCGAGGTGGCGCGCAATGCAGCGCCGCTGATGACTGCCGGCGGCTCGATGATCACGCTGACCTATGCCGGCTCGGTCCGCGTCATGCCGAACTATAATGTCATGGGCGTCGCCAAGGCCGGGCTCGAGGCCAGCGTGCGCTACCTCGCCAATGACTACGGTCCGCGCGGCATCCGCGTCAACGGCATCTCGGCCGGTCCGGTGCGCACACTGGCCGGCGCCGGCATTTCGGACGCCCGCCACATGTTCTCCTACCAGCAGCGCAATTCGCCGTTGCGCCGGACCGTGACGATCGACGAGGTTGGCGGCTCCGCGCTCTATCTCCTGTCCGACCTCGCTTCCGGTGTCACCGGCGAAATCCACTATGTCGATTCCGGCTACCATATCGTCTCGATGCCGACGCTCGATGAATTGAAGCAGACGGATGGCGGCGGAGACTGAAGAGCGGTCCCGTCAAGCAGGTCCTTTCCCAGTCAAGAAAATAATCCTCTCCAGTAAAATTGAATGCATTCGCGGAAACTCATTTTAAGAGGGTTTCCGCTATAGGGTCTCCGACCTGGGGACCTTTTCATGCCTGCCGTCAGCAACCCGAAGCGAACGCCAGTGTTCCGACTGCTCACGATAGCAAGTTCGGGCATTGGCAGTTTCGTCCTCGGCATCTGGGGCCTGAAGCACGGTCTCGGCGAGGGGTTTGCCGGCATATCAGCTGACATGATGGTCGCGATCATGGCCGCGCTTTGCGCGCTTGCGGCATCGGTGGCGGCAATGTCCTTCTTCGCAGGCATCGATGAATCGGCGGATTTCGTCTTCAACGAAACCCATTTCGACAAGCTGACCGGACTGCTGGCGCGGCCGGCCATGGTCGGCAAGATCGCCGAGGCGGCATGCGCGACAAGCCGTACCGGGGAACCGGTGTTCCTGATCGACATCGACATCGACCGGTTCAAACAGATCAACGACGCGATCGGCTACACCCAGGGCGACGAACTGATCCGCGCCTTCACCAAGCGGCTGCACAGCTGCGTGCCCGCGCGCGCGCCGATCGGACGCATCGGGGCCGGCGAGTTCGCAGTGCTGCTCCCGGACCATCTGATCCAGGGAACCTTGGAAAGCATGGTCGAGAGGCTCATCGACGAAATGATGGAGCCGTATGAACTCAGCAGCCACCAGCAATCGGTGAGCCTGTCGGTCGGCATCGTGGCGATGCCCAAGGACGGTGTCGATCCGGTCCTCATCCTGCGGCGCTCCAACCTGGCGCTGCAGAATGCGCGTGCGAGCGGAGTTGGCAACTGGTCGGTCTTCGACAGCGAGATGGGACGCGTGGCCGACCATCGCCAGTGGGTCGAATCCGAGCTGCACAGCGCCTTTGAACGCGGCGATTTCGACCTGCACTACCAGCCGCAGCTCGACCTCCCGACCGGCCGCATCGTCGGCTACGAGGCGTTGATCCGCTGGCAGCATCCCGAACGCGGCATGATCCCGCCGATGGAGTTCATCCAGATCGCCGAGGAGACCGGCATGATCAACCCGATCGGCGAATGGGTGCTGCGCAAGGCCTGCAGCGATGCCCGCCATCTGCCGGACGACTGTTTCGTCGCCGTCAACATCTCGCCGGTCCAGTTCATGACCAAGGACTTCGTCGGCCTTGTACGCGACACGATGCGGACCACGGGCATCAAGCCGTCACGGCTGGAGCTGGAAGTCACCGAGACGGCGATGATGCAGGATCGCGACCGCGCGGCCGCCATCCTGAAAGAGCTTGCCGAGATGGGCATCTCGGTCGCCGTCGATGATTTCGGCACCGGTTATTCCAACCTCAGCTATCTGATCGACTTCTCGTTCGGCAAGCTGAAGATCGATCGTTCCTTCATCAGCCGCATCGATACCGACGCCAGCTCCGGCGCCGTCGTGTCGACCATCGTCGGGCTGTCGCGGGCGCTCGGCGTCAGCATCATCGCCGAAGGCGTCGAGACCGAAAGCCAGGCGACGCTGCTCAGGGCCGCCGGCTGTGAGGTGGTGCAGGGCTACCTCTTCGGCCGGCCAGCACCGCTCACGGCCAGTATCGGTGGCCATGCGGCCGAAGATACCAGGCGAGTCGCCAACCTCCATTGAGCGCCATGGCTCCCGGCGTTGCCTCAGCGGCGCGCCGAAAACACCTTGAACATGCCGTCACGAGCAAGCTCTGCGTGGCTGGCGAAGGCCGCTGACAGGACGGCTTCGTAAGGAAGCTGGCGGTTGGCGACCATGAACAGGCGCCCGCCGGGCTTCAGGGCCTTGGCTGCCGCGCGGATCATGCCGGCACCAATCTCAGGCTCCGCCGCACGGCTGCGATGGAAGGGCGGGTTCATGGCGATGACGTCGTAGCGGCGCTCCACAGGCTCGGCGAGCAGGTCCGTCCAGAAGAAGCCCTGTGCCATGGTGTTGCCGAGATTGCCCCTGGCCGCCTCCAGCGCGTCGAAATCGGCCTCGTATAGATCGAGCGCCGACAAGCCCGGCGAGCGGGCGGCCATCTCCGCCGCCACATAGCCCCAGCCGGCACAGAAATCGGCCGCGCTGCCACGCAGATCGCCGGGCAGGTTGTCGACCAGCAGTTTCGAGCCGGCATCGACGCGATCGAAGGAGAACATGCCGGGCGCGGTGTGGAACCGGTCCCCAACCAGCAAGGCGGGATTGGCGGTGCGAAGTACGGCGGCGGCCAGCATGTCAGCCGGGCGGCGCAGCCAGAAGGCAATGCCGTGATATTTCGGCATGTGGCCATCGAGCGGCGCAAGATCGCCAACACGCTTGCGCAGGCTGGCAATGCCATCCTCCTTGCCACCGGCAATGACGATCAATCCGCCCTCTGCCACGCGCTCCATAGCCTCGGCGATGCGCAATTCGTTCTGGCCGCGATGGCGGCCGGCGAGCACCAACGCGGCATCAAAACCGTCACCGGCCGATTGCGGCGTGACCGTGAAGCCGGCCGCCTGCAACGCACGGAAATACGGCCGGAAGCCCTGTACGAGATTGAGCGTAGCCTCGAAAGCCGGCGGCAGGCGCAGGCCGGGTTCGGCGCCAAGGAAGAGAACGCGCTGGCCCTGCCGCGGCAAGGAAAGAGCCTCGGCCTCGAACGGGTGAAAAAGCGTCTTCAGCGCTTCAGCGGACATAACCGTGCTCCATAAACAAAAACGGGCGCGACCTAAGCCGCGCCCGCCTCGTTTTTCCGTCGGACCGATCAGGCGGCGTTTTCTTCGCCTTCGGTCTTCTTGTCGCGAGCGATTTCCTTGCCGGTGGCCTGGTCGACGACCTTCATCGACAGGCGAACCTTGCCGCGCTCGTCGAAGCCCATCAGCTTGACCCAGACCTTGTCGCCTTCCTTGACGACGTCCGAGGTCTTAGCGACCCGGTCGTTGGCGAGCTGCGAGATGTGGACGAGGCCGTCACGCGGACCGAAGAAGTTGACGAAGGCGCCGAAGTCGGCGGTCTTGACGACCGTGCCTTCGTAGATTTCGCCGACTTCCGGCTCGGCGACGATGGTGTGGATCCACTTCTTGGCCGCCTCGATCTCCTTGGCGTTCGAGGAAGCGATCTTGACCGTGCCGTCGTCCTCGATGTTGATCTTGGCGCCGGTCTTCTCGACGATCTCGCGGATGACCTTGCCGCCCGAACCGATGACGTCGCGGATCTTGTCGGTCGGGATGTGCATGACCTCGATGCGCGGCGCGAACTCGCCGAGTTCGGGACGGGCGCCGGTCAGGGCATGGGCCATTTCGCCGAGGATGTGCAGGCGGCCGTCCTTGGCCTGGCCAAGGGCGATCTTCATGATCTCCTCGGTGATGCCATCGATCTTGATGTCCATCTGCAGCGAGGTGATGCCGCCTTCGGTGCCGGCGACCTTGAAGTCCATGTCGCCGAGATGATCTTCGTCGCCAAGGATATCGGAGAGCACGGCGAAGCGCTCGCCTTCCTTGATCAGGCCCATGGCGATGCCGGCAACCGGCTTGGCCAGCGGCACGCCGGCATCCATCAGCGCCAGCGAGGTACCGCAGACGGTGGCCATAGACGACGAACCGTTGGACTCGGTGATCTCCGAGACGACGCGCAGCGTGTAGGGGAACTGGTCAGCGGAGGGCAGCATCGGACGGATGGCGCGCCAGGCGAGCTTGCCGTGGCCGATTTCGCGGCGGCCCGGCGAACCCATGCGGCCGGTCTCACCGACGGAATAGGGAGGGAAGTTGTAGTGAAGGAGGAACTTCTCCTTGTACATGCCGGTCAGGGAATCGACATACTGCTCGTCCTCGCCGGTGCCGAGCGTGGCGACGACCAGCGCCTGGGTCTCGCCGCGGGTGAACAGCGCCGAACCATGGGTGCGCGGCAGGACGCCGACTTCGGAAACGATCTTGCGAACCGTCTTGAGGTCGCGGCCATCGATGCGCGAGCCGGTGTCGAGAATGTTCCAGCGCACGACCTTGGCCTGGAGCTCCTTGAACACCGAGCCGATCTGTTCGGAGGTGTACTTTGCGTCCTCGCCTTCAGCGGGGGCAAACGCGGCCTTGACCTTCGCCTTGACGGCGTCGACCGCGGCGTAACGCTTCTGCTTGTCGACGTTCTTGTAGGCATTGCTGAGCTCGTCGCCGACGATCTTCAGCATCTCGGCCTCAAGCGCGGAATAATCCGGCGCGGTGAAGTCGCGCGGTTCCTTGGCTGCAACTTCGGCCAGCTTGATGATGGCGTCGATGACCGGCTGGAAACCCTTGTGGCCAAACATGACGGCGCCGAGCATCAGCTCTTCGCCAAGTTCCTTGGCTTCCGACTCGACCATCAGCACGGCGTCGGCGGTGCCGGCGACAACGAGGTCGAGCTTGGATTCCTGCATCTCATCGACATGCGGGTTCAGCACATATTCGCCGTTGATGTAGCCGACGCGGGCGCCGCCGACCGGGCCCATGAACGGAACGCCGGAGAGCGTCAGGGCCGCCGAGGTGGCGACGATCGACAGGATGTCCGGATCATTTTCGAGATCGTGCTGCACGACGGTGACGACGATCTGCGTGTCGTTCTTGTAGCCGTCGGCGAAGAGCGGGCGGATCGGGCGGTCGATGAGGCGGGAAACCAGCGTTTCCTTTTCGCTCGGACGGCCTTCACGCTTGAAATAGCCGCCCGGGATCTTGCCGGCGGCATAGGTCTTTTCCTGGTAGTTGACGGTCAGCGGAAAGAAATCGAGGCCGGGCTTCGGCTCCTTCATCGAAACGACGGTGGCCAGCACCTTGGTCTCGCCATAAGTGGCGAGCACAGCGCCATCGGCCTGGCGCGCGATCTTGCCGGTTTCCAGGATGAGCGGACGGCCGCCCCATTCGATTTCCACTTTGTGGTGATTGAACATGTCTTGTCCTTAATAAGCGGAAAGGGGCGCGCCGTTTCACGGTGCGCGGATGCCCTTTCCCTGGCTTCCTTTCTCGGGCAGCCACGGGCAAGACAACGGGAAGCTCGGATGATTTAGGCGCGAAGAGCGCGCACGAGCGTCCTGCAATCCTGCCCCATGACCGTCCATGGGCGGTTTCGAGTGGCCCTCTGCACGCTCGAAACCGGGTCTGGCCAGCCGACACGGCTGGCAGAATGCGTGACCGGCGGACTTTCCGAAGAAAGTCCGCCGGTCAATTCGTCAACGGCGCAGACCGAGCTTCTCGATCAGTGTCTGATAGCGCGCGTCGTCCTTGCGCTTGAGATAATCAAGCAGGCTGCGGCGCTGGGACACGAGAGCGAGCAGACCACGGCGGGAATGGTTATCCTTCTTGTGGTCCTTGAAATGGTCGGTCAGGTTCTTGATGCGCTCGGAAAGGATGGCCACCTGGACTTCCGGAGACCCGGTATCGCCCTTGGCGGTTGCGAATTCACCCATCAATTCCTGTTTGCGCTCGGCAGTAATCGACATCGTGTTTTTCCTTATCTGTTTGAGGAAACGGGTCGCCCACAGCCGGGATGTCGTCCAGCAGGGGCCGTGCGTGCAAAGCGTCAAGGCGCTATGCTGCGGCGCATATAGTGCAATTCCCCGAAAAACACCAGCCCAATTCACAAGTCGGCTTTGTCGCGGCTTTTGCGGCATGAAAGAAGCCTTTCGCCGTGGCTAAAGCCACTTCTTCCATCTGAAGAAGGCGATCAGCCCGATAGCGACGAGCAGCATGAAGACAAGTGCCGCCGGATAACCATAGTAGGATCGCAGCTCCGGCATGTTCCATGGCGAGGTGTCCGGACTGAAGTTCATGCCCCAGACGCCGACGAGGAAGGTGAGCGGCATGAAGATGACCGAGACGATGGTGAGGTAGCTGATGACGTCGTTGGTGCGCGCCTGGCTCAGCGACAGGTGCATCTCGATCAGCCCGGTCAGCATGTCGCGCTGGGTCTCGACCAGCTCGATCAGCCTGAGCGAATGGTCGAGCGTGTCGTTGAGGAAGACCTTGGTTTCAGCTCTGACATAGGACACATCGTTGCGGATCAGCGTCGCCAGCGCATCGCGCATCGGCCACAGCACGCCTTTGAGGACATTGGCATCGCGCCGCAATTCGTGCAGCTGCCGCATCTGGTGCTTGTGCGTCGAATGCAGCATCTGGTCCTCGATGCTGTCGACCAGGTCGCCGGCAGCCTCGATCGGCGGAAAATAGCTGTCGACGATGGCGTCGATCAGCGCATAGGCGAGATAATCGGCGCCGCGAGTGCGCAAGCGGTTGGGCGCCGAACTCTCGATGCGCTTGCGCACGGGATCGAAGGGATCGCCCTCGCGCTCCTGGAAGGTGACGACGAAGTTCTCGCCGAGGAAGAGAGCGATCTGCTCGTAACGATGCGACGTGACATCGTCGATCATGCGCACGACGACGAAGGCGTGATCCTCGAAGAAGTCGACTTTCGGCCGCTGGCCGGTGTTGACAACATCCTCCAGCGCCAGCGGATGCAGGCTGAAGATGCGGCCGATCTCCTCGATCAATTGGATGTTGGCGAGGCCGGTGCAGTCGAGCCAGATGACGGGCCATTTCCGGCAATTGGCCTTGACATCGTCGATGCTGGCATTCTCGATGGTCTTGAATTTCTGCGGCGAGATCAAGGTCAGCCGCAATTCGGAGCGCCGCGCCGCCGGATCGGCGATCAGCGTACCGGGCGAGGCGCCGACAGGCGGCCGCCTCGTCTTCACCGGCGCGCGCTTCTTGACCGTGTCAGCCTTTGCCATGGAGCCCCTCTGCCGCGATGTCGCACCGACATTAGATGAGTGGCATCACCCGGCAAAGACCCGCTTGGGCTTGAACATGCCTTGCTCGATCGCGCCGATGGCGACCAGCTTGCCGCGTGACGTCGCGCAGGCCTCTTCGGCCTCCACCGGTGCGTCACGGCCACGAATGATGACAGGATTGCCGAGGCGGATCTTTGTCGCCGCGTCATCGCTGATGGCGATCTGCGGCAGGCAGTCGAGAGCAGCCGAGGTGTCGACCAGAAGCGTGTCGATGGCGCCGAAGTCGACCGGCTTGGCCACCGCGTCTGCCGGTTCGGCGTCGTCGGCCGCTTCCGAATTCTCATCGCCAGTGGCGCCGAAGCGGGCGGCCTCGAGTTCGGCAATGGTGACGAAGTCCTCTGGCGTGAACGGCTCGACCTCGACCCGGCGCAGCTCGCTGATATGGCCGAAGCAGCCGAGGTCGCGGCCCATGTCGCGGGCCAGCGAACGCACATAGGTGCCCTTACCGCATTCGACTTCGAAAATCGTCTGGTCCGGCTTGTGCTCGACAATATCGAGCCGGCCGATCTCGATCTCACGCGGCGGTATGTCGACCATCTCGCCTTCGCGGGCGAGGTCGTAGGCGCGCTCGCCCGCAATCTTGATCGCCGAAAATTGCGGCGGCGTCTGCATGATGACGCCGGTGTATTTCGGCAGCAGCGCCCGCACCTCGGCTTCCGCCGGACGCAGGTCGGAGCTCTTCGTCACCGGCCCTTCAAGATCGTCGGTGGAGCGCTCATCGCCCCAGGCAACGGTGAAGCGGTAGATCTTGGCGCCGTCCTGCACGTAGGGCACGGTCTTGGTGGCTTCGCCGAGCGCGATCGGCAGCATGCCGGAGGCAAGAGGGTCTAGCGTGCCGGCATGGCCGGCCTTTTCGGCCTGGAACAGCCATTTGATCTTGGAGACGGCTTCGGTCGAGCCCATGCCGACCGGCTTGTCCAGCACCACCCAGCCGGAGACCGGCCGGCCCTTCTTCTTGCCGCGACGCGCCATCATTCTTCTTCCTTGTTGTCGTCGGTATCCAGATCGCGCGCCACTTCGGGCGATTTCAGCAGGTCGTTGATCCTGGCGAAATTGTCGAAGGAGGTATCGAGCCGGAAGCGGAATTCCGGCATGTATTTCATCTGCCTGAGCGCACCGGAGACGCGGCCACGCACGAACTTGGCATGCTTGTTCAGCGCCTCGATCACCGCGTTGGCATCCTTGGCGCCGAGCGGAGAAACAAAGGCGGTGGCGATCTTGAGATCGGGCGACATGCGCACTTCCGAGACCGAAACGACCGAATTTTCAATCAACGGGTCGATGATCTCGCCGCGCTGCAAGGTTTCGGAGAGTGCATGGCGCACCTGCTCGCCGACGCGCAGCATGCGCTGGGATGGGCTTGATGTTGTGGAACGGGGCATTTTTCTCAATCCTGAAAGCGTGAGGCGCGGGATAGGACCGTGCCGCATGTCTCAAACGGTCATTCTCAATAGCACTGAGGCGGCGGTCTTTCGACCACCGCCCAATATCGACAAGCCACTCGAACTCAGAGTGTGCGGGTCACCATCTCGACGCGGAAGCACTCGATGATGTCGCCGACGCGCATGTCTTCGTAGTTCTGGAAGGCCATGCCGCATTCCTGGCCGCCCGGGACTTCCGAAACCTCGTCCTTGAAGCGCTTCAGGGTCTTCAGCGTGCCTTCGTGGATGACCACGTTGTCGCGGATCAGGCGCACGCCCGCGCCACGCTCGACCTTGCCCTCGGTGACACGGCAGCCGGCGATCTTGCCGACCTTGGTGATGTCGAAGATCTCGAGGATCTCGGCATTGCCGATGAAGGTCTCGCGACGCTCCGGCGACAGCAGGCCCGACAGAGCCGCCTTCACATCATCCACCAGGTTGTAGATGATCGAGTAGTAGCGGATCTCGATGCCCGCGGCCGCGGCCGCGGCACGCGCCTGCACATTGGCGCGCACGTTGAAGCCGATGATCGCCGCGCCGGACGTTTCCGCCAGCGAGACGTCGCTTTCGGTGATGGCGCCGGCGCCGGAATGAACGATGCGCGCACGCACTTCGTCGGTGCCGAGCTTGTCCAGGGCAGCATTGATCGCTTCGATCGAACCCTGCACGTCGCCCTTGATGACCAGCGGGAATTCCTTCAGCCCGCTCGTCTGCAACTGCGACATCATCTGTTCGAGCGAGCCACGCTGGCCGGCATGCCTGGCCACCGCCTTCTCGCGTGCCAGACGCTGGCGATATTCGGTGATCTCGCGGGCGCGGGCCTCGTTGTTGACCACCGCGAAGCGGTCGCCGGCCTGCGGGGTTCCCTGAAGGCCGAGCACCTCGACCGGCATCGCCGGCGGCGCTTCCTTGATCTGCTCGCCGCGATCGTTGACGAGCGCGCGCACACGGCCCCATTCGTTGCCGGCGACGAGGATGTCGCCCGGCATCAAGGTGCCGGTCTGCACCAGCACGGTGGCGACGGGACCACGGCCCTTGTCGAGCTGCGCCTCGATGACGACACCTTCGGCGGTGCGGTCGGGGTTGGCCTTGAGGTCGAGGATTTCGGCCTGCAGCAGGATCGCTTCGAGCAACTTGTCGAGATTGGTGCCCTTGGTCGCCGACACTTCGACGTCCAGCACCTCACCGCCCATCGATTCGACGAAGACCTCGTGGCGCAAGAGTTCCGAGCGCACTTTCTGCGGATCGGCGTCATGCTTGTCGATCTTGTTGATCGCCACGATGATCGGAACGCCGGCCGCCTTGGCATGGCTGATCGATTCGATCGTCTGCGGCATGACGCTGTCGTCGGCCGCAACCACCAGGATGGCGATGTCGGTCGCCTGGGCGCCACGGGCGCGCATGGCCGTGAAGGCGGCGTGGCCGGGCGTGTCGATGAAGGTGATCTTCTGACCGTTCTTCTCGACCTGATAGGCGCCGATATGCTGGGTGATGCCGCCGG
Organism: Mesorhizobium sp. M8A.F.Ca.ET.181.01.1.1; assembly: GCF_004792025.1. Classification (NCBI taxonomy): domain Bacteria; kingdom Pseudomonadati; phylum Pseudomonadota; class Alphaproteobacteria; order Hyphomicrobiales; family Phyllobacteriaceae; genus Mesorhizobium; species Mesorhizobium sp. M8A.F.Ca.ET.181.01.1.1. The sequence continues at coordinate 135,510 of NZ_SRTV01000009.1, read as the reverse complement.
CCTCGCCGGAAACGACATTGGCGTTGCGGATGGCATCGAGCAGCGACGTCTTGCCGTGGTCGACGTGGCCCATGATGGTGACGACCGGCGGACGCGACACGAGGTCTTCCGGGCGGTCGGCGATGTTGAACAGGCCTTCCTCGATGTCGGACTCGGCGACGCGGCGGACCGTGTGGCCGAATTCGGTGGCCACCAGCTCGGCCGTGTCGGCGTCGATGACGTCGCCCGGCTTCAGGATCTGGCCCTGCTTCATGAAGTACTTGACCAGGTCGACAGCACGCTCGGACATGCGCTGCGCCAGTTCCTGGATGGTGATGGTCTCGGGCAGGATCACTTCGCGCATGACCTTTTCGCGCGGCTCATTGTGCATCGCGCGCTTGAATTTTTCCTGGCGGCGACGCATCGACGACAGCGAACGGGCCCGCGCATCCTCGTCGGACAACGCGGAATTCAGTGTCAGCTTGCCACGGCGGCGGTCTTCCTCGCTCTTGGTCGGCTTGGCCGGGCGCGCCACTTCGGGCGTGACCAGGCGGCGCACCGGCGCACCAGCGATCGCCCGCTTGGGCTTGACCTCTTCCTCCTCGTCGGCGGTCGCCAACTCAGCGGCTTGCGGTGCGCGGCGGCGAGCCTCTTCCTCGGCGCGACGGCGCGATTCGGCCTCGGTCTGCAGCCGTGCCTCTTCCTCGGCCTGGCGGCGCGCGGAGTCCTCGCGTTCGCGCTTGCGGCGCTCTTCGTCCTCGGCGCGGCGCTTGGCCTCTTCGGCCGCGCGCTGACGGTCTTCGACCTCGCGGACCTTCGAGCCCTCGAGCGCCCTGCGGCGCGCGTCCATTTCGCTGCGCGACAATTCGTTCAGCACCATGCCGCTGCGCTCGACCGGAGGCCGCGGCGGAGGCGGCGCCTTGGGCGCTTCCTGCACGACAGGTGCCGCCACGACCGCCGGCTTCGGCGTGAAGACGGGCGCAGCCGGAGCGGCAACCGGCTCCGGCTTATCGCCGGGCAGCGAGAACTTGCGCTTCTTGGTCTCGACCACGACCGACTTGGTACGGCCGTGCGAGAAGTTCTGGCGCACAGTGCCTTGTTCCATGCCGGGGCGCTTCAGCGTCAAGGTCTTCTTCGGTGTAACACTCAACGTCTTGTCGTCGCCCGATTTCGTATCGTTCATTCCATATCCTCTGCAGCATCATCTTCGTCAGCAACGGCCGCAAGCATTGCAAGATCGTCCGGGGTTCCGCCCCGATATCGGTCGAGCGCAACCATGCGCTTCTGGACCGCCTTACCCGCGTCTCCCGCGAGGACGGCAGCATGTATCACATTTGTACCCCCCAATGCCAAGCTCAACTCGGCCTCGGAGAAAAGTTTGTAGGCAAGGATGGAAGGGCCGCCAATATGGACGGTCGCCCGCCGCGCCTGGCTGATCTTGCGTACGCCGTCGTCGGATGCCTCGGTCGCGTGGAGCACGAAAAGCGCCAGCCCGCCGCGCACCGCGCTCTCCACCTTGGTGGCACCCAGCGAAATCGCGCCTGCCTTGCGGGCAAGGCCCAGCATGCCTAGAGCGGATCTGGAGAGCAACCCGTCGACCATGCCGCCGAGATCGGGCGGTACGACCACCTGTGCCTTGAAGGCGCGGGCAAAAAGGTTCTTGGCCGCCGCCTTCTCGATATGTAGGCGGTCGGCACTCACCCAGCAACCACGGCCGGGCAGATTTCGCTTGAGATCGGGAACGACGGCCGAATCCGGACCGACGACGAACCGGATCAGTTCATCCGGTTCGGCCTGTTTTCGGGTGACGATGCAGGTGCGATCGTTCATCTCGTCCAAGGGCGGGTTGTGTGCGATGCGGTTTCACCTCACGCACCAACGGCTTCGTCAGCCGTTTCTTCTTCGGCCGCAAGCTCGTCCTCGGTGATCCAGCCGGCCTTGAGGCGAGCGGCCAGAACCATCTGCTCGGCATCGGCGCGCGAAACGCCGTGGTTGGCCAGCACGCCGGGATAGACCTTGGTCTCGCCGTCCTTGCGTTCCTTCCAGCCGGTGAGGTCGTCGGCGGCATAGCCGGCGAAATCCTCGATCGTCTTCACGCCGTCCTCGCCGAGCGTCACCATCATGGCGGTGGTGACGCCTGGAATTTCGCGCAGATCATCCGAAACGCCCAGCGCCTTGCGCTTCTCGTCGTGCTCGGCTTCGATCTTCTCCAGATATTCGCGGGCGCGGGTCTGGATTTCAGAGGCGGTATCCTCATCGAAGCCGTCGATGGAGGCGATTTCGCCGGCATCGACATAGGCGACTTCCTCGACGCTGGTGAAACCTTCGGAGGCCAGCACCTGACCGACCATCTCGTCGACATCGAGCGCTTCCATGAACAGCGCCGAGCGCTCGACGAATTCCTTCTGACGGCGCTCGGATTCCTCGGCCTCGGTCAGGATGTCGATATCCCAGCCAGTGAGCTGCGAGGCAAGGCGCACGTTCTGGCCGCGGCGGCCGATGGCCAGCGACAGCTGATCGTCGGGAACCACCACTTCGATGCGCTCCGCATCCTCGTCGAGCACGACCTTGGCGACTTCCGCCGGCTGCAGCGCATTGACGATGAAGGAGGCGGCCGAAGGCGACCACGGAATGATGTCGATCTTCTCGCCCTGCAATTCGCCGACGACGGCCTGGACGCGGCTGCCGCGCATACCAACGCAGGCGCCGACCGGATCGATCGAGCTATCACGCGAGATGACGGCGATCTTGGCGCGCGAGCCCGGGTCGCGGGCGACCGACTTGATCTCGATGATGCCGTCATAGATCTCAGGCACTTCCATGGTGAAGAGCTTGGCCATGAACTGCGGATGGGTGCGCGACAGGAAGATCTGCGGGCCACGCTGCTCGCGGCGCACGTCGTAGACATAGGCGCGGACGCGATCGCCATATTTGTAGTTTTCACGCGGAATCAGCTCGTCGCGACGAATGATCGCTTCGCCACGGCCGAGATCGACGATGACGTTGCCATATTCGACGCGCTTGACGGTGCCGTTGACGATCTCGCCGATACGGTCCTTGTACTCGTCGTACTGGCGGTCACGCTCGGCCTCGCGCACCTTCTGCACGATAACCTGCTTGGCAGACTGGGCGGCGATGCGGCCGAAATCCATCGGCGGCAGCTGTTCGGCGATGAAATCGCCGAGCTGGGCGTCGGGATTGCGCTCGCGGGCGGAGGAAATGGCGATCTGGGTGGCGTAATCGTCGACCTTCTCGACCACTTCCATCAGCCGCTGCAGCTTCATCTCCCCGGTGTTCGGGTTGATGTCGGCGCGGATGTTGGTCTCCTGACCATAACGCGAACGCGCCGCCTTCTGGATCGCATCGGCCATGGCGGCGATGACGATCGACTTGTCGATCGACTTTTCACGCGCGACCGCATCGGCAATCTGCAGCAGTTCAAGTCTGTTGGCGCTTACAACCATGTTCTTTCTCCCGAGCCTGTTCGCCGGACCTTTGCGCCCGGCAGCTCAATCAAATTTCCTGTTCGTGTTCTTCCGTGACGTCCGGTTCCGCACCCTCGGACACATCGTCGTCCGGTTCACCGCGGCGTCTCTTGGCTTCCTTGCGCGCCCTGTTGTCCTTCGACAACGCTTCGCGAATGAGGTCGTCGGTCAGGATCAGCCGGACATCGGCAATGGCATCGTAGGGCACGCGCACCGTCGGCTCCTCACCATAGGCCGCCTTGTCGCGCTCGATCAGCACATCGTTCTCACCAGCCTCGGCGATCTTGCCCTTGAAACGCTTGCGATCGGCGACGACGACCGAAGTCTCCATCTTCACCAGATGACCGGTCCAGGTCACGAAATCCGATTTGCGCACCAAGGGCCGATCGATTCCGGGCGAAGAAACTTCGAGATGATAGGCCTTTTCGATCGGATCATCGACGTCGAGCGCCGGCGACACCGCGCGGCTGACCTCTTCGCAATCCTCGACGGTCATGGTGCCGTCCTCACGCTCGGCCATGATCTGCAGCGTCAGTCCGTTCTGGCCGGACAGATGCACGCGCACGAGGCGAAAGCCGATGCCGCGCAGCACCGGCTGGACGATCAGCGCAATGCGCGCATCGATGCCGCTTTCGCGGATGATGCGGTCGTCACCTTCGCTTGCCGTTGCAGTCATCAATTGCCTGTCGTTCGTTTCGAACCTATCGGCAGGTAATAAAAAAGAGCGGGACCGGGTGGACCCACTCTTCGTCATACCGACCAAGAATTTGAGGCTGATATAAACGATCCGGGCTGGTGTTTCAAGTCCGCAGTCCCGGCCGGACAAAAGCCTGTGGGTTCAGGGTTGTTCCAGGCGCATGGCCGCCATGCGGCAATCCCCCTGTGAGAGCCCGCGTCGCGCTCTTATTTGTTAGCCATCAAATGAATTGAATTGGCGCGCGCTGGCGCGCGGAAGGACAAGATCATGAGCAACCGCAGGATATTCTCCGCCTTGGGCGATCTCTTCACCACATTCGGCAGCGCCGTTGCCGCATCGCGCGCCGTGGAAGCCGGGCGTAAGCCACGAGCCGACGACCTGCGCAATCTCGGCATGGACCCGGCCATATTCAACAGGATCGGCCGTTTCTGACTGCGATGAGCATTCGATTCGGCTCCCGGTAAGTTGCCGGAGCCGTCGACGGTCGGGAGCGCCTACGTCCTGATGAAGGTAAGATAGGCCGGCCGGCGCCCCTCGCGAATGGCCTTGGCCTCATAGCGTGTACCCGGCCAACCCTCATAGGGACGATGCCAGTCGGCTGCCTCATCCGCCTGCCACGCAAAAGCGCCATGCGCCCGGCAATGCAGCAAGGTCCAGTTCACATAAGTGTCGATGTCGGACGCGAAGCGGAATTTTGAGCCCGGCTTCAGGACGCGCGCGAAACGGTCGAGATTGACCGGGCTGACGAAACGCCGCTTCCAGTGCTTCTTCTTAGGCCAGGGGTCGGGATAGAGAAGGTCGATACCGTCGAGCGAGGACGGCGGCAGCCAGTCAAGCAACTGGGTGGCGTCGTCGTCGTAGACCCTGAGATTGGCCAGCGGCGCTGCCCGCACCGCCATCATCATCTTGGCCATGCCGTTGACGAAGGGCTCCACGCCGATGAAGCCGATCGTCGGCGCCTCGGTCGCGCGATGCAGAAGATGTTCACCGCCGCCAAAGCCGATCTCGAGCCGAACCGCCGAAACCTCGGTTTTGAACAGGGTCCGCGGATCCGACGGGGCTTCAGCCGTCAGATCGAGCCGATAGGCGCCAAGCCCGCTTTCCAGCGCCGCCGCTTGCTGCGGGCGAACGGGTTTGCCGCGCCGACGGCCGAAGAAGGCTTCGGTCGTGCGGCTTGGCCTGTCCCCGTCACGCATCGATTGGCGCAAGTCCTGCCGCCGCCCTCAGGCCGCGACAGCATCCTTGAGCGCCTTGGCCAGATCGGTCTTTTCCCAGGAGAAAGACCCGTCACGGCCAGCCTTGCGGCCAAAATGGCCGTAAGACGACGTCTTGGCGTAGATCGGCTTGTTGAGATCGAGATGACGGCGAATGCCGGAAGGCGACAGGTCCATCACGGTGCGCAGGGCATCCTCGAGTTTGGCCTCGTCGACCTTGCCGGTGCCGTGCAGGTCGACATAGACCGACAGCGGCTGCGCGACGCCGATGGCGTAGGACAGCTGGATGGTGCAGCGGTCGGCAAGCTTCGCCGCCACGACGTTCTTGGCCAGGTAGCGCGCCGCATAGGCGGCCGACCGGTCGACCTTGGTGGTGTCCTTGCCGGAGAAGGCGCCGCCGCCATGCGGGGCCGCGCCGCCATAGGTGTCGACGATGATCTTGCGGCCCGTCAGGCCGGCATCGCCGTCCGGACCGCCGATGACGAACTTGCCGGTCGGGTTGATGTACCACATGCAGTCGTCAGCGATCTTGAGGTCGCCCAATGCCTCGCGGATATAGGGTTCCACGACCTTGCGGACCTTCTTGGAATCCCAGCTCGAATCGAGATGCTGGGTCGACAGCACGATCTGCGTCGCCTCCGCGGCCTTGCCGTCGACATAGCGAACGGTGACCTGGCTCTTGGCATCGGGGCCAAGCTTGCCGGCCTCGCCATTGTTCTCGTGACGGGCGGCGGCCAGGAGTTCGAGGATCTTGTGGCTGTAGTAGATCGGCGCCGGCATCAGGTCAGGCGTCTCGCGGCAGGCATAGCCGAACATGATGCCCTGGTCGCCGGCACCTTCCTCGCCCTGACGGTCGGCCGCGTTGTCCACGCCCTGGCCGATGTCGGGCGACTGGCCATGCAGCAGGACCTCGATCTTGGCCGTCTTCCAGTGGAAGCCGGCCTGCTCGTAGCCGATCTCGCGGATCGCCTTGCGGGCGACGGATTTGAACTTCGCCGGATTGACGATCGGGTGGCCCGCGGCATCCTTGAGGATGTTGCCGGCCTTGTCCTTCTTCAAGAGCGTCTCGGGGACGCGCACCTCGCCGGCGATGACGACGCGGTTGGTGGTCGCCAGCGTCTCGCAGGCCACACGGACTTTCCACGGGTCCATGCCGGTCTTCTTGGCTTCACGATAGACCAGATCGACAATTTCGTCGGAGATCCGGTCACAGACTTTGTCGGGATGGCCCTCGGCAACGGATTCCGAGGTAAAGAAGTAGTTCTGCCGCGTCACGGGTGTCCCCTCTTGAAAAACGATCGGCAGGCTGCCGATTTTGGCGCGCCACGTGTTAGCGGGGCAAAGCGCTGCTCGTCAAGCGTTGCCGCCGGTCTGGCCTGAATGTCGGAGACGATATCTTGTGCCACCGGCGGCGCACGCCGCCGGTGCGAAGCGCATCGCGGATCAGTCGAGATCGTCCTCGGCGAGCGATTTCACCAGGTCTATGATCCTGCGGCGCACCTTGACGTCGGCGATCTTGACAAAGGCCCGGTTGAGCTGAAGCCCTTCGGGACTGCCGCAGAATTCGACGGCGAAAGCCATCGAGCTATCCTCGGCAAAACCACGGTTGGCCGTCAGCTCCTGGCCCGGCGCATCCTCGAAAAAGAAGGCGACGGGCACGCCGAGTATGGAGGCTATCGCCTGCAGACGGCTGGCGCCGACGCGATTGGTGCCCTTTTCATATTTCTGGATTTGTTGAAACGTGATGCCGAGATTCTCGCCCAGCTTTTCCTGGCTCATTCCGAGCATATTGCGGCGAAGCCGGACCCGGCTTCCAACGTGGATGTCGATGGGATTCGGTTTCTTCTTGTTTTCTTCTGTCATTTTTTCCTCGCCGAATTTTTTCGGCTTTGTGATTTTTTTCCTGCCCAAAGAAAACCGGAGGCGACTGCCCCAACAGAACGATCCACCGGCTTCGAGAAATTTTCAGGCGGTACAGTATGAGTTTCTAATGTGCCAACTGTCAATTCACCCGTAGCCTTTGCCTTACGTTCAACAGCACCCCTCCCAGCGCAAACAGCAACATGATCAGCGTTCCGTTAATGCGCCGCTGACGGGACGAAATCACCGTCTGTTCGGAAACAGGAACCTTCACATCGATGGCCCCGCGCGCGTCGATGGCCAGCGCATCGACGACGCGGCCACGGGGGTCGACAACGGCCGAGATGCCGTTGTTGGCAGCACGCAACAGGGGCAATCCGTTCTCCACCGCGCGAATCTGGGCCTGCCTGAAATGCTGATACGGTCCCGGCGTGTCGCCGAACCATGCATCATTGGTAACGTTCACAATAAGCTGCGCTGACGTTGCGTCAACTGCCACCAGATCGGGAAAGATCACCTCATAACAGATAAATGGCAGGGCACGAATGCCACCCGGCAGCGTGATGGGATGACGCTCGTTGCCAGCCGTGAACGTCATCGGCCCAGCGACGAGCTGTTCGATGCCGAAACGGCCGAGCAGGTCGGCAAAAGGCAGGTACTCGCCGAACGGCACCAGATGAACCTTGTCCACGGCATCGGCGATCTCGCCCTTGTCGTTGATCGCCACGACGGAGTTGTAGTAGCGGCTGTCGGGGCTTGCCGCCGAGCCGCCCTCTTCGCGCACGACGCCAGCGATCAGCATCTGGCCGTCGCCCAGCATGTCGCCCAGCGCCGTCAAGGCATCGGGGCGCTCGGTGAAAAGGAACGGCACCGAGGTTTCCGGCCAGAGAATCAGTTGCGGTCTTTCGTGACCTGGATCCGGCGCCTTGGAAGACAGGCCCAGCAAGGTGGCGAAGATGCGGTCACGCACCGAGGCATCCCACTTTTCCGACAGGTCGACGGCCGGCTGGACGATACGGACATCGAGACTGCGCGCCGCCGGCTTTTCGGGGGCCGCGATCCTGACATAGCCAAAGCCGGCATGGGCGGCGACGAGCAGGACAAACAGGGCGGCGCCCAGCCGAAGATGCCGGCGCGCCGCCAGCAGCGCCGGCAGTGCGAAAAGGAAAACCGCGAGCGCGTTCATGCCGATCATGCCGGTCACCGAGACGCTTTGCATCAAAAGGGGGACCGGCATCGCCGCGTAGCCGATGGCATTCCAGGGAAATCCGGTGAACAGGAAGCCGCGCAGCCACTCCGCCAGCGCAAAACCGAAGGCAAGGGCAGCGATACGGCCGATATCGCTGCTCCACAGGAGGCGGGCGACCATCGTTGCGAAGCCATAGAAAAATGCGAGCGCGAAAGGAATGCCGACCACGGCGAAGGGAAGCGCCCAGGCAAAATCGTCGGCCTCGACCAGCAGCGCCGAGCCGATCCACCAAAGGCCGGCGAGGAAATAACCGAAGCCAAACCACCAGCCGACGGCGAAAGCCGGCCGCAGGCGCCGGACCAGGCTGCCGGAGGCTTCGCCGGTCGCGCCGTCGAGCAGCCAGACCAGCACCGGAAACGAAATGAAACAGGCGGCGAAGAAATCGTAAGGCGCCTGGCCCAGCACCGCCAGCGCTCCGGCGAGAAAGGCCACGAGCGCGCGGCGCCAGCCCCAGAGCAGAATTATCCGGCCGGCAAGGCGCACCATGAATACTTCCGAGTCGCGCGAATCAGGAGCCAAGATTTATCAGGCCGCGGCCTGCACTCCAAACGCCGGCCGCATGACCGACCATGGCTCTACCGGTGCCAACCCTCGATGCGCAAGCCACCCAGGCGCTCGGCCTCCTCACGGGAAACAGAACGGATTGGCTGCGTGAACGTCCAGACATGGCCTTCGGGATCGCGCGCCCGATACTGGCGTTCGCCGTAGAACTGGTCCGCCGGTTCCTGGATTATGGCGGCACCGGCCGCGCGGGCCTGCTCGCAATGCGCATCGAGGCCGTCTTTCAGCCTGATATAGACCGACTGCGTGTTCTTGCCACCGACCGATGCGGGGCTCGCGACATGATCGGCCCATTCAGAATCGACGATGATACAACCATCCCCGAACCGCATCTCGGCATGGATCAGTTTCCCGCCGGTATCGCGGACCACCATGCTGGGCTCGAAGCCGAAGGCCGCTTCGAGCCAATCCAGCGCCGCACGCGGGTCGCGGTAGAACACGCCAGAACCGAGGACCGGATGCTTGAACGGATCCTCGATTGTCATTGCGCGGCAGCTTTTCAGGCCTGTTCGGTGCGCGCCGTGGCGCGCCGGCGGCGCTCGCCCTTCTGGCTCTGCACGATGCGCACGCGCTTGACGCGGCGCGGATCGGCATCGAGCACATGGAACTCGAAGCCAGGGATGGCCTGCACCACCTCGCCACGCGCCGGCACGCGGCCGAGCGTGTTGAAGATCATGCCGCCAATGGTGTCGACATATTCGCCATGTTCCCCCGCGGCGAAATCCTCGCCGATCATCTTGGCGACCTCGTCGATCTCGGCCTTGCCGTCGACGATGAACACGCCGTCGCCGGTCTGGGTGATCATCGGCTCATCGTCGTCGTGCTCGTCCTCGATGTCGCCGACCACCATCTCGACGATGTCCTCGAGCGAGACGAGGCCGTCCGTGCCACCATATTCATCGATGACCAGGGCCATTTGCGTGCGCGTCGTCTGCATGCGGCCCATCAAGTCGGAAGCAAGCATCGACGGCGGCACGAACAGGACCTGGCGGATCAGATTGAGCTCGCCGATGGTGCGCGCGAGGTCGACCTGGGCAAGATCAAGAACCGTGGCGACGGGCGTTTTGCGGCTCGTGCGGCCCTTCCTGACGCGCGCCAGCTTGGTGATATGGGCCAGCACGTCTCGGATATGGACCATGCCGCGCGGGTCGTCGAGCGTCTCGGAATAGACCGGCATGCGGGAATGGCCGGATTGTTCGAACATGCCAAGCAAGTCACCAAGCGTCGTGGCGATCTCGACCGCCTCGATATCGGCGCGCGGAACCATGACGTCCTCGACGCGCACTTCGCGCAGGCGCAGGATGTTGTTGAGCATGGCGCGCTCGCCAGGCGAGAAGGATTCGACATCGCTCGTCGTCTCGGCGAGCGCGCCGGCGATCTCCTCGCGCAGGCTGGTGCCGTTGCGTTGCCGGAACAGGCCCAGCACGCGGTTGAACAGGGAGGGACCGGCAGGCGACGGCTCGACGACAGCGCTGCCAGCAATGGTACTCGGACTTGATCCCTCTTCCGACGTATCGGAAGCCTTGGTCGCACTGCCGGCGTCGGGGCGGGCGGCAGTCTCTGGTTTGTCGTTCATCGTCGTCCGGTCAATTGGTCTTTTTTAGTTACGCGTAGGGATCGGGAATGGCAAGCCTTGCAAGCGCGGCGCGCTCGATGGCTTCCATCTCCTCGGCCTCGGCGTCGGTCTCGTGATCATGGCCCATGAGGTGCAGCAGGCCATGGATGACGAGATGGCAGATATGGTTCTCCAGCGGCTTGTCTTCCAGTGCCGCTTCGCGCGCCACGGTTTCGGCGGCAAGCACGATGTCGCCGAGCATCGGCGGCAGTGGGCCACCATTCACATGCGGAAAAGCCGGGAAAGACAAGACGTTGGTGGGCTTGTCCTTGCCGCGCCAGTCCGCATTCAAGGTACGGATATGGGCATCGTCGGAAAAAACAATGCTGAGTTCGGAATGACCCGTCACACCGGTCTCGGCAAAGGCGGCATCAACCGCGCGATCGACCAGCCGCGTCAGGCTTGCTTCATCGGGCCAGCCGCCCGCTTCAATCGATATATCGATCTCGACGGGAACCGGAAGGCTCCCGCCGCCGGATGTGTTGTCCTCAGGCATGAGGCTGCATCGTCACATCAATTCTCGGCGCCAAGGCCGCGCGCCAGCTTGGCGTCCCGGTCATAGGCCCTGACGATTTCAGCCACCAGCGGATGGCGAACGACGTCGACATCGTTGAAGCGCACGGTTACCGCGCCTGCAACACCGTCAAGGACACGCAAAGCCTCGACCAGGCCCGATTTGGTGCTCGGAGGAAGATCGATCTGGGTCGGATCGCCGGTGACGATCATGCGCGAATTCTCGCCGAGACGGGTGAGAAACATCTTCATCTGCATCGGCGTGGTGTTCTGCGCCTCGTCGAGGATCACCGCGGCATGCGCCAGCGTGCGGCCGCGCATGAAGGCTAGCGGCGCGATCTCGATCACTTCGGCCGCAATGGCGCGCTCGACCTTGTCGGCCGGCATCATGTCGTAGAGCGCGTCGTAGAGGGGGCGCAGATACGGATCGACCTTCTCCTTCATATCGCCCGGCAGGAAGCCCAGCCGTTCGCCGGCTTCGACTGCCGGCCGCGACAGGATGATGCGCTCGACCATGCCACGCTCGAGCAGCATCGCCGCATGCGCCACCGCCAGGTAGGTCTTGCCGGTGCCGGCCGGACCGATGCCGAACACCAGCTCCGAACGCTCCAGCGCCCGCATATAGGCGTCCTGGTTGAGCGAACGGGCATAGATCGTCTTCTTGCGGGTGGCGATCTGGGCGGCGGAAACCTTGCCCTTGCGCTCCAGTGTCGGCAGTGTGAGCTGGTCGTCGGCGGCGATAGCCATGCGAACGGCACCGTCGACATCGGACTGGCCGATATCGACGCCTTTCTGCAGGATGCCGTAGAGATTGTCCAAGGCACGGCGCGCCTGTTCGGCGGCGGACGCCGATCCTTTGATGGTCAGCTGGTTGCCGCGCGAACGGATATCGACGCCGAGCTTCTGCTCGAGCCGGGCGAGGTTTTCGTCGAACTGGCCGTAAAGGGCGCTGGCAAGCTTGTTGTTGTCGAAAGTCAGAACGATGTGCGCCATGTCAGAAGCCCCGGATGCCGGTACCGGGGGCAGATTCTTCAGCTCCGCTGCGCTCAACCGTCTCTCCTCATCTGCCGAGACCATCAGGCCAATTCGGCGAACAGGCTGTTGTAGCCCGTCTTCGTGATTCGCACCTTGATAATGTCACCGATTTCGCCGGCCTTTTCATCAACAATAACCGGCTGCAGCCAAGGCGAGCGGCCGACCTTCTGGCCGGCCTGACGGCCGGGCTTCTCGATCAGCGTATCGATGGTGCTGCCGACCAGGCTCGAGCCGAAATCCTGCTGTTGTTTCAGCAGCAATGCCTGCAGGCGCTGCAAGCGCTCGTCCTTGACCGTTTCCGGCACGTGGTCAGGCATGTCGGCCCCCGGCGTGCCGGGACGCGGCGAATATTTGAACGAGAAGGCCGAGGCGTAGCCCACCTGGCGCACCAGTTCCATGGTCGCCTCGAAATCGGCCTCCGTCTCGCCGGGGAAACCGACGATGAAGTCGCCCGACAGCGCGATATCGGGGCGCGCGGCGCGGATGCGGTCGAGCAGCGCCAGATAATCCTTGGCAGTATGCCTGCGGTTCATCGCCTTCAGAATGCGGTTTGAGCCCGATTGCACCGGCAGATGCAGATAGGGCATCAGCGACGGCAGGTCGCGGTGCGCCGCGATCAATTCGTTGTCCATGTCGCGCGGATGGCTGGTGGTGTAGCGCAACCGCGCCAGGCCGGGGATTTCGGCCAGCCGGAACAGCAGGCGGCCGAGACCCCATTCCGCGCCATTATCGCCCGCGCCATGCCAGGCGTTGACGTTCTGGCCGAGCAGCGTCACCTCGCGCACCCCGGCCTCGGCCAGGCGCTCGGCCTCGGCAACGATCTGCGCCACCGGCCGTGACACTTCCGAGCCTCTCGTATAGGGCACGACGCAGAAGGTGCAGAACTTGTCGCAGCCTTCCTGGACGGTGAGGAAGGCGGTGACGCCGCGCTTGATCAACTCGGCGCGCTTGGGCTGCGGCAGATGTTCGAACTTGTCCTCGATGGCGTATTCGGTCTCGACGATCTTCTCGCCGCCGCGCACCCGCGCCAGCACATCGGGCAGACGGTGATAAGTCTGCGGACCGATGACCAGGTCGACGGCCGGCGACCGGCGGATGATCTCGGCGCCCTCGGCCTGTGCCACGCAGCCGGCGACGCCGATCAGCATCTCGAGGCCGGCACCGGCGCGCTCGGCCTTCATGTCGCGGATGCGGCCGAGTTCGGAATAGACCTTTTCGGCGGCTTTCTCCCTGATGTGGCAGGTGTTGAGCAACACCAGATCGGCTTCGCCGATGGCATCGGTCGCGGTATAGCCGTCGGCGGCCAGCGCGTCGGTCATGCGCTGAGAATCATAGACGTTCATCTGGCAGCCATAGGTCTTGATGAAGACCTTCTTTGCTGCCGTGGCGCGCACCGCCGGCTGTCCGGCCGCAGTGCCGATGTCGTCGCTTTCAATCGTGTTCAAGTCCATCCGGCGGCTTCTAACGCCTTTCCGTGACAAAAAACAGACGATTCTCGGCATGCGCAGGCTGGCGCCTGCCGGCGGCTAACGGCTCGGGAGCGGATCGGCGAGCGCCGCCTGCATCATCTCGCGCACCCGGCCTTCCATCAATTTGGCCGTTTCCTTGCGGTTGGAGCCCTTGGCAAAGGCGATCGGTTCGCCGAAATGCACCTCGACGTCGAGCGCGCCCTCGGCCATCAGCACCTTGAGATGCGGCATCAGGTCCTCGTCGCCGATCCAGGCCGCGATCGGGCGGTGGCGGCGGCCAAGCGGCACGCCGTGCAGGCGCGTGTAGACGATCGCCACCGGCTGGATGAACACTTCCTGCGCGGCACCTTCCGAGATCGCCATCGAGGCCGCGCCGAACAGCGTGCTCTTGAAAGGCAGGACGATATTGCCGTCACCGGTCGACCCCTCCGCGAACAGCACCATGGCGTCGCCCTTGGCCATGCGGCTGGCGATCTCGCTGGCCTGATCGCCCGAGGAGCGCTTGCGCTCACGCTCGATGAAGACGGTGCGCTGCAGCTTCGACAGCATGCCGATCAGCGGCCAGCCTTCCATGTCGGCCCGGGCGATGAATTTCACATCGGCAAAAGAGCCCAGCACCATGATGTCGGTCCAGGAGATGTGGTTGGAGGCAACCAGCAAGGGCCGCTTGTCGGAGAGCGTACCCTTGACGTGGATACGCATGCCGAGCGCCCGGATGATCAGCCTGTGCCAGATCTTGAGGACGACGGTTTCCGGCCACCAGCCGGTTTTCATCGACAGTATCTGCAGCGGCACGAAAACCAGCGACCCGGCGACGACGAGGCCCAGCGCCAGGAAAATCCTGATTTTTCCGATCATCTGTCCTGGCCCTACCCGATCCCTCGCTAGCGAAGATCGCGGCGCATGACAAGCGCGCCTGTCGGCCGGCGATCGGGCGACTTGTAGTAATCCGGGCGCTTGCCGACTTCCCGAAAACCCAGCCGACGATAGAGGGCGATCGCGGCGGCATTGGTCTCGTCGACCTCGAGGAACAGGGCCTCGGCGCGTTGCGAATGCAGTTCGCGCAGCACGGCGTCCATCAACTGCCAGCCCAATCCCTGGCGGCGATGCGACCGCGCCACCGCGACGGTCAGGATTTCGCCTTCGCCAGCGGCCAGCCGGGCGAGGACGAAGCCAACAGGCGGCTTGGCGCCCTGCCCGGTTTCGCGGGCGGCATAACCGAACACGGTGTCCTGTTCGAGCAAGGCGGCGAACTCACCGTCGGTCCATGGGCGGACAAAATCCTCGCGGTGCAGCACCGATATAGCGGGGCTGTCGGTGATCCTGAGCGGCTCGAGCGCGTAGTCCCGGCGACGCGATTGGAGAAAAGGTATGCGCATTAACTCTCGTTTTCTCGTCTGACCATGATCTCTGGACAAACGGGGCCGTTTGTCCGCGAAAACCGGCTTCCACTTTTCGGGATCATGGTCTTTGCCTCGAAAGTATAAACCCGGCCTGTGGCTTGGCATCGGCACCGCGCAGATAAAGCGGTTTGGGCCTTTCGCCCTGCCCCTTCGCGGCAGCAAGCCGGGCGTAGGTGAGAATGTCGGCGGTGGCCGTCCGAGGCCCGATGTCGAAGGGTCGGCCGGCCGCTTCAGCGATCAGCGTCGCGGCCGTGCCGGCAAGCACCGCGGAACGTTCCGATGCCATGGCCGCCGCATTCGCAAGCGTGGCCACGGCCGGACCGTAAGTCAAAACTGACATTTCATCGTAGAGAGCGGCATGGATTTCCTCCCGTCCGGCATCGAGCGCCGCCACCACGGCACGGCCTCGAAATGCGGTTGCCGCCTCGGCGGCCAGCGCCTCGAGCGTCGTTACCCCGATTGCCGGCACCTTGAGCGCCAGCGCCAGGCCGCGCGCGGTCGACACGCCGACACGCAGGCCGGTGAAGGAACCGGGGCCGACCGAGACGGCGATGGCGCCAAGGCCGGCGTAGTCGGTCGCGCCGGCCCTCAACGCCCCTGCAATGACGGCCATCAGGTGCTCGGCATGGCCTTTGCCCAGATCAAGCACCGAACGGCCGAGTTCCTGCCCGCCCGCCGCGTCGTAGACGCAGGCGGCGCAGAGGCTGGCGGCACAGTCGATGGCGAGTACCTTCATGAAACGACCGGTTCCTAGAAACAATTCCCTGTGCCCGCCACAGCGCGCAACCGCAAGGGTATAGTGCACAATTTGTTAAGCGGCTTCGGTTTGGGCTGGCAGAAGAGCTTATGCCGCCTGCTCTATGCGCAGCATGTGATTGTCCCAGACATAGTCCGGTTCCGACCGCGTGGCACCACTGTCCTCGATGATCTCGCCGGCGCCCGTTGTGGCCATGAACCCGGCCCCGTCAGGGGCCACGCCGCAGACCTCGACCAGCGTATTGGAGGAGACGACCCCGCCGCTGCCCGCATCGATGACGACCAGCGAATTGCCCTCCGGCGAGGATACGGCAACGGTACCGGCAACAGGATTGGCGGCGACCGAGCCGATATAGTTGCGGAAGCCGGATAGCAAAGTCTGCGGCATGTCGAGCAAAGCCAGATCCTTGCCACGCGCGGCGCGGCCGACCAGCAACGGACGATCGGTGCCCGGCCCCCGGTACTGGCAACCGAACCAGACGGTGCCGGACCGGTCTGCATCCATGTGGCGGATCGACAGCTGGTGCAGTGCGGCCGGCAATTCATGTTTTTCGATGAGATCCCCGGTGACGCGGTCGACCAGCACATAGGACGGTTTCATGGTGGCGATGTTGAGCTCGGCGCGGCCAAAGTCAGGATGGGTCTCGATGCCGCCATTGGCGACCGCGATCGTCCTGCCGTCGCCTAACAGCAGAAGTTCGTGCGGACCCATGCCGTAGGTGGGGAATTCGCCGATGCGATTGAATTTCGCCCGCGCGTCATAGACGCCGACCACGCCGGCCGCGTTGTCGAAATCGTTCTCGGTGGCGTAGAGCAACGCGCCGTCGGGCGAGAACACGCCATGGCCGAAGAAATGCCGGCCGGCGATGCTGGCGATGGTCAGCGGAGCGTCGCGCCCGGAGTGATCGAACACGACGGCGAAGGTGCCGGGCTGGCGGGCGAAAACCACCGAACGCCTCGATACGGGATCGAAGGTGACGTCGTGGCCGCGATCGGGCAGGTCGATCGCATGCAGCACCTTGCCGGCCTCGGACAGGACGGCGGCGCCAAAACTGCCATCGCGCTTGACGAAGGCGGTGGCAAAGACGGCATCCGCAGCAAGCGTGGTTGCCCAGGCTGAGGGCGTCACCGCGGCGGCAAAGCCGATGCCGGCGGCCCTGAGGAAATCGCGGCGATCGATGAGCAATCTCTTCATGCTCAGTCCCCATCCAGCGACGAGAAGCCGGCTGTCAGGCCGAATTCGGCGGTCAGCCTGGTGCCGATCAGGGTCGACAGGCTGGAGGTGATCAGGACGAGATGCTCGAGTTTTTCGCGCAGCGCCGGATCGGCGAGCGCCCTGTCGATCGGGCCTTGGACGGCCTTGGCAGCCGCAACGCCGTTGACCAGCTGGATGTGGATCGATTCCGCCATCCAACGCGCATCCGGCGGCAGCGCGTCGCCAAGCTTCGACACCTGGAAAAGCGCATCGATGCCGGCCAGATTTCCAGCCAGCGCATTGGCGGTGTTTTGCGAACGCCAGTAGATCGCCTGTTTTGGCTTGTCGGCGTCGGGCGTAGCGCCCAGAAAGCCTTTGAGGCGGACATCCCGGACCATTTCCAGCTCGTTGATGAAGACGCCGACCAGTTCGGTGACCGCTTCGTTGCCATCGCGATAGAGCGCATTCCGTGGCCCCGGATTGGCCCAGAGTGCCGCGAAGCCGTCCGGTTTGCTCCAGGCCGCGCTGACATCGGCGGCGATGGTTTCGATGTTGCCGGCAACGGACGCGCCATAAGCGCAGCGATAGGGTTCGTCCTTGCCCGTCAAGGCATCGGCGCCGTCGCCGTAAAGCACGAATTCCAGCGCGCCGAGCCCCTGCATGGCAACGCTCTTGTCGGCAAGCTGCGCAGGATCGGTGGCGGTGGGATCCTTGCCCGACAGCGCCGCCTGCACCTGTTTCAGACCGATGCTCTTGCGGTCCGGCCAGAACAGCATGCGCTCCGCCCTGTTGTTCTCCTTGATCGGCCCGAAACCGATGATCTCGGCCGATGACCAGGCATAGACGGTAGCCGAGAACGCCGCGCGCGCCGCATCAAGCTCCCCTTGCGAGGGCGCCTCGCAGAGCTTGTGCATCGCCTTGGCGAGGGCTTCCGTTTGCTGGTGCAGATCGGCATAGGCCGGGCGGACAAAACCGTCGATCGCGCGCTGGACGACGTCCGAGGCTTTGACCGCGGCCGATGCGGGCAATGCGGCCAGTAGAACCAGCGGAAGAACGAAAACCAGCGCGAAACGCTTCAGCATCACAGTGACTCCAGGAATTTGACCAGCGCATCGCGCTCGGTGGCGTTTGCGGCGGCAAAGCGGTCGCGCGCCTTTTGCGCCTCGCCACCATGCCACAGGATAGCCTCGACCAAAGACCGCGCACGGCCGTCGTGCAGATAGAAGGAATTGCCGTTGACCGTTTCGGTGAGGCCGATCCCCCATAGCGGCGGGGTGCGCCACTCACTGCCTGTCGCCTCGCCCACGGCCTGGCCGTCGGCAAGGTCCGGCCCCATGTCGTGCAGCAGGAAATCGGAATAAGGCCAGATCAGCTGGAACGCCTGCGCCCTGTCGGGCGCATCGCGGCGGGTGACGAATTTCGGCGTGTGGCAGGCAACGCAGCCGATTTCGTAAAAGACCTTCTTGCCGGCGAGCACATCGGGCGAGGCAAGATCGCGCCGCGCCGGCACCGCCAGGTTCCGCGAATAGAAGGTGGCGAGATCCATCACCGGCGCCGGCGCCTCGGCCGGGCCGAGGCGCGCCTGCACGCCGTTGGGCATGGCGAGGCATTTCTCCTGCGCGGCGGTGCAATCCCCCCAGTGTTTCGGCTCCTCGGGTGTCGAGATGCCGATGTCGCCGGCAAAGGCGTCCGCGGCCTGCCGGCGGATCGACGCGGCCTGCGCCTTCCAGCCGAAGCGGCCAAGCGTCAGTTCACCGTCCAGGCCATCCCGCACGATGTTCGGCTTGCCGGAGATACCATCGCCGTCCCTGTCGTCCGGATCGGTATGGGCCAGAATGTCCGCCGGCGCGATCTGTTCGATCAGGCCAAGGCCGATCATGGGCGGCGTCAGGCGCGGCGACAGCGTGGTGCGCGGATCGAGTGGCCCATAACCAAGATTGTCGACCGCGTAGGTGGGTTTGCGCAGGGAAATGACGGTGCCGTCCGTCAGCTCCACCTTACGTTCCTGATAGTCGACACGCATGCTGCCCTCGCCCTTGAGGCCAGGGACGGCCAGTTCCTGCAACTGCGTGCCATAGACCGGGTCCGGGAGATTGAGCAGCCTGTGGTCGGCAAGCGCCGCCTTCTCTTCCGCGCTGCTTGCGTCGCGCGCCAGCCGCAGGAACATCGAGGTGGTGCCGGCATCGCCTTGTGGCGGCCGGCCACGGCCATCCTTCAGATGGCAGTTCTGGCAGGCCCGTTCGTTGAACAGGGGCCCGAGTCCGTCCGAGGCCTGCGTCGAGGATGGCGACGAGACCCAATTCTTGCGGAAAAGCGCGTTGCCGAGCTTGAAGGTGCCTTCTTCCTCGAAGGTGAGGTTGACTGACGATTGCGAGAAGGAATCACGGCTGACGTCCTTCAGCGAGGTGCCGGCGCCACCTTGCATCAGTTCGAAGGGCTCGGGTTTGGAGAAATCCGTGGTCGGCCTGCTGACGGCGGTGACGCGCGCCTGATCCTTGGCATTGAGGTCGGTGCGCGAAGTGGCGAGGCCGGCGGGTTGAAGGTCGCCGGCGATGGCGGAGGATGTCAGCGCCAGCATGAAAATGATGCCGCGCCGACCAGCCGATATGGCTGGTGTTTTCCGGAGGGGCAGCGGGGCTTTTGCCCGCCGCAAGCGGCGCGGGAAGTCTAAGAGGCGCCGCATTCCCGCATATCCTTAGTCCGCCTCGTCCGCCGATGCGGCGTTGAGCTGGCCGTATTTTTCCTCGCCGATCGAGGCCAGCAGGTCGAGCTGCGTCTCGAGGAAGTCGATATGGCTTTCCTCATCGGTCAGCAGTTCCTCGAACAGTTTCATCGTCACGTAGTCGCCCGCTTCCTCGCAGATTTCGCGCGAGCGCTTGTAAGCAGTGCGCGCGTCATACTCACCGGCAAGGTCGGATTCGAGTACTTCCTTGACGTTCTGGCCGATGCGCAGCGGCGCCAGGGACTGCAGGTTGGGGTGGCCTTCAAGGAAGATGATGCGGGCGACCAGCTTGTCGGCGTGGTGCATCTCCTCGATCGATTCCGCCCGCTCCTTCTTGGCCAGCTTGGCGTATCCCCAATCCTCGAGCAGACGGAAATGCACCCAATACTGGTTGACGGCGCCGAGCTCCAGAAAAAGAGCCTCGTTAAGCCGCTCGATGATCTGTGGTTCGCCTTTCATGGGCTCTGCTCCCGTATTGGACGCGCAGGCCCCTGACGCGATCCAGATGTGAAACGATGTCCACGCCGCTCGCCTGCGAGCGGGCGTGGTAGTTCTCGGTGACCCGAATGATCGTTTCGACCACATTTGGGAAGCAGCCGCAACAGCGGCCACGTTTGTGCATGGCGTGATAGACCTTTGCCGGCACGATGAGCTGCCAGGGATCCTGATCCAGCAGGCCGATGATCGTCTGCTCGATCTCCTTCTCGGTGATGATGTTGCAATGGCAGATCAGCATTTCGTCGCTCTGGCTGACGGCGCCCGTGCGGCGCCGTTTGGCTGCGGATGGCAGGCTTACTTGAACACCTTGTCGGGTGCGTCGAGGCTGTCGGAGCCTTCGAAGGCGATGGCATTGAGCTTCAGCACGCCAACGGCGCGTTCGATCGACTTGGTCTGGTCGATCAATGCGTCGATTGCCGCCTGAACGGTGGCATTGCCCGCGGTATTGCCCTCGGCGATCTGCTGGTCGTAGGCCTCGCCGGCCTCGGCTCGCGCCTTGATCGCTTCCATCTTGGCGACGGTGACATCGAGCTTGTCGGACAGCTCCTTGTCGATTGCCGGATCGGCCGCTTTCACCATGTCGTGCACCGAGGAACCCGAAACGACGGTGCCGTCCAGGCGCGTGTAGCTGGCGAGATAGGCGGCGCGGATGCCGACGGCATCATAGAGATGAGAGTTGTAGGTGTTGTCGGAGAAGCAGTCATGCTCCTCTTCCGGATCGTGCAGCAACAGGCCAAGCTTCATGCGTTCGCCTGCCAGCTCGCCGTAGGAGAGCGAGCCCATGCCGGTGAAGATCACCGAGATGGCGGTGTTCGGCTCGCCATCGACAAGGTTCTTGCGCGCCGCGCCGTCTTCCTTCCAGTCGTTGACCATCTTCTGGAGGTCCGAGACCAGAAGGCCAGTCGCCGACTTCAGGTACTCTGCGCGACGGTCGCAATTGCCTCCGGTGCAGTTCTTCAGGTCGTAATCCGTATAGGGACGCTGGCCGGCGCCCGGACCGGTGCCGTGCAGGTCCTGGCCCCAGAGCAGGAATTCGATGGCGTGATAGCCGGTGGCGACGTTGGCCTCGACGCCGCCGGCCTGCTGCAGCGTGCCGGAGAGGAATTCCGGCGAAAGCTTCGAGGCATCGACCTGCTTGCCGTTGATCTCGATCTCCTTGTTGGCGATCACATTGGCCGTATAGAGCGAATTCGCGTCCGACTCGGTGCCGTAGCTCTTGGCGACATAGTCGATCAGGCCTTCGTCCAGCGGCCAGGAATTCACCTCACCTTCCCAGTCATCGACGATCTTGTTGCCGAAGCGGTAGACCTCGGTCTGCTGGTAGGGCACGCGCGATGCCTTCCAGGCGTCGCGGGCGGCATTGAGCGTTTCCGCCGACGGGTTGGCAAGCAGCGCGTCGACCGCCTTGTCGAGCGCCTGCGCCGTGGTCAGCGAATCCTCATATTTGGCAAGCCCGATGTCGGCATAGGTCTTGATGACCGCCTTGGCATCGGTTTCCGCCTTGGCAGGCAGCACGAACACCGCTGCCGTCAGCAGCGCCGTGGCGCCGATCGCCGCCAGCCTGCCGCCATATCGTGCTGTCATTATCGCTCTCCAGTTCCTCGGAAATTTTCTAAGCGGCGCACGCGCCAACCCGCGCCAGGCCACATTCATGCCGTTGGGCGCAAGACATGCCGCGCGATCGCGCGGCTCAGGGAAAAAAGACACCAAAATGCCTCCAATCGAACGGGTTCAAGGCCCAGACATCAAAGGGATGCGCCAATGCGCGGCTTCCTTAAAGCTTCGAGTGCGATGGAAGTCAATGAAAATTACTGGAAAAGCCAATTGAAACAATAGTTTAGAATTATTCTAAACTACGATGGTCAACTTTACGCGCCCGCTGCATCGGCTTTGCGGCCGAACTGTACGATTGACAGTCGCCGTCCCGGGTGCGACCCGCAAACCCTCCCTTGCGGCGGCGTCAGACAATTGCCACTTGGCGAGACGTCCTAGGATCGATCGGGATCGGAATGCGATGAAGAACGGCGTGGTAATTGTCGGTGCGGGTCATGCGGGCGTGCAGGCGGCCGCCAGTCTGCGCGAGGATGGCTATGATGGGCCGGTGATCCTGGTCGGCGACGAGAACGAACTGCCCTACCACAAGCCGCCGCTCTCGAAGACCTTCATCAAGGATGCCGAAGCCAAGCCTCAACCGCTTCGGGGCGAGGCCTTCTACACCGGCAGCGCCATCGACTACCGGCCTGGGATCCGGATCGAGCGCATCGATGCCGGCCGCCACGGTCTCGACATTGCCGGCGGCGGCGCGCTTGCCTTCGACAATCTGATCCTGGCGACCGGATCGCGCCCGCGCGCCCTGCCGCTGCCAGGCTCCGATCTGTCGGGCGTGGTGTCGCTGCGCTCGCTGGCCGACGCGCGGCTGATCCGGGAGCTGAGCGCTGAGAGCGAAGATATCGTCATCCTCGGCGGCGGCTTTATCGGGCTGGAAATCGCCGCGACGCTGCGGGCGGCCGGTCGCACCGTGACGGTTGTCGAAGCAGTCGACCGGCTGCTCGGCCGCGCCGTGGCGCCGGTGGTGGCGAGCCATGTCCGGCAAAGGCTGGAAGCGACCGGCGTGCGCATCCTGACCGGAACCTCGATCTCAAGGCTCGAAGGCGAAGACGGCAAGGTCACGGCCGCGATCACCTCGTCTGGCGAAAGGCTGCCGGCGCGCATGGTCGTGGTCGGCATCGGCGCCGTGCCGAATGTCGAACTGGCGCAAGCCGCGGGCCTTGCTGTCGGCAACGGCATTCGCGTCGATCATCAGATGCGCAGTTCGGCGCCGGAGATTCTGGCCATCGGCGACGCCGCCTCGTACCGGCACTGGTTCACCGGCGGCGATGTCAGGCTGGAATCGGTGCAGAACGCGACCGACCAGGCGCGGCTTGCCGCCCGGACAATTACCGGTCACACCGACGCCTACTCGGCGGTGCCATGGTTCTGGTCCGATATTGGCGACATGAAGCTGCAAATGGTTGGCCTGACCGCCGGCGGCGACAGCCATGTCGTGCTCGGCGACCTGCGCGACAACAAATTCTCGATCTACCACTATGCCGGTGACCGGCTGCTCGGCATCGAATCCGTCAACCGCCCCGGCGACCACATGCTTGGCCGCAAGATGCTCAGTGCCGGTTTTTCGCCAACGCCGCAGATGGTGGCCGCAGGCCCGGACGGGCTGAAGGCGGCACTGGCGACATTCCAGAACATGGAGCCAGCCCGTGACGAGCGAATATTTCGGTGAGTTGATCCGCCGCGATCAAGACCGTCAACGGCTTCTGCATCTGCTCCTTGAGGGCGCGTCATCCGAACCGGGTCCCTCGGTTGATGATGGCTATTTCGAAGCACTGCGAAAACGAGCGCAGGTCAAATAGGCACAATCTGCTGGCCGAGACGAGGCGGTATTGGCGACAGGAGTCAATTCAGACGTCCGCGCCGCCCCTCATCCGCCTGCCGGCACCTTCTCCCCGTGTTGTGACAGGGAGAAGGTAAGCGCCGTTCAGGCGGCGCAGACCTCGCGGATCGAGCTTTCCAGAATGTCGAGCGCTTCGTTCATGACCTCGTCCTGGACGGTGATCGGCGCCAGGAAGCGGATGACGTTGCCGTAGACGCCGCAGGTCAGCAGGATCAGGCCCTTGTCGAGCGCTTTCAGGCGGATCGCGTTGGCGATCTCGGCCGACGGCAGGCCCTTCTTGACGTCGTTGAACTCCACCGCGTTCATGAAGCCCAAACCCCTGATGTCGACAATCTCGGGCACGTCGTCACGGATCGACTGCAGACGCTGCTTCAACCGCGCACCCAGCGTGTTGGCGCGATCGCAGAGCTTTTCGTCCTCGATCACATCGAGCACGGCGTGCGCGGCGGCGACGCCGATCGGGCTGCCGCCATAGGTGCCGCCCAGTCCACCAGGGCTGGGCGCGTCCATGATCTCGGCGCGGCCAGTGACGGCCGACAGCGGGAAGCCGCCAGCCAGGCTCTTGGCCATGGTGGTGATGTCGGCGGCTACCTCGTGATGGTCCATGG
This sequence comes from Mesorhizobium sp. M8A.F.Ca.ET.181.01.1.1, assembly GCF_004792025.1. Taxonomy (NCBI): domain Bacteria; kingdom Pseudomonadati; phylum Pseudomonadota; class Alphaproteobacteria; order Hyphomicrobiales; family Phyllobacteriaceae; genus Mesorhizobium; species Mesorhizobium sp. M8A.F.Ca.ET.181.01.1.1. Next base: position 111,203 of record NZ_SRTV01000009.1, on the reverse strand, counting down.
CGAACATCTTGCCGGTGCGGGCAAAGCCGGTCTGCACTTCGTCGGCGATCAACAGCATGCCGTGCTGGTCGCAGAGCTTGCGCAGCGCCGTCAGCAGTTCACGCGGCGCGTCGTAGAAGCCGCCCTCGCCCTGAACCGGCTCGATGATGATCGCGGCGACGCGGGCCGGATCGACATCCGCCTTGAACAGCTTGTCGAGCGCGGCAAGCGAATCGGCGACCGAGACACCATGCAGTTGCACGGGGAACGGCACGTGGTAGACGTCGCCCGGCATGGCTCCGAAGCCAACCTTGTAGGGCACGACCTTGCCGGTCAGCGCCATGCCCATGAAGGTGCGGCCATGGAAGCCGCCGCCGAAGGCGATGACGGCCTGGCGGCCGGTGGCGTTGCGAGCGATCTTGATGGCGTTCTCCACCGCCTCGGCGCCGGTGGTGACGAAGATGGTCTTCTTCTCGAACTTGCCGGGCAGCATGGCGTTCAGCCGTTCGGCCAGCCGCACATAGCTCTCATAAGGCACGACCTGGTGGCAGGTGTGGGTGAAGCGGTCGAGCTGCGCCTTGACCGCCTCGATTACCCTGGGATGGCGGTGGCCGGTGTTGACGACGGCGATGCCCGAGGAGAAGTCGATATAGCGGCGGCCCTCGACATCCCAGATCTCCGAGTTCTCGGCCCGGTCGGCGTAGATCTGCGTGGTCATGCCGACGCCGCGCGAGATCGACTGGTTCTTGCGTTCGGAAATGGCGGAGTTCTTCATGATATCCCTCACCGGGCCATCCCTCATCGGGATGGGGCCCGTTCTGTTTTGATGCCGTTGAATTCCCTTCTGGCCTTATTTCAGATTTTCCTCAAGCCGACACCATCACAGCGTCGATTGGGCCTGACTTAACCAGTCCGGCGAGAGGCGTACGAGACCGGTTTCCTTTTTTCCGGGATCGATTATCCTCCTAATCTCCGCGAGGGGATCGCGATCAGCGACCGGCGCGCGGCCGAGGGGAGCCATGAGCAGCAACGTGACATCGTCCGTCTCGCCGCCATCCGCTAAAACTCTCAACCTTTTGTCTTGTCCAGCCGCTTCGATTCTCGCCTGCACGGCCCTGGCGCTGCTCGCCGGTTGCCAGAAGCAGGAGGCGGCGGAAAAGAAGCTGCCGGTCATGGTGCGCACCGAAACGGTGGCGATGGCCGATTATGCGCCGAGAACCTCGCTGACCGGGGTGATCGCGGCGCGTACGTTGAACAATCTTTCGTTCCGGGTTGGCGGACGCGTCGCGGAGCGGCTTGTCGATGTCGGCCAGCATATCGATCAGGGGACGGTGCTTGCGCGTATCGATCCGCAGGAGCAGGAGTCCGATTTGCGCTCCGCGCAGGCCGATCTCGATGCCGCGCAGGCACAATTGACACAGGCCGCGGCCACGTTCGAGCGGCAAAAGACGCTGCTTGCCCAGGGCTTCACCACCAGGCGCGATTATGACGCGGCCGACCAGGCGCTGAAAGTCGCGCAAGGCAGCGTCGATGCCGCGCGGAGCGCATTTGCCAATGCCCAGCAGAATCTGTCCTTCACCGAACTCAAGGCCGGTGCGGGAGGCGTGATTACCGCACGCCAGGTCGAAACCGGCCAGGTGGTGCAGGCGGCGCAGACCGTCTTCACCGTCGCCGAGGACGGCGACCGCGACGCGGTGTTCAACGTGCAGGAGACGCTGGTCGCCAAAACGCCGGCTTCACCGGCGGTAACGATCACGCTGTTGTCCGACCCGCAGGTCCGCGCGAGGGGCAAGGTGCGCGAAATCTCGCCGGCAGTCGACCCGGCTTCGGGCTCGATCAGGGTCAAGGTCTTCATTCCCGACACGCCGGCCGGTATGCCGCTGGGCGCGGCCGTCATCGGCTCGGTCGGCGCCAAGCCGGCGAAGGCGATCCTGTTGCCCTGGCAGGCCTTGACATCGAGCGCTGGTAAGCCGGCGGTCTGGATCGTCGATCCCGCGACCAAGGCGGTGACGACGGCGCCGGTCGAGGTGCTGGCGTTCGATTCGGGTACCGTCGTCATCGCCGAGGGCCTGAACGAAGGCCAGAGCGTCGTTACATCAGGCGGGCAATTGCTCAGCCCCGGCCAGACGGTCGAGATATCGGGAGCAGGGCAATGAAGCGGCTGCTACCCGTCCTGCTTGGCCTTGCCGCGCTTTCCGCCTGTTCGAAATCGGACGAAAAACCGCCGCAAATCGTCCGACCGGTGCTGTCGGTCGTGGTCGAGCCGCGCACCACGCAGACTTTCGGTTTCGCCGGCTCGGTCGAGCCACAGGTCAGCGCCGATCTTGCCTTCCGCCTGCTCGGCCGCGTCGTCTCGCGCGACGTCAAGGTCGGCGACACCGTCAGCAAGGGCACGACGATCGCCGCACTCGACCCAACCGCGCTGGAGCTGGCAGTCCAGGCTGCCAAGGCCGAACTCTCCAATGCCGAGGCGCAATTCGCCAATGCCGCCGCCAGCGAGGAACGCCAGCGCCAGTTGCTGACCTCTGCCAATACGCCGCAGTCGGTCTTCGACGCAGCGCAGCAGGCACGCAAGGCCGCGGAAGCCCGTGTCGAGCGGGCCAAGGCTTCGCTGGCGAAATCGCAGGAGCAGCTCGGTTATGCCAGGCTGTTTTCTGATTTCGACGGCGTCGTCACCGCCGTCGGCGCCGAAGTTGGCCAGACGGTTTCGCCCGGGCAGACCATCGTCACCGTGGCGCGTTCGGACCTGCGCGAGGCAGTGGTCGACATCCCCGACCAGTTGACCGGCGATCTGCCGGCCGGCACGCCGTTCCAGGTCATCCTGCAGTCGCTGCCGACGATCCAGACCGAGGCCAAATTGCGCGAGATCGCCCCCCAATCCGAGGGCTCGACCCGCACACGGCGCGTCAAGCTGACGCTTACCGATCCGCCGCAAGCCTTCAGGCTCGGCTCGACGGTGACGGCGACCCGCATGACCAAGGTTGTGCCGACGATCGAGCTGCCCATTTCGGCGCTGCTCGAAAAGGACGGTTCCGAAAAAGTGTGGATCATCGATCCAAAGACGTCGAGCGTGAGCGCGCACGATATCAAGGTCGCGTCGAAGAATGGCGGCACCTTTACCGTGGCGGAAGGACTGGACGCCGGCATGCGCGTCGTCACCGCCGGCGTTCACAGCCTCGTCGACGGCCAGAAAGTGAAAGTGCCCGAGGGAGGGGCCTCATGAAGGGCTTTAACCTCTCCGAATGGGCGCTCAACCACCGCTCGCTGGTCTGGTATTTCATGCTGGTCTTCGTGGTGGCCGGCATCTTCTCCTATCTCAATCTCGGCCGCGAGGAAGATCCCAACTTCACCATCAAGACCATGATCATCCAGGCCAACTGGCCGGGCGCCTCGGTGAAGGAGACGGTGCAGCAGGTGACCGATCGCATCGAGAAAAAGCTCGAGGAACTCGACAGCCTCGACTACACCAAGTCGGTGACGACAGCCGGCCAGACTGTCATCTTCGTCAACCTGAAGGACACCACCAAGGCGCGCGACGTCGCGCCGAACTGGCTTCAGGTGCGCAACATGGTCAACGACATCAAGGCGCAGTTTCCGCAAGGCGTGCAGGGACCGTTCTTCAACGACCGCTTCGGCGACGTCTACGGCAACATCTATGCCTTCACCGCCGACGGGCTGACGCCACGCCAATTGCGCGACTATGTGGAGGATGTGCGAACCAAGATCCTGACCGTGCCCAATGCCGGCAAGGTCGATCTGGTCGGTGCGCAGGACGAGGCGATCTATCTCGAATTCTCGACCCGCCAGATCGCCGCGCTTGGCCTCAACCAGCAGCAAATCGTGGCCAGCCTGCAAGCGCAGAACGCGATCACGCCGTCCGGCGTCATCCAGTCCGGGCCGGAGCGCATCAGCGTGCGCGTCGGCGGCCAGTTCGCCTCCGAGGAGAGCCTGCGCGCCATCAATCTGCGCGTCAACGACCGGTTCTTCCGGCTGAGCGACGTGGCGACGATCACGCGCGGTTATGCCGACCCGCCGACAGCCCTGTTCCGCTTCAACGGCCAGGATGCGATCGGGCTTGCCATCGGCATGAAGCCCAACGCCAATCTGCTCAAGTTCGGCGAAGCGCTGCATGAGGAGATGGACAAGGTGCTGGCCGACCTGCCGGTCGGCGTCGGCGTGCATCTGGTCGCCGACCAGCCTGTCATCGTCGAGGAGGCGGTCTCGGGCTTCACGCGCGCGCTGTTCGAGGCGGTGGCGATCGTGCTTGCCGTCTCTTTCATCAGCCTCGGCATGCGGGCCGGCTTCGTCGTCGCGCTGTCGATCCCGCTGGTGCTGGCCATCACCTTCACCGTCATGGAGTATCTCGGCATATCGCTGCAGCGCATTTCACTCGGCGCGCTGATCATCGCGCTCGGGCTGCTGGTCGACGATGCGATGATCGCGGTCGAAATGATGGTGGCGCGGCTGGAGGTTGGCGACACCCTGCGCAGGGCGGCGACCTATGTCTACACCTCGACCGCCTTCCCGATGCTGACCGGCACGCTGGTGACGGTCGCCGGCTTCATCCCGATCGGCCTCAACTCGAGCGCGGCAGGCGAGTACACCTTCACGCTGTTCGTCGTCATCGCGGTGTCGCTCTTGGTGTCATGGATCGTGGCGGTGCTGTTCGCGCCGCTGCTTGGCGTCACCATCCTGCCGGCGACGATGAAGGAGAAGCATCACGACCAACCAGGGCGGTTCACGTCGCTGTTCCGGCGCGTGCTTGTCGGCTCGGTGCGCCATCACTGGCTGACGATCGTCGTGACCGTGCTCCTGTTCGGTGGCTCGATCGCCGGCTTCGGGCTCGTCCAGCAACAGTTCTTCCCGCCTTCCGACCGGCCGGAGCTGATCGTCGACTGGAACCTGCCGCAGAACTCGTCGATCACCGAGACGCGCGACCAGATGGAGCGCTTCGAACAGCGGGCGCTGGTCGGCAATCCCGACATCGACCACTTCTCCTCCTATATCGGCCAGGGCGCGGTGCGCTTCGTGCTGGCCTATGACGTGCAGCCCGCCAATCCCTATTTCGGCCAGACCGTGATCGTCACCAAGAGCATCGAGGCGCGCAACCGGGTGAAGCCGGCGCTGGAGAAGCTGCTGCGCGCGGAGTTCGTCGGCACCGACGCCTTCGTCAAGCCGCTCGAGCTTGGGCCACCGGTCGGGCGCCCGGTGCAATATCGCGTCGGCGGCCCTGACATCCAGACGGTGCGGGAACTGGCGCAGCAATTCGCCGGCATCATCTCGGCCAATCCGAAACTTGCCGCACCCACCTTCGACTGGAACGAACCACAGCGCGTGCTGAGGGTCGACGTGCTGCAGGACAAGGCGCGCCAGCTTGGCATCACCTCCTCCGATATCGCCAGCACGCTGAACAGCACGGTGGGCGGATCGACGATCACCCAGGTGCGTGACGCGACCTACCTGATCAATGTCGTGGCCCGTTCGCGCGGGGCCGAGCGCGGCTCGATCGAGACGCTGCAGAACATCCAGCTGCCGACGGGCAATGGCGAGGCTATCCCGCTCGCGGCGGTTGCCAATTTCCGCTACGATCTGGAGCAGCCGACGGTGTGGCGGCGTGACCGCATCCCGACCATCACCGTGCGCGCCGGCCTGGTTGGCGACGTGCTGCCGGCGACCGTCGTCAACGAGCTGAAACCGTCGGTCGACGCCTTCATCACCAAGCTGCCGCCCGGCTATTCGGTCGAGACCGCCGGCTCCGTCGAGGAAAGCGCCAAGAGCCAGGGGCCGATCGCCGCCGTCGTGCCGCTGATGCTGTTCGTGATGGCGACCATCCTGATGGTGCAGTTGCAGAGCTTCCAGCGCCTGTTCCTGGTCGTGGCGGTCGCGCCGCTCGGACTGATCGGTGTGGTGGCGGCGCTGGTGCCGAGTGGCGCGCCGCTCGGCTTCGTCGCCATCCTCGGGGTGCTGGCGCTGATCGGCATCCTGATCCGCAACTCGGTCATCCTGATCGTGCAGATCGAGGATCTTGTCGCTGAAGGCAAGGATCGCTGGGCCGCCGTCATCGAGGCGACGGAGCATCGCATGCGGCCGATCGCGCTGACCGCCGCCGCCGCCAGCCTGGCGCTGATCCCGATCGCGCGCGAAGTGTTCTGGGGGCCGATGGCCTATGCCATGATGGGCGGCATCATCGCTGGTACGGCGATCACGCTGCTGTTCCTGCCGGCGCTTTATGTGACGTGGTTCAGGATCAAGGAGCCGAAGCAAGGGGACGACCCATCCGTTCCGGAGAACGGCGAACTGGCGCAAGGTTCGACTTAAGATCCTGCAGTATCACTCGTTATCGTTGGAGGGCGAGGGGAGTGATTTGGCGCGCTGCCAAGGCGACGATTTGGAGCTGCGCCAAGCATGCCAACCTTTCGGCAAATCGGCCAACGCCAAGATGCTTTCATCCCGCCGAACCACCTCCTGCAGGCCGACGAGCATTATCTCACGTTCGTTCCGATCTCGAGTGTCGCTGCTGTGAAACTGCCAGCTGCCACCTTCTTCGTTGTAGATGTCGTCGTGGTCAGCTTCATGCACGACGTATGCGATCCAATCGTCAGATTTGAATATACTCTTGTCCGATAGCACCGCGACATTGGGTGGATCTGCAAACTTCCATTCCCCCATGGAATTCCCCCGTTGGTCTGTGCACAGGAAGAGCGAATTCAGGCGGTTCTTACAAACCCGTCGCTGGCTCGCAGCAGGTTGCGCGTATAATCCTTTGTCACACGGCGCTCGACCAGATCGTTTGCCACCAGATTTTCCACTGCCTCGCCGCCCTGCATCACCATCAGACGCTCGCACATATGGGTGATGATGGCGAGGTCGTGGCTGACCATCAGGAAGGTCAGCTTGCGCCGCCGCCGGACTTCCTCCAGCAGGTTGAGCACTTCCGCCTGCACGGAGGCGTCGAGCGCCGAGGTCGGCTCGTCTAGCAGCAGGATCGAGGGCTCGAGGATCAGCGCGCGGGCGATCGCGACACGCTGGCGCTGGCCGCCCGAGAGCTGGTGCGCGTAACGGAAGCGAAAACCGTTGCCGAGGCCGACCTCGTCGAGCGCGCGCTCGATGCGCTTTTCGCCGTCGGCAAAGCCGTGGATGGCGAGCGGCTCCTGCAGCAGGCGGTCGACCGTCTGGCGCGGGTGCAGCGACCCATACGGATCTTGGAAGACCATCTGCACTTCGCGGTAAAAGGCCTTATCGCGGCGCGCGCCGAGCGTCTTGCCGTTGACGGCGATGCTGCCCGAGGCGACCGGCGCGAGACCGGCGATGGCTCGCAGCAATGTCGATTTCCCGGAACCGGATTCACCGACCAGGCCGAAGGATTCACCCGGCTGTACATCAAGGCTGACGCCCTTCAGCGCGCGAAAGCGGTCGAAGATCACCTCCAGCGTGTCGACGGCAATCGCTGATGTCATGCCGCCCACTCCGGCTTGCGGTCGAGCACAGGCAGCGGGTGACGGTCGGCGCCGATCTTGGGCATGCAGTTGAGCAGGCCGCGCGTATAGGGATGCTGGGCCTGGCTGAGTTCCGAGGCCTTGAGTTGTTCGACCACCTTGCCGGCATACATGACGATGACGCGGTCGCAGAAGGAGGAAACCAGGCGCAGATCGTGCGAGATGAAGACCAGTCCCATGCCCCGCTCCGCGACCAGCCGGTCGAGGATACCGAGCACATCGAGCTGCACGGTGACGTCGAGCGCCGAGGTCGGCTCGTCGGCGATCATCATTTCCGGCCCGGCGATCAGCATCATGGCGATCATGGCGCGCTGGCCCATGCCGCCCGACACTTCGTGCGGGTGCAGGTCGAAGACGCGTTTGGGATCGCGGATCTGCACCGCCTCGAGCATGGCCAGCGCGCGCTCGCGCGCCTCGGCCTTGCCGACCTTTTTGTGCGTGCGCAGCGTCTCGACGATCTGGCGGCCGATGCTCATGACCGGGTCGAGCGAATATTTCGGATCCTGCAGGATCATGGCGATGCGGTTGCCCCGCAAGGCTCGGCGTTGGCGTGGCGAGATGCCGAGCAGGTCGATGCCGTCGAAGGTCAATTTATTGGCCGATATCCGGGCCTGCGGCGGCGTCAGGCCCATGATGGCGCGGCCCGTTTGCGACTTGCCCGACCCGGACTCGCCGACGATGCCGAGGCGTTCCCGGCCAAGCGAAAAGGAAACGCCGCGCACCGCCTCGACCATGCCCGTGCGGGTCGGAAAGGTGACCCGCAGGTCATCCACCTCAAGCAGGGTCCTAGTTCGGCCGTTCATTGGTCGCCACTCCGAGGATCGAGCGCGTCGCGCAGGCCGTCGCCGAGCAGGTTGAAGCCGAGGCTGACGATCAGGATTGCGAAGCCCGGCGCACCGGCCACCCACCATTGGTCGAGGATGAAGCGCCGGCCCGAAGCGATCATGGTGCCCCATTCCGGCAGCGGCGGCTGCGCGCCAAGGCCGAGGAAGCCGAGGCCCGCGGCCGTCAGGATGATGCCGGCCATGTCGAGCGTCACGCGGATGATCAGCGAGGAGATGCATAGCGGCATGATGTGGCGCAACACGATGCGGAAGGGAGAGGCGCCCATCAGTTGCACCGCCTTGATGTAGTCCGAGTTGCGCACGGTGAGCGTCTCGGCACGCGCGATGCGGGCATAGGGCGGCCAGGAGGTGATGGCGATCGCCAGCACGGCATTCTCGATGCCGGGGCCAAGGGCGGCGACGAAGGCCAGCGCCAGCACCAGCTTGGGGAAGGCAAGGAAAATGTCGGTGATGCGCATCAGGATCGCGTCGGTCCAGCCGCCGGCATAGCCGGCGACGGTGCCGACCAGAAGCCCGATGGGTGCGGCGATGATGGCGACCAGGACGACGACATAAAGCGTCCAGCGCGAGCCGTAGAGGATGCGCGAATAGATGTCGCGGCCGAGATCGTCGGTGCCGAACCAGTGCTGGGCACTCGGCGCCAGCAGACGCGCGTTCTTCAGGTCGCCGAAGGTCGGCGAATACGGCGCCAGCACACCGGCAAGGGCGGCGACGAGCAGCAGAGCGATGATGATGAGCAGGCCGACAAAGGCCAAACGATTGGCGGAAAAGCGCCGCCAGGCGACATAGGCGCGACCGAGCCTTGCCTGCATGCGCGATGCCGGCCGCTCCGACAACAACCATTCGCGACGGGAGAAGGGGCGGGCGTCGGAGACGGTCATGACGATGCCTCTTGAAGCCGTCGACCCCCACTCCGGTCTGCTTCGCAGACCATCTCGCCCCCGGTCGACGGAGGAGAGGAAAGGCGCCAGGCGTGCGGCCGCCTTCTCCTCTCCCCCGGACAGGGGGAGAGGTGGCCCGAAGGGCCGGAGTGGGGGTGATTTGCCGCAGCCAAGCCCGAAAGCGCGATACCTCTGCTCATCCGGTCTTCGTCCTCGGGTCGAGCACGCGGTAGAGAAGATCGGACAGGAGATTGATGCCGATGAACACCGAGCCGATGACGATGGTGCCGCCGAGCACGGCGTTCATGTCTGCGTTCTGCAGCGAGTTGGTGATGTAGAGGCCGATGCCCGGCCAGGAGAAGACGGTCTCGGTCAGCACCGAGCCCTCGAGCAGCCCGGCATAGGACAACGCGATCACGGTCACCATCGGCACGGCGGCATTGCGCAGCGCGTGGCCCCAGATGATGCGGGTTTCCGACAGGCCCTTGGCGCGCGCGGCGACGACGTATTCCTGGGCGAGTTCATTGAGCATGAACGAGCGCGTCATGCGGCTGATATAGGCCAGCGAGAAATAGCCGAGCAGCGAGGCCGGCAGGATGATGTGCCGGAAGGCGTCGTAAAAGACATCCCACTGCCCCTGCATCGCGGAGTCGAGCAGGTAGAAACCGGTGACCGGCGTGAAAGTGTATTCGTAGACCACGTCGAGCCGTGCCGGGAAGGCCACCCATTGCAGCTTGGCGTAGAACAGCACCAGGGCCAGCAGGCCCAGCCAGAAGATGGGCACGGAATAGCCGATCAGGCCGATGATGCGCACAATCTGATCGACGAGGCTGCCGCGTTTGACCGCGGCCAGCACTCCCAGCGGCACACCGAACAGCGCGCCGATCAGTGTCCCCAATGTCGCCAGTTCCGTCGTTGCGGGAAGAGCGCGGCGGATGTCGGTCATGACGGGATTGGTGGTCAGCACGGAGATGCCGAAATCGCCGCTCAGCGCATGTTTCACATAGATGTAGAACTGCTCGATCAACGGCAGGTCGAGGCCCATCTCGCGGCGCGTTCGCTCCACGACATTGGCGGGTGCCCGGTCGCCGAGCACGGCCAGCACCGGGTCGATCGGGATGACGCGGCCAATGAAGAAAGTGACCGCGAGAAGACCGAGATAGGTCGTCACCGCAATGACCAGGAAGCGGCCAAGCGATGATGCAAGGGCGACGGCGCGGGCGCTGCCGCGCCCGCTTTCGTTTTCAATCGTGCTCATGCGGCGTGTCCGCGAACACTATTCCTTGGAGACCGGCCCGACGAAGTTGGTGTCGAAACTCGGACCGAGCGCGAAGCCTTTGAGGTTCTTGCGCAGACCGGCAACTTCCAGCTGCTGGTGGATGATGACGAAGGGGCTGGTGTCGAGGATTTTCTTCTCGAGATCCTTGTACATATCCGCGCGCTTGCCCGAATCCTTCTCAAGCAGGGCTGCTTCCGTTTGCTTGGTCAGGTCCGGAATGTCCCAGGCATTGCGCCAGGCGAGCGTGTGGGACTTGCCGGCATCCGAATTGTCCGGGTTCGAGGCAAAGGTCTGGGCATTGGAGTTCGGATCGAAATAGTCCTGGCCCCACTGGCCGATATAGATGTCGTGGTTGCGGGCGCGGTATTTGGTCAGCGTCTGCTTGCCGTCGCCAGGGATGATCTCCAGCTTGATGCCGGCCTGGCCGAGCGTCTGCTGAATGGATTCCGCCATGCCGGTGGTCGGCTGGCCGGTGCGCACGTCCATGGTGACGCTGAAGCCGTCCGCCAAGCCGGCCTTGGCCAGCAATTCCTTGGCCTTGGCGACGTCGAGCTTGAAGGGGTTTTCGTCGAGTTCGCCCAGCACGCCCTTGGGCAGGAAGGTCTGGTGGATCTCGCCGATGCCCTTGAGGATGGTCGAACCCAGCGCATCATAGTCGACCAGATATTTGAAGGCCTGACGCACCTCGGGTTTGGCGAGGTTCGGGTTCTTCTGGTTGAGGCTGATGTAGTAGACGGTGCCCTTGGGCGCGCTGGTCGAGGTGAGGTCGGCGTTCTTGGCGATGGCGTCGAGGTCGTTCGGTTCGAGGTTGCGGGCAACGTCGATATCGCCGGCCTCGAGTGCCAGGCGCTGCGCCGAGCTTTCCTTCATGTTGCGGTAGATGACGCGGGCAAGCTTGGCCTTCTCGCCGTGATAATTGTCGTTGCGCTCCATGACGACGGCTTCGTTGGCGCGCCATTCGCGCAGCTTGAAGGCGCCCGAGCCGGCATAGCCTGTTTTCAGCCAGGCATTGCCGAAATCGTTGTCCCATTTGTAGTCGGCGCTCGGCGTGACCGCCGCCACATGTTCCTTGACCAGCTTGGCGTCGACAACGGAGGCAACGGTGGCCGACAGGCAGTTCAACACGAAACTTGGCGCATAGGCCTTGTCGACGGTGAACTGGAAGGTGGTGTCGTCGACCGCCTTGGCCTTTTCGGTGACGTTGTCGCCGCTAATGCCGAACTGGCCGATGATGAAGGCGGGGCTCTTGTCCAGCTTGACGGCGCGCTCGAACGACCAGGCGACGTCGGCGGCGGTGATCGGGTTGCCTGAGGCGAATTTCAGGCCCGGCTTGAGCTTGAACGTATAGGTCAGGCCATCGTCGGAGACGGTCCAGCTTGCGGCGAGATCGGGCTTGACCTTGGAGGTGTCGCTGAGGTCGAGGCGGACAAGAAGATCATAGGTGTTGCCGGTGACCTCGGCGGTCGACAGCTCGAACGCCTCGCCCGGATCCATCGAGATGATGTCGTCGATGGCAAAACCTTCGACAAGCGTGTCGGCGGGAGTGACCGCGCCAGCCGGCGCTCCGGCCAGAAGCAGCGCCGACATGGCGGCGCCCGCCAGCAAGATGCGGGATCGTAGAGCAAGCTTTTCCATCATCATGATGATTGTTCCCTGTTTTGTTGTTTGTTGACCTGAGTTCCCGGCTCAGGGTTGCGGTGTTCTTTCAGGGCTCCAATGAAAGCCCTTGACTCGCTACCGTCGTGGTTTTTGTCCAGTTGGTCAACACCTTATCCGGCGACTCCCAGCCCGGCAACGAGGATTTGCGAGACGGCCTCAGTGGATCAGAATACACAGCGGCGTGTCGACGCATGCGCCGGCCAAATGATGCCGGGGATCGGGAAAAATCTGCTAAAATTCGATGCTATTTCAGCGCGGCGACCAGGCCGGCATCGGGAAAACAGGTGGCGGCCTGACCATTCTTTTCCTGCCATCTGCCGATCGAGCGGCGGGTCTTGAAGCCGGGCAGGCCGTCGGCGCTGCCAACATCATAGCCTTTGGCTTCCAGTGCCCCTTGCAAGGCGGCGATGTCGGAGCGGTGGAGATCGCCGACCGGACCCCAGCTACCGGAAAAATTCTGATCGCCATGGGCGATGCGGTCGGCGCCATGGCCGATGAACAGCGCGTAGAGGTCGCTGGTGTTGTATTGTTTCAGCACGTAGAAATTGGGAGTCGCGATGAAGGCTGGGCCGCTGCGCCCGGCCGGCATCAGCAGGAAACCTTCCGCCTTCAGCTCGCTCGCCGGGAAGGCTTTACCGCCGACGCGCTCAATGCCCATGGCGGCCCATTGCGAGATCTTTTTGCCCTGGTCCGGGCCCTCCAGCGAACAGGAGACGCTCTGAGGCACGATCACCTCGAAACCCCAGCCGCGTCCCCTCACCCAGCCATAATGGACAAGATAATTGGCGATCGAGGCCAGCACGTCGGGCGTCGAATTCCAGATGTCGACGCGGCCGTCGCCGTCGAAATCGACGGCATGCTTGAGGAAAGAGGTCGGCATGAATTGCGGCTGGCCGAGCGCCCCGGCCCAGGACGATTTCATCGCGCCGACCGGGGCCAGCCCGCGCTGGACGATTTCCAGCGCCGCCAGCAGTTCCGTGCGGAAGAAATCCTTTTTCGTCGACATGAACGCCTTGGTGCCCAGCACTTCGAAGGCGTCGTAGGGCATCTTCGCCGCGCCGAAGCCGGTCTCGCGGCCCCAGATCGCCAGAAGGATTTCGCCCGGCACGCCATAGCGCTTTTCGATCGCGGCAAGCGTGCGGGCATTGGCGGCCTCGCGGGTGCGCCCGCCCGATGTCACCGCACGAACCGTCTTCTCGGCAAAATAGGCGCCGGGAGAACCGAACTCGGCCTGGTGCTGCTTCTGCGGCGTCTTCGGTTTCTCGCCTGGCATGACAAGGTCGGGGAGATTGAGATTGGGCTTGATGCCGTTGAACGCGGCGTCGAACGTATTTTTGGAAATGCCTTTCGCCTTGGCGTCGGGCCAGAGATCGGTCTGGAGCCAGGTCCTGAACTGGTCGTCGATCTTGGAGGCGAACGCGGGGGCAGCGATGAGGGCAAAGAGCGCTGCAAGAAAGAATGCAAAGCTGAACTTGCGAAAGCCGCGTTCTGTAGCGTGCACCACCAGCTTCGAAAGATGCGTGGCAATCATCGTGCGCATCCTCTCCGCAATCGTGTCAAAACGCCGTTCGCGAGCGCAGCGCCGCGGCCAGCGTGCCTTCGTCGAGATAGTCGAGTTCACCGCCGACCGGTACCCCGTGCGCCAGCCGTGTTATCTTGACCTCGAAGCCGGAGAGTTGATCGGTGAGGTAGTGCGCGGTAGTCTGGCCCTCGACCGTCGCGTTGACGGCGAGGATGAGTTCCTTGACCTCGCCGCCGGCGATGCGGTCGATCAGCGAGCGGATGTTGAGCTGATCGGGGCCGATGCCGTCGAGCGGCGACAGCGTGCCGCCAAGCACGTGGTAACGCACATTCATCGCCGCCGCCCGCTCCAGCGCCCAGAGATCCGAGACGTCCTCGACGACGATCAAGGTGGCGGCATCGCGGCGTGGATCGGTACAGATCATGCAAGGATCCGAGGTGTCGACATTGCCACAGGTGGAGCAGATGCGCACCTTGTCGGCGGCCTCGCCCATGGCGGCAGCGAGCGGCGACAGCAACTGTTCCTTCTTCTTGATCAGGTGCAGTGCCGCGCGCCTGGCCGAACGGGGGCCAAGCCCCGGCACCTTGGCCAGGAGTTGGATCAGGCGTTCGATCTCGGGACCGGCGATTCGCTTGGACATCGCCCTGATCTAGGATTTTTCAGAGCGCTTTGAAACATCCGGCGTCCGCGAATGTCCCGCCATCCTGCCATTGCGGGTTTGCGACACGCATCAGTTGGTTTCGAGCGGGCGGCCCTGGCTGACGATCATCGCGCCGATCGCGTCGGTGTTTTCAGGCGTCGACTGGAACCCCATCGACGCTTCCTGCGGCTCGCCCTCAACCGAGGAGATCACCCTCTTGTTCGAGGTTCCGCCGGTCAAGGTTCCGCCGAAACGAGCGACATCCGGCTCCTCCATCGGCTCCTGCATGGCGACCAGTGTCGGCTTCGCCGAGACGCGTGCGGACTTGGCCGTCGGCGCCGCGGACGCAGTGACATAGGTCTCCTGGGCCGCAGCGGTGCGGGCGGTTGCCGTCTTGCCGGGGCGTGTCGGCTCCGCCGCGGCGGTCATGTAGACCTGCTGGGCTGGAGCGGTGCGAGCGGATGTCTTGGCCGCAGGTACGGGCTCGGCGGAAGCGACGCGCACCGCAGGCACGCCTGGCAAGGCGGCTGGCTGCTCGGCCGAGGCAATGGCAACCGTCGGTTCATCCGGCAGCGGCTGCCAGTTGCGGCCGCGCTTTTCGTAGAAGGCATTGCCGCCGGCAACCATGGTGTAGTGCATGTTCTTGTAGGGGAAGCGCAGACCGGCGGTGTGGAAATACATCGTGTTCTTGAGCTTGGCCTTGCGCTCGCCCTTGAGCACGGCGTCGGCGGCCTCCTCGACATCGGGCATTGCGCGCGAATTCATCGGCCTGGTCATGACGCCCGGCGCGAACTGCCCGGGTTCACCCACCACTTGGCAGATGGTGCTGCCGTGGTTGCCCGAGCGCAGCCGGTTCATCACCACCGTGCCGACGGCGATCATGCCGTCGCGGCTCGACCGGTTGGATTCGAAGAACATCGCCCGTTCGAGGCATTCCCTGTCCTTCGGCGTGTGACTGTAGGCGCGCGAACTTAGGAAACTCGGCGTGATGGCGTCGGTCAGGCTCGCAACCGACATGCCGTGCGAGGTGGTCTGGCTGCAAGCGGCCAAGAAAAGGGGAGACGTGACGACGCCGAGCAACAGCGGCGTCTTCCATCGCGTGGCGATCAACAGGTAACCCTCTCACTTCAATGCCCGCCCCCAGGCTGCGGCAAGAATGAGACACTTTCGGGCAAAATGATGGCCAAAACGTTATTAACGGCAGACTGTTGCCGAATTGACACAAATTGAGGCTTTCCAGATAGATCGAGCCGTCGTTTCACACAGATGATGACCGCTCTCTCTTCGTTTCGCCGCAATTCCCTTGGGGAAACGCTATGCGCCTTTCGCGGGAAAGCCTATCGCCCGGCGGCGATTGCCGCCGACCGACCGGGTTCGACCTCTTCGACCTTCTCTGAAAACAGGCCCCGCCCGAGAAACAGCGCCCGCGCCTCCCTGGCCGCCGGCGCGATCTTGCCTGGCCAGTCGCTGTCGATGAACTCGGCCTTGGTGAAATCAGGATTCGTTTCGGAGGCCGCCTCCAGGAATTCGGCGATTTCCAGCACGATCGCGCGTTCGTCCTTCGAAAGCGCCGACGTGCCGGCCTCGATCGACGGGCGGTGCACGAAATCCTCGAAGAGATTGAAGTAGCCCTTGATGCCGACGAGATCGACACCCGCATCGCAATCGGCGAGGATTTCCAGAATCTCGTAGATCCTGTTGCGGATACGCTGCTCGATCAGTCTTTCGGACGGCTCATCGATCATGGCGCACCGAGCGCTAGAAAGGCAGTTTCATTCCTGGCGGGATGGGCAGGCCAGCGGTCAGCGCCTTGGTCTTTTCCTGCATGATCTGCTCGACCTTGGCCTTGGCGTCATTGTGCGCGGCAAGAATCAGATCCTCGAGGATTTCGACCTCGTCTTCCTTGAATAAGGACGGGTCGATCTTCAGCGACTTGATGTCGAACTTTCCGCTCAAAATGATGCTGACCAGGCCGCCGCCAGCCTGACCGACGGCTTCGACCGTGGCGATCTCATCCTGCATGGCCTGGAACTTGGCCTGCATTTCCTTCGCCTTGCCCATCAGGCCGAGAAGATCTTTCATGGTCCGATCCTTTGCGGATTAGTGCTGCATATCAGGGTTCGTCGTCATCGGCCGGCGGCTCGACCGGCATTTCGGCCTCGCTCGCTTCGGCGTCCGGCGTGTCGGGAATGCGCACATCGATGATCTTGGCGCCGGGAAAGCGGGTCAGGAAGGCGGCGACTGTCGGGTCGTTCCTGGCATCGAGGAAAGCGTTTTCACGCTTCGTCGATTCCATTTCGGCCAGCGTCTGGCCGCCCTCCTCCTTAGACAGCGACACCAGCCAGCTGCGGCCGGTCCAGGCGCGCAGTTTCGTCGTCAGTTCGTTGAGCAGCATCTTGGGCGCATCGTCGGTCAGGCCGACGTCGATGCGGCCAGGTTCGATGCGCACCAGACGGATGCAGCGCTTGACCAGCACCTTGAAGGCGACGTCGCGCTGAGCGTCGGCAAGGGCAACGATGTCGGCCAGCGATTTCAGCGGTACGGCTTGCGTCTCCGGCGCCGGCTGCGGGGGCGCGACGAAGGCGGCCGGAGCGGGCGTGGCCTCGACCAGCCGCATGGTCTGCGCGCCGCCCGAGCCGCCAGGCATGCGCGCCTGCGCCACGGCGCTGGCCCCATTGCCGCCAGGACCGCCATT
Source organism: Mesorhizobium sp. M8A.F.Ca.ET.181.01.1.1 (assembly GCF_004792025.1). Classification (NCBI taxonomy): domain Bacteria; kingdom Pseudomonadati; phylum Pseudomonadota; class Alphaproteobacteria; order Hyphomicrobiales; family Phyllobacteriaceae; genus Mesorhizobium; species Mesorhizobium sp. M8A.F.Ca.ET.181.01.1.1. The sequence continues at coordinate 94,207 of NZ_SRTV01000009.1, read as the reverse complement.
GCCGGGGTTCACGGGAGCGCCGTTCGGACGCGGCGCGGCGCCGGTGGCCGAGGCGCCGCTCTCCAGCGATCTCAGCGCCTCGTCCAATGTCGGCAGATCGGCGGCGTGCGCCAGCCGGATCAGCACCATTTCGGCGGCGCTGACCGGCCGGTTGGAGGACTGTACTTCGGGAATGCCCTTGAGCAGCATCTGCCAGGTCCGCGACAGCACGCGAACCGACAGCGCCCTGGCGAAATCGGCGCCGCGCTGGCGCTCGTCCTGCGACAGCGAGGCATCGTCCATCGCGGTCGGCACGAAGCGCAGCCGGGTGACGAGGTGGTTGAACTCAGCCAGGTCGGTGAGCACGGCGGCCGGATCGGCGCCGGTGTCGTATTGCGCACGGAATTCGCCGAGCGCCGCCGCCACATCGCCTTTCATCACATGTTCGAACAGATCGACGATGCGGGCGCGGTCGGCCAGGCCCAGCATGGCGCGCACGGCCTCGGCGCTGACCGAGCCGGCGCCATGGGCGATCGCCTGGTCGAGAATGGAGAGCGAATCGCGGGCGGAACCTTCCGCCGCGCGCGCGATCATCGCCAGAGCGTCGTCGTCGACCGAAATGCCTTCCTTGCCGGCGATCGAGGAGAGATGCGCGACCAGCGCGCCGGCGTCGATGCGCCTCAGGTCGAAGCGCTGGCAGCGCGACAGGACGGTGATCGGAACCTTGCGGATTTCGGTGGTGGCGAAGATGAATTTGACGTGCGGCGGCGGTTCTTCCAGCGTCTTCAGCAGGCCGTTGAAGGCCTGCGTGGACAGCATGTGCACTTCGTCGATGATGTAGACCTTGTAGCGGGCCGAGACGGGCGCATAGCGCACGCGCTCGATGATGTCCCTGATGTCGTCGATGCCGGTGTGCGAGGCGGCGTCCATCTCGATGACGTCGACATGGCGGCCTTCCATGATCGCCTGGCAATGCTCGCCAAGCACGGCGAGGTCGACCGAGGGCTGATCAACGGTGGCGGTTTTATAATTCAGGGCCCGCGCCAGGATACGCGCGGTGGTGGTCTTGCCGACGCCGCGCACGCCGGTCAGCATCCAGGCCTGGGCGATGCGGCCGGTGGCAAAGGCGTTGGTGAGGGTGCGCACCATCGGCTCCTGGCCGACCAGCTCGGAGAAATTCGACGGACGGTATTTGCGCGCCAGCACACGGTAGGCCGCGGCCTTGCCTGTCGCCAAACTATCGGGCCCCGAATTTCCGGCTTCGCTCATTCGCCGTTAAGCTCCAAAAGGCCGCGCCCAAAGCGCCGATTCCTGCGCATAGTCTCGCCCGCGCTGCAATGCGTCGTCAATGTCGCGAGGAGGGCCGATGAGGTGGGAGGCTGGAACAATGACCCGTTCCGGGCTCGTTAGGGCTGCTTCCTTCCGGACCTGACCCGGTTGGCGAGTGGATCGTCCACCACCAACCTCCCGCTGTCCATATCGGCAATTGCGCGACGAAATGCAAGTGCGCAGGCAAATCGGCACCGCGAACCGCGAGATTCGCTTGCAGCCCCGATGCAGCCGCTTTAGCGTTCAGGGTTTGAGGAAGCCAAGAAAAGCAAGGGAAACGCCGATGCTGCCGGGCCTGAAGGCCGGATTCACGCTGGATGCCCGGCTGGAGGCTGACAGCGAGCAGTTGATGTGGCTTGGACTGTGCGAATTGCGGGTGATGAACGACCGCCGCTGGCCGTGGCTGCTCCTGGTGCCGCAGCGGCCGGGCGCGGAGGAGATCCACGACATGACGCCGCTCGACCAGGCGATGCTGACCTTCGAGACCAATATGGTGGCGCAGGCGCTGAAGAAGGTGAGCGGCTGCACCAAGATCAACACCGGCGCGCTCGGCAACATCGTGCGCCAACTGCATATCCATATCGTCGCACGGTCCGAGGGGGATCCCGGCTGGCCCGGCCCGGTGTGGGGGCATGGCCTGCGCGAGCCCTATCAGCGCTCCGACCTGCGCCGGTTTGCCGAAACGATAAGGGCAGCGCTATAAGCCTTCCCTGTGTCTATCCCAAGCATGTCCATCCCAAAGCACCAGAGTCCATATGAGCTTTCGCCTGTTTGACGCGCCCGTGCGCGAGCCGAGCCAGTTCGTCGGCTTTGCCGGCAACACCATCGACCGGCAATCCGAGAACCGCGCCGACGATTCGGTCGACAAGGCGCTGGCCGATCCGACGACACGGCTGCTTTTGATGAATGGCGGCCGGCTCTACCTGAAACTCGCCGATGGCGGTTTCGACCCTTGGTACCGCATCGCCGAGAGCGATCCCTTCAGCCCTTCCTTCGACCAGGGCGTCCTGCTCGGGTTTTCCGAACAGGGGCCGGTGCTGGCGGTGCTGGCCGGCATCGATGCCGAACAGTTGCCCGAAACCGTCAAGGCGATCGATTACCGCTCGGTCTATATGCAAGGACTGATCGACGAGGCCGCCGCCGGCGCGATGGCACAAGGGGCGGCCCTGCTCGCCTGGCACGCCAGCCACCGCTTCTGCAGCAAATGCGGCACGCAATCGCAGATGCGGGCGGGCGGCTACAAGCGCCATTGCCCGAATTGCGGCACCGAGCATTTTCCGCGCACCGACCCGGTGGCGATCATGCTGACGGCGACGCGGGACAAATGCCTGCTCGGGCGTGGCCGGCACTTCGCGCCGGGCATGTATTCGGCACTTGCCGGCTTCATCGAGCCCGGCGAGACGATCGAGGCGGCGGTGCGCCGCGAGACGCTGGAGGAGGCCGGGATCCGGCTCGGCCGCGTCGTCTACCACGCGAGCCAGCCCTGGCCGTTCCCCTATTCGCTGATGATCGGATGCTTCGGCGAGCCGCTCAACGAAGACATCCAGGCCGACCTCAACGAACTGGAGGATTGCCGCTGGTTTTTGCGCGACGAGGTTCGCCTGATGCTGGACCGCACGCATCCCGACACGCTGGTCACCCCGCCGAAAGGCGCCATCGCGCATCACCTCATCCGCGCCTGGGTCGACAGCGAATAGTCATCGAAGTCATTGCAGGAGAGACAAATGATCCGTCACACCGTCGTCTTCACGCTGAAGCATCCGCCGCACTCGCTGGAGGAAAAGCGGTTTCTCGTCGACGCCAGGAAAATCCTCTCGGCGATCCGGGGCGTCACGCATTTCGAGCAATTGCGGCAGGTCAGCCCCATGAACGACTATCAGTTCGGCTTCTCGATGGAGTTCGCCGACCAGGCCGCCTACACCAGGTACAACGACCATCCCGACCATGTCGCCTTCGTGCGCGACCGCTGGGTGCCGGAGGTCGAGACCTTCATGGAAATCGACTACGTGCCGCTGGGCTGGTAGCTCAATCCGCCACCTTCCACTGCTCGCGCGACTCGCTGGCCGGATAGACGCCGAGAATCCGCACCTCGCGCGAGAAGAAGCGAAGCTCGTCCAGCGCCAGCTTGACCAGCGGATCGTCGGGATGGCCCTCGATGTCGGCGTAGAACAGCGTCGCCGTGAAGGCGCCGAGTTGGTAGCTCTCGAGCTTGGTCATGTTGATGCCGTTGGTGGCGAAGCCGCCCATGGCCTTGTAGAGCGCGGCCGGCACGTTGCGGACGCGGAAGATGAAGGTCGTCATCATCTTGACGTCGGGTGACGTGCGCTCGGCCCATTGCTTGCTCTTGGTCAGGACGACGAAGCGGGTGACGTTGCTGTCGGTGTCCTCGACGTTCTCCTCGATGATGTCGAGCCCGTAGAGCGTCGCGGCCAGCGCCGGCGACAGCGCGGCCATAGTGCGATCCTTGACCTCGGAGACCATTTTGGCTGCACCCGCCGTGTCGCCGGCGACTACTCCCTTCCAGCCGTTCTTGCGGATGTATTTGCGGCATTGGCCGAGCGCGTGGATATGTGTGTGTACGGTCTTGATCTCGTCGCGCTTGACCCCGGGCAGCACCATCAGCTGGAAATGGATCGGCAGGAAATATTCGCCGACGATGTGCATCCTGGATTCCGGCAGGAGGTGGTGGATGTCGGCGACGCGTCCGGCGATGGTGTTCTCGATCGGAATCATGGCGAGATCGGCCTTGCCGGTCTCGACGGCATTGAAGGCGTCCTCGAAGGTCGGGCACGGCAACGGCTCCATCGAGGGATAGACGTTGCGGCAGGCGGTGTCGGAATTGGCGCCGGGCTCGCCCTGGAAGGATATTCTGTTGGTCTTTTCAGGCATGCCGATATCTCAGTTTGAAAGGATTTCCCTGGCGCGGTCCAGGTCTACAGGCGTGTCGACGCCGAGCGGCAGCGACTGCACGATCTCGGCGTCGATGCGCATGCCGGCTTCCAGTGCCCGCAACTGCTCAAGCCGCTCGCGGCGCTCCAGCGGCGACGGCTTCAGCGCGACGAAGCGTTCCAGCGCCGCGCGCCGATAGGCGTAGAGACCGACATGGTGATAGAGCGGCCCCTCGCCCCAAGGTGCCGTGGCGCGCGTGAAATAGAGCGCCCTCAGCCGCGTGGCCGACAGCGGCGACCCGACGATCTTGACGACGTTGGGATTGGTCTTTTCCTCCTCGCGGACGATCTCGACGCCGAGCGTGGCGATATCCACCGCGGCGTCCTCGAACGGCCTGAGCGACGCGGCGATGATGCCGGGATCGATGGTCGGCAGGTCGCCCTGCACATTGACGATCGTTTCGACCTCGCCTCGGGAATCGAGCGCCAACAGAGCTTCGTGGATGCGGTCGGAACCCGATTCATGGTCGATGCGCGTCATGACCGCCTCGAAACCATGCGCGCGCACCGCTTCGGCCACGCCTTGCGTGTCAGTCGCCACCACCACCCGGCCAAGCCCGGCTTCGGCCGCGCGGCGCGCGACATGGACGATCATCGGGGCGCCGGCAATGTCGGCCAGCGGCTTGCCCGGCAGGCGGGTCGAGGCCATGCGGGCCGGGATCAGGATCAAGGTGGACATCGGTCTGGCGAGGCGTTCGAAAAGAGGACAAGGAAAAGTGGCAAAAGGTCTCACTGGCAGCGCCCTTATAGGTGTTGCAACGCTGGAGCAAAAGACCTAGTTTCCGCCCGATTTGACCGGCCCTGGAGGGCAGGTCTCGATACCGACGGACGGAGTGGACGGTTCGGTCCGCCGGAAAAGGGAGCAAGGGGCGTATGGATTCCAACGAAGTCAACAAGCTGCTCGCCGGATTGCTCGGAACCGTTTTCGTCGTCTTCTCGGTCGGCATTGTGTCGGACGCGCTGTTTGCCTCGCCGGCGCCGGAAAAGCCCGGCTTCGCCATCGAGGCCGCCGAACCGGCCGAAGGCGGCGCTGCCGCTCCAGCCGCTGAAGCCAAACCGATCGCCGATCTGCTGGCCACTGCCAATGTCGAGGCGGGTGCTGCCGTCTTCAAGAAGTGCCAGGCCTGCCATTCAGGCGAAAAGGGCGGCCCCAACAAGGTCGGCCCGGATCTGTGGGATCTCGTCGATCGCCCTGTCGCCGAGCATGAAGGCTTCGCCTATTCGGCCGGCATGAAGGAATTCTCCAAGGGCGGCACAGAGAAGTGGACCTACGACAACATCAACCACTTCATCACCTCGCCGAAGAAATTCGTGAAGGGCACGGCCATGGGCTTTGCCGGCCTGCCCAAGGACGAGGACCGCGCCAACGTCATCGCTTATCTGCGCACACTGTCGGACAATCCCAAGCCGCTGCCGGCACCGGGCGCCGCTGCTGACGCCTCCGCGCCCGCCAAGCCCGCTGACGGCGCCGCACCGGCCAAGCCCGCGGCGCCGGCCGCTCCGGCAGCGCCGGCAAAATAACCGGATTGTCATCTCGACGTCCTTGAAAAAGCCGGGTTCAGCCCGGCTTTTTTGTTGGGAAAATGCGCGGTGCGGCGACAAAGCCGGCGCATTGCGGTTTTCACGAGCGTCAAATCATCTAGGATCGCCCTTCTGGATGATCTGGCACGCATCGCGAAAGGGAGAGTGCATGACGGTTGGCCGAACGCTTCTCAAGTCGCTGCTGGCGGCGGCCCTGCTGGTAGCAGGGTTGCAGACGACCCGGGCCGACGAGTGGCGGACAACCTCATCGCTGATCGGCCAATCCAAATACGGCGACAATTTCCAGCACTATGACTACGTCAATCCGAACGCGCCCAAGGGCGGCACGCTGAATTCGGTGCTGCTCGGCACTTATGACAGCTTCAACCCCTATGTCGTCCAGGGATCGCCTGCCGCGGGTCTTGTGGGCTTCGGCGGCGGCCTGCTCTACGACACGCTGATGGAACAGGCGACCGATGAGGGCAGCGTCAGCCATCCCCTGATCGCCGACGCCTACAAATACCCGGCTGACTATTCCTCGGCGACTTACCGGCTCGACCCGCGCGCCAAATGGCATGATGGCCAGCCGATCACCGTCGACGATGTGATCTGGTCGTTCCAGGTGCTGAAGGCCAACAGCCCGCAATACAGCCGCTATTTCGAGAACGTCACCGATGCGGTCGCCATCTCCGATCGCGAGGTCGAATTCCATTTCAACCAGAAGGGCAACCGGGAACTGCCTAAGATCATGGGCGACCTTGCCGTGCTGCCGAAACACTGGTGGGAGGGCACCGATGCCAGCGGCAAGAAGCGCGATGTCACCAAGCCGACGCTGGAAATCCCGCTCGGCTCGGCCGCCTACAAGATCGCCAGCTTCAAACCCGGTTCGGAAATCGTCTGGCAGCGCGTGCCGGACTATTGGGCGGCTAAGCTGCCGGTAAAGATCGGCCGCGAGAATTTCGACACGCGCCGATACACCTACATCCTCGACGACAATGCCGCCTGGCTTGCCTTCACCAAAGGTGGGCTGGAAGACATCAACCGCGAATACAGTTCTCGCAAATGGGCGACGGCCTATAATTTCCCGGCCATCCAGGCAGGCGACGTCGTCAAGAAGGACTTCCAGACCCAGTCGCCACAGCCGATGCAGGGCTTTGTTCTCAACCAGAGGCGGCCGCTGTTCCAGGACCGGCTGGTCCGCGAAGCACTGACCATACCATTCGATTTCGAGAGCATGAATCGCACGCTTTTCTTCGGCTTCAATACCCGTACATCGAGCTATTTCCAGGGTACCGAACTGGCGTCCAGCGGATTGCCGCAGGGCAAGGAACTGGAAATCCTGGAAAAATACCGCGACAAGCTGCCGCCGGAACTCTTCACTCAGGAGTTCAAGCTGCCTGTCTACGATTCGACGCAAGCGGAACGGAAGTATCTGAAGCAGGCCGTCGATCTCTTCGCCAAGGCCGGATGGGTCATCAAGGGCGGCAAGATGGTCAACGCCAAGACAGGCGCACCGTTCAAGTTCGAGATCCTCGGCTGGAACGACACCGACCAGGTGATCGCCAGCCCCTACATTGCCAACCTGCGCAAGATCGGCGTCGACGCTACCCTGCGCATCATCGATCAGACGCAGTACATCAACCGTGTGAACCATTTCGATTTCGATGTCGTGACGGGTCTGTTCGGCCAGTCGGAGTCGCCTGGCAACGAGCAGCGCGATTTCTGGAGTTCCAAGGCTGCCGACGCGCCCGGTTCGCGCAACCTGATGGGCATTAAGGATCCTATCGTCGATGCGCTGGTCGATCGCATCATCTTCGCCACCGATCGCGATGATCTCGTCGCCGCCACCCACGCACTCGACCGCATCCTGCTGTGGAACTTCTACGTGGTGCCGCAATATTACCGTTCCGCCGTCTGGCTGGCCTATTGGAACAAGTTCAAGTTCCCCGACAAGCAGCCTGCCTATGTCGGCGCCGATATCGATTCCTGGTGGGTCGATCTCGACAAGGAAAAAGCGCTGGCGGCCAAATACAAAGGCGGTAATTGATGGGGCGGCAATCGATGACGGCCCTGCCCCGCCGCGACTTTCTCGCTCTTGGCGCAGCTGCCACTGCCGCCGCCTTGTTGCCGGGCAAGGCTTTCGCAAACATTGCCACCGGGATCAAGCTGCACGGCCTGTCGGCCTTCGGCGACCTCAAATACAGACCGGATTTTGCGCATTTCGACTATGTCAATCCGGACGCTCCCAAGGGCGGCCAGATGAATTTCACGCCGCCCAGCGCAACCCTCAATCAGAGCTTCCTGACTTTCAACACACTGAATTTCCTGGTGTTGAAAGGAGAGGCGCCGCCGCGCGCCGAACTCTGCTTCGATTCCCTGATGGCAAGCGCGCTCGATGAGCCGGATGCGGTCTACGGCCTGCTTGCCGAGTCCGTCACGCTGTCGCAAGACCGCAACGGCTTCCGCTTCGCGCTTCGGCCGCAAGCGCGTTTCCATGACGGCTCGCCGCTGACCGCCGAAGACGTCGCCTCCGCGCTGAAGCTGTACAAGGACCAAGGCCACCCGAACCTTTCCAAGGCGCTGCGGCATATGACGGAGGCGGTCGCGGTCGATCCCGTCACCCTTGCCCTGACCTTCAATGGCGAACAGTCCGCGCAAAACATCCTAGCGGTCGTCGGAATGCCGATCGTGTCCAAGGCCTTTTATACGGCCAACAATTTCGATGCCTCAACGATGACACCGCCGCTTGGCTCGGGGCCCTACAGGATCGGACGCGTCGCGGCCGGACAGACTGTCGAATATGACCGCGTGGCCGACTATTGGGGCCGCGATCTCCCGGTGAACCGCGGTCTGTACAATTTCGACCGTATACGCATCGACTTCTATCTCGACCGGCAGGCGGCATTCGAGGCCTTCAAAAAGGGCGATACGCATTTTCGCGAGGAATTCACCGCGCGTGTCTGGGCGACCGGATACGACTTTCCAGCGTTGAAGGACGGCAAGGTCGTCAAACGGGAATTTCCCGGCGAAAAGACGCCGGACATGCAGGGCGTCGCGCTTAACCAGCGTCGCCCGCAATTTCGCGACGAACGGGTGCGACGAGCGATCGCCAGATGCTTCGATTTCGAGTGGATGAAGCGGGCGTTGTTTTACGGCTCTTACGAACGCGCTCAATCGAATTTCGAACGGTCGGATTACAAAGCCGAAGGCCTGCCCTCGCCTGAGGAATTGGCCCTGCTGGAGCCGTTCCGAGCCGAGTTGCCGCCAGAGGTCTTTGGTGAAGCCGTAACGCAGCCCCTCTCCGACGGTTCGGGCCATGACCGCAAGCAGCTGGGCGAGGCTTCGCGGTTGCTTGCGCAAGCCGGCTGGAAGCGCGCGGGCAGTTTCCTCGTCAACGACAAGGGTGAGCGGCTGCGGGTTGAAATGCTGGCGGAGGATGATGGCATCGTTCGCATCTACACTCCGTGGTCCGAGAATATGAAGGCGATCGGAATCGACGCATCGATCAGGCAAGTCGATTCAGCGCAATATGAACAGCGGCAGAGCGATTTCGACTTCGATCTCAACATGCTCCATTGGTCGATCGGAGCGACACCGACTGATGACGGGCTGGAAATGCTCTATGATTCCCGGATGGCTGACACACCGGGGCAGCGCAATTATCCGGGCACGAAAAGCAAGGCCATCGACGCGCTGATCGTGGCGGCCGGCAAGGCGCAAAGCCGCGCAGAACTCGTCGCGGCGCTGAGAGCGCTCGACCGGATCTTGCGCGCGCGGCTAGACTGGATTCCAACATACTATCTGGCGAATCACCGCGTCGCCTATTGGGACATGTTCGGCTTTGTCGAGCAAAAGCCCGATTTCGGCTTTCCGGTCGAGGCGCTGTGGTGGTTCGATAAGGGCAAGGCGGCAAAAATTGGCAAAGGCTGAATTTCTTGCGGGCGTTGGCGCTGCCCCTCACCTGCCTGCCGGCATCCTCTCCCCGTATAGTGACGGGGAGAGGGGTGCTCTGATCAGTGATTTCGCCAACTACAAGCGTCGCGATAAGAGCGCCGAGATCATGGCCAGCCCCTTTCTCCCCATCCCTATACGGGGAGAAATGTCCGGCAGGACAATGAGGGGCGGCGCCGGCGTCGACAATTGGCCTGACGCGACTGCCTTGGGGGTGCCGCCGGACACGGTGGCTCTCCCTGAGGAGGATACCATCTGATGGGCGCCTATATACTGCGCCGCATCCTTTTGATGATCCCGACGCTGTTCGGCATCATGGCGATATCCTTCGCCGTCATCCAGTTCGCGCCTGGCGGCCCGGTCGAGCAGGTCATCGCCAAGCTGACCAACCAGGGCGGCAGCGACCGCCTCGGCGGTGGCGGCGGCGATGCGGGCGGTTCCAATTTCGACGCTGCCGGCGACGTCAGCTCGAAATATCGCGGCGCCCAGGGCCTCGACCCGGAATTCATCAAGAAGCTGGAGAAGCAGTTCGGCTTCGACAAGCCGCCGCTCGAGCGCTTCGGCATGATGCTGTGGAATTATGCCCGGTTCGATTTCGGCAACAGCTATTTCCGCGATATTTCGGTGCTCGACCTGATCCTTGAGAAAATGCCCGTTTCGATTTCGATCGGGCTCTGGATCACGTTATTGTCCTATCTGATCTCGATCCCGCTCGGCATCCGCAAGGCGGTCAGGGACGGCACCCCCTTCGACGTCTGGACCAGCGGCGTCGTCATTGTCGGCTATGCCATTCCGGGCTTCCTGTTCGGCATTCTTCTGATGGTGCTGTTTGCCGGCGGCTCGTTCTGGGACTGGTTCCCGTTGCGCGGCATTGTCTCCGACAATTGGGATCAGTTGTCGTGGCCGGCCAAGATCGCCGACTATGCCTGGCACATGACCTTGCCGCTGACGGCGCTGGTGCTGTCGGCCTTCGCCACGACGACGCTTTTGACCAAGAACTCGTTCCTGGAGGAAATCCGCAAGCAGTATGTGGTGACGGCGCGCGCCAAGGGCCTGTCGGAACGGCAGGTGCTTTACGGCCACGTCTTCCGCAATGCCATGCTGATCGTCATCGCCGGCTTCCCCGGTGCCTTCATCTCGGCCTTCTTCACCGGCTCGCTGCTGATCGAGAATATCTTCTCCCTCGACGGGCTCGGCCTGCTCGGCTTCCGGTCGGTGGTCGAGCGCGACTATCCCGTGGTGTTCGCCAACCTCTACATCTTCTCGCTTCTTGGCCTGTTCATCGGGCTCCTGTCCGACCTGATGTACACCTGGGTCGATCCGCGCATCGATTTCGAGCGGAGAGACGTCTGATGTCGGAGGCAAGCGTTACCGCCGGTGTCTTGCCGGAGCGGCTCCCACGGCCGTTCCTGTCGCCGCTCAACAAGCGCCGCCTGCAGAATTTCAAGGCCAACCGGCGCGGCTACTGGTCGCTATGGATCTTCCTCATCCTGTTCGTGCTGTCGCTGTTTGCCGAATTCATCGCCAACGACAAGCCGATCATCGCTTCCTACAAGGGCGAAATCCTGTTTCCGGTGATGGTCGCTTACCCCGAAGAAAAATTCGGCGGCTTCTATGCGGTCACGGATTACCGCGACCCGGTGATCCAGGACGAAATCAATGCCCATGGCTGGATGATCTGGCCGCCGATCCGCTATTCCTACCAGACCGTCAACAACGCCATCCCGGAAGCGGCACCCGCCAAGCCGTCCTGGCAATACGACGCCAAGACGCGCTGCAACCAGTATCCGCAAGGAGCCGATGACCCAGCCTGCAATGTCGGCAACTGGAACTGGCTCGGCACCGACGACCAGGCACGCGACGTGCTGGCGCGCGTCATCTACGGCTTCCGCATTTCGGTGCTGTTCGGCCTGATCCTGACCGCCGGCTCGGCTCTCATCGGCGTTGGGGCTGGTGCCTTGCAAGGCTATTTCGGCGGCTGGACGGATCTGCTGTTCCAGCGCTTCATCGAGATCTGGTCGGCCATTCCGGTGCTCTATCTGCTGCTCATCGTCGCCGCCATCCTGCCGCCCGGCTTCTTCATCCTGCTCGGCCTGATGCTGTTGTTTTCCTGGGTGGCGCTGGTCGGGGTGGTGCGGGCGGAGTTCCTGCGCGCCCGCAACTTCGAATATGTCAACGCGGCGCGCGCGCTCGGCGTACCCAACCGCACCATCATGTTCCGGCATCTGCTGCCCAACGCCATGGTGGCGACATTGACCTTCCTGCCCTTTTTGCTGAGCGGATCGATCTCGACGCTGACCTCGCTCGATTATCTCGGCTTCGGCCTGCCGCCGGGTTCGGCCTCGCTCGGCGAATTGCTCAAGCAGGCGCAGCGCAACCTCAACGCGCCTTGGCTCGGCATATCCGGTTTCGTCGTCATCTCGCTGATGCTGTCGCTGCTGGTTTTTGTCGGCGAGGCGACGCGCGACGCCTTCGATCCGCGCAAGACGTTCAAATGAGCGGAGCGCCCTTGCTCAGCGTGCAGGACCTCAGCGTCGCCTTCAGCCAGGGCGGCGGCCAGTCCGTTGCCGTCGACCACATCTCGTTCGACATCGCCAGGGGCGAGACGGTGGCGCTGGTCGGCGAATCCGGCTCCGGCAAATCGGTCTCGGCGCTGTCGGTGCTGAAGTTGCTGCCCTACCCCAGCGCCAGCCATCCGTCGGGCAAGATCCTGTTCCAGGGCGCCGACCTCTTGGCCATGAGCGAGAAGCAATTGCGCCAGGTGCGCGGCAACAAGATCACCATGATCTTTCAGGAGCCGATGACCTCGCTCAATCCGTTGCACACGATCGAGCATCAGATCGTCGAAATCCTGAAGCTGCATCAGGGCATGGGCGACCGTCCGGCCAAGGCGCGCACGCTGGCCCTGCTCAACGAAGTCGGCATTCGCGATCCGCAAAAGCGGCTCGACGCCTATCCGCATCAGCTTTCGGGCGGCCAGCGCCAGCGCGTCATGATCGCCATGGCTCTCGCCAACGAGCCGGAACTGCTGATCGCCGACGAGCCGACGACGGCGCTCGACGTCACGGTGCAGGCACAGATCCTCGAACTGCTCGCGGGCCTCAAAAGCCGCAAGGGCATGTCGATGCTGTTCATCACCCATGACCTCGGCATCGTGCGCAAGATCGCCGACCGGGTCTGCGTGATGACCAAGGGCAAGATCGTCGAGACCGGCCCGACCAAGGACATCTTCGCTAACCCGCAGCACCCCTATACACGCCACCTTCTGGCCGCCGAGCCGAAAGGCAAGCCGCCGGCCGCCAATGCCGACGCCAAGCCTGTCATGACCGGCAAGGACATCAAGGTGTGGTTCCCAATCAAGCAGGGCTTCTTCCGGCGCACGGTCGATCATGTGAAAGCGGTCGACGGCATCGATGTCACGGTGCGCGCCGGCCAGACACTCGGTGTGGTCGGAGAGTCCGGTTCCGGCAAGACGACGCTCGGCCTGGCGCTGGCGCGCATGATCTCGTCGACCGGAACCATTCAGTTCAACGGCCGCGACATCAACCAGCTCACCTTCAACGCCATGCGGCCGCTCAGACGCGAACTGCAGATCGTCTTTCAGGATCCGTTCGGTTCGCTCAGCCCGCGTATGTCGATCGCCGAGATCATCGAGGAAGGCCTGAAGATCCACGAGCCGAAACTGTCGCCCGACGAGCGCGACGACAAGGTCGCCGCCGTGCTGAAGGAAGTCGGCCTCGACCCGGCGACCCGCAACCGCTATCCGCACGAATTTTCCGGCGGCCAGCGCCAGCGTGTCGCCATCGCCCGCGCCATGGTGCTCAACCCGCGCTTCGTCATGCTGGACGAGCCGACATCGGCGCTCGACATGAGCGTGCAGGCGCAGGTCGTCGATCTCCTGCGCAATTTGCAGGCCAAGCACGACCTCGCTTATCTCTTCATCAGCCATGACCTCAAGGTCATCCGGGCGCTGGCCAATGACGTCATCGTCATGCGCAACGGCCAGATCGTCGAAGCCGGCCCTTCCGAACAGATTTTTGGAAATCCGCAAACCGACTATACTCGGGCGCTGATCTCGGCCGCCTTCAAGATCGAGACGGCTCCGACAGGCGCGGTCAGCGAGTGATCCGCACAAGCAAGGATTGAACGAACCGCGATGGAAAAAGGCCGTATCCTGCTTGCCGTCACCGGCTTTCATCCGCAACGCTGGCGCGACCTGTTGTCGGCCGAGCGCGAGGTGGTGCTGGAGCCGGACGGCGCCAAGGATCCTTCGATCACCTACGCGGTGGTGTGGAAGCACAAGCCCAATTTGATGTCGTCGCTGCCCAATCTGCGCGCCATCTTCTCGATCGGCGCAGGCGTTGACCATATCTTCGCCGATCCCGGCCTGCCCGACGTGCCGATCGTCAAGGTCGTCGCCGACAACCTCACGCAGTACATGACCGAGTACGTCGTCTGGCGGGTTCTCGACCATCACCGCCAGGGCCTGCTCTACCGGTCGCAGCAGCTGAAGAAGACCTGGCACGAGCCGCTGCAGCGGCCGGCCGGCGACATTTCCGTCGGCATCATGGGTCTCGGCAGCCTCGGCCGGGCCGCGGCCTCGGTGCTTCTGTCGCTCGGCTTCGCGGTCAATGGCTGGTCGCGCAGCGACCGGCCGATGAAGGGCGTGGCGACCTATTCCGGCGAAGCAGGCCTTATCCCATTCCTCAATGCCACCGACATTCTGGTGGTGCTTCTGCCGCTTACTCCAGACACGCAAGGCATCATCAATTACGGCGTGCTGAAGGAGTTGCGCAAGCGCAACGGCCTTGGCGGCTCGGTGCTGATCAATGCCGGGCGTGGGCGCCTGCAGAAGGACGCCGACATCATACGGGCATTGGACGACGGTACGCTGAAGGAAGCGAGCCTCGACGTGTTCGAGGTCGAACCGCTGCCGAAGACCAGCCCGCTGTGGACCCATCCGAAAGTGTTCGTGACACCCCATGCCGCGGCGACCTCCGATCCCGTGCACCTGGCGCCGACCATGCTGCGCCAGATGGATGCTTTCGAGCGCGGCGAAAAGCTCGACAATCTGGTGGACCGCAAGGCGGGATATTAGCAGGGCGTTACCCTCCTCTGGGCAAGTCCCACTCCCGGAAGCATTCCTTGATTGCCCGGACCGACGACAGTTGCAGCTTCGGCAGATCGATCTGCTCGAACATTGTCCGTTATCTCCGGCGATTTTTCGGCGTGGTCACGGCGATGTGGTGGATCATATCCCATTTGATGCTGTCGCGCCCGCCTTCCAAGCCCCCGCGCCTCTCCCTCTCGAACAGGGTTCGCCTGAAATAGCGCAACAGGCTTGCGGAGGTGGAGATGTCCAGCAGGATCAATCCCGTCGCCCGCTGGAAGCGTTGCGGCATGCAAACCGAGTAGTTTCCGTCCATCACCCACCGCTCGCCAGCGATCGCGGCCTCATGCAAGGCAATGAACTCGTCCCTCGGACGCTGCACCCAATCCGTGTGGGGCAGGTGAAAGAGCAGATCGAGATGAATGGGTGTCAGGCCACGCTTGCGCGCGATCGCGTCGGCGAGCGTCGACTTGCCGCTGTTGGACGGCCCAAGGATACAGATGCGGTCGCCGAGGTCCGAGAGGTTCACCGGACGGAGCCTTGCTAATGGACGGTTGGATTATCAGCCAGGCAGAGCGAACTTCTTCTGCTTGTCCGGCTTGCCGCAGTCGCGGCGGTCGATGGACCGGTTCATGGCATCGATCTCGCCCGACGCCTTGTCGCTGTCGCGCTGGGCCTTGGAGCGCATGTCGGGCGTGAACGGACCGAAGCCCATGGCGGGATTGGAGAAGGTCGGCTTGGCGGTCGTCGGGAGATTGTATTGCTGCGCCAATCCGTTGCGCTGCGCCAGCAACTGATCGCATGGCACGCTGTCATATTGCAGCGAGGATTCGATGTTGGCATCCTGCCGCTCGGACGCTGAATTGCCGACGCAGCCGGTGGTTGCCAGGCAAGACGCCAAGATCATCATGTTCCAGCGCATCGAAGTGCTCCTCCTGGTATCCCGCCCTGATGCGACCAGATCGCAAATATCAGTCGCGCACGCAAATCGGACTTTTTCGCAGCAGTGCAACGAGCTGGCCTCACACGGCCTGAGCTTTCCGTGCCACGACGGCCAGGCCTTTGACAGGCTCTCGGCGATCCCAGCGGATGGTTGTCGGTTCCAGCGCGACGATCGAGAGACCGTTGGCCTCGAGGGTCCGTCCGACATAGCCATCCGAATGGGCGTAGCGCCGCGACGGCTGCAGCGCGAAGTCGCCGCCATCCACGAGGCTCTCGACGGAAAAGGCAAACAGGCCGCCCTCGGCGAGCAGGCCGGCGACCGCTGCCACCAAACCTTCGAGCCCACCGATGTAAATCAGCACGTCGGCTGACGTCACCAGATCGGCCTTGCCGCCCGAATAGGAAAAATCCTGCAAATCCGCTTTTGTCAGCGCGTCATAGATATTTTTTGCCCGCGCCTTCCTCAGCATCCTTGCCGAGATATCGACCCCCTCCAGCCGGTCGACGATCGGCCTCAGCCTCTCGCCCATCAGTCCGGTGCCGCAACCCAGGTCGAGCGCCAGGCGGAAGCGGCCCGGCCTTGCCTTGCGGATGGCAGCGTCGAGCACCTCGGGCAGCCGGTAGTCGAGCTTGCCGACCAGCGTCTCCTCGAATGTCTCGGCATAGTGGTCGAACAACGTCTCGACAAAGGCGCTGGGCGGCGCGGTGGAGGCCGGACCTTTGCCGATCAGCTGCAGTTTGAGCACCGCGCCCTGGCGATCGGCCGGATCGAGTTTCAGCGACGTCGTCCAGGCCTGCGCCGCAAGGTCGAGCCTGCCTGATGCCTCCTGCATCTCGCCGAGGCGAAACCAGCCCATTGCCCATTGCGGCGCCAGTTCCAGCGCGCCGAGCAGCAACTCGGCCGCCGCAGTGTGATCGCCGGAGACAAAGAGCATTTCGGCATAGTCTGCACGGCGATCGGCGTTCGGGTCGCCCGACGAGGTCTGAAGCGGTTTCATGATGATGGTTCCACCGGCAGGGTAGCCGGCCGCCCATCTGTGTAGAGCAAAGCACGCCGAAGCTGAACCGAATTGAGCAGGCTTTGCCCGGCGAGTCAGCAGTCTCGGGCAACCGGCTTCCCGCGGCGGAATTATATCCTATCTTGAGGGTCATGCGCGCCAGCGACCTGCTTCATCCCCGGCCCGAGGGCCTCTACTGCCCGCCGGGCGATTTCTTCATCGACCCGGTACGGCCGGTGAACCGGGCGCTGATCACGCACGGCCATTCCGACCATGCGCGTTCCGGCCACGGCTCGGTGCTCGCGACACAGCAGACGCTCGACATCATGGCACTGCGCTACGGCGAGGATTTTGCCGGGACGACGCAGGCAGCCATGCTCGGCGAAACGATTGCCCTCGACGGCGTCAGCGTCAGCTTCCATCCGGCCGGCCATGTGCTGGGGTCGGCGCAGATAGCGGTCGAGCACCAGGGCAGGCGCATCGTCGCCTCCGGCGACTACAAGCGGCAGAAGGATGCGACCTGCGCACCGTTCGAGCCGATTCGCTGCGACGTCTTCATCACCGAGGCGACCTTCGGTCTGCCGGTGTTTCGCCATCCGCCCGATACGGAAGAGGTCGCCCGGCTGCTGAAATCGGCCGCGCAGTTTCCCGAACGCTCGCATCTGGTCGGAGCCTACGCGCTCGGCAAGGCACAACGGGTGATGCGGCTGTTGCGCGACGCCGGTTACGACAAGCCGCTCTACATCCATGGCGCGCTGGCCAGGCTCAGCGAATATTACCAGAGCCAGGGCATCGACCTCGGCGACCTCGAGCCGGCGACGGTGGAGAGCGGCGGCAAGCAGGATTTCGCCGGCGCCATCGTGGTCGGCCCGCCATCGGCCTTCGCCGACCGCTGGGCGCGGCGCTTTCCCGACCCGATCTCATGCTTCGCGTCGGGCTGGATGCGCATCCGCCAGCGCGCCAAGCAAGGCGGCGTCGAGCTGCCGCTGATCATCTCGGACCATGCCGACTGGGACGAACTCACCGCCACCATCAAGGAGACCGGCGCCGAGGAAATCTGGGTCACGCACGGCCGCGAGGAAGCCCTGGTGCGCTGGTGCGAGCTGGAAGGGATAGCGGCCAGGCCACTGCATCTGGTGGGCTACGAGGACGAGGGCGATTGATGCAATACAGTTCGCCAATTGTCCCTGACGAGCCCTACGGCGCCCCCCTCTGGCCTGCCGGCCATCTCCCCCACTTGTGGGGAGATCAGATGTTACGCCGGCTTTCGCCAATCGCTGATGTTGGGGGAGATGAGCCGGCATCGCAGCTGCCAATCTCCCCCCTCGTGGGGGAGATGTCCGGCAGGACAGAGGGGAGCGCGACGGGACGCGACGCCTGCCGATTGGCGAGGTTTCCCTCCCCATGAACCGCTTTGCCGAACTTCTCGACCGCCTGGTGCTGACGCCGTCGCGCAACGGCAAGCTGACGCTTTTGACCGACTATTTCCGCAGCGTCGAGGATCCCGACCGTGGTCTGGCGCTGGCCGCGATCACCGGCGATCTCAAAATTGCTGCCGTCAAGCCGGCCATGCTGCGCACGCTGGTCACCGAACGCATGGACCCGGTGTTGTTCGGCTATTCCTACGACTATGTCGGCGACCTCGCCGAGACGGTGTCGCTGGTCTGGCCGCAACCGCCTGGCAGGATCGCCAACCGCGAGCCGACGCTTGGCGAGGTGGTGGCGAAGCTGCAGGCGGCAAGCCGCTCCGACGGGCCGAAGGTGCTGACGGGGCTGCTCGACAGCGCCGGCATCTCGGCGCGCTTCGCCATCATCAAGCTGGTCACCGGCGGCCTGCGCATCGGCGTCTCGGCGCGGTTGGCCAAACAGGCGCTGGCCGATTTCGGCAAGGTCGACGTCGCCGAGATCGAGGAGCTCTGGCATGGGCTGTCGCAGCCCTACACGGCACTGTTCGCCTGGCTGGAAGGCAAGGCCGAAAAACCACGCAACACGGCGCTGGCGCTGTTTCGCCCGGTCATGCTGTCGAACCCGGTGGGCGACTGCGATCTCGAAAAGCTCGATCCCGCCGACTATGCGGCGGAATGGAAATGGGACGGGATCCGTGTCCAGGCGGTGGCCGAAGGCGGCATCCGCCGGCTCTATTCGCGCACCGGCGACGATGTCTCGGGCGCCTTTCCAGACCTCGCCGACGCCATGCACTTTTCCGCCGCACTCGACGGCGAATTGCTTGTCGGCGATCCACGCGAGGCGACGGGAACCTTCTCGGACTTGCAGCAGCGGCTGAACCGCAAGACGGTGACACTGAGGATGCAGCAGCAATATCCGGCCTTCATGCGCTGCTACGACCTGCTGCAGATTGGTGAAGAGGATCTGCGCCCACTGTCCTTCCGCGAGCGGCGCGGCCGCCTGGAAGCCTTCATCGGGACGCTCGACCCCAGCCGCTTCGATCTCTCCCCCTTCGTCGACTTCGCGGACAGGCAGGCGCTCGAGGACCTGCGCCGTGCGCCGCCGCATCCGATCATCGAAGGGGTGATGCTGAAGCGCTGGGATTCGCCCTATCTCGCCGGCCGGCCGAAGGGGCCGTGGTTCAAATGGAAGCGCGACCCGCACACGGTGGACGCCGTGCTGATGTATGCCCAGCGTGGCCACGGCAAGCGTTCGAGTTTCTATTCGGACTACACGTTCGGCGTCTGGTCCGGGACCGAGGGCGCGGAGGAGCTGGTGCCGGTCGGCAAGGCCTATTTCGGCTTCACCGACGAAGAGCTGAAGCAGATCGACAAATATGTCCGCGACAACACGGTCGAGCGCTTCGGACCGGTGCGCTCGGTGCGCGCCGACCGTGACAATGGCCTGGTGCTGGAAGTCGCCTTCGAGGGGCTCAACCGCTCGACTCGGCACAAATCGGGTGTGGCCATGCGTTTCCCCAGAATTTCACGGCTGCGCTGGGACAAGCCGGCCAACGAGGCCGACCGCATAGAAACCCTGCAGGCGCTGCTCGACTGATAGGCACCGCCGGTATGTCGGTCGCAACGATTCAATTCAAGGCTCGATCGAGACGCGAATCTCGTAGACGTTGACCGCCTTGCCCTGCTTGTCGAAATCGGAATTGACGGCAATGGTTCCGGCCGAACCTGGATGCTTGTCGGGGAACTTCACGTCGAACAGATATTCGTTTTTCTGCTGGCCGACGGCGTAACGCTTGCGGCCGCAGTCGCCGAGTTCGCCGAAATTGCAGTCGACGGAGATCTGCGTGTCCTTGCCGTCCTCGGCCCGGGCAATGATGTCGAACACGGCGTGCTTGCCGGCGAGCTTTTCCAGCACGCCCTGCCCGACGTCGAAGGCGATCGCCGAGCCGGAGGCGCCGGACCGGATGCGCAGGAACGGCCCGCTGTCGTCCTTCATCACCTCGGCCTTGGCGTCCGACGGCGCGGCGACATGGCTCGGGTCGGTCGGCGAAAACACATTGATCCAGTCGTGCGACTGATCCGCGGCACCGGGCTTTGCCGGGGCGTTGGCGCCGTCGGCCGGGGTGAAATCGTCGTCCTCGACGGTCGGCGGCGCTTCCGGCGGCGCGGTATTAAGCTCGGCCGCCGACTTGAACACACCGGTCTGCATGGCGAAAAACAGGCCGATGCCAACCGCCGCGAGCAGCGTCACGGTGAAGAAAATGGCGGTCAGCGGCAGGCGACGTCCGCGAATGCGCCGCTCATCGCGGTCTGGCGCCACTTCCGTCGGGGCTCCCGGCGCGGCGGGAGCCCACATGTCGATGGTCGGCGCACCGGGCAGGGTCGCATCCGGCATGATGTCGGGAACGACCGGCAGCACGCGCGAGCGCGGTGCATCGGAAGCGGGCTGCACGGGGGCGTCGACGGAGACTGCGGGCGACGGCACCCTCGGGCCGGCCTCGACCGCAGGCGCCGCACCAACCTCGGCCTCGCCCGCCGGCGCGTCGATCGCGTCGATCTGCGGGGCAACGCCAGGCACCGCCGGCAGGTACTCGGATTCGATTTCGGTGATTTTCGCCTGGATAGCCTTGCGGCGCTTGATGGCGACTTCCACGGTCACGCCGGGATTTGCCTGGAGCGCACGGTCGAGCGCGGCGAAGGCCGAGCGATAGACCCTCTCGCGGAACGCGCGGTCCTCGGCGTTGCCCTTTTCCAAGGCGTTCCGGATCGCTTTTTCGATCGCGTCCAAGCGAGATCCCTCTGCTAATTGCGACAAGCTTTCATGATGGTTAGCGGCAGGCGACCAATCAATCAACGGGCGGGCAGCCGCATTCTGCCTTGACGGGCCGTCCAAAGTCCATCTTCGCGATGTTCCGGCAAACAAAATCGGAATATGTCGGCGATTCCGGCATGCAAGGGCGCTGGAGCCCCGGTTTCGATCGCGGCGGGACGCTTGCATGATTTGCCAAGTCGCATCTTGAATTCGCGGCCGGTTGAGTCTATCACCCTGCCCATCTTGGAGGCCTTGGCCTCCCGGGCCGCTTTAGCTCAGTTGGTAGAGCACATCATTCGTAATGATGGGGTCAGGTGTTCGAGTCACCTAAGCGGCACCAGTTTTTCAAACCAATGGTCGAAGCGGCTTGGGTGCGCGGAAGTTGGCCCGAATTCCGGCCTTTTGCCTTTTGCCGGTCGGTCCAACGCCCAGAAACGCGCTGACAACCGCGCGGTCCGGCATTTTCAAATCTCAACAACAAATGATGGATATCGCATTTCTATTTTTTTGAAACAGGCGCCTGTTTTTTGGAACAGACGCTTGGGTCGCACATTTCCTGCCGATGGTTCCACGGACAGGAGGTTTTAAATTGCCAAGGCGTGTCGACAAGGAAAAGCTGGCAAGAGCGGACCGTGAGGCGAGGCTGGTGCTGGATGCCGAGCGCCACGCCAGGGACGCCAAGACAGCCCGCCTGAGGGAGCAGAGACTGCAGCAGGAGGCCTTGGCGGACAAGCCTCCGCCTGCGCGCCAACGGGAGCCGGTCAGGAAGCCGGCCCGGCGTGTGATCGAGGCGGACTGATCCGCGGAGGCCGCCCGCTTCGCCCCGAGGGCGCCGTCCGCGATGCCCCCCGCGTTGCCGCATGAGACAGTGGCCCAAAAGACCCGTATGCCATTGTCGGGACACCGGTTTTGGTATGAAATGTCAGGTGTCAGCATGGGAGGTCCAAATGCCCAACACTTTCAAGACCGGAGACGTCGTCAAGCTGAAGTCGGGAGGCCCGAAGATGACGGTCAGCGATGGCGCCGCTTCCGGCATGTATCTGTGCCACTGGTTCAATAAAGAGGGCGATGTGTGGACCCCTCAGCATGCCGGCTTCAAATCGGATCAGCTGGTAGCCGACGATCACTCGGCGTAATCCAGACGCGCCGGACGAAGTGCTTTGCCACTTCTCCTGCCGCCGCCAAGGCCCGGCATTGCGGCAAGCGCGTGATCGGCATCGGCGACCGACGGATTTCTCCGATCGCTGCGTTTAACGGTTGAAGCGTGACCCTGGCATTGGGCCATGGCATGCGCCAACCGGAGACGTGAAGCATGATACGCCGTTCGATCCTTGCCGCTGCCTTGAGCCTGCTGACCACCGCGGCTCTGGCCCAGACAGCGACAGAACCACCGGCCGCCACGCCACCCGCGGCCACATCCCCCGCGGCCACATCCCCTACTGCCCCATCCCGCACCGCCAAGTCCGACATCACGCTGGCCAAGTTCCAGAAGCGGCGGGAGAAGGCGATCATGGCCGCCGACACGGACGGCGACGGCAAGATCAGCCTCTTGGAGTGGGAGGCCTTCCGGGCCAAACGCAACGTCAAGGGCGATCCCGCCAAATCCTTCGCGCGCATCGATTCCAATCATGACGGCTTCATCGACCGGGCCGAGCTCGATGCGTTGTTCGCCAAGCGCTTCGCCAGGCTGGACAAGAATGGCGACGGCATTCTAACGGCCGACGAGAGGCCGGGCCACAAATCCGCTCCCAAGCCGGAGCAATGACCAAGAGGCTATGACGCGTGATGGACATCGGGAGTGCGCCAGCCGATGAGCGCCGACCCGGACGAGGAGTTGGTTCGCCGCGTCGGTACCGGCGAGCCGGAGGCGGTGCGGTTGCTGGTCGCGCGCAAGCTGCCGCGCATCCTTTCGCTGGCCGTGCGCATGCTGGGCGACGCGGCGGAGGCCGAGGATGTCGCGCAGGAAACCTTCATGCGCATCTGGCGTCATGCATCGGGCTGGCGGCGCGGCAATGCACGCTTCGACAGCTGGATCCACCGCGTCACGCTCAACCTCTGCTACGACCGGCTGCGCCGGCGCCGCGAATGGGTGACCGACGCGGTGCCGGACATTGTCGATCCCGCCCCGCTTCCCGATGCCCGCGAAGAGCCGCATCGGGTCGAGCAGGCCTTGCAGGCAATCGCACCACGCCAGCGCGAGGCGATCATCCTGGTCTACTATCAGGAGATGTCCAACATAGAGGCGGCCGCGACCCTGGAGATCAGTGTCGATGCCTTGGAGAGCCTGCTGTCGCGCGGCCGGCGGGCGCTGCATACGATCCTGGCCAGGGATGGTGCCCATGACTGAGAAAGGCGCGATCATGATGCGAAGAATTCACCGTACCTCGCGAGCGTCCGGTGGCCAGGTCCCGGGAATCCAACCGCCCGGACACGCGGCGCCAATCGGCAAAGGATGGACTGATGTCTGATGGGTCGAGGAACGAACCCGCAATGGATGCCGAGCGCTTTGCGGCTCTGGCGGCGGCCTATGGCGGCGATCTGCGGCGGTGGCCGCAGGCCGATCGCAGGGCCGGAGCGATGTTCGCCGCGAGCGAGATGGGCGCGGTCATATTGGGCCACGCCGGGAAACTCGACGCCTTGCTCGACAGCTATGCCGTCAAGGCGCCCGGCGCGGCGCTGCACGGCAGCATCCTGCGCACCGCCGAGCGGCACCTTGTCAAGCGCCGGCGCCAACTGGTCTGGTGGCTGGGTTTGGGCCTTGCCGGCATTGGCCTGGCGGGCGCGGTGGCCGGGTTGGCCCTGGTGACCATCGTTACTCCAGAGGTTCCGTCCGACCATTATGTGCTCGATGCCAATGCGACGGCGTTCGGCGATGCCGGGCCCGACGGCGAAACAGTCGGGGAGGACCTATGAGCACGGGCCGTAAGCTCATCATCGCGTCGGTGGCACTGAATGTCTTCCTGGCCGGGGCGCTTGCCGGCGGGGCCGTCTGGGTAAGAAGCGGCAAGCAGGGCCAGGGCTATTCGCTGGAGGCGGCCGGCGGCCGTCTTCCCGACCAGCAGCGCATGCTGTTCCGCAAGGCATTGCGCGAGGTTCGCCGCGAGTCGCGCGACATCATCCTCGACGGCCAGCAGGCCAGGCGCGAGGCGGCGGATCTGTTGCGGCAGCCCGTCCTCGACACGGCGGCGCTGTCGGCGGCCCTTGAACGGGCCCGCAATGCCGACATCACCCTGCGCACGCGGCTGGAGCAGCGCATCACCGAGTTCGCGGCTGCAGGCTCCGCCGAGGCGCGCGCCGTGCTGGCGGACGGGCTGGCCAGGCGCGCCGGGCCGCAGCCGAAGGCGGAGCCAAAAAAATCACCGTGACGGCCGACGGAAAGCGCCCGCAGGGCCGTTTAACCGGGAGAAGGGCAGACCTGCCGGCCCCATCGGTACGAACAGGTTTTCATTCTCGGACAACATTCGGAGTAACGTCATGAACCGTCTGACACAGTATGCGGCAGCAGCCGTCCTCGCCTTGACCGGAACCGCGGCAACCGTCGCGACCTCCGCCGCCATGCCGATGGTGGCGCAACCGGCCGCGCCGGCGCTGATCGAGCATGTGGCCTGGGGTTGCGGACCCGGCTGGCATCCCAATCCCTGGGGGCGCTGCGTTCCCAACCGTGTCGTGGTGTATCCGCGCTACCGCTATTGGCACGGCCCGGCCTATTACGGCTGGCATCCGAACCGCCACTGGCACCGCTGGCATCGCTGGTAAGCGTGCGGGAGGGCCGGGCGGCACCCGCCCGCCCGGTCGCCTGTCCCCGGTTTGAGCCGGGGAACAGCCCAATCGGGCGTCGCGCGCCTCGCGTGAGATCCAATCATGGAGCGCTGACATGGCCCTCGCGACCAAAAGGCCCATGGCGCCAGGTCCCGCCCTGCCGAATCCCGCCCTGATCGCCTTCAACCGCTTCGGGCTCGGGGCCCGGCCCGATGACCGCGACAGGCTGGCGAACGACCCACGCAGCTATCAGGCGGCCTCGACCTTGGCGGCCTCAGAGGCCTCGCCGCGCACCAGCCTGGTCACGCCGACGAAGTCGATCTTGCCCGAGCCAAGCACCGGCACGTGCGCCACGACGCGCACTTCGGCCGGCACCATCAGGTCCATGGCGCCGTTCGCCTTGGCGAAGGCCAGAAATTCGGCGCGCGTCGCGTTTTCGGCTTCGGTGATGAGCACCAGCTTTTCGCCCTTGCGCGGATCAGGCACCGTCGCGACCGCCGAGAGCGAACCTTTCCACAGCTCGCCCGCCAACGCTTCCACGGCAGCCAGCGAAATCATCTCGCCGCCAATCTTGGCGAAGCGCTTGGCGCGGCCGCGAATGCTGACGAAGCCGGCATCGTCAATGCTGACGATATCGCCGGTGTCATGCCAACCGTCCTGCAGCGGTTCGAGCACACCAGGCTTTTCCGCCCTGAGATAGCCCGCCATGACGTTGGGGCCGCGCACGAACAGCCGCCCGCCGCCCTGGACGCCGATCACCGGATCCAGGCGGTATTCCATGCCGGGCATGATTTTTCCCACCGTGCCCGATCTGTTGTACATCGGCGTGTTGATGGAAATCACCGGCGCCGTCTCGGTGACGCCGTAGCCTTCGAGAATGCGCAGGCCGAACTTCTCCATATAGGTTTCGCGGGTCGAGGCCTTGACCGGCTCGGCGCCGGAAAAGCAGTAGCGCACCGAGCGGAAATCATAGGGGTGTGCGGTGCGCGCATAGCCGCTGAGGAAGGTGTCGGTGCCGAAGATGATCGTCGCGTTCGAGGCATAGACCAGTTCGGGAACGATGCGGTAGTGCAGCGGCGAAGGGTAGAAATAGACCGGAACGCCCGACACCAGCGGCAGCACCGTGCCCGCCGTCAACCCGAAGGAATGGAAGATCGGCAGCACGTTGAACACCTTGTCGCCCGAGTGGAAATCGATGCGCGAGGCGGCCTGCGCGGCATTGGCCAGGATGTTGCGATGGGTAAGCACCACGCCCTTGGGCGTGCCTTCGGAGCCAGAGGTGAACAGGATCACGGCCGGATCGGTGGCATTGCGGGCAACCCGTGGCGTGGCCTTGCGCAGCATGCCAAGCAGCTTGTCCTTGAGGCTGATGGTTGCGCGCAGATCGTCGAGCCAGACGATGTTCACCGACCGGCCGACTTCCTCGACCGTCGCGCCGAGCTTGGCCTGCTCGACAAAGGCCCGAGAGGTCAAAATTGTGGTGACCCGCGCCGCCTTGCAGGCGGACAGGATGTTGGCGGCACCGGCGGTGAAGTTGATCATCGCCGGGACCTTGCCGGCGGACATGACGCCAAGCAGCGCGGCACAAGCGCCATTGGCATTGGGCAGCATGATGCCGAGCGTGTCCTGTCCGGCATAGAGCGCTTCGAACTTCTCGCCGAGCACGGCGACACCCGTGAGCAGCTTGCCATAGCCCAGCGAACCGGCGACCGGATCCTGCACGGCGAGTTGCTTCATGCCGCGCTCGGTCGCCGTTTCGATGACCCTTTCGAGCACGGTCTTGTCGATATGCTGGGTGCGGAAGACGAGGTCGGACATCACCTGGTAGAGTGCGGCACCGGCGGCGGCTCTGCGCTTGCGGCCCTTCAGTTCGTCGGCGACCTTGAGCCTGACCGGCGGCAGTATGGTCACCTTGACCTTCGGGAACAGGCGACGGCGCACGTGCTGCGCCGTCAGCCGCGAGAAGGGGCTTTTCTCCAGCCCCTCGATACGGATCGGCACGACCATCGAGCCGGTCTTGTCGGCCACCATGGCGGCGCCGTCATAGACCTTCATCAGCCCGCCGGTGACGGTGATGCGGCCCTCGGGAAAGATGACCAGCGGATCGCCATTCTGCACGATCTTGATCAGCGTGCGCGTCGACATCGGCTTGGCCGGATTGAGCGGCAAGGCGCGGGTCAGTTTGAGGAACGGCTTCATCCACCAGGCCTGCGCGATGGTGTAGTCGATGGCGAAGACCGGCTCTTCATCGGTCAGCGTCAGCGCCAGCGGACCGTCGAGAAAGCTGACATGGTTGAGCGCCAGAATAGGCGCCGGACCCGCGGCCTTGAGGTTTTCCAGGCCCTCCACTTCCAGCCGATGGAAGGCGCGAAAGAGGATGGAGACGAAGTCGCGGAAGGCGTTGGTCGGCAGATATTTCAGCATCAGCCAGGCGGCCACCGCATTGAAGGCGGCAAGCCCGAACAACACGCTGGCAATAGAGACGCCAGCGGCCTGGACGGCGGCGACGAGGATGCCGCCCAGCGTCATGAAGCCGGCGTTGACGATGCTGACAGCGGCGACGACGCGGGCGCGGCGCGCCTCGGGCGACCAGGCCTGCACGGCAGCGAAGGTCGGCACGACCAGGAAGGCACTGGAAATGGCCATGCCGGCAAGGTCGATGGCAACGCGGATGGTGTTCGGCCCGGCGAAGAAGAGGCCAAGGGTTTCAGCCTTGGGCGAAGGCTGCATGCTCCAGATCGTCCAGGCAAGGTGCAAGCCGAACAGCGCCAGAAGCGCGGTGCCGACCGGCGCGGGAAGCAGCACCATGCGGCCCTGCGACATCCAGGCGGCGATCGCCGAGCCGATGGCAATGGAGACGGCGAACACCGCGAGATAGGCGGTGACCGCGATCTCGTTGCCGCCGAGCTGGTCCTCGATCAGCGTGGGCAGGATCGAAAGCACGATGGCGCCGATCAGCCAGAACCACGAGGTCATCAATCCGGCGCGCCAGATGCGCGTGTCGGTGCGCAATTCGCTGACCTGGCGCCATGTCGAGCGGAAGATGTTCCAGTCGATGACAAGGTTCGGCGCGGCTGAGCCGGTCGAGGGGATGGAGCGGCTGACGAACCAGCAGCCGACCGCAAGGATCATCATCATCGGGCCGAAAACGGCGACACCGATGCCGTCAGCGGAGACGACACCGCCCACGATCGTGCCGCCAAGGATGGCGGCGAAGGTCGCCGACTCGATCCAGGCGTTGGCGCGGGGCAATTCCTTGCGCTCGAGATGATCGGGCAGGATGCCGTATTTGATCGGCCCAAACAGTGCCGAGATGACGCCGAACATCAACAGCGCGGTCATCAGCACAGGAATGGAGGACAGCGCGATGCCGACGACCGCGACGGCAGCGGCGCCGATCTCGGCGAATTTCAGCCGGCGGGCAATGAGCGCCTTGTCGAAGCGGTCGGCGATCTCGCCGCCCAGCGCCGACAGGAACAGGAACGGCGCCATGAACACGGCGCCGGCCAGCGTGACCAGCGAGGCGGCCTGATCGGCAGCCAGTGTGAAGAGGATCAGGAACACCAGCGTGTTCTTGAGGAAATTGTCGTTGAAAGCGGACAGGAACTGCGTCCAGAAGAGCGGCGCGAAGCGCCGCGAAAGCATGAGATGCGTGTTCATGGCGTTGTCCCATTTGGCGGAACCACGCGGCGATGCTCCGGTGATCCCCGCGGGTTCATGCGCTGTTCCGATCGTTGTGATAGCCGTGAGCTGGTTAAGGTTCTTTACTGGGTCGGAAATCGCCGGTGGTCGCTGGTTCGTTCCGGCGCTGGTGAAGCTGGCCTGTGCGCGCCCGTGTCAAGCGGTTCCGACATCTACGCCTCCGTATGAACAATGTTCATGGCGCCAATGTAGCATAACTTGAACGATGTTCCAGGGCAAAAATGAACGATGTTCACAAAAGTGAGGAGAGGTTAACGAGTCAATCGCCAGGGCCTGGCTATCGTTCGCGGCCAGCCCCTGTCCAATGGGAATCTACAAGCTGCACCGACGCGCTTGATTCCCGGCTAGCGAGGAGCGCCTTCGTTCAGTGTCGCCACGGTCTTCAGCGCGCCGTCCAGCATGTCGCCCTTCTCGTCCTTGAGCGCCGCCTCGCGCAGGCGGCGGATCCAGTCGGCGGCGTCGTCCCTCCCCTTGAGCAGATCGAGCGCCGACAGCACGCGGTCGAATTTCGACTGGGCGCGCACATGCGTGTCGCTGTAGCCCTTGATCAGCCGGCGACAGTTGAGGATTTCGACCGCAAGCGCGTAGTCTGCCGGCACGTAACCAAGCGCCAGAGCGTACCAGCGGTCGAGATGCGTGGTCTCGACCTTGTGGCGCAGCAGGCGGCGGCGCCAGCGGCGCAGGCCGCCGATGAACCAGAGGGCTGCAAAACCGGCGAAGCTGTCGGTGCGGATGCGGCGGCCATGGTTGATGCGGCGATCGAGAAAGGCGGCCAGTTTCGGCCGGCTTTCGATGTAGCTGCCCAGCCCCGCCGGCAGCGTGCCGCAGAACTCCTCGATGCGCGGGTGGAAATATTCGGTCACCTGCAGGACCGAACCGTCCTTGACGCCAACCTCCTTGCGCACCCGCCTGTCGCGGGTCGAGCGCGTTTTCAGATCGGCGACGCGGATCATGTCGTCGTAGCACATGGCATTGGCCAGATGCTTGGCGGCGGCGATGGACAGCGCATAAGCGTGGCCGGCGCTGTCCAGCGCAACGGCGTTGTCCAGCCGGTCGAGATAGTCGCGCCCATAGGCGATGTCCTGATAGTCGACGACCTTTCTCAGGCCGCGAAGCGCCATGTCGCGCACGGCTACGGGCATCAGGTCGATGCGGGCGCGCTGGGCATGCCATCCCCGCAGCAGATTTTGCGGACCGCTCACACGCCCGGCACCCAAAGCGGATTCGACAATGGCTGGCTCCGCCGGTTTTGACGAAGGTGCTGCCGCCGTGCCGCGTGCGCGATCGAAGGCTGCGCCGAAGGCGGCAAGGCTGGCCTTCACGCCCCGCCCGCCGGCACCAATCGCCTGTTCGTAGCTCTCGCGCGTAAACGGCAGTGCGTCGGAGCCGGCCAGCGCGCCAAGCAGGCTGGCCGAGATCATCGAGCCGTTGTCGGCGGCGATCTTTTCCATGTCGAAAGCGATGAAGCGCTTCGACGCGGCCTCAGCCGTTGCGTGGACCTTGGACGACGAGGCGCGGCCGTCGCCCGGTTCGATCTTTTCCGAGACGGCGGCGATGCGATGCGATGAGGCGATCAGCGTCGTGCGGTTGGGGGTGACGAAGCCCCTGATGATGGCGCGGCCGGCCTCCATCAATTCGGCGGCGATCAGGATGTCGACATCGCCCTGCGAGGGTGACAGGGCGAAGACCGGCAGGCGGCCGGTGTCGCGGGCCATCTCGATATAATAGATGGTCGCGCCGGTGCGCTGGGCGACGCCGGCGACCGAAGTCGACTGTGCAACGTAACCATTGCGTTCGGCGACATCGGTGATCCAGTCGGCCAGCACGCCGCCGCCCTGGCCGCCGACGGCCAGCACGGCGAGCTTGATCACCGGCTCATCGGCGGCACCGGATCTGGGGTGCAAGGAGGGGACGGGCTCAAGCATCGGCGAATATCAGGCGCCGGTTTTCGCGACGCCTCTGCAGGAAGCCGATCGTCGCGCGACGAGCGGATTCCAGTAACCGGTCCCAGCGGCTCGGATTGTGCACGACATCGGCGCGGTAGAAGGACGGACAGAGGACGGCGGCGTCCGCCACCTCGCCGCAATTGCCGCAGCCGACGCAGTTCTGGTCGATCGACGCCACCGGATCGTCGCGCAGCGGGTCGTCAAGCGATTTCACCGACAGCGACGGACAGCCGGAAAGCCGCATGCAGGCATGGTCCCCGGTGCAGATGTCCTCGTCGACGCCGAACTTCGGTTTGACGACACGCTCGCCGCCCTTGATGGCCTTGTCGACCAGCGGCTTTTCGCGGCGCTGGCGATTGAGCATGCACTCCGACGAAGCGACGATGACTTTCGGGCCCTTCTCGTCCGTCGTCAGCGCCTCACGCAACGAGTCCTGCATCTTGCCGACATCGTAGGTGCGGTCGACATGGCGCAGCCATTTCACGCCCATGCCTTTCACCGCCTCGGTGATCGGATGCTTGGTCGACTTGGTCTTGTTGCCGGCGCGCGACGACAGGATGTCCTGCCCGCCAGTGGCGGCCGAATAGAAATTGTCGACAATGACGATGACGCCGTCATTCTTGTTGAACACCGCGTTGCCGATCGAGGAGGTCAGGCCGTTGTGCCAGAAGCCGCCGTCGCCGACGAAGGAGATCGAGCGGCGCTTGGCGTCGGGCGAATTGAACGCCGAGGCCGAGGCTGGCCCCAGCCCATAGCCCATCGTGGTGGCGCCGAGTTCGAAAGGCGGCATGATCGAAAACAGATGGCAGCCGATATCAGAGGCTATGTGGTGCTTGCCGAGTTCCTGTTCGACCAGCTTGGTCGCGGCAAAGATCGGCCGTTCCGGGCAGCCGATGCAGAAGCCGGGCGGGCGGCCCGGCACGACGTTGATCAGGTCAGCCGTGTCGACGCCGTCGCCGACCTTGTTGGGCGCGCGCACCTCGCCCGGCAAAAGATGCGGCGCCTCGGCGCGCAGGAAGGCGCCGATACCATCGAGCATGACCTGGCCGGTATATTCGCCGGCCATCGGCAGATGTTCCTTGCCGACCAGGCGCGTGCCGCGCCCGGCCTTGTGCAGCATGGCGGCAAAGGCCTGTTCGATATAGTTGGGCTGGCCTTCCTCGACCACCAGCACCGCCTGCTTGCCCTCGCAGAAGGCGAGGAACTCGTCGTCGATCAGCGGATAGACGGCGTTGAGCACGTAGAGCGGGACATCCGTGTCGCCATAGGTGTCGGCAAGGCCAAGCCGCTGCAGCGCACGGATGACCGAATTGTACATGCCGCCCTGCATGACGATGCCGACCGAGCCGTGGTCCGAACCGAAGAACTCGTTGATCCTGTTCTTGGCGATGAAATCGACCGCCGCCGGCCAGCGCTTCGCCACCTTCTCCTTCTCGTGCAGGAAGGAGGCGGGCGGCAGCACGATGCGGCCGGTGTCGCGGCGCGGCGCTTCGAGCGCATCGGCGACAGTCATCGGCGGGCGCTTGTTGTCCTTGGCGATGAAATGGCCATGCACGTGGCAGCAGCGGATGCGCACCTGCAGCATGACCGGCGTGTTGGAGACTTCCGACAGCTCGAAACCATCCTCAACCGCCTTGACGATCGACGGCAGGTTCGGACGCGGGTCGAGCAGCCAGACCTGGCTCTTCATGGCGAAGGCATGGCTGCGCTCCTGCATGATCGAGGAGCCCTCGCCATAATCCTCGCCGACGATGATCAACGCGCCGCCGGTGACGCCGCCGGACGCGAGATTGGCCAACGCATCGGAAGCCACGTTGGTGCCGACGGTCGATTTGAAGGTCGCGGCACCGCGGATCGGATAATGGACCGAAGCGGCGAGCATGGCTGTGGCCGTGGCTTCCGAGGCGCTGGCCTCGAAGTGCACGCCGAGTTCGCCCAGAATGTCCTGCGCGTCGGCCAGCACATCCATCAGGTGGCTGATCGGAGCGCCTTGATAGCCGCCGACATAACCGACCCCGCATTGCAGCAGCGCCTTAGTGATGGCGAGGATGCCCTCTCCGGCGAATTCCTCGCCGGCGCCGAGCCTGAGCTTCTCGACTTCCTTGGCAAAAGACCGTTCGGCCATTTTTGGCCTCCTTCCATTGCCGCCGGCATCGGCGGCGCGTACATCTAGATGTCGTGCTTGCGAATGTTCTTCAGCATCTTCTGCAGCGTCGCGATGAGGGCGGCATATTCGGCATCGTCGACATCGTCGAACATCGCCTCGAACGCGTCATGCATGGCGGGCCAGGCGCGGGTGAACTCGGCGCGACCTTCGTCGGTCAGGAACACGTGGCGGATCCGGCTGTCGCTCACGCCCTGCTCACGCCGCACGAACCCTTGCCCCTCCAGCGTGTCCAACGTGCGGCTCAAGGTCGACTGCTCGATCACCGTATAGACCGAGAGGTCGTTGACAGTGACGCCGTCGGTGACCGACAGCACGGCCAACGTGCGCACCTGCGAAATGGTCAGGCCCTGCTTGCGAAAATCGTCACGCAAGGTGGCGTTGTAGCGGCCCATGATGCGGTTCATCAGATAGGGCGCGAATTGCTGCAGGCCGATCTGGCCGAGGGTCGAAATGCGCTGGCGTTTTTCGGCGACTTTCTGTTCCATCACAGCTTCCCCGCCAGCAGGAAACCGGAGCCGCCGCCGAGGCCAGCACCGGGATGGGTCGAAGCGCCGATATGATAGAGGCCCTTGATGCCGGTCTGGTGGTTGCGGCTGGTCTTGAACGGCCGCCACAGGAAGGCTTGGTCTATGGTCGAGGAACCGCCATAAGGGTCGCCGCCGACCAGGTTGATGTTTATCGCTTCGAGATCGGCCGGAGAATAGGCGCGGCGCGCGATCACGCTGTCCTTGAAGCCGTCGATATGGCTGGCGAGGACCGCTTCGGCGCGATCGGCATAGGCCTCGCGCAGGGCATCGGTCCATTGCCCGTCAGCGCGCGCCTGCAGCTTGCCGGCGGCGTCGCCCTTGATGTGGCGGGGCGCCTCGGGCAGTTGCAGCCACAGGATCGCCTTGCCTTCCGGGCAGCGTGACGGGTCGAGCGCATGCGGCTGGCCGACACAGATGGTCGGCACCTCGGGGAGCATGCCGCGCGCCGCCTCGTTGCAGGCTTTCGAGACACCATCCAGTCCGGGCGTCAGATGCAGCAGCGCCACCTTGTCCAGGCCTTCGCCGCGCCAGGACGGCGGCTTGTCGAGGGCGTAGTGGATCTGGAAATTGCCTTTGCCGTAGCGGTATTTCTTCGTCGCCTCGGCATCGGCTTTGGGAGCATCCGTGCCGAGCAGGCGGCCATAGAGCTGTGTCGGCGTAACCGAGCAGATAACGCTCTTCTTCGCGTGGACGGTCTCGCCCGAAGCCAGGCGCACGCCGGTGGCGCGGCCGCCGGCCAGGAGGATGGAGGCAACGTCCGCTTCGGTGGAGATGACGCCGCCGCGCTCCTTGATGAGCGCCTCGAAAGCAGACAGCAGGTTCTGCGCCCCGCCCTTGACGATCGGCGCGCCGGCCGCCTCCAGCGCGAAGGCGATCACCTTGGCGATCTGGCCGGAAAAGGCGTCTTCCGGGCCAAGCCCGGCATGCAGCACCCACGGCGCCCAGAGCGCGCGGACGGTCTCGGACTGGTAGCCGCTTTCCAGCCAGCCGCGCGCCGGCACCAGCGCATCGCCAAGGAAGGCGGCAAGACCACGCGGGCTCCGCCGCCAGGCGTCGCCCGCCAGCAGCTTCGCGGTCGGATAAGACCACAGGCTGCCGCCGAGCAGGCCGAACAGCAGGCCGGCATTGCCTTCGATGCCGCCGACATCTTCCGCGTGGCGGTCACCGTCGCCGGCCGCGATCGCGTTGAGCGCGGCGATGTTGGCGGCGCGGTCGGTGCTGAGCACCGCATGGCTGCCGTCCGGGCGAAGCACGCCGGTCGGCGTGCCGGTATGGCAGAATTCCAGCCCGTGCCGGGCGAGGTCGGCGCCAAGTGCGGCGAAGGCCGGCGAGGTGATGAACAGCACGAAGGTCGTTGCCATCACATCATGGATGAAGCCAGGCGCGGTGATCTCCTCGGTGCGCATGCAGCCGCCAATGCGGTCGTTGCGCTCCAGCACGAGCACCTTGGCGCCCTTGCCGCCAAGCATCGCCGCGCAAACCAGCGCGTTGATGCCGCTGCCGACAATGATGTGGTCGGGCGCTTTCATTGGGGGTTGCTCGTGGGCAGCGGGTGGGCTTGCCGGGTCAGCGCCCTACGGCGCCCCCCTCTGTCCTGCCGGACATCTCCCCCACAAGGGGGGAGATCGGATGTCATCCCGGCTTTCGCCAATTTTCTATGTCGCAAGAAGGGAGCCGTCGCGGAAGCTGCCGATCTCCCCCCAAGTGGGGGAGATGCCCGGCAGGGCAGAGGGGGGCGCCGTAGAGCGCTAACGCCGCCATCCTGCCTCCCTATCGCCTCACCAAGCTGCATGATCTTCTCCCGAAGACCCACCTCGCTCTATTTTCCAACCACCAGCGCCAGTGCGCGGATCGGACTGCCGGTGCCGTGCTCGATCTTGAGCGGTGCCGCGATCAGGATCGCGCCTTTCGGCGGCAACTGGTCGAGGTTGCAGAGGCTGGCCAGGCCGTAGCGGTTGGCCTTGTGCATCAGCGTGTGCGCCGGGAATGGCGGCTCCATGCCGCCCGCCTTGCCGGCATCGGTGCCTATCGTCTCCGAGCCCCAGCCCTTGATGTCCTTGCTGATCAGGAACTGGATGGCTTCGGCCGTCGGGCCGGGCGTGTGCGGGCCGGTCTCGTTGGCGTTAAGGAACTCGGCTTCCGAACCGTTGCGCTTGTACCAGTCGGTGCGCATCACCACCCACTCGCCGGCGTTGATCGCGCCATGCTTGGCTTCCCATGCCTTGATGTGGTCGACGGTGAGCAGGAAATCATGGTCGGCGGCGGCCTCCTTCGAACAGTCGATGACATTGACCGGGCCGATGAAGTTCTGCGCCGGAATGGTGTCGGTGGCGCCGTCCGGATAATCCTTGCCGCTGATCCAATGCTGCGGGGCGTCGAAATGGGTGCCGGAATGCTCACCGAGCTTCAGCCAGTTCCACGCCCACCATGGGCCGTTCTTGTCATAGCGGGAGATCGAATGGATCTCGACCTTCGGCGTATCGACGGCAAGTTCCGGCGGCAGCTTGATCAGTGGTGTGTCCGGCCCGAGCGGCGCCGTCAGGTCGACCACCTTGATGGCGCCGGAAAGGAGTTGGCCGGCGACTTCGCCGAGAAGTTTTTGGGTGTCCATGGTCTCTGTTCCCTCTTGTCTGACATGATCAAGGCTCGTCTCGGCCCTTAATATCCTACTAGACGAAAACATATGCATCTGCAATTATCTTTAAGCATAAAGGAAACGGGAACGGGGCGTGAGCGAGTTCGACGCCATCTTTGTCGGGGCGGGCCACAACAGTCTGGCATGCGCCGCGCATCTGGCGCTCAAGGGCTGGAAAACCGGGGTTTTCGAGCGCAGCGCAACGATCGGCGGCGCGGTGCAAACCCGCGAATTCACGCTTCCGGGCTTCCGTCATGATTTCGGCGCCATGAATCTGAGCCTGTTCGCCGGCTCCGCCTTCCACCGGAAATATGCAAATGAATTGAAAGCGCAGGGGCTGGAATTCGCGCCGGCCGCCGATTGTTTCGCCAGCGCCTTTCCGGATGGGCGCTGGTTCGGGGTCAGCAACGATCTGGAAAAGACCGCCAGCCGCGTTGCCGCCTTTTCAGCCGCCGATGCCGCGACATGGCGCAGGCTGGTAGCCGCCTTCCCGGCCGAAGCCGGGCATTTGTTCAAGCTGCTGGGCTCGCCGATGAGCGCCCGTGCGCTTGCGGGCACCGCATGGAACCTGTGGCGCAAGAAAGGTGTTTCCGGCGCGCTTGATACCGGCCGGCTGCTGTTGTCCTCGCCGCGCGCCTGGCTGGAGGAGACTTTCGAGTCTCCGCATATCAGGGCGACGCTCGCCACCTGGGGCATGCATCTTGACTTCGCGCCCGACATCGCCGGCGGCGCGGTGTTTCCCTATCTGGAATCGATGGCCAACCAGAGTTTCGGCATGGTGCTGGGCAAGGGCGGCGCCGATACGATCATCCGGGCACTGGCCGGCATGGTGACATCAGCCGGTGGCAGGATCATTACCCGTGCCGATGTCGCCGAGATCACGGTTTCCGGCGGCAAGGCGACGGGCGTGCGGCTCGCTTCCGGCGAAACGCATACGGCGGCCAAGGCGGTCATTGCCGGTGTGGCGCCCAAGGCGCTGACCGACAAGCTGCTGCCTGGCGGTTCCGGCAACGCCGGCTTCGACACGGCGATGCAGAAATTCCGGCACGCGCCGGGCACGATGATGATCCACCTGGCGCTGGACGATCTGCCGGACTGGCGCGCCGGGGCAGAGTTGCGCCAGTTCGCCTATGTGCATCTGTCCCCCTCGCTCGACCAGATGTCGCGCACCTATCAGCAGGCGATGGCAGGCATGCTGCCGGACGAACCGGTGCTGGTCGTCGGCCAGCCGACCGCCATCGACCCATCGCGGGCGCCGCAGGGCAAGCATGTTCTGTGGATACAGGTGCGCATGCTGCCCGCCGAAATCGCGGGCGACGCCGCGGCCAAGATCGCGCCAGCACATTGGGACCAGGTCAAGGAAGCCTATGCCGAGCGCGTGCTCGACATTATCGAGACCTACGCGCCCGGCCTGCGCGCAAAGATCCTTGGCCGCGCGGTGTTCTCGCCGATCGATCTCGAGCGTGAGAACCCGAACCTCGTCGGCGGTGACCAGGTCTGCGGCAGCCACCATCTGGCGCAGAATTTCCTGTTCCGCCCGGCGCGCGGCTATGCCGGCTGGAACACGCCGGTCGCCAACCTGCATCTCACCGGCGCCGCGACATGGCCGGGCGCCGGCACCGGTGCCGCCTCGGGCTTCATGCTCGCGCAACAGCTTGGCGGGAGGTAGGCCAGACGATTTTATGGAGGCGACGAGAGGCAAGGCGCTGCTGCCGACGAAGCCCGAACCAATGAACTGAAGACGCTGCGCGAAGACAAATAAACCAACAAGGGGAACGACCATGACAATCAACAGACGCGAATTGCTGGGATACAGTGCCGCGGCACTTGGCGTGGCCGCCGTCGGCCTGCCAAAGATCGCCCAGGCTGCCGCCGGCGAACTGACCATTGCCTACAACGTCAACCTGCCGTCCTGGGATCCGACCACCGGACCGTCGGCCGTCAACCCGACCATCCAGGGCCTCTACCAATCGGT
Source organism: Mesorhizobium sp. M8A.F.Ca.ET.181.01.1.1 (assembly GCF_004792025.1). Taxonomy (NCBI): domain Bacteria; kingdom Pseudomonadati; phylum Pseudomonadota; class Alphaproteobacteria; order Hyphomicrobiales; family Phyllobacteriaceae; genus Mesorhizobium; species Mesorhizobium sp. M8A.F.Ca.ET.181.01.1.1. The sequence continues at coordinate 56,500 of NZ_SRTV01000009.1, read as the reverse complement.
GTTCGACCAATTCATCCCGCAGAAGCCGGACCTGTCCTTCGCGCCTGGCCTGCTGACCGAATGGGGCTGGAACGACGACCGCACCAAGATCATGATGACGGTGCGCGAAGGCGTGAAATGGCATGACGGCTCGCCCTTCACACCGGAAGACGTCGTCTGGTCGCTGCAGCGGGCGGGCGACGAGAAGACCGGCAATCCGATCCAGTTCGTCTGGAAGAACGTCAACAATTTCAAGATCGACGGCAACAAGATTACTGGCGACGTCGTGCAGTTCGATCCGGTCTATTTCAAGTGGATGTCGTTCCTGACCGGCTACATCATGCCCAAGGCCTATTACGAGAAGGTCGGCGCCGAAGGCTTCGAGAAGGCGCCGATCGGCACCGGCCCTTACATGGTGGAAAAATTCGAGCGCAACGCTTTCCTGCGGCTGAAGGCCAATCCCGACTATTGGGGCGGCAAGCCGGCCTTCGAGAATGTGACGATCAAGTTCGTCACCGATGCGGCAAGCCGGGTGGCCGAGATCGAATCCGGTTCCTCGCAGGTGACGCTCGAAATCCCCTATGAGGAGTATGACCGGCTGATCGCCAAGGACGGGCTTGCCGGCTCGATCAAGAATGTTTCCGACATCGGCATGATCTTCTTCAACGACATCGAAGCGATGCTGGACAAGAACGTGCGCCAGGCAGCCGTCATGGCGGTGGACAAGGAGCTTCTGGTCAAGCGGCTGCTGCGCGGCTATGGCCAGCCGATCGCCACGCTCGAAACGCCGGAATACGCGGCCTTCGATGCCTCGATCAAGGTGGAGCACAATCCTGAGAAGGCCAAGGAACTGCTGGCCGCCTCAGGCTATTCGCCGGAAAAGCCGGTCAAGTTCACCATCCAGACGACCAAGGGCTTCAAGCCCAAGGACTATGAGATGATCCAGGCGATCGTCGGCATGTGGCGCAAGGTCGGCATCGAGGCGACGATCGAGGTCTATGAGATCGCCAAGCACTACGAGCTGCGCGCCGCCGACAAGCTCGCGCCCGCGGCCTTCTACAATTGGGGCAACGCCATTGGCGATCCGACCACCTCGACCGGCTTTGCCATGTATGGGCCGAGCCCGCATTCGGTCTGGGACAGCCAGGACCTGATCGACATGATCAACCCGCTGTGGGGAGAAAAAGACGAGGCCAAGCGCATCGCCGGCTGGAAGGCGGTCGACAAATACATCGCCGAGCAGGCCTATGTGCTGCCGCTGATGCAGTACGCGCAGCCGATCGTGCATGCCAAGGGCGTCAAAGTCGTCCAGCACATCTCAGGCGCGCTGCTGCCGGCCTTGATGACCCCGGCCTGATATCGGCCTGGAATTGCCGCGCGCCGTCGCCAATGACGGCGCGCATTTTCCATCGGGCATACGAGCCCACGGGCTCCTGCAAAGATTTACATGCTCCTGCAACGATTCCTGATTCGTCTGCTGACGATGTTGATCACGCTGTTCGGCGTGGCCGTCGTCGTCTTTGTCGTCATCCGCGTCGCGCCCGGCGATCCGATCGCCATGATGCTGCCGCCCGGCGCCACCAATGACGACATCGCCCGACTGCGCGCGCTGTACGGGCTCGACAAGACGATCGTACAGCAGTTCTTCATCTGGCTGTCCGGTGTCGCCAGGGGCGATTTCGGAACCTCGATCTCGCTGCGGCAAGACGTGCTCGGCCTCGTCTTCAACCGGCTGCCGGCCACGCTGGAACTTGCCATCGTCGCTCTCGTCATGGCGGTGGCGATCGGCGGCACGACGGCGATACTCGGCGCGCGCGAACGCGGCACGGCGGTCGAGGCCGGCATCGATATTGCGAGCGGCGCCGCCCTTTCCATCCCCGACTTCCTCTGGGGCCTGGTGCTGATCCTGCTGTTCGGCGTGCTGGTGCCGATCTTCGACATTTCGGGCCGCGTGTCGCCGCAACTCGACCTGCCCTTCGTGACGCAGTTCTATTTCTTCGAGAGCCTGCTGCGACTGCGCTTCGACCTGACCTGGGATCTCTTGAAGCACATGCTGATGCCGGCCGTGGCTTTGGCGCTGCCGCTGGCGGCGATCATCTCGCAGCTTCTCAAACAGTCGCTGAAGGAAGTGCTCGACTTCGACTATGTCGTGCTGGCACGGGTCAAGGGCTTTTCGGAAACGCAGGTCATCCTGCGCGAGGCGCTGAAGAACGCCGCGCTGCCGACGCTGACCCTGATCGGCGTGCAATTCACCTTCCTCATCGGCGGCACGGTCATCGTCGAGCGGCTGTTCTCCTATGAGGGGCTCGGCAACATGGCGATCGATGCCGTCATCAACCGCGACCTGCCGCTGATCCAGGGCATCGTGCTGGTGTTCGCGCTGCTGTTCGTGCTGATCAACCTCGTCGTCGACATGATGTATGCGCTGCTCAATCCGAGGCTTCGCCATGGATGACGCCCGCATCGTCAGGCGCCGATTAAGCCCGAGGCTGTGGCTTGCCGGCGGCTGGCTGCTGCTGGCACTGCTGGCCGCGATTTTCGCGCCGCTGGTGGCGCCGCAGGATCCGCTGGCGCAGGATTTGATGCTGGAGCGTCTGCCGCCGTTCTGGCTCGATGGCGCCGAGCCTGGCTATTGGCTTGGCACCGACAGCCTCGGCCGCGACCTGCTCTCGCGCCTGATTTTTGGTGGCCGCATCGCCTTCATCGTTGCTTTCGCGTCGGCCATCGCCGCCTGCGCCGTCGGTTCGATGCTGGGACTGATCGCGGGCTATTTCGGCGGCTGGGCGGATCGCATCATCTCGCGCATCGTTGACATCTGGATGGCGTTCCCGCCGGTGCTTTTCGCCATTCTGCTGGTCGCCGTGCTCGGTACCGGCTTGAGCTCCGTCATTCTCGCCATCGCCATCATCGACTGGACGCGCTTCTGCCGGGTCATCCGCGCCGAAGCCATGGGCCAGTCGCGCATGGACTATGTCGAGAATGCCCGCATCGCCGGCTATGGCCGCATCGGCATCATGCTGCGCGAGGTGCTGCCCAACGTGGTGCCGTCGATCGTTGCGCTGCTGTCGCTGGAAATGGGCATCGCCGTCATCGTCGAGGCGATCCTGTCCTTCGTCAATCTGTCGATCTCGACCGACGACCCGACCTGGGGCGGCATCATCGCCGAAGGCCGGCTGTCGATCCATCAAGCCTGGTGGGTGCTGGTGTTTCCGCTGATCACGCTGATCCTCACTGTGCTGTCGTTCAGCCAGTTCGGCGAAGCACTGAAGACGCGTTTCGATCCGGTGCTGCGATGAGTGCCTGTCTCGATATCGCCAATCTGAGCGCGGTGCTGGCCAACGGCCAGCGCGTGCTGCGCTCTGTTTCGCTCACCGTGCAACCCGGCGAGGTGCGCGCGCTGGTCGGCGAAAGCGGCGCCGGCAAGACGATGATCGGCAAGGCGGTGCTGGGCGTCCTGCCGTCGAGCGTGCGCATCGTCGAAGGCGACATGAGGCTCGAGGGCGAAGACCTCGGCAAACTCCAGCCCAAGGCGCGGCGCACGCTGATCGGCGCACGCACGGCGCTGATCCCGCAGGACCCGCTGACCGCGCTCAACCCCTCGCGCCGCATCGGTCCGCAGATGACCGACCGGCTGGTGCGCATCCTGGGTTGGAGCGGCGACAAGGCGGACAAGCGTGTCAGGCAATTGCTGGACGAGGTACAGATCCGCGACCCGGACCGGGTGCTGAAGAGCTATCCGCACGAACTGTCCGGCGGCATGCGCCAACGCGTGCTGATTGCCGCCGCCTTTGCCGCCGAGCCACGGCTGATCGTCGCCGACGAGCCGACCACGGCGCTCGATGTCACCGTGCAGAAGCAGATCCTTCGGCTGATCGCCGCGTTGCAGCGCGAGCACGGCACCGCGATCCTGTTCGTCACCCATGATCTTGGCGTCGTCGCCAAGATCAGCCAGAAAGTGTCGGTGCTCTATGCCGGCAAGGTGGTGGAAGAGGCCGAGACCGCTGATCTCTTCGCGGCACCCCGGCATCCGTACACCCGGGCGCTGATGGCTGCGACGCCACGCTACACCGACCCCTTCGCCTCGCTGAAGCCGGTGGACGAGACGGTTCTGGCCGGACTTGCCGCCGAGATCGCGGCAGCCGACCAGGCATGGAGGCGCCCGCATGGCTGAGCCGCTGTTTTCCGTGCGCGGGCTGAAGGTCGCGCTGCCCGACATGACGCGCAAGCCGCTTATCGGCCGCGCGCCGCTGGCCGAAATTCTGAAAGGCCTGGATTTCGACCTGCCAAAGGGCTCTGTCACCGGCATCGTCGGTGAATCCGGATCCGGAAAATCGACGCTTGGTCGCGCTTTGGTCCGGCTGCTGGAGCCGAGTGCCGGCAGCATCCGTTTCGAGGGCCGTGACATCACCCAACTGCCGGAGGCGGCACTGCGGCCGCTGCGCCGCGACCTGCAGATGATCTTCCAGGATCCGATGTCATCGCTCAACCCGCGCCGCACCATTGCCAGCATCATCGCCGCACCGCTGAAGCAGAACGGGCTTGGCGACAATCTGAAATCCCGCGTCGCAGAGGCACTGCAACGCGTCGGCCTGCCGCAGAGCTTCGCCAGCCGCTACCGGCACCAGCTGTCGGGCGGCCAGCGCCAGCGCGTCGGCATTGCGCGCGCGCTGGCGCTGTCGCCGAAATTCTTGCTGGCCGACGAGATCGTCTCCGGGCTCGACGTCTCGACACAGGCGCAGATCCTGACCTTGCTGGAGAAGCTCGCGGCGGAGATGGGCCTGACGGTCGCCTTCATCAGCCACGACCTGTCGGTCATCCGGCGGCTCTGCCAACAGGTGATCGTCATGCGCGAGGGCAGCATCGTCGAGCAGAGCGCCACGGATGCGCTGTTCGACAATCCCAGGGAGACTTACACGCGAGACCTGCTTGCCGCCATTCCGCTTCCCGAGATCGACGCGGACTGGCTGCGGCCGCCCGCGAAGGCGCCGGCATAAGACTTTTCATCCCGCACGCCGAAGAGCGGGCCTCGGACGTGCATGGGGGCGAAATCAGCCCGCGAACGGAGGGTAACATGAACTACGCAACCCGCGGCACGATGCTCGCCGCGATCCTGCTCGGATCGATGGGAGCGGCGGCGGCGGATTCGATCCCCGGCATGCGCGGACACGACCATACCGGCATCACGGTTCCCGACATGAAGCAGGCGGTCGATTTCTTCACCGAAGTCGTGGGCTGCAAGAAGGCGATGTCGTTCGGACCGTTCGCCGACGACAAGGGCACCTTCATGCAGGACGTGCTGGGCGTCGATCCGAAGGCGGTCATCGAGCAGATCACCATGGTCCGGTGCGGTAGCGGATCGAACATCGAGCTGTTCAAATACACCGCGCCCGACCAGAAGGACCTGACACCGAAGAACAGCGACATTGGCGGCTTCCACATCGCCTTCTACGTCGACGACGTTGCCGCGGCGAAAGCCTATCTCGACGGCAAGGGCGTGAAGACACGGATGGGGCCGCTGCCGGTCAAGGAAGGGCCCGCCGCCGGCCAGACCATCCTCTATTTCCAGGCACCCTGGGGCTTGCAACTGGAAGCGATCAGCTATCCCAACGGCATGGCCTATGAGAAGGGTGCCGAGACCGTGCTGTGGAGCCCGAAGAACCCGGAGAAATGATCTCCCGCGGCGCGCTTGCAGGGACGTCACGCAAGCGCGCCACGCAATCCCCGCCTAATCATTTCGACATAAAACTTTAAGCTTGAAATATCTTACCTCCGGCGCGATACTGAGGCACAGCAAGCGAAGAGGAGATCGCACAGATGAAGGTTGCGGTTCTCGGCGGCGGACCAGCCGGCCTCTACTTTGCCATTTCGATGAAACTGAGGGACGCCGCGCACGACGTGACGGTGTTCGAGCGCAATCGCGCCGACGACACGTTCGGCTGGGGCGTCGTGCTGTCGGCCGAGACGCTCGATAATCTTGCTGAGAATGATCCCGTCAGCGCCGTCTGGATCAAGAAGCATTTCGCCTATTGGGACGACATCGCCGTCATCCATGACGGCGTGCGCACGGTCTCGTCGGGCCACGGCTTCTGCGGCATCGGCCGCAAGCGCCTGCTGGTGCTCTTGCAGCGGCGCGCGCGCGAACTCGGCGTCAAGCTGATGTTCGAAACCGACATCGCCGACCCCCGCCCCTATATGGAGACGCATGACCTGGTCGTCGCCGCCGACGGGCTGAACTCCAGGGCGCGCAATACCTTCGTCGACATTTTCAAGCCCGACATCGACACCCGCAAATGCAAGTTCGTCTGGCTTGGCACCAACCAGAAATTCGACGACGCCTTCACCTTCATCTTCGAAAAGACCGAGCATGGCTGGGTGTGGGCGCACGCCTACCAGTTCGACAGCGAGACCGCGACCTTCATTGTCGAATGCAGCGAACAGACCTGGGCCGCCTTCGGCTTCGGCGCGATGTCGCAGCAGGAGTCCATCGCGGTCTGCGAGCGCATCTTCGCCAAACATCTTGGCGGCCATGCGCTGATGACCAACGCCAACCACATCAGGGGCTCGGCCTGGATCAATTTCCCGCGCGTGCTGTGCGAGCGCTGGTCCTACAAGAATCTGGCGCTGATGGGCGACGCCGCGGCCTCGGCGCATTTCTCGATCGGCTCCGGCACCAAACTCGCCCTGGAAAGCGCGGTGGCGCTGGCCGACTATGTCGAGACCGAACCGGACCTCGAGGCCGCGTTCCGCAAATATGAGGACGCTCGCCGCACCGAGGTGCTGAAGCTGCAATCGGCGGCGCGCAATTCTCTGGAATGGTTCGAGGAGGTCGAGCGCTATCTCGGTCTCGATCCAGTGCAGTTCAACTATTCGCTCTTGACCCGTTCGCAACGCATCAGCCACGAGAATTTGCGGCTGCGCGATGCCGAATGGCTGGGCGGCGCAGAAGAGTGGTTTCAGCGCCAGGCTGGTGCCGGCGGCAACAGGCTGCGCCGGGCGCCGATGTTCGCCCCCTTCAAGCTGCGCGACATGGTTCTCAACAACCGCGTCGTCGTTTCGCCGATGGCGCAGTACAAGGCCGTCGACGGCTGCCCAACCGATTGGCATTTCACCCATTATGCCGAGCGCGCCAAGGGCGGCGCCGGGCTTGTCTATATCGAGATGACCTGCGTCAGCCCGGAAGGGCGGATCACGCCTGGCTGCCCCGGCTTCTACGCGCCCGAACATGAGGTGGCGTGGAGGCGGCTGGTCGATTTCGTCCATACCGAAACCGAAGCGAAGATCTGCGCCCAGATCGGCCATTCCGGCGCCAAGGGTTCGACCCGTGTCGGCTGGGAAGGCACTGACGTGCCGCTGGACTCGGGTAACTGGCCTGTCATGGCGGCATCGGCCGTCGCGTGGTCGCCGCAGAATCAGGTGCCGAAGGCGATGGATCGCGCCGACATGGATTTGGTGCGCGACCAGTTCGTGGCCTCCGCCAAAATGGCCGATCGCTGCGGCTTCGACATGCTGGAGATCCATGCGGCGCACGGCTATCTCCTGTCGTCGTTCATCACGCCGGTCACCAACGGGCGCACTGACGCCTATGGCGGTTCGCTGGAAAACCGCATGCGCTATCCCCTCGAGATCTTCCGTGCGGTGCGCGCCGCCTGGCCGACGGGAAAACCGATCTCGGTGCGCATTTCGGCCAATGACTGGGTCGGGATCGAAGGCGTGACGCCGGCCGACGCCGTCGAGATCGCGCGCATGCTGCATGAGGCGGGCGTCGACATATGCGACGTCTCGGCCGGCCAGACCTCGATTGCTGCCAAGCCGGTCTATGGCCGCATGTTCCAGACGCCGTTTTCGGACCGCATCCGCAACGAGGTCGGCATGGCGACGATGGCGGTCGGCAACATCTACGAACCGGATCATGTCAATTCGATCCTGATGGCCGGCCGCGCCGATCTGGTGGCGCTGGCACGGCCGCATCTCGCGGATCCCTACTGGACGCTGCATGCGGCGGTGACGCTCGGCGACCGTGGCGTTAAATGGCCGGATCCCTATCTGCCCGGACGCGACCAAATCTACCGGCTGGCTGAGCGCGAAGCGGCGGCGGGGCTGAAAGTATGACAGCGGCGGCCACGATTCCCGGCAAGCACGCGCTGGTCACCGGCGGCGGATCCGGCGTCGGCCGGGCCATCGCGCTGGCGTTAGCCGAGGCTGGTGTCGACGTGACCATATGTGGGCGTCGCGAAGCTGAACTCGCGAAGGTTGCCAGCGAAAACGACCGCATCCATGGCATTGCCGCCGACGTCACCAATGAGGCGGCGATGGCCGCGCTCTACACACAGGCCGAGGCCGCGCGCGGACCGTTCGACATCGTCGTCGCCAATGCCGGCATGGCCGGCAGCACGCCGGCGCACAAGACGACGCTTGCCGACTGGCAGCGGACGCTCGACGTCAATTTGACCGGAGCCTTCCTGACGGTGAAGCCGGCGCTGGCCGGCATGGCCGCGCGCAAGGCAGGCCGCATCGTCTTCATCGCCTCGACCGCCGGTCTGAAAGGCTACGCCTATGTCGCGCCCTATGTAGCGGCCAAGCATGGCGTCGTCGGTCTGATGCGGGCGCTTGCCGCCGAGACGGCGAAATCCGGCGTCACCGTCAATGCGGTGTGTCCTGGCTTCGTCGAGACCGACATGCTGGAGGAGTCCATCCAGCGCATCGTCGAAAAGACCGGACGCTCGGCTGACGAGGCACGGGCGAGCCTGGCCTCGACCAATCCGCAGGGCCGTTTCATCCAGCCTCAGGAAGTAGCCGCCGCCGTGCTCTGGCTGTGCGGCAATGCTGCGGCGTCGATCACCGGACAGGCGATTTCGATCTCGGGAGGTGAAACATGGTAGCCGGCCCCCTGCCCGTGCCATCGGGACCCGGCAAGGACCGGCTGCGTCTTTGGATCAGGCTGCTGCGCGCCTCGCGCACGATCGAGGCCGAGTTGCGCGAGCGGCTGAAGAAGGAATTCGATACGACGCTGCCGCGCTTCGACGTCATGGCAGCACTCTACCGGGCGCCGGAAGGCATGCTGATGAGCGACCTCTCGCGCTTCCTGCTGGTCTCCAACGGCAATGTCACCGGCATCGTCGACCGTCTGGTTTCCGAAGGACTGGTGGCGCGTGCACGCCGCAATGGCGACCGCCGCACCTCGATGGTGCGGTTGACCGAGGAGGGCACCAAGTCCTTTGCCACCATCGCCGCCGCGCATGAGGGCTGGATCGGTGAATTGCTGGGCAAGGTCAGCGAGGAGGATGCCCGCCGGCTGACCGGCATGCTGACCTCGTTCCGCAGCAACTGGGAGGGACGCGAATGACTGCAATGGCCGGCCGCAAGCCGAAGCATTTCCTGTGGGAGGTCGAGGGCCGGATCGCCAAGGTCCGGCTCGACCGGCCTGAGCGCAAGAACCCGCTGACCTTCGACAGCTATGCCGAGTTGCGCGACACGTTCCGCGATCTTGTCTATGCCGACGATGTCGACGCCGTGGTGTTCCTGTCCAATGGCGGCAATTTCTGCTCCGGCGGCGATGTCCACGACATCATCGGTCCGCTGGTCAAGATGGACATGAAGCAGCTCCTCGCCTTCACCCGCATGACCGGCGATTTCGTCAAGGCGATGCTGAATTGCGGCAAGCCGATCATCGCGGCGGTTGACGGTGTCGCGGTCGGCGCCGGCGCCATCATCGCCATGAGTTCCGACATCCGCATCGCCACGCCGGAGGCCAAGACCGCCTTCCTGTTCACACGCGTGGGCTTGGCCGGCTGCGACATGGGCGCCTGCGCGATCCTGCCGCGCATCATCGGCCAGGGCCGCGCCGCCGAACTGCTCTACACCGGCCGAACCATGACGGCGGCGGAAGGCGAGCGCTGGGGCTTCTACAACAGGCTGGTCGATGCGGCGGCTCTCGAGGCCGATGCGCTGGAGATGGCGGCCCGCATCGTCTCGGGCCCGACCTTCGCCCACGGCATCACCAAGACGCAGCTCAACCAGGAATGGTCGATGGGCCTCGACCAGGCGATCGAGGCGGAAGCGCAGGCGCAGGCGATCTGCATGCAGACCCGCGATTTCGAGCGGGCGTATCGGGCTTTTGTGGCCAAGGAAAAGCCGGTGTTCGAGGGGAATTGAGGATGTTTTCTTCGCCAGAGAAGGACATGCCGGCGGGACAGCGCCCCTCTCTGTCCTGCCGGACATCTCCCCCACTTGGGGGGAGATTGGCTGTCATCACCGCTTTCGCCAATTTTCAACGTCGCAAGGACGAGCGGGGCGTCGAAACCGCCAATCTCCCCCCTTGTGGGGGAGATGTCCGGCAGGACAGAGGGGGGCGCCGTAGAGCGCAAACCTCGCAGAGCTGCGGAGGCAGACATGCCTGACCGCTCTTTCCTCGCCTGGCCGTTCTTCGAAGATCGCCATCGCGAGCTCGCAGAACACCTCGACGCCTGGTGCGCCAAGAACCTCCCCGTCGATCATCGTGACATCGACGCTGCCTGCCGCGAGCTGGTGGCCATGCTTGGCCGCGATGGCTGGCTGAAGCCGACGGCTGTCGACACTGACAATCCGGGCCCGCTCGACGTGCGTTCCTTGTGCATCACGCGCGAGACGCTGGCGCGCCATGACGGGCTGGCCGATTTCGCTTTCGCCATGCAGGGGCTCGGCACCGGTGCGCTCAGCCTGTTCGGAACGGCTGACCAACGGCAATGGCTGGCTAAGACGCGCGCCGGCAAGGCGATCTCCGCCTTCGCCCTGTCGGAGCCGCGCTCCGGATCCGATGTCGCCAACACGGAAATGACGGCGACCCGCCATGGCGACAACTATGTTCTCACCGGCGAAAAAACCTGGATTTCGAATGGCGGCATCGCCGATTTCTATGTCGTCTTTGCCCGCACCGGCGAAGCGCCGGGCGCCAAGGGCCTCTCGGCCTTCATCGTGCCGGGCGATGCCAAGGGCCTCGACATTGCCGAGCGGCTGGAAGTGATTGCGCCGCATCCGCTGGCGCGTTTGTCGTTCGACGAGGTTCGTGTTCCCACCTCGGCGCTGATCGGCAGGCCGGGCGACGGCTTTCGCATCGCCATGTCGGTGCTCGACGTGTTCCGCTCGACGGTCGGTGCGGCAGCGCTCGGCTTTGCCCGCCGGGCGCTCGATGAAAGCATCAACAGAGTGGCCGAGCGCAAGCTGTTCGGCGCGCCGATGGCCGAGTTGCAGATGGTGCAGGGCCATATCGCCGACATGGCCCTCGACGTCGATGCGGCGGCGCTGCTGGTCTACCGCGCCGCCTGGACCAAGGACATGGGCGCCGCCCGCGTCACCCGAGAGGCGGCGATGGCCAAGCTGTTCGCCACAGACAAGGCGCAGGAGGTGATCGACAAAGCGGTGCAACTGCATGGCGGCGACGGTGTCCGCAAAGGCCACATCGTCGAGAGCCTGTATCGCGAAATCCGCGCGCTGCGCATCTATGAGGGCGCTTCGGACGTGCAGAAGGTGGTGATCGCGCGGCAAGTGATGGGCGCGGCCTGAACGGGTCGTGACCACGGACTGAATTGTTTTCGACACGGATATTGCGGACCCGATATTGGATAGCGGAGAGACGACATGCACGAGATCCTGCAGCCGGAAGGCTGGGCAAAACCCGTCGGCTACGCCAACGGCGTGGCGGCGCGCGGCAAGCTCGTCTTCGTCGGCGGCCAGGTCGGCTGGAACGGGCAATGCCAGTTCGAGACCGACGATTTCGCCGGCCAGGTGCGGCAGACCCTCCAGAACATCGTCGCGGTGCTGGCCGAGGCCGGCGCGGAGCCACGGCACATCACCTCGATGACCTGGTATTTCACCGACAAGGCCGAATATCTCGGCAATCTCAAGGGGATTGGCGAGGCCTATCGCGAAGTGATCGGCCGGCATTTTCCGGCAATGGCCGCCATGCAGGTGGTGGCGCTGGTGGAGGACCGCGCCAAGGTGGAGATCCAGGCCACCGCCGTTATTCCGGAATAACCGCCATCGCTTCGTCATCCTGGGGCGAAGCAAGGAGCGCAGCGACGCGGCGCAGACCCCAGGATCCATGCCGGGACTCCAAAGCGTCGCCGCAGTCCAGAATTTTGATCCGCTGCATTCCACGATTGAAGTCGCGGCATGGATCCCAGGGTCTCCGCGACGGAGCTTCGCTCCTGCTTCGCCCAGGGATGACGACGTTGGGAAAGCTTCGGCTAATTCCGAATGCTCACCACCGCTATTCGCGAAGGCCGGCTTGCCTGAGCAGCGGCAGCACGTGGTCGCAGAAGTAAGGCAGCTCCTGAGTGTAGTTGACGAAGGACAGGGCGATGCCCTGATAGCCGTGCGCGGCAATGGCGGCCATGTCGGCGGCAATCGTTTGCGGCGTTCCAACCAGCGGATAGGTGCCGGCGCCGCCGGCAAAACGCTGCCGGTATGCGTCATAGGCATGCGGGTCATGGGATTGCGAGAATTCCTTCTTGCCGGCCATATGCGCATCGACCGCCTCGTGATCCGCCAGATCGACGGCATAGCGCCTGTAATAGGCCTGCGCCTCTTCCATGGTCGGGCGGCAGACGACATGTGCCACGGTGTAGACGCCGACCTCCCGGCCAACCTTGTCGGCCCGCTCGCTGATGTCGGCGACATGCTTGCCGGCGTCGGCCATTTCGGAGAAGGTCGTAAACAGATAATCGCATCTGGCGGCGGCGAAATCGCGGCCCGGGCCGCCGAAAGCGGCGTTCATGGTCACCGGGCGCGGAAGCTGCAGGCTGGCCGGCCGGCTGACCGCCTCCTTGAGGTGATAATAGGTGCCTTGATACTCGAGCGGCTCCGCCGACGCGTAGAGCTTCTCCAGAATTTCGATCCATTCGGCCGCCTGGTCGTAACCCTTCTCGACCAGCGGTGTGCCGAACATGCCGAATTCCTTCGGGTTCCAGCCGCAGACGATGTTCAAACCGGCACGGCCCTGGCTGATGTGGTCGACGGTCGCCAGCGCCTTGGCGGCATAGAGCGGGTGCACAAGCGGCACGTGCACGGTCATGAACAGGCCGATACGGTCGGTGGCCACGCTGAGCGCCGCCGCCCAGGTGAAGGTCTCGAACGACGATTCACGCACCTTGTTGCGGCCGCCAAAGCCACGCCAGCGTGCGATCGGCAACATGAACTCCAGCCCGGCGCGGTCGGCGATCTGGGCGGCCGTCAGATTGTCCTGCCAGCTCGCCGTCCAGCGCTCCGGCACATCCGATATGGCAAGACCGCCATCGGCGTTGGTCGAGAAGACGCCAAGCTTGAGTTTGTTGGAGCCGTGCAACGGATGTGCTTCGATCATCTCGGGAACTCGCGGGCGGGAGGCCGTAGGCTAGGCCCGCGCGAAAATATTTCAAGCCTGAAATAGCTTCGCGTCGCACTGGTTTGCCGATATGAACTTGGTGGGATGAGAGAAGGGATCGGCATGAACGAGTTCCGCCAGAAATGCATCGGCAAGACCAGCCTCGTCGGGTCCTTCTGCGCCATTCCGCATCCCGTCGCGGTCGAGGTGATGGCGCTGTCCGGCCTCGACTTCCTCTGCATCGACTGGGAGCACGCGCAGATCTCGCGCGACATCGTCGAAACGATGATACGCGCCGCCGATGTCCACCGTGTGCCGGCGATGGTGCGCGTTCCCGGCCATGCGCCCGAAGCCATCCAGGCGGCATTGGACAGCGGCGCGCAAGGCGTGCTGGTGCCACGCGTCTCGACACCGGCCCAAGCTGCGATGGCGGTGACGGCATCGCGTTATCCGCCGCTGGGCGAGCGCGGCGTCGGACCCGGCCGCGCAGCCGGTTATGGCTATCGCATTCCAGAATACCTGGCCGGCGCCAATGACAGGATCGTCGTGGCGGTCCAGGTCGAAACCGCCGAGGGGTTGGCCAACATCGAGGCGATCGCCGATGTCGACGGCGTCGACGTGATCTTCGTCGGCCCCGGCGATCTCTCCGTGTCGATCGATGCGATCGGACCGAAGGGCGCCGACAAGCTCGCGGCTGCGATCTGCAGGATCATCGGCGTGACGATCGCGCACGGCAAGGCCTCCGGCATATTTTGCGCCAGCCCGCAAACCGTCGGCCAATGGGCAGCCGTCGGCGCCAGCTTTTTCGTCCTGGCCAGCGACACGATGTTTCTCGGTGCGGGCGGCGCGGCCAATTATGCCGCCGCCCGGGCGGAACTGGCGCGGGAAGACCCGCGCTAGCGCCCAGTCGAGCAGCAAGCCGGGAAACTTTTTTAAGCTTAAAACTTTTACCTTGAAAAGCGCCGCACTTTGGATAAGCATTCAAGATCGATGGAGACTGTCGGGCTGGAGGGTTTCCGGGCAGCTCATCGCGGGTGCTCCGGGTGGGAGGGGTTTCAGTCCTTTGTCGTTTGTGCTGCCCCAGTCATCGTCCAGCGCGCGCTGTGCTTTCGATCGCGTCCGCGCCCGGATCCGCGACCTGCATACCGAGACCAACCTTGCCGTGCCTGCGCGTGAAGGCGACCGCGACCAGATCGCGGCCACGGCCGAGCGCATGGTCGCCACATGAATTGACGCCCCGCTGGGAGGCGGGACGGCAAGAAACCGTGCGGGGCAGCCCGCTCGATCAACAACCAGAGGGAACACCCCAGAGGGACCACCAATGAAGCTCAACCGTCGCAATCTCATCCTTTTCGCCGCGGCAATCGGCATCGCCGCTGGACCGGCAACCGCCTTCGCCGCCGATGTGCTCAATGTCGGCGCCTACCCGACCAATCCGCCCTTCGAATACAAGAACGAGAGCGGCACCTTCGAAGGTTTTGAGGTCGACATCGTCAACGAGGCGGCCAAGCGCGTCGGCATGACAACCGACATCGCCGACCTCGGCTTCCAGGCACTGTTCGCCGCGACCACCTCGAAGCGTATCGACGTCGCCATCTCGTCGATCACGATCACGCCGGAGCGGCTGAAGTCGCAGTCCTTCACCCAGCCCTATTATGATTCCGACATGGGCATCGCCACCAAGACCGACAGCGCGGTCAACGCCGAGGCAGACCTCAAGGGCAAGATCGTTGGCGTGCTCTCCGGCTCGACCGGCGAGACCTGGGTCAAGGCGCACCAGGAAGCCGACGGCTTCAGCGACGTGAAGGGCTATGACACGCAGCAGAACCTGCTGCTCGACCTCAGCGCCGGCCGCATCGACGCCGCCGTCAGCGACATTCCCGGCATGGAATATTCCTTCACCAAGATGAAGGACCTGAAGGTCAAGCAGCGCATCAAGACCGGCGAGCAGTACGGCCTGATGATGACAAAGGATCATCCGCTGCTCGGCAAGCTCAACGACGCGCTGACGGCGATGAAGAAGGACGGCACGCTGGCCGCGATCCACAAGAAGTGGTTCGGCAGCGACGCCCCGGCCGATTCCTCGACCGTCAAGGAAATGCCGCTGCCCAAGGCCTGAGCTGCGGCCGACAGGACGGAAGGCGTGCCGGCTCCAAAAAGGGTCGGCACGTCCCGTTTTCACGCATAACCTTCCCGGGACCAGCATCCGTTCGGCAGAGCCGATCTTGATGTTCCGGGTCGGGCTCTGGCGTCAGATGACGCAACACCGTTCGGGAATGCTCTGATGTCGCTGATCGACACTTTCTTCAACGCCGACGTCATCGCGTCGAGCCTGCCGGCACTGCTGCGCGGCTTTCTGAACACGCTGCTGCTTGGCCTGCTCAGCATCGGTATCGGCATTCCCATCGGCCTGGTGATCAGCCTGTTGCGGCTCTACGCACCGAAGCCGCTGCGCTGGCTGGCGGTCGGCTACACCGACATCTTTCGCGCCTTGCCGGTCCTCGTCGTGCTGATCCTGATCTACTACGCGCTGCCGTTCCTCGGCATACGCCTGTCGTCCTGGGCGTCGGCAGTGACCGCGTTCGCCATCATCATGTCGGCCTATTCGGCCGAAGTGTTTCGCTCCGGCATAGAGAGCATTCCGCGCGGCCAGTTCGAGGCCTCGCAGGCGCTTGGCCTGCCGTTCCTTTTGACCTTGCGCAAGGTGGTGCTGCCGCAGGCGGTGCGCGTCGTCATCCCGCCGATGACCAGCAACTGCGTCTCGATGTTCAAGGACACTTCGCTGGCCTCCACCGTGGCCCTGCCGGAACTGCTCAAGGAAGCGACCAACGCACAGTCGCTCTACGCCAACCCCTCGCCGCTGATCGGCGCCGCACTGGTCTATCTCATCTTCCTTTGGCCGATGGTTCGTCTCGTCAGCCTGCTTGAAGCCCGCTTCAAGGACGAGAAGGCCCGCTAGCCACCTACCACCCCGCAAGCACTTCGCAGGAGATACAATTGAGCAATCCCCAGGCCACTGGCGGCTTCCCCGTCGACACCATCCGCGCCATGTTCCCCGCCCTGCAGCGAGCCGGCGATTTCATCTTCATGGACAATGCCGCCGGGGCACAGATTCCGCAGAGCGTGCTCGACGCGGTGACCAACCACCTGGTCTCGCACAATGTGCAGCGCGGCGGCCGCTATGGCCGCAGCGTCACCGTCGATCAGTCGGTCGCCGATGCTCGGACAAGCGTCGCCCTGCTGATCAATGCCACCAACCCGGCGGAAATCTGCTTCGGCATGAACGCCACCTCCTTCATCCGCCTGGTCAGCCTCGGCATCGGCCAGATGCTTTCCGAGCGTGATGAGATCGTCGTCACCGACATGGACCATGATGCCAACATCGCCACCTGGCTGGCGCTGGAATCCGCCGGCGCCAAGTTCAAATGGTGGCGCATGCGCGAGGATGGCAATCTGCATGTCGACGATCTCAAGCCATTGGTTTCGGACCGCACTCGGCTGGTCGCCTGCACGGTGACGGCGCACTCGATCGGCTCGATCGTCGATGTCGCCTCGGTCGCTGACATCGCGCATAGGGTTGGCGCCGAAGTGTTCCTCGATTGCGTGCATTACGGACCGCACGGGCTGATCGACGTGCAGGCCTGGGATTGCGATTATCTCGTTTGTTCCGGCTACAAGAATTTCTCGCCGCATATGGGTTTCCTCTGGGGCCGCTTCGAGACGCTGAAACGCCTGCCGACCTTCCGCGAGGATTTCATCCCGGACGAGCCGCCCTACAAGGTCGAGGCCGGCACATTCATCTACGAGAACGTGTCGGGCATGGATGCCGCCGTGCAGTATCTTGAACTGATCGGCCGCAATCTCGCCCCCTCCAACAACCGCTCGCGGCGCGACAACATCGTCGCCGGCATGGGCGCCATCCGCGACTATGAGTTGCTGCTGGCGCGCGAGATGATGGGCGTGCTGAAGGCCTGCGGCGCGACCATCTACGGTGTCGCCGACGAGGCCCGCCTCAACGAGCGCGTGCCGACCTTCTGCTTCAACATCGGCAAGCTGTCGCCGCAGCGCATCGTCGAGGAAATGGCCGATATGCAGATCGGCATCCGCGACGGCCATATGTATGCGCCCCGCCTGATGAAACGCCTCAACCTGTCGATGGACAGCGGCGCCATCCGCGCCTCGCTGGTGCACTACAACACGGTCGAGGAGATCCACAAATTCGGCGAGGCGCTGCGCGCTATCATCGCCAAGCTGTCGTAGCCGGATGGGCCGTGCCTGACCTCCGGTCAGGCCGCCTTCTTCTTCGCCAGCCTCGCCTTGATGCTTGCCACGTCGGCGCGCGGCGTGGCGGCAAACAGCGTCCTGGTGTAGCTGTGCTTGGGGTCCGAAAAGACCTCGTCGCGCGAGCCGTATTCGACGGCCTCGCCGAAATACATCACCATCACATCGTCGGCGATGTAGCGCACCACCGACAGGTCGTGGCTGATGAAGACATAGGTCAGCTGGAACTCGTCCTGCAGGTCGGCGAGCAGGTTGAGCACCTGCGCCTGAACCGAGAGGTCAAGCGCCGAAACCGGCTCGTCCAGCACCAGCAGGCTGGGGTTCAGCATCAGCGCGCGGGCGATGGCGATGCGTTGGCGCTGACCGCCCGAGAGCATGTGCGGATAGCGGTTGTAGTGTTCGTGGCCGAGGCCGACCTTCTTCAGCATCTTCATGGCGAGGTCGCGCCGTTCGGCCGCTGGCTTGTCGGTGTTGATGAGCAGCGGCTCGCCCAGCACGTCGCCGATCTTCTGGCGCGGATTGAGCGATCCGTAGGGATTCTGGAAGACGATCTGCACCTTGCGGCGCATTTCCTTGGTCAATCCGCCTTTGGCGATATCGACCTTGTTGCCGTCGATGAACAGCTCGCCCGACGTCGCGGGATCGATCAAGGTGATGATGCGGGCGAGCGTGGACTTGCCACAGCCGCTTTCGCCGACGATGGCGAGCGTCTTGCCCTTGTCCACGGTGAAGGAGACGCCCTTGACCGCATGCACGGTGCGCGGCCCGGTGAACAGGCCACCGCCGATATGATAGTCGCGAACGATGTTCTTGCCTTCGAGGACCGTGGTGCTCATGCGGAGGCTCCCGCTACCGAGGGGGCAGGCTCGAACAGCATGTCGGAAACGGTCGGCAGCCGGTCGCCGACGGCATTTTCCGGCAACGCCGAGAGCAGCGCGCGCGTGTAATTGCTCTTGGGCGATTCAAACAGCGACAACACGTCGGCCTCTTCCATCTTGCGGCCCTTGTACTGGACGATGACGCGGTCGGCGGTCTCGGCCACCACGCCCATATTGTGGGTGATCATGATCAGGCCCATGCCGTATTTGGCCTGCAGCGAGACGAGCAGATCGAGGATCTGCTTCTGGATGGTGACGTCCAGCGCGGTCGTCGGCTCGTCGGCGATCAAAAGCTTCGGATTGCAGGCAATCGCGATCGCGATCATGACGCGCTGGCACTGGCCGCCCGACATCTGGTGCGGAAACGAACTCAGCCGTTCTTCCGGATCGGCAATGCCGACCAGCTTCATCAGCTCGATGGCGCGTGCCCGGCGCTGGGCACGATCCATGCCCATGTGGAAACGCAGCACCTCCTCGATCTGGAAACCGACCGTGAAGCACGGGTTGAGGCTGGCGATCGGCTCCTGGAAGATCATAGAAATGTCCTTGCCGACGATCTTGCGGCGTTCGGACGGGCTGAGCTTCAACAGGTCGACGCCGTCGAAGGCCATGCGGTCGGCCTTGACCGTCGCGGTGTTGGGCAACAGCCCCATGACCGCCAGCATCGACACCGACTTGCCGGAACCGGACTCGCCGACGATCGCCAGCACCTCACGCGGCTCGATCGAAAGGTCGATGCCTTGCACGGCCATGAACGGCCCGGCGGCGGTGTCGAAGGAAACGGTGAGGTTCTTGATCTCGAGCAGCGACATGCTCACGACCTCTTCAGCTTGGGGTCGAGGGCGTCGCGCAGGCCGTCGCCGATCAGGTTGATGGCAAAGACGGTGATCAGAATGGCAAGGCCGGGGAAGGTCACCACCCACCAGGCGCGCAGGATGAATTCGCGCGCTTCGGCGAGCATCGTGCCCCATTCGGGTGTCGGCGGCTGCGCGCCCATGCCGAGGAAGCCAAGGGCGGCGGCCTCGAGGATGGCGTTGGAGAAGGACAGCGTCGCCTGCACGATCAGCGGGGCGATGCAGTTGGGCAGGATGGTGACCAGCATCAGCCTGAGATGGCTGGCGCCGGCGACCTTGGCCGAGACCACATATTCGCGGGTCTTTTCCGCCATCACCGCGGCACGGGTGAGCCGGGCGAAATGCGGCTGCAGCACGAAGGCGATGGCGATCATGGCGTTGACGAGGCCGGGGCCGAGCACCGCGACCAGCACCAGCGCCAACAGCAGCGATGGGAAGGCCAGGATGATGTCCATGATGCGCATGATCAGCGTGTCGACCCAGCCACGGCAGTAGCCGGCGAGCAGGCCGAGGATGACGCCGGAGATCAGCGCCGTGGTGACGACGACGAAACCGATGGCGAGCGAAAAGCGCGAGCCATAGATCAGGCGCGACAGCATATCGCGGCCGACGGCGTCGGTGCCGAGCAGGAACTGCGCGTTGCCGCCCGCCTGCCAGGCCGGCGGCGTCAGGAAGAAGTCGCGGAACTGATCGTCAGGCGAATGCGGTGCGAGCAGCGGCGCGAAGATGGCGATCAGGATCAGCAGGGCGAAGACGAAGAGACCGATCACAGCGCCCTTGTTGATCGAGAAATAGTGCCAGAACTCGGCGAACATCTGCAGCCGGGCATCCTGCGGCTTGACGACGGTCGCGGCTTCGATGGTGGCTGGGCCTTCATTGGTCATGTCAATTCGCCCGGATACGCGGGTTGATGATGGCATAGAGCACGTCGACGATAAGGTTCACCGACATGACGATCAGCGCGATCAAAAGCAACCCGCCCTGCACGGTGAAATAATCGCGCTTGGAGATGGCGTCGATCATCCACTTGCCGATACCCGGCCACGAAAAGATGCTCTCGGTCAGGATGGCGCCGGTGAGCAGCGTGCCGACCTGCAGGCCGATGGTGGTGACGACCGGGATCAGCGCATTGCGGAAGGCATGCAGGCCGATGACACGGCGCGGCGCCAGTCCCTTGGCGCGCGCGGTGCGCACATAGTCCTCGCCCAACACTTCGAGCATAGCCGATCGCGTCTGCCTGGCGATGACCGCCAGCGGAATGGTGCCAAGCACGATGGTGGGCAGTATGAGGTGCGACACCGCCGAGCGGAAGGCGCCCTTCTGCCCCGAGATCAGGGAATCGATGGTCATGAAGCCGGTCACCGGCTTGAAGAAATAGAGAAGGTCGATGCGGCCGGAGACCGGCGTCCAGTGCAGCGTACCGGAAAACACGATGATCAGCAGCAGCCCCCACCAGAAGATCGGCATGGAATAGCCGGCGAGCGCGGTGCCCATGGTCAGCTGGTCGAACCAGGAGCCGCGGCGGATGGCGGCGAAAATGCCGAAGGCGACACCGAAGATGACGGCGAAGATCATGGCGAAGATGGCGAGTTCGACCGTGGCCGGGAACCGCACCAGGAAATCCTTCAGCACCGGTGTCTTGGTCGAAAACGAGGTGCCGAAATCGCCGCTGAGGATGTTGGTCAGGTAGGTCAGATACTGTTGCCAGATCGGCAGGTCGAAACCGAACTGATGCATCAGCGCCGTGTGGCGTTCGGGCGACAGGCCACGTTCGCCCGCAAGCACCAGCACCGGATCACCGGGCAGGATGCGCACGAAGCCGAAAGCGAGGATGGTTATCCCGATAAAGGTCGGGATGATGAGGGCGAGCTTGCCGAGGATGTAACGCAGCATGGCGGGCGAGGTGGGGCGGCGCCCTGTGGCGCCGCCCCGTTTCGCGAACCTTATTCGGCGATATCGACGCCGTCAAAGCGATGGATGCCGAGCGGATCCATCGCAAAGCCGGAGACGGTCTTCTGCATCGGCATGAACACCTTGGAGTGGGCGAGCGTCGCCCACGGTGCCTGCTCCTTGAAGATGACCTGCGCCTGTTCGTAGAGCTTGGTGCGCTCGGCCTGATCGGAAACCGTCTTGGCCTTGTTGATGAGCGCATCGAAGTCCTTGTTGCACCATTCCGCGCGGTTGTTCGAACCGACGGACGCGCAGCTCAGGAGCACGCCGAGGAAGTTGTCCGGATCGCCATTGTCGCCGGTCCAGCCGACGATGACGGCGCCGTCGTGATCGACCGCCGAAGCGCGCTTGAGGTATTCACCCCAATCGTAGCTGACGATGTTGACGGTGACGCCGACCTTGGCGAAGTCGGCCTGGATCAGCTCGGCGGTGCGGCGCGCGTTCGGCATGTACGGACGCGACACGGGCATGGCCCAGACGTTCATCTTGAGGTCCTTGACGCCGGCCTCTTCAAGCATCTTCTTGGCCGCGTCCGGATCGTAAGGATCGTCCTTCACATCCTTGTTGTAGGACCACATGGTCGGCGGGATCGGGTTGATCGCCACCTGGCCGGCGCCCTGGAACACGGCGTCGATAATGGCCTTCTTGTTGATGGCCATGTTGAGCGCCTTGCGGACGCGCACGTCGTCGAACGGCTTCTGCTGGGTGTTGTACATCAGCGCGCCGACGTTCAGGCCTTCCTGCTCCGCGACCGTCAGGTTCGCATCAGCCTGCAGGCCGGCGATGTCGGCCGGTGCCGGATACGACATGATGTTGCATTCGCCGGCCTTCAGCTTCTGCGCGCGAACCGCCGGATCGGTGGTGATGGCGAACACCAGATCGTCGATCTTCTGCTTGCCGCCCCAATAGTCCGGGTTGGCCTTGTAGCGGATGGCGGCGTCGGTCTGGTAGTCGACGAAGATGAACGGGCCGGTGCCGACCGGCTTCTGGTTGAACAGTTCAGGCGTCTTGTCGGCCTGCAGCTTGTCGGCATATTCCTTCGAGACGATCGAGGCGAAATCCATGCCCAGCGTCGGAATGAAGGTGATCGCCGGTTCCTTGAGGGTGAACTTCACCGTCAGGTCGTCAACCTTCTCGACCTTGGTGATGTTGTCGCCGAACTGATCATTGTAATACTGATAGGCGATGCCCGGTATGTACTGGAACCAGGGGCCGTTCTTGTCGACCTGGCGCTGGAACGAGAACACCACGTCGTCGGCGTTCAGGTCGCGGGTCGGGGTGAAGTAGTCGGTGGGCGCGAATTTGACGCCCTTGCGCAGCTTGAAAGTATATTCCTTGCCGTCGTCGGAAATGGTCCAGCTATCCGCCAGGCCGGGCGAGACCGAGGTCTTGCCGTGATCGAATTCGACGAGGCGGTTGAAGACGGTACGCGAGGACGCATCGAACGTCTGTCCCGCAGTGTACGGCGCCGGATCGAAACCTTCTGGCGACGCCTCCGCGCAGTAGACCAGAGTTTTCGCGTTGGCCACGCCGCCCAGGACGCTTGCAGCCAGCAACGCGGCTGCAAAAGTCAATTTCTTCTTCATTGAGCACTCCCTGATGTTCTTCCAAGCCCCTCTATCAGGCTCGCGAAGCGCGCATATAAGCACCGTTTTTCCGGGTTTGGAACACCCCGTTTGCTTACCCCGCGGGAAGCAGGAAAAAAATCCGCCATTTTGCTAAACGGCAGAAAAAATTAGCAGTTTCTTCTATTCACGATATTATTAACGACCGCATTTTTTTATTGATCCGACGTCCGGCGACAAGGGCGCCGCGCCCCGTCTTCATCGGCCGCGGAAGCGCGAAGATGCCGGTTCCAGCTGTGGCCCGCGGGAAAGATTTACGGCGGCAAATCTTTCGGCGTCCTGCCGCTGGGGCAAGACTTGCACCGCCGCCGATAGAGGCAATACATAGATGGACAACTGGCGGCAGCGGAGGGCGTCTCCATCAATCCGGGGGCGGTGCGGCACAGGCCAACGAGAAACAGGCGACCAGGGTTGTCGAGGAGGAACGGGTGGCAAAAGCGTCGAAGAGCCCAGTGAAAGCGCCGGCCAAGGCGGCCTCGAAACCAGCCGCCGGTGGAGACGGGCAAGGCAAGGCCGCGGGCAAGGCAGCGACCGCGAAGGCGGCGGCCAAACCCGCCAGGAATGCCCCACCGGCAAAAGCCGCGGCCACGGCCAGGACCGCCACGAAGCCGGCTACGAAGGCCGCGCCGGCGAAGGCGTCCGCGGCGAGGACCGAATCGGGCAAGACCGCGACGACGAAGAACTCGCCACCAGCAAAGACCGCACCGGCCTCGAAGCCGGCGACGGCGACCAGCCAGCGGCTGCCGAAGGCGCTGACCGAACTCGCCGCCGGCCTGCCGCAAAAGCCATGGCTCAACAGCTATCCCAAGAACATGCCTGCCGAGATCGGCGCCCTGCCCTACGGTTCCATCGGCGACTTCCTGGTGGGCGCCTGCAAGCAGTTCGCCGGTCAGCCGGCCTTCACCTGCATGGGCAAGTCCATCACCTACGCCGAACTCGAGCAGCTTTCGGCGGCCTTCGGTGCCTATCTGCAGTCCACTGGATTGCAGAAGGGCGCGCGCGTCGCCCTGATGATGCCGAACGTGCTGCAGTATCCCGTGGCGATGATGGCGGTCGCCCGCGCCGGCTTCACGGTGGTGAACGTCAATCCGCTCTACACGCCGCGCGAACTGGAGCATCAGCTCAAGGATTCCGGGGCACAGGCCATCGTCATTCTCGAAAACTTCGCCAACACCTTGCAGGCGGTCGTCGCCAGGACCTCGGTCAAGCACATCGTCGTCGCGGCCATGGGCGACCTGCTCGGCGGCCTGAAGGGTTCGATCGTCAATCTGGTGGTGCGCCGCGTCAAGAAAATGGTGCCGGCCTGGTCAATGCCCGGCCATGTCAAGTTCAATGCGGCGCTGAAGGCCGGCCGCGGCATGGCTTTCAAACCGGCCACGGTGGCCGCCAGTGATGTCGCCTTCCTCCAATATACTGGCGGCACCACCGGAATCTCGAAAGGCGCGACCCTCTCGCACAGCAATGTGCTGGCCAATGTCGCGCAGAATGCGCTGTGGCTGCAGGACGCCTACACCGTCAAGCCAAAGCCGGCGCATCTCAACCTCGTCTGCGCACTGCCGCTTTACCATATCTTCGCGCTGACGGTGAATGCGCTGATGGGCATGCAGATGGGCGGCCAGAACATACTGATCCCCAATCCGCGCGACATTCCCGGCTTCGTCAAGGAAATGGGCAAATATCCGATCCATATCTTTCCGGGCCTCAACACGCTGTTCAACGCGCTGCTCAACAATGAGGACTTCCGCAAGCTGGACTTCAAGCCGCTGCTTCTGACCTTGGGCGGCGGCATGGCGGTACAGAAGGGCGTCGCCGAACGCTGGAAGGCGTTGACCGGTTGCCCCGTCAGCGAAGGCTATGGCCTTTCGGAGACCTCGCCGGTGGCGACGGCCAACAAGTTCAGTTCCGGCGAGTTCACCGGCACCATCGGCCTGCCGCTGCCCTCGACAGAAATCGCCATCCGAGACGACGACGGCAACAACGTGCCGCTGGGCGAGGTCGGCGAGATCTGCATCAGGGGACCGCAGGTGATGGCCGGCTACTGGAACCGGCCGGACGAGACCGCCAAGGTGATGACCACGGACGGCTTCTTCAAATCGGGCGACATGGGTTTCATGGACGAACGCGGCTACACCAAGATCGTCGACCGCAAGAAGGACATGATCCTCGTTTCCGGCTTCAACGTCTATCCGACCGAACTCGAGGAGGTCGTGGCGGCGCATCCAGGCGTGCTCGAAGTGGCCGCGATCGGCGTGCCGGACGAGCACTCGGGCGAAGTGCCGAAGCTGTTCATCGTCAAGAAGGACCCGGCCCTGACCGCCGAGGCCATCACCGCCTTTTGCCGCGAGAACCTGACCGGCTACAAGCGGCCCAGATACATCGAGTTCAGGACCGAATTGCCAAAGACGCCGGTCGGCAAGATCCTGCGGCGGGCGTTGCGCGAATAGTGGCCGACGATCCCGCCGACTTCGATGCGCCCGGCCGACGCCTTGATCCGGCAGAATTCATCAGGACGAATTTGCGCCTTGCCCCAGTGCGGGCGCTTCCTGAAATCCAGCTTTACACCGCTCACCCGGGCAGCGGGCTGAGGCGGCTCGTCGGGTCCGGCGACGACCTGGACGAGTCCGAGCCGCAGCCACCCTATTGGGCCTATGCCTGGGCCGGCGGCGCGGTGCTGGCGCGCCATATTCTCGACCATCCGGAGATCGTGACGGGCCGCCGCGTGCTCGACCTCGGCGCCGGCTCGGGCCTTGTCGCCATCGCCGCCGCGAAGGCCGGCGCAGCGGAAGTGATCGCCGCCGAGATCGACCGCAACGGCGTCGCCGCGATCCGCCTCAATGCCGCGGCCAACGCCGTCGAGATCACCATCTTCGACAAGGATCTCACCACAGGCCCGCCACCGGCCGCCGACCTCGTGCTGGCGGGCGACGTGTTCTACTGCCGTGAGGTTGCCTTGCGGGTTATGCCGTTCCTCGACCGCTGCCTGGCATCAGGCATCGAGGTACTGGTCGGCGACCCCCGCCGCAACGATTTGCCGCTGTCGCGGCTGCGATTGATCGCTGAATATGAGGTGCCGGATTTTGGGGATGGGATGCGGGGTGCGAGGAGGGCGAGCGGGGTGTTTTTGTTTGAGGCGGAAGAGCGGTAGGGCGCTGGGCGCAGGCCGATAGCTGGAACGGCCGGGGTTCGAGCCAGTGCTTGCTTAGGTCGAATGAACGTCTGGTTAGCGCCTAATTCCGGTCGTTCATCCACCGATTCCTGTGGAATGGCGCGCCCGGCATAGCGAAGATGGGCACTCAGACCATTGGCAAATTGCGGTGTCACTTAACTCGTTTGCATGCTGATCGGCAAAGCGCAGCAGACCCGCTAGGGTCAGGAGCCATTGATGTGAGGCGCGTGATCTGATTCAGGCTCCGCGACCCTAGACCCGCCTTTATCGTGGTCCCCAACCAGGCTTCCGATCAGGTTTCGGACCCAGCGGTGGCCCGCATGCCTATGACATCTCTCGTGCCAAATCAGACTGACATTGAATTGCTCACCTAGCCAGGGTAGATCAACCATCATGAGCTTTTCTGATTGCCTAAGAAATAGGCGCCTTGGCACGAGTGCAACCAAATCACTATCTAAGACGATCTCCGGCAGGAGCAAAAAGGAGGCCGCTGACACGACGACGTTGCGTCGGTAACCAAGTGTCGCCAAAGCACTGTCCACTGGCGTTTCGAAGTCGCCGCCCCGCGGTGACACCACGACGTGTTCCAATTCGACATATTCGTCTATTGTCATACCCGATTTTAGCCGAGGATGACCGTGTCTTCCTATGAGGACATAAGTTTCGTCGAATAAGTGACACGTCCGTAGGTGCGGGGCCGACCGCTCGGGAGTAGCGATAACAAGATCGACTTCTTTATTCCCCAATTGCTGCTCCACCAGCTCGGGCACCAGATGCCGTACGGCCACCCGTACTCCCGGCGCCGTCTGCCGGAGAGCCAAGACGAACGGCATCACCACTGCTGCCTGGATATAGTCAGAACAGCCGATCGATACGGTAAGCTCGGCCTTGCCGGGATCAAAGTCCTGATGAGAATGTAACGCGTTGCGCACGTGATCCAGCGCGTCTCTCAGTTGCGGTGCAAGTTCGATTGCCTTGGCGGTCGGGATCATGCCTCGACGAGTCGGGAGCAGAAGCGGGTCGTCAAACAAATCCCGAAGCCGTGCCAGTTGCGCGCTTACAGCCGGCTGACTGAGGTGCAGTTGATCTGCCGCTTTCGTTACGTTTTGTTCGGCAAGCAGCACTTCGAGCGTCGCCAAGAGATTGAGGTCGATGCGACTGTCATTCACCGTGTCTATTCCTAGTCGCCGTTTAATCATTTCTATATATGATGATCGCGGCGCTGCCCGTCAACGGCTTGGCCGCCTAATGGGAAGCTGTCTGTGTTGGCGTCGGGCCGCTGGCGCGAAAGCGATCGCTGCTGTTCTTACGATTGGTAGAGAGCCGCCAAACTGGAGCGGAGGGAGCCGTGCGGCACCGACGGGCCAATCGAACGCCCGCGTGAAAGTGCCAACGTGGCGATCAGCGGTTAGATATCCGCTATCTGGATAGCACGGGTCAAGATAATCGATTTCACAAATCTTAGTCGGATACTCATGTTGAGGCCAGCCGGGCTTCCAATCCCGAGCCGGAGGCATCGAGTGATCTCAGTCAGCATCCCATACCCGACTAGCTTAGCGCGCGCTTTGGCGCGAACTGCTGCAACGAAACAAGCATTCTGCTGGTGATCGAGGAGCCTCGCCGCGCCGTCAACAGTGTAAGTATCGAAATCGATGTCGGCATCATCGAGCCGAGCGCGCCCGGGGGGGCACGCAAAATCCCCGAAAACGTCTGTCTCACCAACGCGCAAGCCCTGGCGCGCAATTGATACCGATCGGGAACATCAGACACAGCTCTCAACAACTACGGAGACCATCTCGTGAAAAGAAATATTCTCATCGTTTACGCACACCCTGAGCCCACTTCGCTGACACGGCAGCTGGTCGACGTGACCGCTGAGATGTTGTCGGCGGCGGGGCACACCGTGGTCCATTCGGACCTCTACGGCATGAAGTGGAAGGCGGGGTACGACGCCGATGACTTTCCGATGCGCAACAACCCTGAGCGACTGTCGTTCATCATGGAATCGGGCCATGCTTACGCAAGCGGGCATCAGACGCCCGACGTGATCGCCGAGCAGCAGAAGCTGCTCGCGGCCGATGCTGTGGTCCTGCAATTCCCGCTGTGGTGGTACGGCGTGCCCGCGATCTTGAAGGGCTGGATAGAGCGAGTCTATGCCTTCGGTTTTGCCTACGGCTATCAGAATGGCTCCAACGAGTTTCGCTTTGGCGACGGCATCCTCAAGGGCAAGCGAGCGCTGGTCAACGTGCAGGCAGGCGGCCCAGTGGCCGATTATGGCCCGCGGGGTATCAACGGGCCGATAGAGCAACTGTTGTTCCCGCTGACTCATGGCGCGCTGTTCTATCCCGGCATGGACGTGCTCCCGACGCACGCGGTCTATGGCGCGGGTCACGTTTCGACGGCGGAGCAAGTGGACGCGATCAAGGCAGCATGGCGTGTACGTCTCGCCGGGCTATTCACCGACAAGCCGATTCCCTTCCGTTCGCAAAACGGCGGCGACTTCCCCGATCGCCACACCATGGCCGACCACGTTGCGCCGGGCCAAACCGGCCTCGCCGCGCACTTTGCCGATCTGATCGACGCATAAAGAGCAACACCGATGTCGCCTGCATTGTTCGCGCTTGCCGTGGCGGCCTTCGCCATCGGCACGACGGAGTTCGTCATGATCGGGCTTGTCCCGGATGTCGCGCGCGATCTTACGGTAACGATACCCCAAGCCGGTCTGCTTGTGACTGGCTATGCCCTGGCCGCGACCGTTGGGGCGCCGACGGTCACGGCCCTTACTGGAAGGCTTCCCCGCCGCGGGCTTGTGGTTGGACTGATGAGCCTGTTCACGCTCGGTAATCTGCTTGGCGGCGCTGCACCGACTTATGAAGTGCTGCTGGCCGGGCGGATCGTGACAGGAGTGGCGCACGGCGTGGTCTTCGCCGTCGGCGCGCCGATTGCGATGAGCCTGGCGGATCGTGAGCGCGGCGCGCGGGCGGTGGCGACGATGTTCGCAGGGCTCACCCTTGCAATAGTCATCGGTGTCCCGCTCGGCACAATCGTCGGACAGAGCCTTGGGTGGCGTGCACCGCTGCTGGCGGTGGCTGTGCTCGGCTGCCTCACGGCAGCGCTATTGCGACTTTTGTTGTCGCGGGAAATTCCCCACGCTCCGCCCGCCGGTTTAAGGTCGCAGTTCGCCGTATTGGCGAAGCCCCGCCTCCTGGCGCTCTATTTCATCGCAATGAACGGGTTCGGCGGATCATTCGTGGTTTTCACCTTTCTCGCACCGCTGCTGACGGAGGTAACCCACGTGTCTCCTGCCGCAGTCAGCTTGGCGTTCATGGCATTCGGCGCAGCTGCGGTGGTCGGGAATTTTGGTGGGGGCCGGCTTAGCGATGCACTCGGCACGCGGCGCAGCCTGATGGCAGCGCTGGTCGGTCTGGTCCTGGCCCTTGCGACGCTGCCCTTTTCGGCCCCGCACGTCCTGACAATGTTCGCCAACCTGCTCCTCTGGTCTGCCTGCTGCTTCTGTCTTGGCCCGATCGTTCAGTCTGGCGTGGTCGCGGCCGCGGAAGAGGTCGCGCCCGACGCGGTCGCGACTGCTTCGGGTGGAAAGCGGACATTGCGCCTACGGCAATGCCGACCTGCATAGCAGACGTTTTGCCGTGGCGCCGTTCGCAAAAAGGATGGCGTTTCAGGAAACGTTGTGCGCAGCTTTCAGTTCAGTCGGTATTACCCTTCGGCGGTCAACGTCGTCAGCCGTTTAAGCGGAGAACATCATGATTTCACCCTACATAATAAACATTCCTGACGAACGGCTCGCCACGATCAGAGCCAAGGTCGAGGCTTATGACTGGAGCCAGCTGCCGGATGCGGGGGGCTGGTCAGCGGGGGTCGGGGTTGATGACCTCAAGCGACTCGCCGCGTATTGGCGGTACAGCTACGACTGGCGTGCGGTCGAACGGCGCCTCAACGCGCTGCCCAACTTCACGGCCGACGTGGAAGGCGAGCACCTCCACTTCGTTCATGTGAAGGGCGACGGCTCCAAGCCGCCCGTACTGCTTCTCCACGGCTGGCCGGGCTCGTATCTCGAGTTCGAGCGGCTGTTGCAGCCGCTCGCAGCGGACGGGCACGACGTTGTCGTCCCCTCGCTTCCTGGCTTCGCGTTCTCCAACCCGATCACGCGCCCGATCGGCCCGCGGCGGGCTGCTGCACTCGTGCATGGGCTGATGATACAACTTTTCGGCGACGCGCGGTATTTCGTTCAAGGGGGCGATTGGGGCCACGGCATCGCGGCCTGGGCAGCGCATGATCGACCGGACGCTCTGCTCGGCATTCATATCAACATGATGACCGTGCGTGCGGAGGATGCCGCTCCGACGACCGACGAGGAGAAGTCCTTCGCCGCCAAGCGTGCCGCGATTGCCGATCGGGAGAGCGCCTACTTTCACGAGCAGGAAACCCGTCCGCAGACGCTCGGCGTCGCGATGGCCGACAGCCCGGTCGGAGCGGCGGGCTGGATACTCGAGAAGTTCGGCAAGTGGGCCGATCTTCCGACAACCGCCGATGGCGACCCCGACATCTGGAGCAAATTTTCCGAGGAGGAACTCCTCACCAACATCATGCTCTACATCGCGCCGGCATCGTTCGTGACGGCAACCTGGATCTACTACGGCAGCCGGCTTGAGGAGTCGCGGATGCTTCCGGCCGGCACCCGCATCCAGGTGCCGACCGGCGTTGCGGCCTTCCCCGATCCAGTGTTCTTGCCGCCGCCGCGCTCGTTCGCGGAGAAGACCTACAACATCGTGCATTGGACCGACATGCCGCGGGGCGGGCATTTCGCCGCGCTGGAAGAGCCGGAACTGATGCTGGCCGACCTACGCGCCTTTATCGCGACGGTGTCGGGAGCGCGCTTTGGCTGCTTTCGGGACCATGGATTGACTGCCTAAACGTCTCCAATTGGAAGCTTCCTGCCATTCGAAAGTGCCCGCCGCGCACGGCAGTTATCCAATCGCCAAGACCCGAAAGCTGACTGTCCGCTCACGGCCCCATCTCGGCCATCGAAGTCAAACCACCTTCCCACCCCTTCTCCGGATCACGCCGTCTCCTTGACCCGTGCGGCCAGAAAATCCGGCAGGTCGGCAACCGAATCCAGGATGACGTCGGCGATCTCGGCCAGCGATTCGCGGGTGCCGGTGCCGGAGAGCACGCCGACCGCGAGGCCGCAGCCGCCGGCGCGCGCCATTTCGAGATCGTGCCTGTTGTCGCCGACCATGGCGATCTCGCTTGGCTTCAGGCCGGTGAGGTCGCAGAAGGCCTGGATGGTGTCCGGGGCGGGCTTGGGATTGGCGACGGCGTCATATCCGTAAGCGGCGACGAACAGTTGCGCCACGCCGAGCGTGACCAGCGTTTTTTCGGCGCCGCTGGTCGAATCGTTGGTGGCGACGCCAAGCCGGTAGGATCGCTTGTGCAGCAGGGCCAGCGTGTCGACGATATCAGGCAGTGCCACCGCCATCGCCGAGCCCTGAACCGAAGTGATCTCGTTGAAGCGGGCGACGGCCAGCATCTGATCCTCGTTGGACAGGCGCGGAAACCACAGTTCGACGACGTCGAGATTGGTGCCGGAGGCAAAGATGGAGTCGGGCTTGAAGCGCCGGTTGGCGAAATCGAAACCGGCGGCCGCGAGCAGCCTGTCGGCCTTCCAGCGATCGCCGTCGGCTGCATCCATGGCCATGAAATCGGCAACGCCGAGCCAGGTCGCGTTGAAATCGACAAGTGTCCCGTCCTTGTCGAACAATATTCCCTTGATGTCTGCCAAACTTTTCACTCCGAACCACGCAATTGGCGGATGTATCCCACAAGGCCAGCGGTCGACGCGTCGCGCTTGGCGGCACTTTCCTTGCCTTCCACGACAGGCAGGAGGCCGGTCGCCAGTTCCTTGCCGAGCTCTACGCCCCACTGGTCGAAGGAGTTGATGTTGAACAGCGTTCCCTCGACGAAGACGCGGTGCTCGTAGAGCGCGATCAGCCGGCCGAAGGTGCGCGGGTCGAGCTTGCGGTAGAGGATGGTCACCGAGGGCCGGTTGCCGGAGAAGACACGGTGCGGCGCGATGCGGTCGACATCGGCCGGCTTCATGCCCTTGGCCAGCATCTGCGTGCGTGCCTCGTCCAGCGTGCGGCCCTTCATCAAGGCTTCCGACTGCGCCAGGCAGTTGGCGAGCAGCAGGTCATGCTGATGCTTGAGATCAGGCTCGTGGCCGACCGCGGCGGCGAGGAACTCGACCGGGATCAGATCGGTGCCCTGGTGCAGCAGCTGGAAGAAGGCGTGCTGCCCGTTGGTGCCTGGCTCGCCCCAGACCAGAGGCCCGGTCGGCGTCGCCACCGGCGTGCCGTCAAGGGTGACGCTCTTGCCGTTCGATTCCATGTCGAGCTGCTGCAGATAGGCCGGCAGCCGTGACAACCGCTGGTCGTAGGGGATGACCGCGCGGGCCGGATAGCCGCAGATCACGCGGTGCCACCAGCCGACCAGCCCCAGGAGCGCCGGCAGGTTCTTCTGGAGCGGCGCGGTGCGGAAATGCTCGTCCATCTCGTGCGCGCCGTCGAGGAAGGCGCGGAAATTCCGCGGGCCGATGGCGATCATGACCGGCAGGCCGATCGCGCCCCACAGCGAATAGCGGCCGCCGACCCAGTCCCAGAAGCCGAAGACGCGATCCGGCTCGATGCCGAACTTGGCCACCAGGTCGAGCGCGGTCGAGACGGCGGCGAAATGCTTGCCCACGGCTTCCTTGCCGAGCGCTTTCTGCACCCAGTCGCGCGCCGTCTGCGCATTGGTCATCGTCTCGACCGTGGTGAAGGTCTTGGAGGCAATGATGAACAGCGTGGTTTCGGCGGACAGCCCCTTCAGCGTGTCGTGGATATGGGCGCCGTCAATGTTGGAGACATAATGCGCGCGCGGACCGTCATGATAGGGAGCGAGCGCCAGCGTCGCCATGGCCGGACCAAGGTCAGAGCCGCCGATGCCGATGTTGACGATGTCGGTGATCTTCTTGCCGGTGGCGCCTGTTGCCTTGCCCGAGCGGATCGCATCGGCGAAGGCGCCCATCGCGTCGAGCACGGCAATGACATCCGCCTTGACGTCCTGGCCGTCGACCGTGACCCCCTTGCCGGTGAGGTTGCGCAGCGCCGTGTGCAGCACGGCGCGGTCTTCGGTGACGTTGATCTTCTTGCCGGCGAACATGGCGGCGCGGCGGCCCTCGATATCCGCGGCGGCGGCCAGTTTTTCCAGCAAATCCATGGTCGCGGCGTCGACGGCGCATTTCGACCAGTCGAGCAGGAGGTCACCATCGGTGGCGGAGAACGTCTTGAAGCGTTGCGGATCGGCGGCGAAGGCCTGGCGCATGTCGCCAGGGACCGCGGCGCGATGATCGCGCAGGGCGGCAAGCTGTTTCTGGAAGGCTGACTGATCCACTGGCGGGGGACTCCTGGCGTTTTGGACGCACCATATCAGACCGGATGTTTCCGGCGCGTGTCGTCGCGCCACAACTATTGAGCCGAATTCCATCCGGTCAATACGCGGCGATGACGCAGCGCATCACGATGCGATGACACAATGTATCGGGCGGCGAGGTGGTCGCGGCTTATTTCGAGCTTGAAGGATCACTGGCATAAATCCCAAAGATCAGAAAAATTGATTGGCGCAACCCCTTGTGCCACGGTTACGTTCGGCTGGTCCAGCCAAGCAAAAAAGCTGGCCATCGAGGAACATCTCCCATGCCACAGAGAAACGACACGGCGATATGGTCCGGCCTGTTCCGGATTTCGGCCGAATCCGGCCAAACCTTGCAGGCGCAGATCCGCCAAGCCATCGTGGCCGCCATTCTCGACCGCCAGATCGCCGCTTCGATGCCGCTTCCCTCCTGCCGGATCCTGGCCGAGAAACTCGGCGTGGCGCGCGGCACGGTGGTGCTGGCCTTCCAGCAGCTCGTCGACCAGGGTTTCCTGGTGGCGCGCGAGCGGCGCGGCCATTTCGTCAATCCCGAAGTGCTGGCGACGCCGGCCAAGCCGCACCAGAAGGCGCCCGACCAGGCCAACGAGATCGACTGGAAGGCGCGCCGGCAGATCGCGGCCAGCGACATGCCGCCGCCGGCCAAGCACGAGAACTGGATCAAGTCGTCCTACCCCTTCGTCTACGGCCAGTTCGACCCGGCGCTGTTTCCGACCGCCGAGTGGCGCGAGTGCAACCGCATGGCGCTGGCCGTGCTGGAGATCCGCAACTGGGCGTCCGACATGGTCGACCGCGACGATCCGCTGCTGATCGAGCAGATCCAGGCACGGCTCTTGCCCAGGCGCGGCATCTTCGCCAATCCCGACGAAATCATCGTCACGCTGGGCGCCCAGAACGCGCTCTACATGCTGGCCTCGCTGCTGATGACCAAGGGCTCGAAAGTGGCGATGGAGGATCCGGGCTACCCCGATGCACGCTCGATCTTCCGCCTCGCGGGCGCCGACATCGAGCCGGTGCCGGTCGACCAGTCGGGTATCGTAACCTCTTCCATTCCCAATGATTCCGGCTTCGTCTTCGTCACCCCCAGCCATCATTGCCCGACCATGGTGCCGATGTCGGCCGAGCGACGGCAGGACCTCCTGGCGCGCGCCAACCGGCACAACCAGATCATCATCGAGGACGGCTATGACAGCCAGCTTCTCGACGAGGCACCGCAGCAGGCGCTGAAGAGCCTCGACCGCTCCGGCCGTGTCGTCTATGTCGGCTCGATGTCGAAGACGCTGGCGCCGGGCCTGCGGCTTGGCTACATCGTGGCCTCGGCTGGACTGATCGCCGAACTCCGGGCGCTGCGCCGTTTCATGCTGCGCCATCCGCCGGCCAACAACCAGCGCGCCGTGGCATTGTTCCTCTCGCTCGGCCATCACGAAGCGCTGGTGCGGCGGCTGTCGAGCGCCTTCGACGAGCGGCGCAAGCGCCTGGTCCATGCGATTTCCGCCTTCTTGCCGGAGTGGCGCTCGACGGATTCGGCCGGCGGCACCTCGCTTTGGCTGGAAGGACCACGGGGTACCGATTCCCGCGGTTTGGCCGAGGCCGCCGCCTCGCGCAGCGTCATCATCGAGCCGGGCGACCGCTTCTTCGACCGTACCGAAAAGCCTTCGCGTTTCATGCGGTTGGGCATTTCCTCGATCGCGCTGCAGCACATCGAGCCCGGCATCCGGGAATTGGCCACCGCCGCTGGCCGCAGACCCGCCGCGGCCTGATCCATTCTTCGATCCTTTGACGGGAGCCGCCTTCAAGCGGCTCCCGCTCCCTTTTCTCTGGCATACTCGACTGAACCCGCTGGCTCATAGGCTGTGCCAATGCCGGCGGCATAGTCGTGGCACAAAGGGGAAGAAGCAGCCGATGGTGGACCAACCGCCGCGCTGTTTCTCAGGAAAGGTGGAGTGTTTTCCATGTCAGTGGTTCTTGAAAAGCAGGACGCGGCGGATCAACGCTCCCGCCGCTCCGGGGGGCGCGAAGCGCGTCGCGCGATGCGGGCAGCGCCGCTCGCCGACGACATCAAACCGGTGCGTGCCGGCCTCGAGGGCGGCAGCTACGGACCACTCAAGGGCAATGATCGCGAGCGTATCCACGAAGCGGTGCTGACGCTTCTGGAGACAGTCGGCTTCGCCAACGCCATCCCCTCCTGCATCGAGGCGCTGACCCAGGCCGGCGCCACCTATGGCGATGACGGCCGCATCCGGTTCCCGCGCGCGCTGGTGCTCGAGACGATCAAGAAGGCGGCACGGAATTTCACCTTGCACGGCCAGGATCCCAAACACGACATGGTGATACAGGGCAAGCGCGTGCATTACGGCACGGCGGGTGCCGCCGTGCATCTGGTCGATGTCGAGAAGCGCGAATACCGTGAGTCGCTGCTGCAGGACATCTATGACGCGGCCCGCATCGTCGAAGGGCTCGACAACATCCATTTCTTTCAGCGGCCGATGGTGCCGCGCGACATTCCCGATCCGCTCGAAATGGACTTCAACACGCTCTACGCCTGCGTGATGGGCACGTCCAAGCATGTCGGCACCTCGTTCACGGTGCGCGAGAACGTGCAGCCGGCGCTCGAAATGCTCTACGCGATTGCCGGCGGCGAGGACAATTTCCGCGCCAGGCCGTTCGTGTCGAACTCGAACTGCTTCGTCGTGCCGCCGATGAAATTCGCCGAGGATGCCTGCGGCGTGCTCGAAGCATGCGTCGAGGGCGGCATTCCAATCCTGCTGCTGTCGGCCGGACAGGCCGGCGCCACGGCGCCGGCGGCGATTGCCGGCGCCGTGGTGCAAGCGGTGGCCGAAGTGCTGGCCGGTCTGGTCTATGTCAACGCCATCAAGCCGGGGCATCCGGCGATCTTCGGCACCTGGCCGTTCGTATCGGACCTGCGCACAGGCGCCATGTCGGGCGGCTCGGCCGAACAGGCGGTGCTGACCGCCGCCTGCGCCCAGATGGCGCAATTCTACGACCTGCCGGGCGGCTCGGCCGCAGGCATGACGGATTCGAAGCTGCCCGACATCCAGTCCGGTTATGAAAAGGGCATCACCGACGTAATGGCCGGCCTTGCCGGGCTCAACCTGGTCTATGAATCGGCCGGCATGCATGCCTCGCTGCTCGGCTTCTGCCTGGAAAGCCTGATCATCGACAACGACATGCTCGGTCATTGCCTGCGCTGCGTGCGCGGCATCGAGGTGACCGACGAAGCGCTGTCGATCGCCACCATCGCCGATGTCTGCCTGAAAGGCCCGGGGCACTATCTCGGCAACGAGCAGACGCTGCGGCTGATGCAGACGGAATATTTCTATCCCGCCGTTGGCGACCGGTTTTCGCCGAAGGAATGGAATGAGAAGGGCCGGCCCGACATATTGCAGCGGGCGATCATCGAGAAGAAACGCATCCTTGCCGAGCGCTTTCCGCGCCATGTGCCGAAGCTGCTCGACGACAAATTGCGCGCCCGCTTCGGCGACATGATCAAGCTGCCGCGCGGCGGTATGGGCGGGTAGCCGCTCCTCGTCAAACAGTCTACTCGGCTGCCAGCCCGTAGTGTTCGACGACTTCGGCGTTGATCAGCTTGGCGTGCAGCGCCATCAGCACGATCTGGGCATCGAGGCCGTCGCCGGCTTCGAGAGCCGCCTCGATCCGGCGCTCCGCATCGAGCCGCTGTTGCGGACCTTGCGCCCGCTCGAAGGTTTCCGGTCCGGCGATGCAGTAGCTGAACAGGGTCGCCACCCGCGGATAGGCCCGCGGCGGCGGTTCCTCGGGCCAGTGGTCCTTCATCAGATTGACGATGGTGAGTTTTACGCCCTCCGGCACCAGGGCCGGATGCAGGTCGGCGCCGCGCAAGGCGGCATCGAGCTGCCGCAGATCACCGGAGCGGCCGAACATGCCGAGAAAGCCAAGAGAAGAGCGTCGTTGCGCCATGAGTGTCCAATCCGTTTTCCCACCAGTTAGGTGGTTGGCCGGCGGAATACAAAGATAGTGACCGGCGTCTATCCGCTCACCGCCAGCAGCAAGACGCCGGCCAGGGCCGACCCGGCAAGTGTCGGCAGCATGCCGACCTTCAGCCTGAGGATGGCAATCATGGCGGCGCAGGACAGCAGTGCGGCGCGCCAGTCGATCGACGACGGCACCGGCACGTTCATGCCGAGGCCCAACTTGCGCACGTCGTGGAAGATGACGTGCAAGGCAAACCATAGAGCCAGGTTCAGGATGACGCCGACCACGGCGGCGGTGATGGCGCCGAGCGCAGCCGACAGAGCCTTGTTGCCGCGCAGGGCCTCGATATAGGGCGCGCCGAGGAATATCCAGAAGAAGCAGGGCGTGAACGTAACCCATAAGGTCAGCAGCGCTCCAAGCGATCCGCCAAACAACGGGCCTATCGCGCCGGAGTGGCGAAAGGCGGCGATAAAGCCGACAAACTGCAACACCAGAATGAGCGGCCCCGGCGTGGT
Organism: Mesorhizobium sp. M8A.F.Ca.ET.181.01.1.1; assembly: GCF_004792025.1. Classification (NCBI taxonomy): domain Bacteria; kingdom Pseudomonadati; phylum Pseudomonadota; class Alphaproteobacteria; order Hyphomicrobiales; family Phyllobacteriaceae; genus Mesorhizobium; species Mesorhizobium sp. M8A.F.Ca.ET.181.01.1.1. The sequence goes on along the minus strand of NZ_SRTV01000009.1, from coordinate 18,456 downwards.
CTCGGCAAGCCCGAGGCCATCGACCATCTCGCCGGGCGCCAGCCAGCCGAAGGATTCGACGGCCGCCTGTGCGACATAGGCAAGAACCGCGTAGGCGCCGCCGAAGGTGACGACCGCCATCAGGCTGAAGAAACCGCCTATCTGCGTCCATACGCTGTTTGTCCCGGTGAGCGCCCAGAGCAACAGAACCGGCCCGAGCCAGATCGGCAGCCAGATCGCGATAATGCGCGGCGCATGCCATCTTGTCGGTCTGGCATGGGCCAGTTGGCCGCGCTCGAACATCAGGTCGACCGCGCCCTTGATGTCGGGAGCATCGTTCTTGCCGTGCGCCGCACCGGAAAACAGGGCTGGCGCGACGCGGTTTCCCGCCCATCCCACCAATCCCACAATCAGGACGATGAGCGGGAACGGAATGCTGAGGACATAGATGCCGAGAAAAGCGCAAAGCGCGATCGCCACCATCACCCGGTTCTTCAAGGCGCGGCGGCCGATGCGGATCACCGCCTCGACCACGACCGCGAGCACGGCGGCCTTGACGCCGAAGAACAGAGACTCGACCAGCGGGACATCGCCGTAGAGCGCATAGAGGATGCTCAAGGTGAGCATGACGAGTGCGCCCGGCACCACGAACAGGATGCCGGCGACGAGACCGCCGGCCGTCCTGTGCAGCAGCCAGCCGATGTAGATGGCGAGTTGCTGGGCTTCGGGACCGGGCAGCAGCATGCAGTAGTTCAAGGCATGCAGGAAACGCTGCTCGCCGATCCAGCGCCGATCCTCGACCAATTCCTTGTGCATGAGCGCGATCTGCCCCGCTGGCCCGCCGAAGCTCAGCAATCCGATCTTCGCCCAGAGTTTCGTGGCTTCGCGGAAGCTCGGGACCGCCGGCACCTCGACGATGTCTGCACTTTCTCCCGAAATGAGGCTGCTCATGTTGGCTTCGCCCCGCCCGGCCAGTTGTGCGTCTCCTCAGTGGCGTCGCGGCACCAGCGGAAGAACGCGTCATAGAGAACCATCCCCGCCTCCAGCTGTTCCAGATCGTCGCGGAACATGCGTGACAGGCCAAGCGAGGCGGCAAGGAATCCGGCGGCTTGGGGAACGAGATCGAGCCTGGCGGTGTCGGCCGCGCGCACGATCGTGGCAAGGCGATCGAGTGCCTGGGATTCCAGCCCGAACTCCTCGATCATCGTGTCGAAGGTGCAGCGTTCGCCGCGATGGCTCCAGAATACATTGTCGATGTCGAAGGGCACGGCCTGAAAGCGGTCCGCGACAGCAGGCACTTCGGCCGCCTCGACAAAGAGGAAGACCGCATGCGGATCGACGAAGCGCCGGATCAGCCAGGGGCAAGCGATGCGATCGACCTTGGGGCGAGCCCGCGTCACCCAGACGGTGCGGCCTTTTTCATCGCGGAACGGGATCTTGGCGGCGTGGACCAGTAGGCCGCCGGCATCACGCCAGGCCTCGAAACCGCCTTCGAGGGATTCGGCGGCAACGCCCTGGTGCCGCAGCCAGGCGGCCACGCCTTGCGAGAGCTTTTGCCCCTTCTGGCAGACCACGGCCACCTGGCTGCCGGCAAGGTCGGCTGCCCAGGTCGAGACGGTCTTGAAGTTGCGCCGGTGCGAGGCCGGCAGCGGGCGCGGGTCGGCATCGTAGTCCTCATCGAGGCGGACATCGACGATTACAGGCGCGCCGGGCAAACCAACCAGACGGGATAGTTGCTGTACGGTAATTTCGGTTGTTGACGGCATGGCGTCCACCTCCTGAAAAGAGAAGCTTGGACGCGAACATTGGGCTGACGCCTCACGGGGTGGTCGCGATGCACCCCTTGCGGTGATGTTGGAATTGTTGGGCGGTCTTGTCAAGGACGGAGCATTCCCGGCTACGCCGTCAGACCGGCGGCCTGATCGATCAGGCCGCCGGTCCTCGTCCATCCTCATCCGTGACCAGCCAGGAATAATCGATGACTATTCCGTGGAATAATCAGTGATTGTCGCGAGGCACGCCCATGGTATGGGCGACATCCTGGTATTTCACCGCCGGCTTCAGCACCATGCCGGCCGAGAACTGGTCGACCATGCCGCGCTGGATCTCCTGCCATGGCGTCTGGTGCTGGGGATAATGGTAGCCGCCATCTTTCTGCAGCTCGGCGCGCCGCCGCGTGATCTCGTCGTCGCTGACGAGGATGTTCGCGGTGCCTTTCCTCAGATCGATGCGGACGCGGTCGCCGGACTTGAGCAACGCCAGACCGCCGCCGACCGCGGCTTCCGGCGAGGCATTCAGGATCGACGGCGAGCCCGACGTGCCGGACTGGCGGCCGTCGCCGATGCAGGCCAGCGCGTGGATACCCTTCTTGATGAGGTAGGCCGGCGGCTGCATGTTGACGACCTCGGCGCCGCCGGGATAGCCGACCGGGCCAGCGCCGCGCATGAACAGGATGGTGTGCTCGTCTATGCCTTGCGCCGGGTCGTCGATGCGGGCGTGGTAATCCTCCGGCCCATCGAAGACCATGGCGTTGCCCTCGAAGGCTTCCGGGTCGTTCGGGTTCGATAGATAGCGCTCGCGGAATTCGGGCGAGATGCCGCTCATCTTCATGATCGCCGAATCGAACAGATTGCCCTTGAAGTTGATGAAGCCGGCATTGGCCTTCAGCGGCTCGGCCACGGTGCGGATGACGTCGGTGTTCTCGTTGGCGACCCCCTTGCAGTTGTCGCCGATCGACTTGCCGTTGACGGTCAGGGCATCGGGGTGCGGCAGCATTCCGGCCTTCATCAGCTCGGCCACCACGGCAGGCACGCCACCGGCATGGTGATAATCTTCGCCGAGATATTCACCCGACGGCTGCAGGTTGACGATGAGCGGCACCTTGAGACCGACCTTCTGCCAGTCATCATTGTCGAGCGGCACGCCGAGATGGCGGGCGATCGCGTTGAGATGGATCGGCGCGTTGGTGGAACCGCCGATCGCCGAATTGACGACGATGGCGTTTTCGAAGGCCTTGCGCGTCATGATGTCGGACGGTTTCAGGTCCTCGTGCACCATGTCGACGATGCGCTTTCCAGTCTCATAGGCGATCTGGCCGCGCTCGCGGTACGGCGCGGGGATGGCGGCCGAACCGGGCAACTGCATGCCGAGCGCCTCGGCCAGCGAATTCATCGTGGTGGCGGTGCCCATCGTGTTGCAGTAGCCCGTGGACGGCGCCGAGGAGGCAACGATGTCCATGAACTCGTCATAGTCGATCTCGCCGGCCGACAGGCGCTGGCGCGATTCCCAGACGATAGTGCCCGAGCCGGTGCGCTTGCCCTTGTGCCAGCCATTGAGCATCGGGCCGACCGACAGCGCGATGGCCGGGATGTTGACGGTGGCCGCCGCCATCAGCAAGGCAGGCGTGGTCTTGTCGCAGCCGATGGTCAGCACGACGCCGTCCAGCGGATAGCCATAGAGCACTTCGACAAGGCTGAGATAGGCGAGGTTGCGGTCAAGGGCGGCGGTCGGCCGCTTGCCGGTCTCCTGGATCGGGTGACAGGGGAATTCGAAAGGAATGCCCCCCATCGAGACGATGCCTTCGCGCACGCGCTTGGCGAGCTCGATGTGGTGCCGGTTGCAAGGCGAAAGATCAGAGCCCGTCTGGGCGATGCCGATCAGCGGTTTGCCCGACATCAGCTCGGCGCGTGTCAGCCCGTAATTAAGGTAGCGCTCGAGATAAAGCGCCGTCATTCCCGGATTGTCGGGATTGTCGAACCACTCCTGCGAGCGGAACTTTTTCTTTTTCGTAGGGGCGCCAGCCATCATGGTCTCCGTATTTGTATGACAAATCGATATGACAACGCGCGGATGCAGGCAAGGGGCACGCGTGATCTGAATCCGGACTTTGGTGCGATAGACAGCTATCGAGCCGCGCGCTACGACCAATCCGACATCGGCGATCGGGGAGGTTTTGATGGCTTTGGTGATCGAAGGCGAGGAACGTATCGCCGCACCCGTGCAGAAAGTGTGGGAAGCGCTGAATGACCCAACCGTCCTGAAGGACGCCATTCCGGGCTGCCAGAGCCTGGAAATGAAATCGGCGACCGAGATGGCGGCGACGGTGGTGCTGAAGATCGGGCCGATCAAGGCGACCTTCAACGGCGAAGTGACGCTGAAGAATCTCAAGCCCCCGCATGCCTACACCATCCAGGGCGAAGGCAAGGGCGGCATTGCCGGCTTCGCCAAGGGCGGTGCCGATGTCACCCTGACCGCCGACGGGCCGGACGCGACGGTCCTCAAATATGCGGCCAAGGCGGAAGTCGGCGGCAAGATCGCGCAGCTCGGCAGCCGGCTGATCGAATCGACCTCGAAGAAGCTGGCCGGACAGTTCTTTTCGGCATTCGGCGAGAAAGTCGGCGGCTGATCCCTTCCCCTCGAGGGTCACTCAAACACGATGCTCGGCACAGCCGCTTCGGCCGCGCCGCGTTCCTCGTTGACCCTGTCCCAGACCTTGGAAGCGATATCGCGATAGATTTTCGCCTCTGCGCCCTCGGGCTTGGAGACGACCACCGGCGTGCCGGCGTCCGAGCTCTCGCGAATGCCCATTTCCAGCGGCACCTCGCCGAGGAAGGTGACGCCCAGCCTCTCGGCCTCACGGCGCGCGCCGCCATGGCCGAAAATATCGTAGCGCTTGCCGGTATCCGGGGCGAGGAAGTAGCTCATGTTCTCGACGATGCCGAGCAGCGGCACATCGACTTTTTTGAACATATTGAGGCCTTTGCGGGCATCGATCAGCGCCAGGTCCTGCGGTGTCGAGACGATGACGGCGCCGGCCAGCGGCACCTGCTGGGCCATGGTGAGCTGGGCGTCGCCAGTGCCGGGCGGCATGTCGACGACGAGCACGTCGAGCCGCCCCCATTCGACCTCACGAAGCATCTGCGTCAGCGCCGACATCACCATCGGCCCGCGCCAGATCATCGGCGTCTCCTCATCGACGAGGAAACCCATCGACATCACCTTGAGGCCATAATTCTCCATCGGTTTCAGGATCTTGCCGTCGACCGTCTGCGGCCGGCCATGGATGTTGAGCAGCCTGGGCATGGACGGGCCATAGATGTCGGCATCGAGCACGCCGACCCGCAAGCCATTGGCGGCAAGACCGAGCGCCAGATTGACGGCCGTGGTCGACTTGCCGACGCCACCCTTGCCGGAGGCGACCGCGATGATCGCCTCGATGCCGGGCACACCGCGCTTGCCGTGGCTCTGCGAAGCAGGAGCATGCGGAGCCGCGCGCGGTGCGGCGGCGGGCGGTGCCGGCCTGGGTGCGGGGCGCGATGGAACCGGTGCCTCCATGCCGCCGCCTTTCTTTTCAGCCGTCAGCGCGACGACCGCGCCGGCAACGCCGGGAATGGCCTTCACCACCCGCTCGGCGGCGGCGCGCAACGGCTCCATCTCCGGGGCGCGCGCGGCGGGAACGGTGATCGAGAAGAACACTTTCGAATCGGCAATGAAAATCTCGGAAACCATGCCGAGGTCGACGATGTTGCCGGTGAAATCCGGCCCGTTCACCGTCTTCAGGCGCTCGGTGACGATTTCCTTGGTAATGGACATGGCGGTTATTCCCTGGCGTTCGGCTGCAGCTCACATAGTGCAGAACGCGGACGGCTCCAAGCGCCACGCCGCGACATCACCGGGCCAGGCTGAGCGCCAGGTAGGTGAGAGCGGAAATCGCCGCCGTCGCCGGCAAGGTGACGACCCAGGCGACAACGATGTTGCCGGCGATGCCCCAGCGGACGGCCGAGATACGCCGAGCCGCGCCGACACCGATGATGGCACCGGTGATCGTGTGCGTGGTCGAGACCGGGACGCCGAGCCAGGTGGCTGCGAACAGGGTGATCGCGCCGCCGGTCTCGGCGCAGAAACCCTGCATCGGATTGAGGCGCGTGATCTTCGAGCCCATTGTGTGGACGATGCGCCAGCCGCCCAAGAGCGTGCCCAGCGCCAGCGCCGACTGGCAGGTGAGGACGACCCACAGCGGTACATAGAACGAGGTGCCGAGCATGCCTTGCGAATAGAGCAGCACGGCGATGATGCCCATGGTTTTCTGGGCGTCGTTGCCGCCATGGCCGAGCGAATAGAGCGAGGCCGAAAAGAACTGCAGGACGCGAAACGTGCTGTCGACAGCGAATGGCGTCTGTCGCACGAACAGCCATGAAACCACCAGGACCAGGAGAAGCGCCAGGACGAAACCGGTTGCCGGCGACAGCACGATCGCGGCGACCGTCTTGCCCAGGCCCGACCAGACGATGGCGCCGAAGCCCGCCTTTGCGACCCCGGCCCCAACCAGCCCGCCGATCAGCGCGTGCGAGCTGCTCGACGGAATACCGGCGATCCAGGTGACGATGTTCCAGACAATAGCGCCGACCAGCGCCGAGAAGATCACCGCCGGGGTGACGACACTGACGTCGACGATGCCCTTGCCGACGGTCTCGGCGACATGAAGGCCGAAGAACAGGAAAGCGATGAAATTGAAGAAGGCCGCCCACAGCACCGCATAATGCGGCCGCAGCACCCGCGTGGAGACGATGGTGGCGATGGAGTTGGCCGCGTCGTGCAGGCCATTGAGAAAATCGAAGAACAGCGCCACGGCGACGAGGCCGACGAGCAGGGGAAAGGCGATGGTCGCTTCCATCGCTAGACGTTCTCGATGACGATGCCGCTGATCTCGTTGGCGACGTCCTCGAAACGGTCGACCACCTTCTCAAGCTGGCCATAGATTTCCGAGCCGATCAGATAGGCCATCGCATCACCGCCATTGTGGTGCTTGAACAAATCCTTCAAACCCTGCTCATGCAGGTCGTCTGCCCGGCCCTCGGCACGCATGACCTCCTCGGCGAGTTCATTGAGGCGTGTGCTGTTGGCGCCGACCTTGGCGAGCAGCGGGATCGCCTCCGCGACCAGCTTGGCGGTGTCGACGATGACGCCGCCCATTTCCTGCATCAGCGGATCGAATTCGCGCTTTTCGAACAGCCGCACCGTCTTGACGGTCTTGTGCATCGTGTCGATGGCGTCATCCATCGATTGGATCAGATCCTTGATGTCGCCGCGGTCGAAAGGCGTGATGAAAGACCGCCTCACCGCAAGCAGCACCTGCGCGGTTATGTCGTCCGCCTCGTTTTCGAGATCGATGATCTCCTGGCACCTGCGTTCGATATCCTTGCCCTGGAGAAGCAACTGGAGTGCCTCGGCGCCGGCGACCACGGTACGGGAATGCTGTTCGAACAGGTCGAAGAAGCGATCCTCGCGCGGCAACAGCTTGCGGAACCAGCCCAGCATGTTCGTCCCTCCCTGCGCACCAGTTGCATCCACATAGCGTCGCACGCGGCCGCAGGAAACAGTAAACCGGCTGAAAGATGTGGATCGGCGCCGTTTGAAGGCACAACTTGCAGCAAGGGCGCATGTCCTTGACGCTCGTCAAGCGGCTGGGCGGCCCTACTTCAGAAATGGCACGTTCGACGCAGTTCAATGACGAGGGAACAACCAGGAAAGGAGACGATCATGCTTGAAAACAGCAACGCAACAGCCAATCTCGCGGTCAGGGACCTTGCCAAGGCAAAGGCTTTCTATGAGGGGACGCTCGGCCTGAAACAGGTGCACGATGAGGGCGGCGAATTGATCGTGTACAAAAGCGGCGACACCACCATCAATGTCTATCGTTCCAAATTCGCGGGGACCAACAAGGCGACTGCGGTGACCTGGATGGTCGGCGACAAAATCGCCGATGTCGTCAACGCCCTCAGGTCAAAGGGTGTCACCTTCGAGCATTACGACATGCCCAGCCTGACGATGGAGGGTGACCTCCATGTCGGCGGCGGCATGAAAGTCGCATGGTTCAAGGATCCGGACGGCAATATCCTCAATCTCGTGGACCGGTAAATCCCGGGATCGGGCAGCGCGGCGCGAGAGTTTTCCTATGCATGCCGTCACCCCAAAACCGAAGTCACTTTTGGGCGACATGCATTGGATGATTGAGCACGGCACCATCTGGCGCGCCGCCGCCGCGCCGGATAGCCTCCGCCAATGATCGACAAGCTGGAATTCTTCATCGCGCTGGCCAGGGAAGAGCATTTCGGCCGGGCCGCGGAAGTGTGTGGCGTCACCCAGCCGACGCTGTCGGCCGGCATCAAGCAACTGGAAGGCCAGCTCGGCGTCATGCTCGTCCTGCGCGGCTCGCGCTTTCAGGGCCTGACGCCGGAGGGCAAGCAGGTGCTGGTATGGGCGCGCCGCATCGTCGGCGACTCCAGGACCATGCGCGAGGAAATGCGGGCGGCGCGCCACGGTCTCTCCGGCCGCATTCGTATTGCCGCCATCCCGACAGCATTGGCCATGGTGGCCAGATTGACGACGCCCTTTCGAGACAAGCACCCGGGTGTCACCTTTTCGGTGCTGTCGCGAACCTCTATCGAAGTGCTTTCGCTGCTCGGCAATTTCGATGTCGATGCCGGCATCACCTATCTCGACAACGAACCGCTGGGACGGGTGACCAGCGTGCCGCTCTATGACGAGCGCTACCAATTGATCACCGCAATCGGCAATCCCTATTCCGACCGCGACAAAGTGACATGGGCCGAGATCAGCCAGCTGCCGCTTTGCCTGTTGACGCCGGACATGCAGAACCGCCGCATCATCGACCAGCACCTGGCCGAAGCCGGCGTGCAGGTGCGGCCGACGCTGGAATCGAATTCGATGATCGTGCTGTTTTCGCACATCCGAACCGGCAAATGGTCATCGATCATGCCGCTCAACCTTGCGGAAACATTCGGTTTTTCCGAACCGATCCGGGCCATTCCGATCGTCGAGCCCGATGCCAGCCACACGGTCGGGCTGGTCGCCGCACCGCGTGAGCCGCACACGCCGCTGGTCCAGGCGCTGCTGGACGAGGCGATGGCGCTGGCAGACGATTTCCGGGCGCACCGCTAGGCTAGACAATGCTAGCTGAAGCCCATCGATAGAGATTTTCTATCGAGCAACGAAACCGCTTTATTGATTTCGCGGGTTTCCTCTGATTTTGTAAAGACTTAGCGCTAAAAGCTATCGACCAGGGAGGGCGCTGCATGACGATGCAGCCTGCAAGTACCGAGATCGCGTCACGCACTGCGGCGATTATCCAGGAGTTGAAGGACCTCGAGGGTCCGTTGCTGCCGATCCTCCACGGCATTCAGGAAGAGTTCGGCCACGTACCGCACGACGCCGTGCCCGTGATTGCCGATGGGCTGAACCTGTCCAGGGCCGAGGTGCACGGCGTCGTCACCTTCTATCACGACTTCCGCGCCCGCCCGGCCGGCCGGCACGTGCTCAAGCTCTGCCAGGCGGAAGCCTGCCAGTCGATGGGTTCGGACGCGGTCGCCGCCAGGATCAAGCAGTTGCTCGGTATCGATTTCCACGAGACCACGCGTGACGGATCGGTTACGCTCGAGCCGGTCTATTGTCTCGGACTGTGCGCCTGTTCGCCGTCGGCGATGCTGGACGGCGAGGTAATCGGACGGCTCGATGACGAAAAGATCGACGAGATCGTAGCAGAGGTGCGCTCATGACCCCCCGCATCTATATTCCCGGCGATTCCGGCGCGCTGGCGCTGGGCGCGGAAAAGGTCGCCAAGGCGATCGCAAACGAACTCGCCGAACGCGGCATCGAGGCCAAGATCGTGCGCAACGGCTCGCGTGGCGCCTATTTCCTCGAACCGATGGTCGAAGTGGCGACAGCCAGTGGCCGTGTCGCCTACGGGCCGGTGAAGCCGTCTGACGTGAAGAGCCTGTTCGACAGCGGCTTCCTCAAGGGCGGGCATCACAAGCGCTGGCTCGGCGCCCCGGACAAGATCCCGTTCCTCGCCAAGCAGACACGGCTGACCTTCGCGCGCTGCGGCATCAACGACCCGCTGTCGCTCGATGCCTACAAATCGCTCGGCGGATTGAAAGGCCTGCAGAATGCAGTGGCCATGGCGCCCGCCGACATCGTCAGCCAAGTGACCGACTCCGGACTGCGGGGGCGTGGCGGCGCCGGCTTCCCGACCGGTATCAAGTGGAAGACGGTGCTCGATACGACATCGGAACGCAAATACATCGTCTGCAACGCCGACGAGGGCGACAGCGCCACCTTCGCCGACCGCATGATCATGGAGGGCGACCCCTTCGTGCTCATCGAAGGCATGGCGATCGCCGGCATCGCCACCGGCGCGACCAAGGGCTTTGTCTACATCCGCTCGGAATATCCGCACGCGGTGGCAACAATGAACAAGGCCGTCGAGATTGCCCGCAAGCACGGCGTGCTCGGCGTCAATGTGCTGGGTTCGCCCAATGCCTTCGACATGGAAATCCGCGTCGGCGCCGGCGCCTATGTCTGCGGCGAGGAAACCTCGTTGCTCAACAGCCTGGAGGGCAAGCGCGGCGTGGTGCGTGCCAAGCCGCCGCTGCCCGCGATCCAAGGCTTGTTCGGCAAGCCGACGGTGATCAACAACGTCATCTCGCTGGCTTCCGTACCTATCATCATGGACAAGGGCGCCGCCTTCTACAAGGATTTCGGCATGGGCCGCTCGCGCGGCACGATCCCGATCCAGATCGCCGGCAACGTCAAGCAAGGCGGCCTGTTCGAAACCGCTTTCGGCCTTACGCTGGGCGAGATCGTCGACCATATCGGCGGCGGCACGTCCACCGGACGTCCGGTCAAGGCGGTGCAGGTTGGCGGCCCGCTCGGCGCCTACTTCCCGCGCGCGCTGTTCGACACGCCGTTCGACTACGAAGAATTCGCCAAGCGCGATGGACTGATCGGCCACGCCGGTATCACGATTTTCGACGATGCCGCCGACATGCTGAAGCAGGCACGCTTCGCCATGGAATTCTGCGCCATCGAAAGCTGCGGCAAGTGCACGCCTTGCCGCATCGGCTCGACGCGAGGCGTGGAAACCATCGACAGGCTCGCCGCCGGCATCGAGCCGGAGAAGAACCTCGCTCTGGTCACAGACCTCTGCAACACGATGAAGTTCGGTTCGCTCTGCGCGCTGGGCGGCTTCACGCCCTACCCGGTGATGAGCTCGATCACGCATTTCCCCGAGGATTTCAAGCCCGCGCCGGCGCGCGTGGCTGCTGAATAGGAGCTGGCAGATGAACATCAAGGCCGACTTCCCGACGCTCATCGAAGAACTCGATTACGGAACGCCGCAATCGAAGGCTGAGAAACAGGTCACGCTGACCGTCGATGGCCGCAGCATCAGCGTGCCGGAAGGCACGTCGATCATGCGCGCGGCGATGGAAGGCGGGGTCGAAATCCCGAAACTCTGCGCCACCGACATGCTGGACTCCTTCGGTTCCTGCCGCGTCTGCCTCGTCGAGATCGAAGGACGCGGCGGCACACCGGCCTCCTGCACGACGCCGGTCGGCGAAGGCATGGTGGTGCGTACGCAGTCGGACAGGCTCGACGCCATCCGCCGCGGCGTCATGGAACTCTATGTCTCCGACCATCCTACCGGCTGGAACGAGAAGGCCGGAACCGGCGCCAGCGAGTTCGATGTGGTGGCGAAGTCCGTCGGCCTGACCGAAAACCGCTACGGCGTCGAGGGCCGCAACCACGTCAAGGAAGAAAATGGCGTCGCGCCGGGCCATGGCTCGCTGGCGGTCGACTACATCGCCCGCGACGAGAGCAACCCTTATTTCACCTATGATCCGGCGCAATGCATCGTCTGCTCGCGCTGCGTGCGCGCCTGCGAAGAGGTGCAAGGCACTTTCGCGCTGACCATCGAGGGTCGCGGCTTCGAATCGCGCATGGTCGCCGGCATGCACGAGGACTTCATCGCTTCCGAATGCGTGTCCTGCGGCGCCTGCGTGCAGGCCTGCCCGACCGATGCGCTGCGCGAGAAGACCGTGCTCGAAAAGGGCCTGCCGGAGCGCTCCGCCGTCACCACCTGCGCCTATTGCGGCGTCGGCTGCTCGTTCAAGGCCGAAGTGAAGGGCGACGAAGTCATCCGCATGATGCCCTACAAGGAAGGCATGGCAAACCACGGCCATTCCTGCGTCAAGGGCCGCTTCGCCTATGGCTACGCCACGCACAAGGACCGCATCCTGTCGCCGATGATCCGCGAAAAGGTCAGCGATCCCTGGCGCGAAGTGAGCTGGGAAGAGGCGATCGCCCATACGGCCAAGGAATTCCGCCGCATCCAGTACCAGTACGGCCGCACCGCGATCGGCGGCATCACCTCCTCGCGCTGCACGAATGAGGAGACCTATCTCGTCCAGAAACTGGTGCGGCAAGGCTTCCGCAACAACAATGTCGACACCTGCGCGCGCGTCTGCCATTCGCCGACCGGTTACGGCCTCGGCCAGACCTACGGCACCTCGGCCGGCACGCAGGACTTCGATTCGGTCGAATTCACCGACGTCGCCGTCATCATCGGCGCCAATCCGGCATCCGCGCACCCGGTGTTCGCCTCGCGGCTGAAGAAGCGGCTGCGCCAGGGCGCCAAGTTGATCGTGCTCGATCCGCGCCGCACCGAGATGGTCAAGTCGGCGCATGTCGAAGCCGACTACCATTTGCCGCTGAAGCCCGGCACCAATGTCGCCGTGCTGACGTCGCTGGCGCATGTCATCGTCACCGAAGGCCTGTTCGACGAAGCCTTCATCCGCGAGCGCTGCGACTGGGCGGAATTCCAGGACTGGGCATCCTTCGTCGCCCTGCCGGAAAACAGCCCCGAAACCGTGGGTAAGCTGTCCGGCGTCGATCCCGAGCTGATCCGCGGTGCCGCGCGCCTCTACGCCAAGGGCGGCAATGGCGCGATCTATTACGGCCTCGGCGTCACCGAGCACAGCCAGGGCTCGACCACGGTGATGGCGATCGCCAACCTTGCAATGGCCACCGGCAATATCGGCCGGCCCGGCGTCGGCGTGAACCCGCTGCGCGGCCAGAACAACGTGCAGGGCTCGTGCGACATGGGCTCGTTCCCACATGAGCTGCCGGGCTACCGGCACATTTCGGGCGACGCGGTGCGCGACATCTATGAGAGCCTGTGGGGCGTGAAGCTGGACGACGAACCCGGCCTGCGCATCCCCAACATGCTGGATGCCGCCGTCGACGGCTCCTTCAAGGGCATCTACATCCAGGGCGAGGACATTTTGCAGTCCGATCCCGACACCAAGCATGTCGCCGCCGGCCTTGCCGCGATGGAATGCGTGGTCGTGCACGACCTCTTCCTCAACGAGACGGCGAACTACGCGCACGTCTTCCTGCCCGGCTCGACCTTCCTCGAGAAGGACGGCACCTTCACCAATGCCGAGCGCCGCATCAACATGGTGCGCAAGGTGCTGGAGCCGAAGGCGCGCTATGCCGACTGGGAGGCGACGCAGGAGCTCGCCCGCGCCATTGGTCTCGACTGGAACTATACGCATCCGGCCGAAATCATGGACGAGATCGCCAAGACGACGCCAAGCTTCGCCAATGTCTCCTTCGACCTGCTCGACCGGGTCGGCTCCGTGCAATGGCCCTGCAACGACAAGGCGCCGCTCGGCACGCCGATCATGCATGTCGACGGCTTCGTGCGCGGCAAGGGCAAGTTCATCCGGACCGAATATGTGGCGACGGACGAAAGAACCGGACCGCGCTTCCCGCTGCTGCTGACCACCGGCCGTATCCTCAGCCAGTACAATGTCGGCGCGCAGACGCGGCGTACCGAGAACGTCACGTGGCACTCCGAGGACCGGCTGGAGATCCATCCGCACGACGCAGAAAATCGTGGCCTGCGCGATGGCGACTGGGTGCGGCTGACCAGCCGTTCGGGCGAGACGACGCTGCGCGCGCTGATCACCGACCGGGTGTCGCCGGGCGTCGTCTACACCACCTTCCACCATCCCGACACACAGGCCAACGTCATCACCACCGACTTTTCCGACTGGGCGACCAACTGCCCGGAGTACAAGGTGACGGCGGTGCAGGTCGGCGCGTCCAACGGCCCGTCTGAATGGCAGCGCGACTATGACGAACAGGCCAAGCAGAGCCGCCGCATCACTCCGCTGCAGGCGGCGGAGTAGTCTTGGCCGCGCGCCGCAAAGCGACAACGCAAATTTCGCGGCTGGCGCATCGCGCCAGCGGCACGGCCGCGGCCAACCGCATGGTGCCTGAGGAGACGCCGGTGGCGTTCTCCTTTGCCGGCACCACGCATGCGGTAATGATGGCGAGCCCTGCCGATTTCGAGGATTTCGCGCTCGGCTTTTCGCTGACCGAAGGCATCATCGCCGAGCCAGAAGAGATCGAAGCCATCGAAGTGGAAGATCACGGCGCCGGCATCGACATCCAGATTCGGTTGAAGGACCAGGCCAATACGCGTTTCGAGGCGCGGCGGCGGCGGCTTGCCGGACCGGTCGGCTGCGGGCTCTGCGGCATCGAATCCATCGAGGAAGCAATGCGCTCGGTCGATGCGGTCGGTGCGTCGAAACTTACGCTTGAGGCCGAAGACATCACCCGTTCGGTCAAGCTGTTGTCGAAGGTGCAGCCACTGCATACCGAGACGGGGGCCGTGCACGCCGCCGGTTTCTACGTGCCCGGCAAGGGCGTCGTCATGGCGCGCGAGGATGTCGGTCGCCACAATGCGCTGGACAAGCTGGCGGGCGCGCTGGCCAAGGCCAATATCGATGGCGCATCGGGCGCTGTCGTGGTGACCAGCCGTGTTTCGGTCGAGATGGTGCAGAAGACGGCGGCGATCGGTTCTGCCTTCATCATCGCCGTTTCCGCGCCCACCGCACTTGCCATCCGCACGGCGCAGGAAGCCGGCATGACGCTGGTGGCGTTGGTGCGCGGCGACGATTTCGATGTTTTTACCCACCCTGACCAGGTGATCTCCGGAGTTGCCCAGCATGTCGCATGACGAAGACCACATCATGAGCACCAGAGAAAAGCTGGTGCGCATGGCCAACCAAATCGCCGCCTTTTTCCACTCCAGGCCACGCGAGGAAGGCATTGCCGGCGTCGCCGAGCACATCAACAAGTTCTGGGAGCCGAGGATGCGGCGCCAGTTCTTCGAGATGCTGGACAGCGGCGGTGAGGGGTTCGACGAACTGGTTGTGGTCGCCTCGGCCAGGATCAAGCGGCCGATCACCCCGGCAGAGGCCGATCTCAAGCTCGGCCTCAAGGCCTTCCCGGCCGACGTCGCAGCCTCGCAAAAATAGCCGCCGGGCCGCGCCGTTTATATTCCGCGTCGCTAAAGTTTAGGCTGCCGCACCCGGCGCGGCTCTGCTATGGTTGGCGATCAGAAATCGTCAGGCCGGGCGGACAACCTCGTGAGGCCGATCGAGACCCGTTACGCCCTTAGCGGCGAGGTGCGGATCGCCTACCAGGTGGTCGGGCAGGGGTCGTTTGACCTCGTCTTCGTCCCCGGCTTCATTTCCAATCTCGACCTGCATTGGGAAGACGAGGTTATACCAGACTCTTGCGGCGGCTTTCGGCCTTCTCACGGCTGATCCTGTTCGACAAGCGCGGTACGGGTCTCTCGGACCGCGTCGATGTCCATCACCTGCCCAGCCTCGAGACCCGCATGGATGATGTGCGCGCGGTGATGGACGCAGTCGGCAGCGGCCGTGCCGCACTGCTCGGCGCTTCCGAGGGAGCGCCGCTGGCGATGCTGTTCGCCGCCACCTATCCGGAGCGGACGCGGGCCCTGGCGCTCTATGGCGGCTATGCGCATTTCCACAAATGGGTGATGCCGCCGGAACGCCTCAACGCCTTCATCGTTACGGCCGAGACTGCCTGGGGCACCGGTGCCACCTTGCCGAATTTCGCGCCGGGCCGGGTCGACGACGCGCATTTTACCCAGTGGTGGGCCCGTTTCGAGCGGCTGTCGGCGAGCCCGACGGCAGCGGCGGCGCTCGCGCGAATGAATGCGGAAATCGATATACGTGGTGTGCTGGCGGCGATCAGCGCGCCGACGCTGCTGATCCATCGCCGCAACGATGCGCGGGTCGATCCCGACGCCAGCCGCTTCCTGGCCAGGAAAATCCCGAATGCGCGGCTGGTCGAGATTCCAGGGCGCGACCATCCGATCTGGACCGGCGATGTCGACCGGGTGGCCGACCTGATCGAAGAATTCCTGACCGGCGAGCGCGCCGTGGCAGGAGCCGAGCGCGTCCTGGCCGCCCTTCTGGTGACACGCATCTACGACACTGCACGGCTGGGCGACAGGATGTGGAGCGAACGCAGCGAGCATTTCCACGAAACATGGCGGACACTTGTGGCGCGCCATGGCGGGCGCTGCGCGGACATGCACGGCGAAATGATGATTTCGCGCTTCGACGGCCCGGGGCGTGCCTTACGCTGCGCGGCGGCGCTACGCGACGCGGCGCAGCAAATCGGGGTGGCAAGCGCGCAAGGGGCGCATGTCGGCGAGATCGAATCGCGTGGGGCCCCAGCAGGATTGACGGGCCGCGTGACGATACAACTCGCTGCTCACGCAGGGCGCGGCGAGATATTGGCGTCGAGGCTGGTCGCCGATCTGGCAGTCGGCTCGGGACTTCATTTCGTCGATCGCGGGCGTGTCGACATCGACGAGTTGGAGGAGCCGCTGGCGCTCGTACTTGCGATGTCCGAACAGCACCTGGAGCCGGCGTGCCGGCCGAAGACCAGGGCGACCGAGCCGGCTTGCCTGACCACACGCGAGAGCGAAGTCGTGAGTTTGATCGCCGATGGCAAGAGCAATGCGGCGATCGCCGCTGAACTCAGGCTGAGCGAACACACGGTCAAGCGCCACGTCGCCAACATACTGCTCAAGCTCGACCTGCCATCGCGAGCGGCGGCGGCGGCATTTTCCATCAGGCACGCTGGCCCGGACGGGCCATGAGTGCCATGGCGCTTTCGGGCGAAGCGGCCATACCGATGTAAGCGCTATCAATCTCCCCCATGCAGGCCACGCGGATATCACCCGGAAGGCGCTGCGAACGGAGGATGAAATGCCCAAGTCAAAGCTGAATCTCAGATTACTTGTGATCGCGGCAGGCATTGGCGCGCTGTCAACGCTCTCTCCCGCAAAAGCCGAGGATGCATCGGCGACCGCCGCCTACAAGGACATCCAGGCGACGCTCGGCTCGGTGCCGGATATGTTCAAGACACTGCCCGACGTCGCCATCGCCGGCGCCTGGGCCGAGATCAAGGGCATCCAGCTCAACCCCAAGACCGCGCTCGACGGCAAGACCAAGGAGTTGATGGGGCTCGCGGTCGCGTCGCAGATCCCGTGCCAGTATTGCATCTATTTCCACACCGAAGCCGCCAAGCTCAACGGCGCCAGCGACGAGGAGATCAAGGAGACGATCGCGATGGCGGCAATCGTTCGTCATTGGTCGACAATCCTCAACGGCAGCCAGGTCGATCTCGCGACCTTCAAGAAGCAGACCGACGACGTGTTCGCGGCCGTGAAGGCCAAGTCGCAGTGAAGACCCCGGCCCGGCGATGAGCGCCGGGCCGCACCTCAAAGCATCAACCGCCCGATCGTGTAGATGGGCATATGGAGGATGAAATGCTGACCAAGACCCAAATAGTGGACGGCCCGGCGATCAAAAAGGCGATCGAAGGCCGTGATGGAAAGACGCTGTCGAGCTTCTATGCCGACGATGCGCTGGTGCGGGTGATCGACCGCAACAACCCGCCGAGCAAGCCACGCGAAATCCGTGGGCGCGCGGCGATCACGACGTTCTGGGACGATATCTGCAGCCGGGCAATGACCCACAAGGTCGACACCACCATCGCCAGCGGCGACAGCCTCGCCTTCACCCAGGCCTGCGCCTATCCGGACGGCACGAAAGTGTTCGCCGCGGCGATGCTGGAGCTGAAGAAAGGGCAGATCGCACGGCAGACCGTCGTGCAGGCCTGGGACGAGTAGATCAACCGCGGGCTCAACCGCAATCTCGGAGGAGAACCAACATGTTCAGCGCCAGATGGCAGATCGACGCCAAGTTCGGACACAAGCAGACCGTGCTCGAATTGCTCAGGAAATGGGAACGCGAGATCGGTTCGCAGGTCGGCCTCGCCGACCTGAAATTCCAGATCATGACCGGATCGATCGGCGCGCGCGAGGCGACGGTCGAGTCGCATCACGAGGTCGAAAGCCTGGCCAAGCTGGAAGAATTCTTCGCCAAGATCGGCAAGATCGACGCGCACGCCAAATGGGGCAAGGAGATGGAGCCCTATGTCGTGTCGGGCACCAGCCTGTGGAACATTTATCGCATCGTGGAGTAGGCAAACGCGTCCGCACCTCTCCCCTTGCGGGAGAGGTCGGATTGCCCCGATTTGTCCTTCACAAATCGGTTGGCAATCCGGGTGAGGGGTAAGTTGGCGCCAAGCTGGAACACCCCTTGTGTGTTTGGAATCGTGCATTGTTGAGGGTGCCACGGACCAGGTGCTTGCCTGATCCGTGGCGGCGGTCGAGAGCCCGTCACCCCTCAGGTGGCTTAAACCGTGGATGAGCTGGGGCCC
>NZ_SRTV01000099.1:0-364 GCF_004792025.1 Mesorhizobium sp. M8A.F.Ca.ET.181.01.1.1 | reverse complement strand
CGCCGCGGTGATCGCCGAAGTGAAGAAGGCAAGTCCGTCCAAGGGCGTGTTGCGCGAAGACTTCGTGCCTGCGCAAATCGCGCGTTCGTATGAACAGCACGGCGCGGCCTGCCTGTCCGTGTTGACCGATGTGCAGTTCTTTCAGGGCAGCGTCGCGTATCTCGAACAGGCGCGCGCCGCCTGCCAGTTGCCGGTGCTGCGCAAGGACTTCATCGTCGATCCGTATCAGATTGTCGAAGCCCGTGCGATGGGCGCCGACGCGATTCTGCTGATTGCAGCCGCGCTCGACACGGCGCAGATGCAGGACCTCGAAGCGCTCGCGCACTCGCTGGGCCTCGCCGTGCTCGTCGAAGTGCACGACAAC
>NZ_SRTV01000098.1:0-364 GCF_004792025.1 Mesorhizobium sp. M8A.F.Ca.ET.181.01.1.1 | reverse complement strand
ATCCCGCTTACCTCCACCATCAGAGCAGTGTGAAGTCGTTCCAAAACCTGGAACTTGTAGCAAAAAAGACTTCACAAACAGCAGTAGCGTAGTTAAAATAGCGGTCTTTGCAGTTGACGCAGTAAGTAACTGGCAAGTAGTTTAAATCCAGTTTATTTTAGTCAGCAGCAAATTAAAGACAGATCTGAAAAGATTATGTCCCCTTCGTCTAGAGGCCTAGGACATCACCCTTTCACGGTGAGTACAGGGGTTCGAATCCCCTAGGGGACGCCAAACATCAGCGTCGCTTTAGTGTTCGGGGTCGTTGACCGATCCGCGCCAAAGCAGCGCAGCTTGCAGAGAATTAACCGACGCTCGCAAGCCA
>NZ_SRTV01000097.1:0-364 GCF_004792025.1 Mesorhizobium sp. M8A.F.Ca.ET.181.01.1.1 | reverse complement strand
AGAAATTGGCCGGAACGGATATGCTCCTTAACGGCTGAGATTGCGAAAACCTCGCTGGCGAGGCCGGCGGCTAGCCGCTGCCAGCAGCTACTCCAGACGCCGTGCTCCCCACCCGCTGCGATTCTCCCCCATGAACATAGCGCAACCTAATGCCTGGCAAGGTGAACCTCTTCACATTGGGGATGATCGGGTCCGCTGCGGCAACGCAGCCATACTGCAGTATCACCAAGCCCACGAGATTTCCCTCGCAGGCCTCATCCATTTAGCCGATGCGCCGACATGGCGCTAAGCGGGAGAATTGGTGATTGCCTCGGCTTGCGGAAGCTTCAGCGGGCTTGATTGGAGGACTAGTGCGTTTGCTGGC
>NZ_SRTV01000096.1:0-365 GCF_004792025.1 Mesorhizobium sp. M8A.F.Ca.ET.181.01.1.1 | reverse complement strand
TCATTGCGGTTGCGTCGCTCGGACAAACCATCAAGATCGTGACGCTCGGCGGCCTTGCTCTCGCTGTCGGCATTGTTGTCGACGCCGCGAAGGTGGCCATTGAAAACATCACGCATCCTCTGGAAAAGGGCGAGCCGTTGCATGACGCGATACTGAACGGCTCAGGCGAGATCGCAGTGCCGACGTTCGTTTCCACCATGTCGATCTGCATTGTGTTCGTGCCGATGTTCCTGCTGTCCGGCGTCGCGCGCTATCTGTTCGTGCCGCTTGCGGAAGCAGTGGTGTTCGCCATGTGCGCGTCTTACTTCTTCTCGCGCACGCTGATCCCGACGCTTGCAATGTATCTGATGCGCGCGCCGTCCAAA
>NZ_SRTV01000095.1:0-365 GCF_004792025.1 Mesorhizobium sp. M8A.F.Ca.ET.181.01.1.1 | reverse complement strand
CCGCAATCGAATTCGCGCTCGTGTTTCCGCTGTTCTTCTTCGTGTTCTATGCGATCGTGACCTTCAGCCTGATCTTCGTTGCGCAGCAGAGCCTCACGCTTGCCAGCGAGGAGGGCGCGCGCGCGGCGCTGAACTATCAGAAGGCCAACGACGTGGCCGCCGCGCTGACGCTGCGCGCCGCGGCTGCCTGCGCCACCGCCACCAACATGGTCGCGTCGATGATCAGCACCGCGTCCTGCCAGAGCGTACCCACCGCGTGCAGCTATCAACCCGCCATGACCTGCATGGCAGTGAGCCTGACCTACGACTACGCGGCGCATCCGCTAATACCAAACCTTCCTTTGCTCGGCCTGGTGCTGCCCGCC
>NZ_SRTV01000094.1:0-365 GCF_004792025.1 Mesorhizobium sp. M8A.F.Ca.ET.181.01.1.1 | reverse complement strand
GTCCGCCGTTCGGACGACACGCAGATGCGCTATGAACGGGTGCCGATGGTGGTGAGGACGCTCTCCAGCAACACGCTGTTTCAGGGGGGGCACGAGATCGGCATCGAGCATCACGGCGCGCTCTATCGTTTGAAGATCACCCGCCAGGGCAAGCTGATCCTCAACAAGTGACCCGAAGCGGCGGACGAGCAGACATCATGCATTGCAGGTGAACGACATGGACCAGCGCGTAAAACCATCCCCGGAAGAGATCCGGCGGGCGCGAGAAGAAAATCCGAAAATGCGGGAGCGCGATCTCTCGGCGCAACTGGCCATTTCCGAAGCGGAACTTATGGCAGCGCAATGCGGCATCAGCGCGGTGCGCG
>NZ_SRTV01000093.1:0-367 GCF_004792025.1 Mesorhizobium sp. M8A.F.Ca.ET.181.01.1.1 | reverse complement strand
GGGCAGTGTTTTTCCCTCTGCGGCAGCGTCTCTTCGGAGCGGAAGTCGCTGAAGCCGAAATCGGCATAGACGGCGCCGCGGTTTCAGAACCAGTTGGTGCCGGGATGAATGGCGCGCGCCCGGTAGCCTTCGCTCTTCAGGAAGGTCGCCAGCGAGGGCGTCGGCGTGCGCACATATTGCTGGTAGGGGATCGAGCCTGCCGGCAGGAAGGCGTTGGAAAAGCCGGTCAGCGCCTCGAACTCGATATTGGCGGTCATGCCGCCGAACTCGGGCGAGAACATCGAGCCGGAGCGCAACGCGCGCACTGTCGGGATCGGGTCCGGCTTGATGGTGACACCGGGCAGCGTGGTCGGATCCGAGAAGGATT
>NZ_SRTV01000092.1:0-369 GCF_004792025.1 Mesorhizobium sp. M8A.F.Ca.ET.181.01.1.1 | reverse complement strand
GGTAATGGCAAAAATCATTGTGGTGACATCGGGCAAGGGTGGCGTGGGCAAGACGACCAAGAGCGCGAGTTTTGCATCGGCCCTCGCATTGCGGGGCAGCAAAACCGCCGTGATCGACTTCGACGTCGGCCTGCGCAACCTCGATCTCATCATGGGCTGCGAGCGCCGCGTGGTGTACGACCTGATCAATGTGATCCAGGGCGAAGCCAATCTGAACCAGGCGCTCATCAAGGACAAGAAGTGCGAGAACCTCTTCATTCTTCCGGCCTCGCAAACGCGCGACAAAGACGCGCTCACGATGGAAGGCGTCGAGAAGGTCATTAACGACCTGATCGCAATGGACTTCGAATACATTGTGTGCGATTCGCC
>NZ_SRTV01000091.1:0-369 GCF_004792025.1 Mesorhizobium sp. M8A.F.Ca.ET.181.01.1.1 | reverse complement strand
CGTCATGTGCGCTTCAGTCGCGCTCCGCTTGCGCCTCAGTTGCGCTCCAGTTGCGCTTCACTGGGCTCGATCCCGCCCGGTTGCCCGGGTTGCGCTTCTCCGAGCCCTTGCGCGGAACTACGGTTCCGCGCCGTTACGCGGGCGTGCCGGCCGGCTGAATCGCGCCGCGCGCATCGTCCCCGTGCCGTCGCCGCGCCATGCGCGGCCGGCCCATCCACATTCAAGCGAGGAGGAAACGGTCCTACATGGCTTTTCTCGATCGACTCGACCAGTTGGATCACATCGCCGAAGCTCCGCTGCACACCTGGCCCGGCGCGTTACTCGTCTCGCTCATCGCGGGACTGATCGCCGTGGGCGTGCACCGCGTGG
>NZ_SRTV01000090.1:0-370 GCF_004792025.1 Mesorhizobium sp. M8A.F.Ca.ET.181.01.1.1 | reverse complement strand
GCGGTGATCAGGCTGAACAGCACGAACACTTCGTAGAGGTTCGAAATGGGGATATGGCCGACGTCCGCGCCGATCAGATACGACTCGTACCAGCGCACCATCAGGCCGACAAAGCCCATCACCACGGCCACCCACGTCATGCGCGAACCGATTGCGGCGCCCGTGGGCGAGCGCGACAGCAGGCCGATCCAGTAGAACACGGTCGCGAATACGAAGAGCGCGCTCATCCACAGAATCGCGGACTGGCTCGACAGGAAATACTTCAGGAAAAATGCGTTGTCGGCGCGGCTCAGGTCGCCGTGATAGATCTGGATAGCCAGCAGCGACAGTATTGCGATGGCCGCCATGAGCGCACGCGCGGGTTTCCAGC
>NZ_SRTV01000008.1:0-344815 GCF_004792025.1 Mesorhizobium sp. M8A.F.Ca.ET.181.01.1.1 | reverse complement strand
CCGTTGGAACGCCAGATGGCGCGCGGAAACTTGCCCGCGATGCGCTCTAGATCGGCGAAGACGCGGTAGCGACGCTCGGCATGGAGCTGGTCGATCGCGTCCTCGAAGAACCGCTGGTAATTCATGTAGGCTTCCCAATTTTGCGCGGGATCATAATCATTGGTCTTTTGGTCGTCCACCGGGCCGATTTGGTCAAAATGCCACGCCCCGGACCTGTTCCTAACGATGGCGGATCGTGGCCTATTCCCAATCCGTGGCACGCTCTTTGGTTCACTTTTGTTTCCGCACGATGCCACATCAAGTGAACGCTGGTTACCTTAGGTTTTAATGGGCAGACGGCGGACTTTCCAGTAAGGCGGTTGTTGAGACAGTTTCCGATAAATCTGGGTAAGCGAGGATTTGGATGGCGGTTTTGGTGACAGGTGGCGCCGGCTATATCGGCAGCCATATGGTCTGGGAATTGCTGGATGCGGGCGAAAGCGTGGTCGTTCTCGACCGCCTTTCCACCGGCTTCGAATGGGCCGTGGCGCCGGAGGCAAAGCTGGTCGTCGGCGATGTCGCCGACAAGGAATTGGTCGGCTCGGTCATCAGGGAGAACAAGGTCGACGCGATCATCCATTTCGCCGGCTCCATCGTGGTGCCGGAATCGGTCGCCGACCCGCTCGCCTACTATGAGAACAACACCTCGAAGACCCGCACGCTGATTGAAACTGCAGTGCGCGAAGGCGTGCCGAACTTCATCTTTTCCTCGACAGCTGCCGTCTATGGCGGCGCCGGCCTGGAACCGGTGCGCGAGGATGCCCGCCTGGCGCCCGAATCGCCTTATGGCCTGTCCAAGCTGATGAGCGAGTGGATGCTGCGCGACGCGGGCCTCGCGCACGACATTCGCTACACGGCGCTGCGCTATTTCAACGTCGCCGGCGCCGACCCGAAGGGCCGCACCGGCCAGTCCACCCCGGGCGCCACCCATCTGATCAAGGTCGCCTGCGAGACCGCGCTCGGCAAGCGTCCGTTCATGCAGGTCTTCGGCACCGATTATCCGACGCCCGACGGCACCTGCATGCGCGACTATATCCATGTCAGCGATCTGGCCGCCGCGCATCGCCTTGCCTTGCAGCGGCTGCGCGCCGGCGGCGCCAGCCTCGTCGCCAATTGCGGCTACAGCCATGGCTATTCGGTGCTCGAAGTGATCGACAGCGTGCGGCGCGCCTACGGGCATGATTTCGAGGTCAGGATGGGCGACCGGCGTCCCGGCGATGCCGCGGCGGTGGTCGCCAATTCCGATCTCGCGCGGTCCGAACTCGGCTGGACCCCGCAGCGCGACGATCTCGACCAGATCGTCAACGACGCGCTGGCCTGGGAGCGCATCCTGACCAGCAAGAATTCCGCACGGGGCTGAGCTCGCTTTCTCCAAGGGCTCGCAAGGCGCGTGGCGACGCGCTATGGAAGCATTCGCGACACGGCGTGGAGGCGCCGTGCCGGGAAGAGCTTTGGGGGATGGCATGAAGATAACGGTGCTTGGAGCCGGCGTCGTCGGTACGGCGGCCGCCTATTACCTGGCCGCCGACGGCCATGAGGTCACCGTGATCGAGCGCCATCCGGCGCCGGCGCGGGGCACCAGCCAGTCGAATGCCGGGCTGGTGTCTCCGGGCGATGCCACCGCCTGGGCCTCGCCGGCGGCACTTAAGACCTTCCTGCGCGGGCTCTACAATCATGATCTCGGCATCAAGGTGCGGCTGCGCTTCGATCCCTATTTCCTCGCCTGGAGTCTGCGCTTCCTGCGCCAGTGCACGGTGGCCCGCCTGCGTGCCAACAGCCAGGTCAAGCTGCGGCTCGCGCTCTATTCGCGCGACTGCATCAACGCCATCTCCAGTGACACCGGCATCCACTATGACGAGCGCAAGAAGGGCATCCTGTATTTCTTCCGCTCGCAGCACAGCCTCGACACCGGCACCGACAATTATCGCTATCTGGCCGAGCATGGCCTGCCCATCGAGATCGTCGGCCGCGACCGGCTGGTCGAGCTTGAACCGGGCCTTGCCGGCGTGAAGGAAAAGATCGCCGGCGGCGTCTACTCGCCGATCGACCAGACCGGCGATTCTCGGCAGTTCGTGGAAAATCTGGCCGCCTATGCGGCCGAAAAGCTCGGCGTGAGGTTTCGCTACGGCACCACGGTCGAGGGCTTCGACATCGAGGGCGACTGGGTGCGCGCCGTGATGACCTCGGCCGGACCGGTCACCGGTGACGCCGTCGTCCTATCGATGGGTCCGGAAAGTGGGCTGCTCGGCCGTCGCTACGGCATCGACCTGCCGGTCTATCCGGTGAAAGGTTACACGGCGACGATTCCCCTGGAAGACGAGAGCAAGGGCCCGACCATGGGCGGCGCCGACGAGGACCAGCTGATGGCTTATTCGCGGCTTGGCAATCGATTGCGGTTGGCTTCGACCGCAGAATTCACCGGCTTCGACCGCACCCACAAGCCCAGCGACTTTGCCACCATGTTCAGGACCGGCAAGGACCTGTTCCCCGGCGCCTTCGACGAGAAGAAGGCGGAGCTGTGGGCCGGTTTGCGGCCAATGATGCCGAACTCGGTGCCGGTCATCGGCCAGGCGAAATACCGCAACCTTTATCTCGACACAGGCCACGGCCATGTCGGCTGGACCATGGCCTGCGGTTCGGGAAAATTCCTCGCCGACCTCGTTGCCGGCCGCAAGCCGGAGATCGATCCGCAGGGACTGGTCTACAGGGGATAAATGTCGGGCCGGCAAGTCGCCATCGACCTTGGCCGCACTGAATGCAACGCGCGCACCATCGTCGAGCGCTGCGCGCTGTCTGATATCAAGGTGTTCGGCGTCACCAAGGGTATGTGCGGCATGCCGCAAGTGGCGCGCGCCATGCCGCGGCGGTGTCGCCGAATCGACGCGGTCAATTTCGTCATGTCGGCCTTCGGCAAGCGGATCCTCTGATCAGCCAACTGCCCCGACCGCCGCCCGCCACGCGCGCGCATACTCCGCCCAGGCCGGACCGGCCGGCGGCTCTTGTGTTTGGCCCTCACCATGCGCGGCTCCTTGATCCGATGCCAGCAGGGCGGCCCCGATGCTGGTGCCCGTCGCGGCTTCCGATGCGATGACCCCACGGCCAGTGCTCGCGGCAAGCATCCGCGTGAACAATTGGTTGCGCGCAAAGGGTCCCTCGACCGTCGTCGGGCCACCGCCGCCGATCAGGTCGAGGCAAGTGGCGGTCATCAGCGCCAGGTAGAAGGAGATGGCGGCAAAGCGCTGGCCGGGAGGGATGGCTTCGCCCTTGCGCCATGCGGCCGCACGGTGCGGAAACGGCCCCGAGCCTTGCTGGGTCGAAGGCAACAGCAATGTCTTGCGCGCCAGCACGGCGGCGACGTCGTTGTCGCTCCAGTCCTGCGCCGCGCCTTCGGTCAGCAGCGAGAATTCCCGACCGCCCATGAAGCGCGCCGAGGGCACGGGATCGCCGAGTGCATTGACATTGACCAGCGTATCCCTTGCCGGGTCGAGCGCCACCGTCCTGCCGGCGACCGCCATCGATACCACCCAGGTGCCGGTCGAGACCACCGAGAAGGGCGGGGCGTCGGACAGGAGATGCGGCAACAGGGAGGCGTTCGAATCGTGCAGGCCGCAAAAGACAGGCGTTTGAGGATCGAGCCCGGTGCGCTGCGCAAGCACAGGCAGGATCGGGCCAAGGCGGTCCCTGGCCGACCGCACGGGCGCCATCAGGTCGCGCCAGCCCAGGCGGTCGACCAGCGCTGAAAAATCCGCTGTCCAGGGGTTCCACAGATCGGTGTGGCAGCCGAGAGACGTGACCTCGTTAGCGGCGACGCCGGTCAGACGCAGCGCCCAGTATTGCGGGTACATCAGCATCGCGGCGGCTCTGGCGAACTCCGTCGGGAAACTTTGCTGCTGCCAGAAGAATTGCGCACCGAGATTGAGGCCGAGCGGCAGGCGCGGCGTGCCGGTCTCGGCGAAAGGCGGGCGGATCGCGTCATAGTCCGCCGCGAGTTCATCGGGGCCGTCGAATTCATAGTCGAGAACCGGCAGCACCAGCTCGCCGGGGGCATCGACCAGCACGCCGGTCGCGCCATGGGTGGTGATTGAAATGGCGTCGATGCGCTGTTCGCGGTTGAGGTCGGCAAGGCTGTCGAGGATGAACGCCCACAGCGCTTCGACATCGTGATGCGGGTAGGGCGCTTGCCGCAACGGCGCGTTCGCCACCCGGCGCAGCGCCACCTCGCTCAATGTGGCGAGATCGACCAGCGCCACCTTGGCGTTGGTCTTGCCGATATCGATGACGGCGACGTGGCGGATCGCGCTCATTCCATATGGAACATTATTTCCAGCGCAACGGCCACTGGTTCGTTGTCCGGTTTCGTCTCCATGATGTCGGCCATATGGGCCCACCAGCGCTGCATCACAGGATGCTTCGGCAGATCGGCCATGCCGTGACCATCGCGCCGCCACAGCACGCCGAACAGGATGTTCGTCTCGTCGTCGAGATGGATCGAGTAGTCGGAGATGCCGGCCTGCTTCAGCAACGCGACCAGCGACGGCCAGATTTCATCGTGGCGCTTTTTGTACTCGGCCTTCATGCCGGGTTTGAGCATCATCTTGAATGCGTATTTCTCGGACATCAGGCCAGGCGTCCCCCGCGCAGCCGTCGCCATACGATCGGCAGGGCGATAACGATGATCAGCAGCAGGCCAATGAAGATCGACATGACGATGCCGGGCACGTTGAGCAGGCCGAGGCCGAAGGTCACCAGCCCCATGATGAAGGCGGCGAGCACGACGCCCAGAATGCTGCCGGCGCCGCCAAGGATGCTGACGCCGCCAAGCACCACCATGGTGATCACCTCGAGTTCATAGCCCTGTGCGATCGACGGCCGCGTCGAGCCGAGCCGCGAGGTGATCAGCACCGAAGCGATGCCCGACATCAGCCCGGTCAGGCAGAACAGGATGAATTTTATGCGGCCGACGCGCACGCCGGAAAACTGCGCCGCGACCGGGTTGTTGCCGATGGCGAAGATACGGCGGCCGAAACTCGTACGGTGCAGCAGGAACCAGTAGACGACGGCCGCGATGAGGAAGAGCACCAGTTCGAACGACACCACCCACCAGACGTAACCCTGGCCGAAGAAGGCGAAGCTTTCGGGATAGCCCTTGCAGGCCTGGTCGCCGAGGATGATGAAGGCGATGCCGCGGAACAGACTCATCGTGCCTATGGTGACGACGATGGAAGGCAGGCCGAGCCGCGTCACCAGCAGCCCGTTGAAGGCTCCGCAGCCGAGGCCGACGACGATGCCGATCAAGACAAGTACTGGCGTGCCGGCGCCGGCCTGCACCGCCATGCCCATCATGGTCGAGGCGAGCGCGATGATGGCGGCCACCGACAGGTCGATCTCGCCCGAAATGATGAGCAATGCCATGGCAAAGGCGATCAGGCCCTTCTCGGTGAAGTTGAAGGTCAGATCGGACAGCGAATAGGGGTCGAGGAAATAGGGCGAGGCGAAACTGTTGATGGCGAAGATGGCGATGGCCACCGCGACCAGCAGCGCTTCCCAGGAAAAGATCGCCGAGGAGAGCGGCTTGTCGAGCCGGTCGGGAATGTGGCGCGGGGCGGGGGTATCGGTCATGCGGCATGCTCCAGACGCTGGCGCTGCCCGTCGCAAAGAGCGTCCCTTCTCCCCGTCACTATACGGGGAGAAGGTGCCCGAAGGGCGGATGAGGGGCGGCGCCAATGTTCGGAGGTGCTCAACGTATGCGGCGAGTTCCGGCCGAGGCAAATCGGACCGTTGCTATTCGCAACGATCCTGTTTGCACCGTAAGCGCCGCCCCTCATCCGCCTGCCGGCACCTTCTCCCCGTACAGTGACGGGGAGAAGGGAGCACTTCAACGTCCCGCTCATGCCTCCGCCTTCCTCAGAATAATCCGCCCCTTTTGGCGTTCGCCGCGGGCGTTGAGCACCACGGCCAGGATGATGGCGCTGCCCGAAATCGCCATCTGCCAGAAGGGCGAGATGTTGATGACCGGCAGCGCATTGGAGATGATGCCGAGGAACAATGCGCCGAGCACCGCACCCCCGACCGAGCCGATGCCGCCCGCGATCGAGATGCCGCCGATGACGCAGGCGGCGATGATGTTGAGCTCATAGCCGTTGGCGACCTCGACCGAGGCGATGACGTAGCGCGAAATCCAGAGATAGCCGGCGAGGCCACCGATCATGCCGGAGATGCAGAAGACGATGAATTTCGTGCGCCCGACATCGATGCCGGTATAGACCGATGCCGTCGGATTGACGCCGATGGCATAGATCGAGCGGCCGAGCGCGGTACGCGTCATCAAGACGAAGAACAGCGCGATGACCAGGATGGCGATCCAGGACAGCACCGGAATGCCAAGCAAGGCCGCGCGCTGAAAGCCGATGAAATCCGGGCTCATCTTGTCGGCGTTGACCCAGGCGCCGCCCGAAATGACGAAAGTGGCGCCGCGATAGATGGTCAGCGTGCCCAATGTCACCACGATCGAGGGGATGTTCAGCCGCCAAACCAAGAGGCCGTTGATGGCGCCGAGCACCAGCCCGACGGCAAGCGCGATCACGACCAGCAGCGGGATCGGGATCGCCGGATGGGCCGCGTTCAGCATCGCTACCACCATGCCGGTGAAGCACAGGTTGGAGGCCATCGACAGGTCGATCGACCGTGTCAGGATAACGACCATCTGGCCGAGCGCCAGGATCATCAGGATCGAGGTGTCGTTGAACACCTGGCGCAGGTTGCCGGGGTCGGCAAAGCCCGGAAAGCGCATCGAGATCAGTCCGATCAGCACGGCGATGGCCGCCAGCAGCCAGATTTCGCGGTATTTCAGGAAAGCCTTCATGCCGCGATTCCCGCTGCCGTCCGGACCAGCGTCTCGGCGTCCAGTCCCTTATTGTCGTAGACCGCCGCGACCAGGCCCTCGCGCATGACCACGACGCGGTCGGACATGCCGAGAATCTCCGGCAGTTCCGATGACACCATGATCACCGACAGGCCCTGCGCCACCAACTCCGCCATGAAACCGTGCACGGCGGCCTTGGAGCCGATATCGATGCCCTTGGTCGGCTCGTCGAGGATGATGACCTTGGGTGTCGTCGCCAGCCATTTGGCGATGACCACCTTCTGCTGGTTACCGCCCGAGAGGGTACCGACATCCTGGCTGAGCGAAGAGGCGCGCAGGTCCAGCCGCTCGGTGTAGGAGCGGGCAAGCGAAAACTCTTCCGCGAGCCGCAGCATACCGGATTTGGAGGTGCGGGCGAGCGATGGGAGCGAAACATTCTGGAAGATCGGCAGGCCGATCACCACGCCTTGCTTGCCGCGCTCCTCCGGCACGTAGACGATGCCGGCCCCGATCGAATCCGCGGCCGATTTCGGCGCGATTGCCTTGCCTTCCAGCGTGATCGTGCCGCCGGATATGCGGGTGATGCCGGATATCGCCTGCATCACCTCGCTGCGCCCGGCGCCGACAAGGCCATAGAAACCGAGGATTTCGCCCTTGTGCAGCTCGAAGCCGATATTGTTGAACTCAGTTGGATGCGAGAGGCCGGAAACGGAAAGCACCGGCGCGCCGATTTCAGCCTTGCGCTGCGGAAAGATGTGGTCGACCGAACGGCCCACCATCATGCGTACGATCTGGCTCTGGCCGGCATCCTTGATCAGCCCTTCGCCGACCATCTCGCCGTCGCGGAAGACCGTGTAGCGGTCGGCGATGCGGTAGATCTCGTCGAACTTGTGGCTGATGAACAGGATCGCCTTGCCCTGCTCCTTGAGGAACGCGATGAGCAGGAACAGCTCCTCGATCTCCTTCATCGAAAGGGCGGCCGTCGGCTCGTCCATGATGACGATCCCAGAGTCGATCGACATGGCGCGCGCGACGGCGACGAGATGCTTGTTGGCGATGCCGAGATCCCTGAGCCGCGCATCGGCGTCGATATGGCCGGCATGCATGGTGTCGAGCACTTCGCGCGCATTCTTGCGCATCATGCGCCAGTCGATGGTGCCAAAGCGCGTGCGCGGCGCATGGCCGAGAAAAATGTTTTCGGCGACACTGAGATCGTCGAACAGCACGGTTTCCTGATGGATGGCGGTGACGCCAATCCCGAAGGCGGCGTGTGCGCTTGGCAGCGCGACGGCCTGTCCGTCAATGCTGATGGTGCCTGCATCGGGCTGGTAGATGCCGGTCATGATCTTGACCAGCGTCGACTTGCCGGCGCCGTTCTCGCCGATCAGCGCGGTCACCTGACCCGGATAGAGCGACAGGCTGACATTGTGCAGGGCCCGCACGCCGGGAAAGCTTTTTGAAATGCCGGACAGCGTCAGGCGTGGAGCCGAGGCCGGAGGCCGCTCCTTTGTCTCGTTGTGTCGGGCCGTCGTGTCCATATCCGTATCAAGCCCTGAAACTAGGTCCGTTTGAAGTCGCGGCGGGATGTGACTCCCGCCGCGTCAGCTTGAAAAACTCAGTGATCAATAGATCTTGGAGAACTTCTCGATGTTGGACTTGTCGAACTGGAAGGGCGGAGCCATGGCGGCCGAGTTGGTGTCGTCGAGCGTGACCTTGCCGACACGGCCGATCGACAGCGTCGCACCCGGCTTGGCTTCTTCCTTCTTCACCGCCAGGTCATGGGCGAGGTAGACGGCGGAATAGCCGAGGTCGATCGGGTTCCACAGCGCAACCGCCTGGCTGGCGCCGTTGTCGATGAACTTCTTGAACTCCGACGGCAGCGCCAGGCCGGTGACGTTGACCTTGCCGATCAGGTTCTCGTCGGTGACGACCTGGGCGGCGGCAACGACGCCTACTGTGGTCGGCGCGATGATCGCCTTGAGGTTCGGGTAGGACTTCAAGAGGCCCTTGGCCTCGTCGGTGCTCTTGGCCGAGTCGTCATCGCCATAGACGGTGGCGACCAGCTTGATCTTGGGGAACTTCTCCGGCAGCACCTTCTTGGCAGCTTCGATCCAGGAGTTCTGGTTGGTCGCGGTCGAGGAGGCCGACAGGATGGCGACGTCGCCGCCTTCCGGCAGATAGTCGGCGGCGAGCTTGATGATGGTCTCGCCGATCAGGCCGGTGTCGGACGGGTTGAGGTGAAGCTGGCGGCCTTCCTTGGCGACGCCCGAATCCCAGGAGATGACGGTGATGCCGCGCTCCATGGCCTTCTTCAGCACCGGCACCAGGGCGTCGGCGTCATTGGCGGAAATCGCGATGGCGTTGACCTTCTGCGCGATCAGCGAATTGACAACTTCGATCTGCGCCTCGGCGGTCGCCTTGGTCGGGCCGGTGTAGATGATGTCGACGTCGCCGAGTTCCTTGGCGGCCTCTTCGGCGCCCTTGTTGGCGGCATCGAAGAAGCCGTTGCCGAGCGACTTGACCACCAGCGCGATCTTGACGTTTTCCGCGTAGGCGGCATTCACGAACATGGCGGCCGAGAAGGCCGCCGTCACCATCAATTTCTTCAAGATGCTCATCTGATATCCTCCCTTGAGCGTTGCATTCCATCGCCGCTGCGGGCGTGAGTTGGTCTCAGGCCTGCAGTGAAGATTCTTCCTTTGTCGACTTGCGGGCGACGATCAGCGTCACCCCCGCGGTTTCCAGCATCTTGGCTTCGCGGTCCTCGATGCCGTCGTCGGTGATGACGGTGGCGATGCGCGAAAGACCGCACAGGATCAGGCTGGAGCGTTTGCGGAATTTCGAGGAATCGACCAGCACCACCAGTTCGTCGGCCTGGTCGATCAGCTTCTGCTCCGCCTGGATCAGCAGCGGATCGCCTTCCATCAGGCCGAGAGGCCCCAACCCTTGAGCACCCATGAACATGCGGCGCGCGTAGAAATTGCGCGTCACGTCATTGTCGAAGGGCGACAGGATGATGTTCTGCTCGCGGTAGATCGTGCCGCCCGACAGCATCACCGTGTTCTTGGAGTGCTTGAGCAAGTGCTCGGCGATCGGGAACGAATTGGTGAAGATCGGCATGCGGCGGCCGGTCAGGAAATGCACCATCTGGAAGGTGGTGGTGCCGCCATTGATGATGATCGGCTCGCCGTCCTTGCACAGTTCCACCGCCTCGCGGGCGATGGCCCGCTTCTGCGCGGCGTTGAGCGTTTCGTTGACCGAGAAGGGCCGGCCGGCCAGCCCGATGAACTGCGGCGGCGATATCGCCTCGGCGCCGCCGCGCACACGGCGCAGGCGTTTCTGCACATGGAGAGCCGCGATATCGCGCCGGATCGTCGCCTCGGACGACTCCGTCAGGTCGACCATTTCCTGCACCGTCACCACAGGTTTTTCCTGGACGGCGGACAGAATGATCCTGTGGCGCTCTTTTTCGTGCATGGTTCCTCCCTGCCTGGCCATCTAGGCACCCAAAACGAGCAGTGTCAATCATTTCCGATCATATAATTTCATTGTGCAGTGCAATATGATCGATCTTGATCGTTTGTGATTGACAAGTTTGTGTCTTGCGTAGACATTCCCGACAAAATGGACCGCGTTTTTTTGCGTCCCCAGGGAGGATTACCTATGCTCGACAAGCGCTCCGGCTCGCGCCTCGCCAATCTGTGGGATGATGCGAAGGCCAAGGGGATGAGCGATCCCGAGCTTCTGGTCTATCGCTCGAACACGCTCGGCTCCGACAAGCGCGTCACCAACTATGGCGGCGGCAACACCTCTTCGAAGATATGGCAGAAGGATCCGCTCACCGGCCAGGATGTGGAAGTGCTGTGGGTCAAGGGATCGGGCGGCGACAGCGCTTCGATCAAGCTTGATGGCTTCGCCACCCTCTACATGGACAAGCTGCAGGCGCTGAAGGGGCTTTATCGCGGCGTCGAGCACGAGGACGAGATGGTGGGTTATCTTCCCCACTGCACCTTCAACCTCAATCCGCGGGCGGCCTCGATCGACACGCCGCTGCACGCCTACGTACCGAAGCCCTTTGTCGACCACATGCATCCCGATGCCATCATCGCCATTGCCGCAGCGAAGGATTCCAGGGCGCTGACCAAGGAAATCTTCGGCGACGCCATCGGCTGGCTGCCATGGAAGCGTCCCGGCTTCGAACTTGGCCTGTGGCTGGAAAAATTCTGTGTCGAGAACCCTGAAGCCAAGGGCGTCATCCTCGAAAGCCACGGCCTGTTCACCTGGGGCGATACGCCCAAGGCGTGCTACGAGACGACGATATCGGTAATCAACCAGGCGATCGAATGGTTCGAGCGCCGCTCCGAGGGTGTGGCGATCTTCGGCGGCGAAGTGGTCAAGTCGCTCGACGCTTCGGCTCGTCGCGACATCGCTGCGAAACTGATGCCGAAAATCCGTGGCCTGATCTCGGAAAAGAGCCACAAGATTGGCCATTTCGACGATTCGGCCGCCGTGCTCGAATTCGTCAACTCGAAGAATTTGCGCCCGCTGGCTGCACTCGGCACCTCATGCCCGGATCATTTCCTGCGCACCAAGATCCGCCCGCTGGTGATCGAATTCGATCCGGCAAAGCCTGATGTCGATGCCGTCATCGCGCGCCTCGCCGACGACATTGCCGAATATCGCGTCGGCTACCAGGCTTATTACGACAGTTGCAAGCATCCGGATTCACCCGCCATTCGCGATCCCAACGCCGTGGTCTACCTGATGCCCGGCGTAGGCATATTCACCTTCGCCGGCGACAAGGCGACGGCGCGCATCTCGGGCGAGTTCTACGTCAACGCCATCAACGTCATGCGCGGCGCCTCCACCGTCTCTTCCTATGTCGGCCTGCCCGCGCAGGAGGCTTTCGACATCGAGTACTGGCTGCTGGAGGACCTGAAGCTGCAGCGCATGCCGAAGCCGAAGTCGCTCGCCGGCCAGATCGCGCTGGTCACCGGCGGCGCCGGCGGCATCGGCCGCGCGACGGCCAACCGGCTGCTGCGCGAAGGCGCCTGCGTGGTGCTGGCAGATATCGACGAGGCGGCGCTCGCGGGCGCCAATGAGGAACTGGCCAAGACCTATGGCAAGGATTTCGTCCGCCCGGTGCTGATCAACGTCACTTCGGAAGACCAGGTCGTCGCCGGCTTTGCCGAGACGGCGGTCGAGTTCGGCGGCATCGACATCCTGGTGTCCAACGCAGGGCTAGCCTCCTCGGCGCCGATCGAGGAGACGACGCTGGCGCTGTGGAACAAGAACATGGACATATTGTCGACCGGCTATTTCCTGGTCTCGCGGGAAGCATTCCGGCTGTTCCGGGTACAGAAGATCGGCGGCAATATCGTCTTCGTCGCTTCCAAGAACGGCCTTGCCGCATCGCCCAACGCCTCCGCCTATTGCACCGCCAAGGCCGCCGAGATCCATCTCGCCCGCTGCCTGGCGCTGGAAGGCGCGGAAGCCCAGATCAGGGTCAATGTCGTCAACCCGGACGCCGTGCTGCGCGGCTCGAAGATCTGGACAGGCGAGTGGAAGGAACAGCGCGCCGCCGCCTACAAGATGTCGACCGACGATCTGGAAGAGCACTACCGCTCGCGTTCGATGCTGAAGCGCTCCGTCTTCCCGGAAGACATCGCCGAGGCGATCTATTTCCTGGCCTCCGACATGTCGGCCAAATCGACGGGTAACATCATCAACGTCGACGCCGGCAACGCGCAGAGCTTTACGCGCTGAGCTTCCTTCTCCCCGTTCTACGGGGAGAAGGTGCCCGAAGGGCGGATGAGGGGCGGCGCCAGCCGTGCGAGTACTGGGAGGAACAGCAGTGTCCGAATTGATCATCTCGGCCGACGTCGTCGAAAAAAATAATGCCGCGCGCAAGGCCGACCTCGAGCGTGACTACGCCTCGCTCGGCGAGCGCCTCGACCGCCACGGCATCGCCATCGATGCCATCAGGGACAAGGTCGAGAAATTCGCGGTCGCGATCCCCTCCTGGGGTGTCGGCACTGGCGGCACCCGCTTTGCCCGCTTTCCCGGTGCCGGCGAGCCGCGCGACATCTTCGACAAGATCGAGGACTGCGCCGTCATCAGCCAACTGACGCAGGCGACCCCGACCGTCTCACTGCACATTCCGTGGGACAAGGCCGATCCGAACCGGCTGAAGCAGGCGGCCTCCCGCTTCGGTCTCGGTTTCGATGCCATGAATTCCAACACCTTCTCGGACGCGAAGGACCAGAAATTCTCCTACAAGTTCGGTTCGTTGTCGCATGCCGATGCCGGTGCTCGCCGGCAAGCCGTCGAGCACAATCTCGAATGCATCGAGATCGGCGAGACGCTTGGGTCCAAGGCATTGACGGTGTGGATCGGCGACGGCTCCAACTTCCCCGGCCAGGTCAATTTCGCCAAGGCCTTCGAGCGCTATCTCGACGCCATGCGGGAGGTCTATGCCGGCCTGCCGGCCGACTGGAAGCTGTTCACCGAACACAAGATGTACGAGCCGGCCTTCTATTCCACGGTCGTCCAGGACTGGGGCACCAACTACATCATCGCCAAGGAGTTGGGCGACAAGGCGTTCTGCCTCGTCGACCTCGGCCATCACGCGCCCAACGTCAACATCGAGATGATCGTGTCGCGGCTGATCCAGTTCAAGAAACTCGGCGGCTTCCACTTCAACGATTCGAAATATGGCGACGACGACCTCGACGCCGGTTCGATCGATCCCTACCGGCTTTTCCTGGTCTTCAACGAGCTGGTCGATGCCGAGCTATCCGGCGCCGAGGGCTTTGATCCCGCGCATATGCTCGACCAGAGCCACAACGTCACCGATCCGATCGAAAGCCTGATGCTGTCGGCGGTCGAGGTGCAGCGTGCCTATGCGCAGGCGCTGCTGGTCGACCGCAAGGCGCTCGAAGGCTTCCAGGAGGCCAACGACGCGCTGATGGCGACGCAGACGCTGAAGGCTGCTTATCGCACCGATGTCGAGCCGATCCTGGCCATGGCGCGGCTGAAGACCGGTGGCGCCATCGATCCGGTCGCCGCCTATCGGGCGGCGGGCTACCGCGCCAAGGTCGCGGCCGAACGGCCTGCAGTCGCAGGTGGTTCCGGCGGTATCGTCTGAGGTCGAGCCACTCCCCCTCATCCGGCCGCTTCGCGGCCAACTTCTCCCCGAGGGGAGAAGAGGTCAGCGCCGGTGCAAGCTCCTCTCCCCTTGGGGAGAGGTCGGATTGCCCGAATTGCCCTTGCAATTCGACTTGGCAATCCGGGTGAGGGGGTCTCTCACGCGCTTATTCAATTGTTATTGGACTAACGCCCCCCGAAGGTCTTTCCTAGGCGTCCCGCTTAGGAGTCCCGCCATGCACCTCACCCGCCGGACGCTCATTGCCGTCAGCCTTTCGATCACCTTCGCCTTCATACCATCCGCCGCCGTCTTCGCCGCCTCGCCGGCACCCGCCAAGGGCGAGAACGGCATGGTCGTCACCGCCCAGCATCTGGCTTCCGAAGTCGGCGTGGAGGTTCTGAAAAAGGGTGGCAATGCCGTCGATGCGGCTGTCGCCGTCGGCTATGCCTTGGCCGTCGTCTATCCCAATGCCGGCAATATCGGCGGCGGCGGCTTCATGACCATCCGCTTCAAGGACGGCAAATCGACCTTCCTCGATTTCCGCGAGCGGGCGCCGCTTGCCGCGACCAAGACCATGTATCTCGACAAGGACGGCAAGCCGGTGAAGGGCGCCAGCCTCGACGGCTATCTCGCGGTCGGCGTGCCGGGTTCCGTGGCCGGTTTCGAGATGGCGCGCGAGAAATACGGTACCTTGTCCAGGCAGGACCTGATGGCGCCTGCGATCGCCTATGCCAAGGACGGGTTCATCCTCAATCAGGGCGATGCGGCTTCATTCGCCGGCAGCGCCGACAGGCTGGCGAAGGACCCGGCGGCCGCCGCCATCTTCCTCAAACCCGAGGGCAAGCCCTATGGCATCGGCGAGAAGCTGGTTCAGCCCGACCTTGCCGGGTCGCTCTCGGCCATTTCCGAGAGAGGTCCCGATGCCTTCTACAAAGGCGCCATCGCCGACGCCATCGTCAAGGCGAGCGGCGCCAAGGGCGGTATCCTGGCCAAGGGTGACTTCGAGCAATATGCGGTGCGCGAGCTGAAGCCCGTCAGCTGCTCCTATCGCGGCTACGAGATCATCTCTTCGCCGCCGCCGAGCTCGGGCGGCGTCATCATCTGCGAAATCCTCAACGTGCTGGAAGGCTATCCGCTGTCCTATCTCGGTGCCGGCTCGGCCGAGACGGTCCATGTCATGGTCGAGGCGATGCGCCACGCCTATGTCGACCGCAACTCGGCGCTCGGCGACCCGGATTTCGTCGACAATCCGGTCTCGAAGCTGCTCGACAAGACCTATGCCAAGGACATCCGCGACAAGATCGATCCGTTCCGCGCCGGCGTGTCGCAGGATTTGATGCCGAAGGGCTTCGGCGAATCGAAGGAGACCACCCATTATTCGATCATCGACAAGGACGGCAACGCGGTCGCGGTGACCTACACGCTGAATGGCTCGTTCGGCGCCGGCGTCGTCGCCGATGGCACTGGCATCCTGCTCAATAACGAGATGGACGACTTCACCCAGAAACCCGGCGTGCCCAATCTCTATGGCCTGGTCCAGGGCGAGGCCAACGCTATCCAGCCGAAGAAGACGCCGCTGTCCTCGATGAGCCCGACCGTGGTGGCCAAGGACGGCAAGCCGTTCATGGTCATCGGCAGCCCGGGCGGCTCGCGCATCATCACCATCACGCTGGAGGCGATCGTCAATGTGATCGACCACGGCATGAACATCCAGGAGGCGATCGACGCGCCGCGCATCCATCACCAATGGCTGCCCGACACGGTCTATGTCGAGCCGTTCGGGCTTTCGCCCGATACCGAAAGGCTGCTCGCCGGTATGGGCTATCACCTCGATCTCGCTCACCAGAGCTGGGGCCAGGCGGCGGGCATTCTCGTCGGCGGCAAGAGCCTGGCGGAAATCGAGAAGGGCGGCGGCGCGCGCTACAATGGCGCCATCGACAGCCGCGCGGCGTCGGGCGAAGCGCTTGGATATTGACAGGCCGCAAGCCTGTTCCTTGCCGGACGAGGCCGGATTCCACCCTTCGGGAGCGGCCTCCGCTTCATGGCCCGGCAGGAGCCGTCAGGTCACCAGCGTGATGGTCGATGCAATCAGCATCAAGGCGGCAATGCCGACGAACAGCGCATAGATGCGTGGCCGGTCGAGCAAAAGCGCATTTCCCGATATCCAGGCCGACGTGGCGCCGCCCAGAGCGAAGAGGAAGCCGTTGCGATGGCCGAAAGTCATCGACGCGGCCATCAGCCCGCCGATAATCAGGGCGCCGAACACGATGATCACGGCGACCGCGTATTTCTCGAAGTCGTTGTTGCCGATCCCTGGTCCGATCGCGTTCAAATTCGGCAGGTCGTCCGGATCGAAGGGGTTCGCCGACCCGTATTCGTCTTGACCCATGGATTCTCGCATCACTTGATCTCCGCTGACCGGCAACAAACCATCAACGCCTGCCGAGCGCAACCCGATCGCGCTGTGGCGGATGCGCCCGGCACCGCTCTGGGCCCCTCTCGGGGATGGTTTTGCGGAGCTGTTGCCCGATCGCGTCACCTACCTTCTCGGGTTTGTCGCCTCCGATCCTGCCGGTGACGGTCAACCGCTCGGTACAGGCGGCTTTCGCGCTGCGGCAACCGAATATCGCCCTGGCTGAACATCTGCCTCGGTGAGACCACCTCGCGCTATCATTGCTGTGAAGGAGGGGCGCTCAGTCGACGATAGGGGATGCCATCGAATCTTGCCGTCACAAAATCGGTGACGGACATCTTGCGCTTGCGTCCGTCGCTGCAGGCGTAAACCGGCCAACCGGCATCGCTGCATTCGCTGGCTGCGCAAATACGCGCCAGGCAGTTACCGATAGTCAATCGGAAGCCGCCCTTGCCGGCGAAGCCTTGCAACAAGCTGCCGTCCGCCGAGCGCCATGTCCGCGCCCGGAATTCGGCCCGCAAAAGCAATGGTTCGAGAGGGATCGCAAGATTGGTTTCGCCGGCGCGCCCTGCGAACTGCAGACGGAAGCGCGCCATTGCAGTCGCGTACGCGGTCACAAGATCCGATTCGCGAAAATAGGCGATCGGCAGGTTGGAGCGATCAAACAGATGAGACATGCGTTCGCTTGCCTCTACCGGCATCAGCAAGGCAACAAAGACAAGAAAGGCGAAGCAAGCTCGCGACATTTTACAGCAGCCATATTGGTCTCGGCCTGCCGGTTTGGCCCCGGTTGCCCCCCAGCAACATCCCGCCAATCGTCGTCCTGCGCAAGCCGCTTGCCGAGGCAGTCCATGAGGCGGCCGAGTGTGCAATTCGCAAAGGCCGCCGCGTTAAAGCGATTGGAGGCGAAGACGGTGACCCGCATCGACGAATTTGCGCGGGCGATGGCGATGTACAGTCGGCGTTCGCGGCAAAGATGAACAGCTACCGCAGCCAGGGTTCCTTAGCCGAGGCGAGCCGGTGGCAGTTCGAACAGATTGGCGCCGTTCTCCTGGCCCCGCTCGACATAGCCGATGATGCCGAACCATCTGGCGACGTCAGGCCCCTGCAGCCAGCTGCGCGAATGGATCGGAAGGTTGCCGGCCAGCGCCTGGATATGCCTGATATGCCGCTTGCAGAAGCGCACGGTCGAGGCGCGGAAGAAATCCTCCTGCGCGGCAAACAGCGTATCGGCGGCATCGCTGTTCTCGTGCCAGGCAATGATCGCCACGGCCCTGTCGCCCTCAACGAGCGCATGCGCCCGGCCTTCCTTCAAATTCATCATCAGATTGTCGTAGGCGATCTTGCTGTCCTTGCCGGCCGCCACGTACTCGTCCGACATCCGCTTGGACAGGCCATGGAAGACATCCTCGAGATCCCCGAGCGTAGCCGCGCGTGCTCTCATCTCACCTCCTGCAGCCCCGGCAGGGAGTTTGCCCTAGGGATGGTGGGGCGCCAAGCAAATTGAATCCCCCAGGAGCCCGGTGAGAGCAAAGTCGTTCCGTCCATCGATATCCGTGAGTACCCCCACCACGCCGAGAAGTGAGCCTGGCCCGATAAATTCCGAGATCCGAGGTTAGAAAACGCTCGGATCAGCAGATTCGCCGCGGTTTTCGCGTGGTGCCGGCGAGTTTCCCGAGCTCACGCCCACAAGTGGCGTCAACTTGGCGGGATGCGTTGGCCCGGCTGCTTCGGCGGCCGGGCCTGTTGTTCCGCGGACCGTGCTGTCACCTATTATGGGACTGCTGGAAGCCGGCCACGTCGTACTGAGATACGCTCTTCGGATTCTTCGAGTTT
This sequence comes from Mesorhizobium sp. M8A.F.Ca.ET.181.01.1.1, assembly GCF_004792025.1. Classification (NCBI taxonomy): domain Bacteria; kingdom Pseudomonadati; phylum Pseudomonadota; class Alphaproteobacteria; order Hyphomicrobiales; family Phyllobacteriaceae; genus Mesorhizobium; species Mesorhizobium sp. M8A.F.Ca.ET.181.01.1.1. Next base: position 326,518 of record NZ_SRTV01000008.1, on the reverse strand, counting down.
TGCGGCTGGGTGCCGGCGTAATGTGTTCCGGCATTTCCATCCGGGTTGAAAGCTGAGCCCGGGGCAGAGCTGGCGTGGCCGGGGGTCGCACTTCCTGTTTGAGCAGTTCCGATTTCTTGGCTGGGCTGACCTGTCGTGCCCGTCACCGTGTGAACATTGGTGGCCAAGGCCATGCTGGTGGAACCTATGAACAAGCCTGCCACCATTGGAATGAGGAGATGTCTCATGATCGTTCTCCCAAAAGCATTTGATTTTGGGCGCTCGGGGTCTTGTGAGCGCCCGGCGAACTAAAGCTAGAACGCTCTTCGGACGATCATTCATCCCGACTGTCGCAAACTGTGATCTGTTTGTTTCACCGTGACACGCTTTTGGCGGCTTCGGTCTCCAGGTCCTTTAAGGCATCAGGGAACAAGAGCCTGTGGATCCCAGTTAACTGGATATGCCAGCCAAGATCAAAGAACCACAGCCGAAGCCCGGCCCGCAGCCACCGGTCCGTCGGCCAGACAAAGCACCGTCAGAGCTTGAGCATGTCGATCCGCCACCGCGAGACGTGCGGGAGGCGCCGGCACCAAATCCCAATGGCGACAAGAAAGCCTAAACGCCGACCCGCGAACGCGCCTGCAACAGGCGCATGCCACACGAGAACGATCAGGTGGTCGCTCTATATAAGAACGTGATTTTCTTTTAAAAAGATGGTGCCCAGAGGCGGAAACCAAGTGAAGGAAATTTGCCTTTGTTCCCAGATGGATGACCGTCGACTACCAGCAATTCATCCAACAAAAATACCAACCAAATATTTCTGTGGATTGGTTCGGTCCCGAGGCTATGAGGCAAATCCGTAACCTGAATGTATCTTCGACGCGGCAAGTTCTCACAGTTGCGTAATCGGCAGATCAAGTCGACGGCACTCTTCTCGGCCTCGGGGTTGGCTGCGGCTGCTACAAGGCCGCCACCGCGGCTGCGGTCGCGACGCTGCGTCTCAACGCCGACGGGACGGTCAAGGTCTCCGTCGGTGTTCACGAGATGGGGCAGGGCATTCGCCCGGCTATCGCCAACGTACTAGCGCAGAAGCTTGGCATCGGAGCTGACAGGGTCGAAGCGATCGTCGGCGACACGACGGGTGCCCCGCAGCATATCACGGCGGGGTCATGGGGCACTGCGACCGCGATCCCGGCGGTAGTGGAAGCCGCCGACAAGCTTCTCATCGAGCTTGGACAGAACCCGCTGATGACTTTGAGGGAACGCAAGGTCGGCCACTACCAAGTCGAGATCGAGCGACGCGCGCCGGATCAGCCCCAGGAGGCGGCGCAGGCCTTGAAGGCTGGCAAGCCGGCGCCGTTTGGGCCGATCTATGAAAAGTTCGTCGCTACAGCTACATCGCCCATTTCGCCGAAGTCCGCATCGAGCCGACAACGTGCCGTGTTCGCGTATCACGCGTGGTCAGCGTAGTTGATTGCGGCCGCGTCGTCAGTCCGCGTACGGCGAGGAGCCAGGTGAACTGCGGCGGCGTCTGGGGTATTGGCGCGACGTTGCGGGAGGCCAGCGAGATCGATCCGCGCTATGGCGGGTTCCTCAACAGCGACATCGCTGAATATCTCGTCCCGGTCAACGCCGATATCGGCCGCAACGAAGTAGCCTTCATCGACGAACCCGACCCGATGCTAAACAAGACCGGCGTCAAGGGCCTCGGTGAGGTTGTGATGACCGGTGTTGCGGCCGCGATCGTAAACGCCATCTGGCATGCCACTGGCAAGCGCCTGCGCGACCTGCCGATACGCATCGAAGACGTGATGTGAGCGCTGCGCGGCCTGAGACTTTCCTTGCGCGAATGTTGATGTCATGTTGCGGAGGAGATAGCGTGACGGTTCGTGATCGGCAACGAGGTTTTTAGAGCAAGCAACGACAAGCAACGGTCGGTTGAATCTAAGAGGCATGTCCAGAGGAGACCGAACTCTTTCTCGCCCTTGAGTTGGGCAGGACCGAGGCCGGGGCGACACAGTCCTAAAGCTCGTTCTTATGTATGGCTCCGCCCTTCATCACGAGCATGAGATTGTGTTCCGGGTTTTCCATGATCGAAATATCGTTGAGCGGATTTCCCTTTATCGCAATAAGATCTGCGAAATAGCCGTTGGCGACACGGCCGATTTGGTTCTCCATTTTGACCAGCTCCGCGCCGACGATCGTGGCCGACTTCAGCAGTTCCGAAGATGGAACTACCTCCCTTCGAATGGAAAATTCCTGCAGTTGGAGTTCCTGCATCATATTGCCGACTAGATCGGTGCCGTAGGCCATTGGAATGCCGGCGTTGCGCGCCAGCTCTATCGCCCTGAACGCGGGCTCTATCAGCGCCTTTTCCTTCGCGATCGAACTTGACGATAGACCTGCCTCCGCACCGTATCTGATGGCTGCCTGACATGTAACGATGGTGGGAACCAGAAAGGTGTTGCGTTCGCGCAGCAGGGCAGCCGTCGGTTCATCGAGGTAGTTGCCGTGCTCGATTGAGCGTACGCCGAGCCTAGCCGCGCGTTCGATGGTCCTGGTGGCGTAGGCGTGAACCACCACGTACAGGTTCGCCATAGCGGCCTCTTCGACGATGGCGGCAATTTCCTCCTCTGAAAATTGATCGGAATCGAGTCTGTCGGTGGGCGATGCCGCGCCGCCGCCGCCCATGAACTTGATGTGGTTCGCGCCGCGGCGGACCTCGTGGCGCACGGCACGGCGCACTTCGGTGATGCCATCGACGATGCAGCCGAGACCCGGTTGCCAGTAGGACGGGTCATAGGCGTCGACGCCAGCGGCCCGAAAATCACCATGGCCGCCGGTTTGGGACAAAGCTTTGCCGCCGAAGAGAAGCCGCGGTCCCTCGAACAAGCCTTCCGCCACTGCGTTAGAAAGCCCAAAGTCGGCGCCTCCGACATCGCGAACCGTGGTAAATCCCCGCATCAGCATCTTTTTCATCAACCGGGCAGCCTGGGCCGAAGCATAGGACGGTGCCGCTTGAGCGAGCTCGCCGAACGTGGTGTAGGCAGTAACGTGCACATGCGCGTCGATGAGGCCCGGCATCAGCGTCGCGCCGCTCAAGTCTATTGAACGCCCTGACTTCACCCCTGCGGTCGAAGGACTGATCTCGCAGATGATCCCGTCCTCAATGACGATCTTCTGGTCGGGCACGATGGTCCCATTGTCGACGTCGAGGACATTCGCATTCAGAAGGGTTGTCAAAGTCATTGAAGTACCTTCGCGATCGATGAGAAATTGCTGCCGGCTGGATCTACCGCGGCGGTAAAAGTTCAAGCGCACGATATTGGAATCGATCCGGATTGACCGAGCATTCTATTTGGCCGATCCGAACCCCCCTGGCGTAGGGGTCGTCAGGATCACCGCCTCACCCGTTTCCAGAACGGTCTGGTCGCAGGCTTTCAGCGTGTCAATCCGGCCAGTCGTGCGACGTACTTTCGTCGATCCAGCCTGGCCATCGCCGCCGCCATCGAGCCCTTTGGGCGGCCGGCTGCGGTGGGAGGAGAGGATTGCGCATTCCATTTTTTCGAGGAAGCGGATGGTGCGGCTGATGCCGTCGCCGGCGCTCCATTTGCCCTTGCCCCCTGACCCCTTTCGGATATGAAAGTCTTCAAGCAGAACCGGGAAACGCAACTCCAAAATTTCGGGGTCGGTCAATCGCGAATTGGTCATATGGGTATGCACGCCGGAAGTTCCGGCAAAGCCGCGGCCCGAGTTCATCCGTCCAGCGGGCGAACCCGAGCAGATGGTCTCGTAATACTGATAGGTCTCATTGCCGAAGGTCAGGTTGTTCATCGTCCCTTGCGCATTGGCGATAGCCCCCATTGCTCCGAATAGCGCATTGGTGACGTGCTGCGACGTCTCGACATTGCCGGCAACAACCGCAGCAGGGTAAGCAGGTTTCAGCATGCAGCCATCCGGTATGACGATGTCGATCGGTCGGAGACATCCAGCATTCATAGGGATGTTGTCCTCGACCATGACTCGAAAGGCATACAGCACCGCCGCGCGGGCTACCGGTTCAGGCGCGTTGAAATTGTTCTTCATTACCGGCGAAGTCCCAGTGAAATCTACCTTGGCCTGACGCTTCAGTCGGTCGACCGTGATCCGCACTTTGATTGACTGACCAGTGTCAGTCGCGTACTCGTACTCTGAACTGTCGGGAAGGCGTTCCAGTACGCGGCGCACACTTTCGGCCGCATTGTCTTGCACATGGCCCATATAGGCTTCCACCACGTCCAAGCCAAAATGGGCAATCATCTTGCGCAGTTCAGCCACACCCTTTTCGTTGGCGGCGATCTGTGCTTTCAGGTCGGCGATGTTCTGGCGCGGGTTGCGCGCTGGATATTTGTGGTTGGTCAGCAGCGTGTGCAGGTCAGTCTCGCGGAAGCGGCCGCGATCGACTATGCGAAAATTGTCGAACAGCACGCCTTCCTCATCGACCGTGGTGGCGAGTGGCGTCATCGAGCCAGGTGCCGTCCCGCCGACATCGGCATGATGTCCGCGAGAGGCCGCCCAGAATAGGATCGCATCCTGCGCATCATTGAACACCGGCGTCACCACCGTGATGTCCGGCAAATGTGTACCGCCGTTATACGGCGCATTGAGGGCGAAAACATCGCCGGGATAAATATCGCCGGTATTCAACCGGATGATGGTTTCTACCGAACGGTCCATCGATCCCAGATGCACCGGCATATGAGGTGCATTCGCGACAAGGGCGCCGGTCCGGTCGAAGACGGCGCAGGAGAAATCCAGCCTTTCCTTGATATTTACCGAATAGGCTGTGTTTTGCAGTGTCACGCCCATCTGCTCAGCAATCGACATGAAGAGGTTGTTGAAGACCTCAAGCATCACCGGGTCGGCTTCGGTCCCGAGTGCGGCACGGCGTTGCTTCTTCTCGATCCGGCGCAGGAGCACATGGTTGCGGGGAGTGATTTCCGCTTGCCAGCCTGGCTCTATGACGATGGTTTGGTTCGGCTCGATTATCAGGGCAGGGCCGGCGACCTTGTGCCCTGGGCGGAGGGTTTGACGCCTGTAGACGCCGGCATCCCGCCACTTTCCTTCGCAGAAGATTTTCCGCAGGTCATCAGGCTTGGCGGCTATGTCGTCGAGTTCTGATTCAGGTTCCACCAGCCCACCCCGACCACCGTCCGTTCCTTCAACCGCAACTGTCTCAATAACCATCGGCTTGTCGTCATAAACGAAGCCGAACTGCGCCTTGTGCGAGGCTTCGAAGCCCTTTCGCGCGCGCGCTATCGAGGCATCGGAAAAGTCGACCGGCAATGCTGTATCGGTACCGTCATAACGGATATGCAGCACTGGTTTCGTCGTGACGGACGTTTCGCCGACTCCCTGGGCACCCAGTTCCTGGGTAACTGCCAGACGCAACGTGGCGATCATCTCGTTGATAGCCGGAAGAAATGCCTCGTCCAGTGGCTTCAGCAAGGCTTGCTGCCGCGAGGCAAAAACCGAGGACAAGCCGATGCCATAGGCGGAGAGTAGGCCGGAAAATGGATGTATCAGCACTGCCTCCATGCCGAGCGCATCAGCGACAAGGCAAGCGTGTTGTCCGCCTGCGCCGCCGAAGCAGTTCAGCAGATATTCCGTGACGTCGTAGCCGCGCTGCACCGAGATCTTCTTGATGGCGTTGGCCATGTTCTCGACGGCGACGGTAACGAAGCCTTCGGCGACAGCTTCTGGCGTCCGCTCAGCACCGATCTCAGTGGCGAGCGCCTCGAACTTCCGCCGGACGACTTTCGCATCGAGCGGCTGGTCTTGGTTCGGGCCGAAGATCGAGGGAAAAAAATCGGGCTGCAGCTTGCCAAGCATCACGTTGGCGTCAGTCACTGCGAGCGGGCCGCCACGCCGATAGCAGGCGGGGCCAGGATTGGCACCTGCCGAATCGGGTCCGGCGCGGAATCGGCCGGCCTCGTAGTGCAGGATCGACCCGCCTCCGGCGGCAACGGTATGGATGCGCATCATCGGCGCGCGCACGCGCACGCCTGCTACCTCTGTGTCGAAGGCGCGCTCGTAGTCACCCTCATAATGCGCGACATCGGTCGAGGTGCCCCCCATGTCGAAGCCGATGACCTTGCCGAAGCCGGCGAGCTTCGCGGTCTCGACCATGCCAACCACGCCGCCGGCAGGACCCGACAGTAGCGCGTCCTTGCCCCGAAACATGTCGGCCGCAGTGAGGCCACCCGACGACATCATGAACATTAGATGCGGAGTATCTTTCCCGTCGGGGAGAGACCCGATACCCAACTCCTCCGCCACCCTTTGCACATAGCGCGACAGAATCGGAGAAAGATACGCGTCGACCACGGTCGTGTCGCCACGCCCAACCAGTTTGATCAGGGGCGAGACCTCGTTGCTGACAGAAACCTGTCCAAAGCCGAGTTCGCGGCAGAGTGTCGCGACGGCCTTCTCATGGTCGGGATATTTCCAGGCATGCATGAAGACGATGGCCACGGCGTCGATACCGTCGGCCTTGGCCTGCTCGATGGCCGGCTTGAGGGCCGCGAGATCAAGCATTCTCTCGACGCACCCGTCGGCGCGGACGCGTTCGTCCACCTCCACGACACGCTCGTAGAGCTGTTCAGGAAGGATGATTTCCTTGGCGAAAATGTCGGGTCGCGCCTGGTATGCAATGCGCAATGCATCGCGAAACCCCTTCGTGATGAGCAGCAGGACACGGTCGCCCTTGCGCTCCAGCAGCGCGTTGGTAGCCACCGTCGTGCCCATCTTGATGTCGCCGATCATGCAAGGCGGTATTGTTGCGTCCGGTTGCAGGCCCAGAAGGTCACGGATACCCTGGATTGCCGCGTCGCGATAGGCTTCGGGATTCTCCGACAGCAGCTTGCGCGGATGCAGTCCGCCATCTGGATCGCGACCGATGATGTCGGTAAACGTGCCGCCTCGGTCGATCCAGAAATCCCAACGACCAGTCATTATTACCTCTAAGCCAGTTTTGTGTTTAACAAGCGAAAGCCCGGTTGTGCTCGAGGAGGACAAAGCGCCTGCACCTAAAGTCACGCGGAGAAATCAAGCTGCGATCCGACGCACGAGCGCCCGCTGCAAAGCAGACCGGAAATTATCAATGAGTTGCAGAAATGCTTTAAAGGACTAAGATTCCACTGGAACCGTGTAATTCAAGATCATTCGACCGCCATCTACATAGATAGTTTCGCCGACGACGTAGGAAGCGTCATCACTGCACAAGAATGAGACGATGCTCGCAACCTCCTCCGGTGTTCCGAGGCGGCCAATCGGCGTGCGCGAGAGGAGCATCCTACGCTGCTCCTCGTTCTTCATGACGGAATTCCGGACAAGGTCAGTCATGATCGTTCCCGGCCCAACGGCATTTACCCGGATTCCATGAGGAATTAATCCTACCGCCATTACCGCGGTCAACTGCTTGATACCCCCCTTCGAAACTGCGTATGCCACCGAACCTGGAATGGCCAAGTGGGCATTCACAGACGACATGTTTACGACCGATCCGCCTTTGCCTTGAGCGATCATAGCTCTCGCTGCTGCTTGACCGAGAAGATAGGGCGCCTTGACATTGATGCGTTGCACCCGATCGAAAACGTCCTCCGGAAAATCTACGAAGTCGGCAATGTGGGTAATACCTGCGTTGTTGACCAGGATGTCGATCGCTCCGAACCGGGCTATGGCTTGATCTACGATCTCACGGGCCATGTCCTGGGAAATGTCTGCGAGGTCTCCAGCCCACCAGAATGCCTTGGGTCCCAAGAGTTCAGCCTGAGCCTTCACTTCATCCTTCTGGACATCAACGAGCAGCACATCGGCGCCGTCGCTGTGGAGGCGCTTCGCACAAGCCAATCCGAGACCTTGCGCCGCTCCGGTTACGATTGCCACCTTGCCATCAAATTTCATATCTTGGGTCCTCCAAAATCGTATACGTATACGATATTCAATAGCACGCCCATCTGGGTGGCTCAAGTGCAAGCTCGCTGAAATCGAAGGGAACCGGCTTTTTTTGCCACCATTGGAACGAAAGCTGCCGAAGGCGTCTCTAAGGGTGGCAGGCGGTAACATGTCGCGCTACGCAAGTGACAGACTTCGCCGGGCTAACATTTTCGGCGGAAGCGCACGGAATCAGGCCGGAGGCTGCGCCCTACGAAGCGGCATCGCGTCTCTGAAAGCGAGTTCGCGACCCAGACTTCGCCGTTGATTTAAGCCAGAGTCGTTGAGAGTTTATATTGGATACGGTAGTCGATTGTAGTCTGACCTGGTTTGGAGATCGTTTTGCCCCTCAATCCTGCCGAACTGCCATCGCTCGGTTCCGCACCGACAGCCTCAGACATCATAGCCAAACATATCCGTGAGGCGATCGTAACCGGCTCCTACAGTGACGGAGAGCCAATTCGCCAGGATGACGTCGCAAGGCTTTTTAGTGTCAGCAAAATCCCGGTTCGGGAGGCCTTGAAGCGGCTCGAGGCCGAAGGTCTGGTCGAGTTTCAGCGGAATCGCGGCGCCGTTGTCGCAAGTGTCTCAAGGTCTGAAATAGTCCAGATATTTGAGGTCCGCGCCATGCTCGAGACAAATGCACTACGACTTTCTGTGCCGCACATAACATCGGCAACGATCCAAAAAGCTTCCGAGTACTGCGACGCCTTCGCGCGCGAGACCGACGTGGCGCGATGGTCTGAGTTGAACTGGCAATTCCATTCGTGCCTATACGAGGACGCAAATCGACCGTTTCTGGTAAATCTTATCCGCTCGGTCAACGACAGGGTTGAGCGCTATTTGAGAATACAGCTCACACTCTCTGGTGATATCCGTGTAGATGACCGAGAACATCGTCAGATACTTGCCGCCTGCAAAGAAAAAAGCGCGGAGAAGGCAGCGGGGATATTGCAGAAACATATCTCCAACGCATGTAAATCGCTGCTAATGAATTTGAAGAACTGACGTCTTCCAGTTCAATCCTCTCACCTTGGCTGGGCGTGTCCATACCGGCTGAACGGAGGCGGTTTGCTTTCCAGAGGCGAATAGCAACCGACCGTCGCCGGCGATGGGCTGAAAGCTCTGAGGCCATTGTTTTGCCGCATGCTGCCTTTGCGCACTCAGTCGGCTCTTCCCCACGGCCAAATGTAATGGATTGCCCGAATCTCGGGTGTCACATAAAATCGGTGTCAACTTAGGGAGCAGACCGATTAGCAATTTCAAGGAAGTTCGTGCGCCGGTTGTCCAGCTCAAGAAGGTGCAGCGTGTGTCTCTGGTCGAGCGCGTCACTGAAGAATTGTTGCAACTCATCCAAAGCGGCACGGTGAAGCCCGGCGAGACGCTGCCGACTGAGCCGGAGTTGATGAAGATGTTGGGCGTGGGACGATCCAGTATCCGCGAAGCAGTCAGCGCGTTGGCGACCGTCGGCATCCTTGACCCCCGGCCAAGGCTGGGAACCGTGGTTCTGTCTCCAGTCGAAAATCATTTCAAGGCTGCATTTGCCGATTCGATCGCGGCTTGGGTGACCGGGGATTTGTTCGAAGTGAGGGCGATACTCGAAGGGCATGCTGCGGCCCGTGCCGCCGAGCGGGCTACCGACGAGCAACTAGCAGTCATTGAAAAAGCGTGCGACGCCGCGGAGCGAAAAATCGAGAGCGGCCAGCAGTATTTCGAGGAAAACAAGCGCTTCCACCTCGCCATTGCCGAAGCGTCCAGAAATCCGGTCCTGGTCGCGACACTACGACAGATAATAGGCGGTATGCGCGAAGTTCGTGAACGGACGATCAGCCTAGACCCGGCGGTCCGCGATCATGACGTCGAGGATCACCGCGCAATCTTCTTAGCAATAAGGAACCGGGACGCGAAGGCCGCGCGCCGGCTCATGGAAAAGCACCTGAAGTTTCCTGCCAAACCGTAGGCAGGCGGCACTCCGCAAGGCATCGATCCTGAAATCATGTCTGCGGGTGTGTTCTTTGCTAGGTAATGCCAAGCATTTAGTCGTCTTGCAGTACGATGGACGAAGCCTGGCGGCCGAAATCGGGCTCGCCGTGCCGCTTGCTGCGGCGGTAGGAATAGAAAAGGTTCTCTTCCGCAAAGGTGCATCGACACAAACCTTCGGCGGTGACCCCGCTCTTGCTCAGGCGGTCAATAGTGTAGCGGTTGAGGTCGAACATGGCATGCGACCTGTGGGGCGAGGGCTTGAAATAGGTGGCATTGTCCGCCGCGGCGTTGAGGAATAGGTCCACGAACTCAGGACCGACTTCATAGTTTTCCTGTCCGATCGACGGGCCAAGCACCGCCACAATGCGATCGCGTTCGGCGCCCAGTCCTTCCATGGCGGCGATGGTGTTTTCCAGAATACCGCTGAAGGCGCCCCTCCAGCCGGCATGCGCCGCACCGATGACACGGGCCTGTGCGTCGGCAAAAAGAATCGGTCCGCAATCGGCGGTCGACGATGCGATGGCTAAACCAGGCCTATCAGTGACGATTGCGTCGGCCTTCGGTCGTTCGCCCTGGAAGGGCTCTGACGCGACGACTACTTCGTTCGAGTGGATCTGCACGACGGTGAGGAAGCGGGCTTCGTCCACGCCCATCCAGTGCGCGACGCGGCGGCGGTTCTCCAGTACGCAGGACAGGTCGTCAAGCGATCGGAGGCCGATGTTTAGCCCGGCGTAGATATCGCGCGAGACACCACCGCTCCGCGTAAAGAACCCATGTCGAATTCCGGCGGCATCACCCAGCGATGCCGACATGAGTGGGTACGGCGTTGATTCGGGGAACATCTCGCCACCGTCTTTGTCGCTCGTCATCGGTTTTAGATACCGGGCTAGCTGCCGACGCGCAGCGTCGCGTGCAGTCCGCGCAGGCAAGCGATGACGCTTTGAGGGGTCATGCGTCCGCTAACCGCTTTCTGCGCGAAGAGAGAACTGCTGATCGTCATGGTGAATCGCCCGGCATCGCATTCGACTTCGACGGTATGGGAATTAACCGTGCAGGCCGGATCGGCCCAGATCTGAACGGCGGTCCTGTCCGGACCTATCCCCGCGAGGCTAAGGGAGGCGGCGACGTTGACATTATCGGGAAATAATCGGGCCGCCTCGCGCGCGCTGCCCTGGAAGAGCAGCACCGGTTCGGTCAGGCGGTCTAAATCGATCTGATGCTCGACCACATATTTCGCTGCCTTAAGCGCGCGCGGCGGCTTCCTTGTGGTTATCTCAGCTGTCATGATCTGGCCCTCGGCAGCAGCACGAACAGCGTCGAGGCCGAGAATTCCGCCGCTCGGGATGATAATCCTTGCACCAGTTGCGGCCGCCATGTCCACAAGATCCATTCTGGCTAACAGCGCGGCGGAGTTAACGGTAACCAAGGTTTTGCCTCCTCGGATGACCGGTTCCGCCACTTCGGCAAATGAGCCAGAGGACGCGCAGTCGACGATCAACTGCCCATGCATCGACGCCTCTGATCCGGCTATGAACTCGACTGCCTGTGGCGTTTCGGTCAACCGGGATGAATTCGGGTCGCGGACGCCAATGGCAATGAGCTCCAGATCCGCGATGCCGTCCTGGAGTGCGGATACAACGCGATGGCCTATCGTGCCGAAACCCACAACGACCGTCGGAATGAGCTTGTGTTCCATGCCCGTGCTCTATGCCGGCAGGCTCTGGCGGGTGAAAGCACCGAGATCGGCGAGAGTCAGCGGGTCAGGGGCCGACACCCGGTGCGGTCGTTCGATGGCCGAAAGCTGTCGCAATCCGGAGCCGGTGGCGATGACGACGCTCAACTCGCCTCGCTGGATGATCTGGTCCCTGAGCAACTTTGCCAGCCCGGCGAATCCGGCCGCGCCGCTTGGCTCGACGAAAACGCCTTCCTGCGCGGCAATCTTGAACTGCCACTCCGAGGCTTCGGCATCGCTAACCGACAGGGCCAGACCGCCGGACCCCTCCACCGCCGACACCGCGTCCGCAAGATCGGACCTGCGACCAGTCCGGAGATTGAGCATCGCGGTCTCGCCCGAGCCTTCAGCTGCAAGCTTCGAAACGCCATCGCGATCGAATATGCCTCGTGCAAGAGCCTGCTCGACACTGTTGTAGCCGGATGGCTGCACTGCGACCATCTTCGGGATCGAGGCGATGACGCCGTTCCTCTTCAATTCATTGAAACCGCGCCACAGGCTCGACAGTGTGCCGCCGCTGCCCACGGGCACGATGATCCAGTCCGGAACTGCTTGCAATTCCCCGAAGATCTCGAAGGCCATGGTGCGCGTGCCATCGCCCTGATACGGGTTCATCTGGCGATTGGTAGCGGCAATGTACCAGCTTGGATCGGCCCTGACCGCCTCGAAGATATCGGCCGTGCGCGTGAACGGACCCTGGATTTGGACGACGATCGCTCCATGCGCCGCCATCGGCGCCGTGCGTGCACTAGGCGTGTCGGCGGGCACCAGGATGACGCATGGGATGCCGGCGCGGGCCGAGTAGGTGGCACAAGCGAAACCGGAACTGCCGGTGGACGCCGTGATCACCCGGGAGACGCCGAGTTCCTTTGCCTTGGACAGCGCGACCGAAACGCCTCTGTCCTTCTGCGAACCGGTTGGATTGCGCGTCTCGTTCTTGATAAAGACATGCTGCTCGCCAAAGCTGCGAGCCTCCAGTAGCGGTGTCCCGCCTTCGCCCAGACTGACGATGTTCGCTGCATTGTCCACTGGGAGATGAGCGCGGTAGTCCCACATCGACTTCACTTTAGCGGGGGGAAACATCGCACTGTCATATTCGCTCAACAGGATGCCACCGCAATTCGGGCACAGAGCGGAGATGGGGTTCAACTCGATGTGCCCACATGTATCGCACCTGAGTCGCCGGGCGACGAGTAAATGAGGTGTCATTCTCTTTCCTTAGTCAGTATCGGTGCGGTGCTTCGCACCGTCCTGGAAAAATTATCGAACCAGAAGTCGGACCGTGGATTGGTTACGTCCTGGAAAACGGACTAAAGTCCTCCGAACGAGACGTATTTCGCGTCTAGATACTCATCGATGCCGAGCCGTCCCGACTCGCGGCCAAGGCCACTCTGCTTGCGTCCGCCGAAGGGCGCTTCAACGGCGGATGTCAGACTTTCATTCGCACCGACGATGCCAAAGTCGAGCGCCGAAATCATGCGCCAGCAACGCGAGATGTCCTTGGAGTAGAAATAGGAGGCGAGCCCGTACTGGGTCCGGTTCGCCAGTTCGACGACTTCGTCTTCCGTATCGAAGCGGAACAGCGGCGCGACCGGTCCGAACGTTTCCTCCGATGCGAGGGCCATCCCATGCGCTGCGTCCGCAAGAACGGTCGGCTCGAAGAAATTCCCGCCGAGACCGTGCCGCTTTCCCCCCGTCAACACTGTAGCGCCAAGATCAACTGCATCCGCGATCTGGCGTTCGATCTTGGAAACCGCGGCCGCGTTGACCAGCGGGCCGAGCATAGTGCTGGCGTCCCGGCCGTCGCCGACCTTCAGCTTTTCGACGGCGCGAACGAGCAAGTCCGAAAAGGTCTCGTAGACCGAGGACGCGACGTAGATCCGGTTCGGGGACACGCAGGTCTGACCATTGTTCCGGAACTTGGAGGCCAGAGTACCCTGGACCGCAAGTTCCAGGTCCGCGTCGTCAAACACGATCAGCGGAGCGTTTCCGCCCAACTCGAGCGACACGCGTTTCACAGTCGGAGCGCATTGGGCGAGCAGCAACCGTCCGATCGATGTCGATCCGGTAAAGGTGATTTTGCGTACCAGCGGATTTTCCGTGAGCTCGGCGCCGATCTCGCGCTCGTCACCGGTCAGGCAGGACAAGACGCCAGCAGGCAGGCCAGCCTCCATCCCGAGATAGCACAGGGCTAGCGAGGTGAAGGGCGTCTGCGGGGCCGGCTTTAGGACCATCGAACAACCAGCGGCCAAAGCCGGCGCAAGCTTTCGGAGAACGGTACCGCCGGGAAAATTCCAGGGCGTTATCGCTGCGCAGACACCAACCGGCTCCTTTATGACCGCTAGCCGCCTGCGAGTGTTGGAAGACGGGATCATCTCGCCATAGGTTCGACGAGCTTCTTCAGCGAACCAGCGGACGAAATCTGCGGCAAAGGTGATTTCGCCTCGCGATTCCGCCAGGGGCTTTCCGCATTCGGCGGTCATGATCTGGCTCAGGTCATCCAGATTGTCCAAGATCAGCGACCGCCATCGTTGCAGGACATCGGCCCGCGCCAAGGGAGATTCGCGCGACCAGGTCTGCCCAACCCTTGCCGCCACTTCGATGGCGTTGCGCGTGTCGGCGCGACTTAGTTGAGGAACCATTCCGACCAGATCTCCCGTAGCCGGATCAAACACTCGCGCCGCCGTCCTGGTATTGCTTTCGACCCAATCGCCCGCAACGAGAGCACATTGCCGAAGCAATTCTATTCGATTGAGCCGCCAATTCGTCTCTTGCGGCGCGAGTGTGTTTAACATTGCAAGCCCTATATTTACCGTTTCACTTAATTTGCGACGTCGGGAAGCTGATTGTATTTTCCGTCGCGCCACTCAAAAAACACGAAGTTTTGCTGCTTGACGTCGCCCTTCTCGTCAAAGGCGATCGGTCCGATCGTCGTCGGGCAGGGCTCTCCCGACTTCAGAACCTTGGCAATGTCCTGCCCATTGGTGGATTTCGCCTTCTCAGCGCCGCAGGCGTAGACCTGCACGGCGGCGTAGGCATAGAGCGTGTAGCCCTCGGCCGGGTCACCCTTCGCCTTGAGCTCCTGCAGTACCGGCTGCGCGTCGGGCAACTTCCGTGGGTCCGGCGGGAAGGTGAAGAGCGTGCCATTCGCTGCGTCTCCGGCAATTTCCCAGAACGAGGTATTGTTCAGCGCGTCGCCGGCCACGAACTGCGTCGTCAGACCTTGCTCGCGCGCCTGGCGGATCAGAAGTCCACCCTCGGCGTAGTAGCCGCCGAACAGGACGGCATCGACCTTTGCGGCCTTCAGTTTGCTGACCAGGGCTGAGAAGTCGCGTTCGCCGGGGCTGATGGAGTCAAACAGGACTTCCGTCTGGCCAGCGTCGTTCAGGACCTTCTTTGCCTGGTCGGCCAAGCCTTTTCCATAAGCTTGCTTGTCGTGGATGATCGCGATGTTCTTTCCGGCGAATTTCTTCGCCAGATAGTCGCCGATGACCCGTCCCTGGACGTCGTCGCGGCCTGAGACGCGGAATATCGTGTTGAAGCCCTTTTCGGCGGCGCCGTCCGTGACCATCGGGTTTGTTGAGCTCGGGCTGATCATAATAATGCCGGACTCTCCGTAGACGGACGAGGCCGGAATCGACGCGCCGGAGCTCAGATGGCCAATCACGCCGATAACATTGTGATTGACCATCTGATTGGCGACGGCGACGGCTTGGCGGGGATCCCCCGCATCATCGCCAAAAAACAGCTCGACCTGCTGGCCAAGTAAGCCGCCCTTCTTGTTCAAGTCGGCTACCGCTGCCTCGCTGCCGTGCTTGAGATGCTCACCTTCCGCCGCGTTCGATCCGGACAGCGATCCAGCAACACCAAGGACGAGCGAGTCGGCCCTGGCTGAAACGGCGCCCAAACTACCGGTCAGCACCGCACCTGCGGCTAGCTGACATGCAAACCAAAAGACAATTCCCCGTTTTTTCCGATTTTCGCTCATTTTATCCTCCAAGAGCTAACGTCAGGGGTGATACATCAGACCATCTGATGAATCAACGAAATTGTTTAGCCACTGCGACTCAAAAATCCCATTGACATGCTCAAAATTATCATCATATCGTCTGATGAACAGATGGACTCCATCCTTGGCCTTTTGAGCCTATAAAAACGGAGGGGCGGGAGGTTTAATGGACTACTTGTTACAGCAAACGATAAACGGTCTAACTATAGGGTCTGTATATAGCCTGATAGCGATCGGTTATACGATGGTGTATGGCATTATAAGGATGGTCAATTTCGCCCATGGCGAGGTTTTCATGATCGGCGCATACAGCGCTCTGCTGGCGATCATGGCCTGTTTCTCGCTCGGACTGACCTCCGTTGCGCTGGTCATTCTTGTTGCTCTAATCGTGTCGGTCGTTGTTTGTGCGTTCTGCGGATGGACGATCGAGAAGCTGGCCTACAAGCCGCTTCGCAATTCGTTCAGACTCGCACCTCTGATCTCCGCTATCGGTGCATCCATTTTCCTTCAAAATGCGATCCAGCTCTCCCAGGGCGCGCGCATCAAGGCGCTTGAGCCGCTGATCACCGGCGGTATCATTCTGACCAAAAGCGACGGTTTCGCCGTGCGGCTGTCATACATTCAGTGCGCCATGTTGGTGCTGACGCTCCTGCTTATGGGAGCACTGTCCTATTTTGTGTCATCGACCACGCTCGGTCGGGCCCAGCGGGCGTGCGAACAGGACATCACCATGGCCGAGTTTGTGGGCGTGAATGTCGATCGTACAATTTCCGCAACCTTTGTGATTGGCGCGATACTGGCTGCAATCGCCGGAACGATGGTGCTTTTATACTACGGTGTCGTCGATTTTTATATCGGCTTCGTGGTCGGGGTTAAGGCATTCACGGCCGCCGTTTTGGGTGGCATCGGATCGCTCCCGGGGGCCGTCATTGGTGGCCTTCTGATCGGACTTATCGAGGCGTTCTGGTCTGGATATTTTTCGGTCGAGTACAAAGACGTGGCCGTCTTCGTTGTCCTCATACTTGTCCTGACGCTCAAGCCAAGCGGCCTGCTGGGACGTCCCGACATCGAGAAGGTGTGATCATGAGTGCTCCCGCCGCCCGCATCAACTTCCGGCAAATACTCCTGGATGCTCTGATTGCCTCCGGAGTGGCGCTGGTTCTGGCCGGTCCTCTGATCGGCCTGCACGCCGCCGAAGTTGGCGGTGCCCTGTCGCTCCAGATCAGGCCAACGATCGTGGCCTTCATCGTGGCCGCCGTATTCATTGGGCGCGTTACGTGGGCTGTCGTCCACCGTCAGCTTCTGGGCCAGTTGCAGACGGTATTCTCGGCCCTGTCGACAGGCGTCTCGGCGACCCCAGGCTTTTTGCCGGGTAACAAGACGATCGTGTTTGCTGTGCTCGGTGCGGCTGCGATATTCCCTTTTCTGCCTGGCGTCGGCCGTTATCACGTTGATCTCGCCACTACGGTCCTGATCTACGTCATGCTTGGCTGGGGGCTCAACATCGTTGTGGGCTTAGCCGGCTTGCTTGATCTTGGTTACGTCGCGTTCTACGCGGTAGGTGCCTACACGTTTGCGATATTGTCGACCACATTTGGGTTGGGATTCTGGGCGTGCCTGCCCATTGCAGCGATCATTGCGGCGGCGTTCGGGATCTTGCTAGGCTATCCGGTGCTCAAGCTGGAAGGCGATTACCTCGCCATCGTCACTTTAGGCTTTGGCGAAATCATACGCCTTGTGCTCATCAACTGGCAGGACTTCACCGGCGGTCCTAACGGCATCGACAACATTGGGAGGGTCAGTTTCTTTGGAATTCCGTTCGCCGCGTCTCAGGCAAACGGGAGGACGTTCCACGAGCTCTTAGGCATAGCCTACTCGCCCACCCACCGGATCATCTTCCTCTATTTTGTAATCCTTGGCCTCGCATTGGTCACAAATGCCTTTACCAGCCGGATCAAACAGATTTCAATCGGTCGCGCCTGGATAGCGTTGCGGGAGGATGAGATCGCGTGCCGTTCTCTCGGCATCAATCCAGCCAGCGTGAAGCTGTCGGCTTTTGCTACCGGGGCTGCCTTCGCGGGGTTGGCCGGCTGTTTCTTCGCCACGCGTCAAGGGTTTGTGAGTCCTGAAAGCTTCACATTCGCCGAATCCGCGATCGTGCTGGCTATCGTAGTTCTCGGCGGAAGAGGAAACCAACTGGGCATTTTTCTGGCAGCGGCGCTCCTGGTTCTGCTGCCCGAGATTGGGCGCGAGTTTGAACAATACCGAATGGTCCTGTTTGGGCTCGCCATGATGTTCATCATGGTCATTCGTCCTGGCCGTCTGCTCAAACCCAAGTCGGCCAAAATGCCTGACGGCGAGCTAGCCGTTCCCGTGGCTGACCTCCGTGCCTAGTCCCGATAATTTCAGATTGGTCAATGCGATGCGTGTTCCAAGCCGAATAGCGTGCGAAATAGATTTCGACCGTGATGGCAAGCAGCACGGCTTTCTGCGCGTCCCCGTGTCGACGAATAAGGCAGCATACGCATTCGTGCCGGTGCCGATCGTCTGCATTAAGGGCGGAAACGGCGCTACAATACTGTTGGTGGCCGGAAACCATGGCGACGAGTATGAGGGTCAGGTAGCGCTCTGCAAGCTCGTGATGGCCATTGAACCCGCCGACATCAAGGGGCGTATCATCATTCTGCCAGCCGCAAACTTTCCGGCGGCATTGAACGGCACCCGCACGTCTCCGCTGGATGACGGCAACCTGAACAGGGCCTTTCCCGGCGATCCGGACGGCGGCCCCACCTCGATGATTGCGCACTATATCGAAAGCCATTTGCTTCCGCTTTGTGACGGCGTCGTCGACCTTCACTCGGGAGGCTCGACTCTGCAATATGTCCCGTGCGCGCTTGCAACGCTACGCGGAGCCGATCCCAAACGCTACGGCGAGCTGGCGTCGGCATTGTTGGCCTTTGGCGCACCCATCTCATATTTTTCCGAAGGCGGCGAACGCGAGGATCGGATGCTTTCCGCTGCGGCGGATCGGGCAGGGGTGATCTATACCGAGACGGAACTCGGGGGATGCGGTACCGTTTCTAGGCACGCGCTGAAAATGGCCGAGGAGGGCCTGCGCAGAATGCTTGCCTATTACGGCATCCTGGAATGGCCTAACGCAGCCAGCGCGCCGGGCGGCCGTATCATGCGGGTCATTTCCGGCAAGGACTATCTGTATTGCCCGGAGAATGGGGTTTTCGAACCTTGGGTCGACTTGGGCGACATGGTGGAAAGCGGCCAGACGGCGGGGCTGTTGCATTTTCCCGACACGCCGTGGCGAGAACCGGTCGCTGTTCGGTTCGCGTCCTCCGGCTTTGTGATTTGCAAACGAGTACCTGCATTGTCGCAGCGGGGCCACTGCCTGTTCCATCTCGCCGCCGATCTGTCGGAGCAGGAACTGGCGACGTTGAGGGCATCCGTCACGGCAACCTATTCGGTGCCGGTCGGAGGAACCCGACCGTCATGAGCGACGACTCTGTTTCCAAGTCTCTCCGCCGGATCACGCGGACAACGGTTGTTGGAAGCGTCACCGATGGACTTCTGTCGCTCATTCGCGATGGAAAAGTGAAGCCCGGCGAAACCTTGCCACCCGAGCCGGAGTTGATGCGGATCTTGGGGGTTGGTCGGTCTAGCGTCAGGGAGGCGGTGCAGAGCCTGGCACTTATTGGCGTCCTCGAAAAGCGTGGGCGCCTCGGCACGGTAGTGATTTCGCCTTTAGGCAATTCCATTGGACGCGATATCGAGAAGTCGATGTCGGCTTGGGTGCTCAAAGACCTCCTTCAGGTGAGGTCGCTGCTCGAGGGCTTTGCAGCAGAGTTGGCTGCGCAGAGCGCTACATCGGATCAGGTCGCCAATATCGAGCGCGCCGTCGCGGAGATGGAGCTGAAGATTACAGCCGGCCAAACCTATTTCGAGCAGAACCAGCGATTCCATATCGCCGTGGCGGAAGCATCGAGAAACAGCTTCCTTATCACCACGATAGGGCTACTGATCGGGGCTATGCGCGAACTGCGTGAACGCATAATGAAATCGTTTTCGTCGGTCCCCGTGACGGACCGGCTTGAGCACCGTGCGATTTTTGAAGCCATTAGAGACCGGAACCCGGCCTTGGCCCGCAAGACCATGCAGGACCATTTGCGTCCGCCCGCGGAGATCCTCCTGCCGGATGGGAGCTGAAGGCGTGCCCTTGTTTTAGCTCCCACATCAGGCAACTCGCAGTGCAAAAGAGAACGTCGCCATGAAAACAGAAAAAGTATCTGTTGAGATTTTTAGCCCGTTTGCTAGCGCCGACAAGGCTGGCCGAGCGCTCCCGAGCGGGGCAGGTTTGACTGTGGAAGAGCTAACCATGCGGTTTGGCGGCCTGGTGGCGGTCGACAATGTCTCCTTGACGGCGCACCAAGGCGAAATCACCGCTGTGATCGGTCCGAATGGCGCGGGAAAGACCACTTTGTTCAACTGCATCACAGGTTTCTATCGAGCGACCTCGGGCAACATTCGTCTGGCGGAGGCTAGCGGCGAGGTTTATGCGCTGGAGAAAATGCAGGGTTTCAATATTGCGCGAAAGGCTCACGTCGCTCGGACCTTCCAGAACATTCGCCTGTTTCAGAGAATGAGCCTGCTCGACAATCTCCTTGTCGCCCAGCACAACAAATTCAACAGCAGCAGGTTTTCGGTCATCTCCGCCCTGCTCAACGTCAAGGGGTCGCGAAAGGTCCGGGAAGACGCCATAGCGCTGGCAAGGCATTGGCTTGGTAAAGTGGGACTGAATAGTCTAGCCGATCAGCAAGCGGGCAGTCTGCCCTATGGAGCGCAGCGACGTCTTGAGATTGCGCGGGCGATGTGTACCGAGCCATCACTACTGTGCCTGGATGAACCCGCGGCGGGACTCAATCCGCGCGAATCCCTGGAACTGAATGAATTGCTCCTTCATATCAAGAATGTCAGTAAGACCACGATCATCCTGATCGAACACGACATGAGTGTCGTGATGAAGATTTCCGATCATGTTGCCGTTCTCGACCATGGTCGCAAGATAGCCGAGGGCTCGCCGGCAACGATCCAACGGGATCCAGTGGTTATTGCTGCCTATCTCGGGGAAACCCCCGAAGACATGGTTTCTGAAGGTCTCATAGCGGAGACGACCAATGCTGAGCGTTAAGAATCTGCATGTTCACTATGGCAGCGTGGCTGCTGTCAAAGGGATCGACGTTGAGCTCAATGAGGGAGAGATCGTGGCCCTCATCGGTGCCAACGGCGCCGGCAAGTCGACATTCCTGAACGCCATTTGCGGTAAACCCAAGCCGAGCGCCGGCAGCGTTCTGTTTTGTGGAACCGAACTGTCGGATCTCAGGACTTTCGAAATTGTACGTACCGGCATCGCATACGCTCCTGAAGGAAGGCGGATATTTCAGCGAATGACGGTCCTTGAAAACCTGAAGATGGGAGCAACAATTTCGAGTCCGAGCTACTTTAGCGAGGATCTGTCGCGCGTTTTCGAGATGTTCCCAAGATTGCGCGACCGAAAGGATCAGCGGGCCGGAACATTGTCGGGCGGCGAGCAGCAGATGCTCGCGATCGCGCGCGCTCTGATGGCACGCCCAAAGCTTCTCCTGCTGGACGAGCCTTCTCTTGGTCTAGCGCCGATAATAGCGAAGCAAATTTTCAGCATCATTCGCGATATCAATTCGACCCAAGGCGTATCGGTGCTGCTTGTAGAACAGAACGCACATCACGCTCTTGGGCTCGCGAACCACGCCTATGTGCTGCAAAATGGCCGCGTGTCCGTGAAGGGCACGGGCGCCGAGTTGCTTGCCGACCCGGAAGTGCGCGCGGCCTATCTCGAGGGAGCGGCGTAGCCTCTAGCCAGAGGACGCTTCAGGCATTGATGTCAGCCAGCGTTGCTGCAGGCCTCGAAGAATGTTCGGATAAATCAAGGCGTCGGTCGGCATGGCCAAGGCTGGCTGCGAGAATGTGCCTGTGAACCTCGTGCAGCGCTATCTGGTCTGCTTCCCCAATTGCTGGCGGCGCCGGGATGAGCCTAGCCGGTCGTTGGTGGATCTTGGCCATTCCCGGCGACATCGAGTTCGCGGCCGATGGCGTCGCGCCTTCGCCTTCGTCGTGTCGGCGAGTAGACCTTAACACGCCTAAGACGTGGGCGACAAAGAGAGCGAAGCGCTCTTATGTGCGCGTTGCGAGCTCCAAATCACGCACTCGAAGGCGCGGGTGTCCAGGCATGTCTGCGCCCGTCATCTTTGTGACCGAGCGCACGCGCTAAACTATATTCTCGGCCCGCTGACCAGTTCGCTGCACGCGGCGTTCCGGCAGAGGTAGGTTCATTACGGCGGCGCCGCTCAGGCTCAGCAGCCAGTTCGACCAATGCGACGCCCGTTTCCGGGTTGACGCAACCGTAAAATCGTATACGATATATGAAATTTGAACGACATTCAAGCCGAGCATTGAATTGGGTGAGCACCGAATGCAGTACGAGCGATCGTTGAAGACCGTCGAGTTGCACACATGCGGGGAAACTTTTCGGCTTGTGACTCAAGGGCTGCCCAGATTTCCGGGAAGAACCATTGTCGATCGTTGCGCATGGCTGAAACAGAATGCGGACCATTATAGGCGTGCAATCATGCTCGAACCCCGAGGCCATAAAGACCTTTATGGAGGCTATCTCACGGAACGGGTCAGCGCCGACGCAGATTTCGGCGTGATTTTCCTCAACAACGCCGGGTATAGCCCCCACTGTGGGCACGGCGTAATCGCGCTGGCCACCGCCGCCGTCGAAATGGGTTGGATCGAGCGCACATCACCGGAGACAAGGGTGGGGATCGACGCCCCCTGCGGATTCATCGAGGCCTTCGTCGGATGGGACGGAAACAGAACCGGCACAGTGCGCTTCGTGAACGTGGCGTCGTTCGTCTTCAAGCAGGACGTGACCGTCGTCACGCCGACTTTCGGCGAAGTGACCGGGGACATCGCCTATGGCGGAGCCACCTATTTCTATGTCGACGGGCGCCCGCACGACATCGCCATTCGTGAAAGGGATGTCCAGAAGATCATGCAGCTCGGCTATGAGATCAAGGCTGCCGTGAACGGCGCCATGCCAATCGTTCATCCGGAAATTCCTGAATTCAACGACCTTTACGGCGTGATGGTCTACGGCGATCCCCGCCACGAAGGATCTACCCAAGCGAATTGCTGCGTCTACGCAGATCGCGCGATCGACCGCTCGCCGACAGGTTCGGGCACTGCCGGACGCATCGCCCAATTGTATCGTCGTAGCGAAATTTCCAAAGGCGAGACGCTTATCAACGAGTCCATCATTGGGACCGTTTTCCAAGGTCGTGTCTTGAACGAGACCAAGGTCGGCCCGTTCGACGCCATCATTCCAGAGGTCAGCGGCAAGGCATCTATTTGCGGCTTCGCCGAGTGGATCATCGACCGGAATGACCCGCTCACTTTCGGCTTTCTGGTGCAATAACGGCGAAACAGGGGGCAAAGCGATGACAGCCATTGCGGGTGATAATTTGTTCAAAATTTCAAAAGCCGGCAGAAGTTGGTTTCAATAGTCATTTTTGCGGGCAAATACGAAATGAAGGGCATGTGCGAGCGTATACGATATCGAGGCACGGACTTCGCCTGTAGGGCGCTGTGTCAATCAACAAGAGGGGAATGAAAATGCGCATCAAGTTACTTGCCCTAGCCGCCGCCTTCGCCGCATCCGCACCGGCTGTCGCCCATGCGGACAAGCTAGACGACGTTATTTCTTCTGGATCACTTCGATGCGGCGTCGTTCTGGACTACCCGCCGATGGGTTCACGCGATGCTAACAACAATCCGATTGGTTTTGACGTTGACTACTGCAACGACCTCGGCAAGGCGCTTGGTGTATCGGTTGAGATTGTCGAGACGCCGTTCCCCGATCGGATCCCCGCCTTGGTGTCGGGGCGTACTGACGTCGGCATTGCCGGAACCTCGGATACGCTGGAGCGCGCAAAGACGATCGGCTTTTCAATTCCCTATTTCGCGTTCAAGGACGTCATCCTCACGCGCGAGGGTTCCGGCATCCAGACCTACGAACAGCTCAAGGGCCGGAAGGTCGGCGCTGTTGTTGGCGGCTATGAATCGCTTGCTCTCGAAAAAGACGTTAAGGCTTGGGGGCAAGGATCCTATCGTTCCTATCAGACCCAGGCGGATTGCAACCTCGCTCTCGCCCAGGGCCAGATCGAGGCCACGATCGTGGTTTCGGCGGCTGCTGCCGCGGCGGTCAAGGACGACAAGTATAAGGGACTGGTTGTCGCCGGCGATGCTCCCTACAACATCGATTACACCGGAATCATAACGCTGCGCAACGAACAGGGCTTTCTCAACTATTTGAACCTCTTTATCTATCAGCAGGTGCGGACCGGCCGTTACCAGGAACTCTACAACAAATGGGTCGCTCCCGGCGACGCGCCTGACATGACGGTGCCCAAAGTCTATCGCTGATCGGCGCCGGCGCTAGCGATGCACTACACCTTTCACTGGCGTCCCGCCTTCCAGGTGCTCCCAGATATGTTGTGGGGAGCACTGGTGACCCTCCAAGTCGCCGTGCTCTCCATGATCTTCGGTGTCTTCTTAGCAGTCCTTCTTGCACTCGCCTCCAGATCGCGCTTCCGTGCGCTCCAGGCCTTCTCCGTGGGGTGGGTAGAACTGGCCCGCAACACGCCGGCATTGTTCCAGATCTATATGGCCTATTTCGGCCTGGGGTCGCTCGGCATATTTCTCGACTCTTTTCCGGCGCTTCTGGCGGGCATGACCTTCAACAATGCCGGATATCTAGCCGAGACCTTCCGTGGCGGTCTCCACGCGGTTCCGGAAACACAGATACGTGCTGCCCGCTCGCTCGGCATGGGGCCGATACAGGCGTTTCGGCTCATCGTGTTACCGCAACTTTTCCGCGTTGTGTTCCACCCGCTGACAAATCAGATGGTCTGGTCGATTCTGATGACCTCGCTTGGCGTCATCGTTGGGCTCAACAATGATTTGATGGGGGTTACGCAAGACATCAACGTGAAGTCATTCAGGACGTTCGAGGTCTTCTCCATAGCCGCAGTCATTTATTACGTGACCGCCAAGGTCGTTACAGGCCTAGCCAGGCTGATGGCCTGGCGACTGTTCCGCTATTAAGGGAGGCGCATTTGTTCGACGGTCCCTTTCTGGCCACGTCGCTCACCGAAAACGATCTCCTGTTCATGCTGAAAGGTGCGGGCGTTACGCTTTCCATAACTTTCTGGGCCGTGCTCGGCGGCACGCTGACGGGGGTTGCATTCGGCATGGCGAGGGCCACCGTGCCGTGGTGGATCAACGGGCCGATCGGCTTTGTGCTGGATATTTTTCGCTCCGTTCCGCTGCTCATCCAACTGATTCTTGCCAATTCCTTCAAGTCCATCATCGGGCTCAACTGGTCGGCGTTCACGATCGGCTGCCTAGTGCTGGCCATCTATACGGGGGCGTTCTGCACCGAGATCGTCCGTGCCGGCATTCTAGCCGTGCCGACCACCACGCGGCGCGCCGCTCGCTCCCTCGGGATGAACTGGCGGCAAGACCTGACCGAAATCGTCTTTCCCATGGCATTGCGCGTGGCCTTGCCGAACTGGATCAGCCTTACGCTCGGCACCATGAAGGATACGGCCTTGGTCTTGTGGATCGGCATCATCGAGTTGCTGCGGTCCTCGCAGATCATCGTGACACGCATACAGGAACCGCTCTTCGTTCTAGGCATCGTTGGGCTGATTTATTTTCTCATGAGCTTCCCGATCGCCCGTCTCGGCGCCCGGTTGGAGAAGAGGTGGCGCGAAAATGATTGAGATAGAAGATGTTCACAAATCCTTCGGCTCGCTCGAGGTGGTCAAAGGCGTCACCATGACCGTCGAGAAAGGCGAAGTGGTTTCCGTTATCGGGGGATCTGGCTCCGGTAAGTCGACCCTGCTGATGTGCATCAATGGGCTCGAGCAAATCAATTCCGGCCGCATTAAGGTTGACGGCATCGAAGTCCACAACCGGGGCACCGATCTGAACCGGCTGCGGCGCAGGATCGGCATCGTATTCCAACAATGGAACGCTTTTCCGCACCTGACGGTGCTGGAAAACGTCATGCTTGCACCGCGTAAGGTCTTAGGCATGGGCCGCGCGCAGGCGGAGGCCGTAGCAGTGGAGAAGCTGACGCATGTCGGGCTTAACGAAAAACTTAAAGTCTATCCTTCGAGGCTGTCCGGCGGGCAGCAGCAGCGCATGGCGATTGCCCGCGCGCTCGCCATGTCGCCCGACTACATGCTGTTCGACGAGGTGACGTCGGCACTTGACCCTCAGCTCGTCGGTGAGGTGCTGGACACTCTGCGGCTTCTGTCGTCCGAGGGCATGACGATGATTGTCGTCACGCACGAAATCGCCTTTGCGCGCGAAGTTTCGGATCGCGTCGCCTTTTTCCACAGAGGCAAGATCCACGAGATCGGCCCTCCCGGCCAAGTAATCGGCCGCCCGGAGCGACCCGAGACCATAGAATTCCTCAAGTCAGTTCTCTA
Source organism: Mesorhizobium sp. M8A.F.Ca.ET.181.01.1.1 (assembly GCF_004792025.1). Classification (NCBI taxonomy): domain Bacteria; kingdom Pseudomonadati; phylum Pseudomonadota; class Alphaproteobacteria; order Hyphomicrobiales; family Phyllobacteriaceae; genus Mesorhizobium; species Mesorhizobium sp. M8A.F.Ca.ET.181.01.1.1. The sequence continues at coordinate 300,237 of NZ_SRTV01000008.1, read as the reverse complement.
GCCTGTCGAGCGCAAGCGGAGCCGACTCGGAAGATCGAGCTGTAGCGCAGACCCCTATAGAAACGCTCCATCCGGGAACACGGCATTGGCACGCTCTGTGCTCCGCCGGCGATTGGTGACGTGATCCTTGACCCTCATGGCAGCCATCAGCGGCCGCAGGAACCAGGGGTTGCCATTGTAGAATGGGGACGATTTGAAGACGGCGCCTGAATAAATGGTGTTGCCTGCGGGCTTGTCGAGGATCTGGAAGGCGACCTTCCGGCCGAAATAGGATCCCTGAGGCATCCCCATGAAGGTGAAGCCGGTCGCGTACCACACGCCATCGGCGCGCTGCCCGATCTTGGGCATGGTGTCGAGCGGTGCGGCACAATAGCCGCTCCATCCGTAACTTATCCTGACGCCTTCGAGTTCGGGGAGCGCCGCCAAAAGGTCCTTGCGAAGCAGGCTCGCCTTGGCACGGATCGGCATCGCCTTTCCGGTGCGGCCGGAGGTGATGATGCGCTTGCCGTCGGGGGTCAGACGAATGGCCATCGTGTCGAAATCAGCGTCCGTATAGCTGCGGTTCGTCGGCAAGAGCCGTGCGAGCCTCTGGCTGTCCACTTCTTCGGTCGCAACCGCAAATCCCTGAAATGGCACGAGGCGTCGGGCGAACCAGCCCATCTCCTTGCCGGTATAGCCGTTCGTGGCGACGATGACATCGGCGGCAGACAGTGTACCCAAAGGGGTTTCGACGTAGAACTTGACGGCGGACTTCGTGATGCCGGAGACTCGGGCGTTGTTGTATACCCGTACCCCAAGCCTGGTCGCGGCGGCCAGAAGGCCCTCGTGGTATTTACCCGGATGGATCGTGGCCATATCGGGAATCAGCACGCCGCCGCAGAATATATCTGAGCATTTGATCTCGCGTTGCAGCGATGTGCTATCGAGGATCTCGATGTCCTCGCCAAGATACTTCTGCCTCAGTTTGAACTCGTCGATCACGCCGCTCAGTTGGGCAGGCGAACGCGCCAGGACCACCCGGCCAGACAGCCTGACATCGCAATCGATCGCCTCCCGCTCGATGACTTCCATCATGCTTACATTCAGCGCTTGGACGAGTTCAGCGTAATAGGCGGTGGCCTTGTCCACGCCATAGGCCTTCGCAAGTTCCGCGAAGGACTTCTTGAGGAACCGCCCGAGGAAGCCGGTGTTGCGGGAACTGGCGCCGAAGCCGGCAACTCCCGCATCGAACACCGCAACGCTTTTCCCGCTTCTGGCAAGTTCGATGGCGGCGTTGAGTCCGGTCACGCCGGCGCCTACGATCGCCACATCCGCGGATGCCAAGAAAGCATGTGAAGGTCGGCAGATGTCCGAAGCCATCGCCTCCCACCAATATGACCGCTCGACGAAATCAGGGGCGATGTCTGCGCTGTCTACACTGCGCAGGCTGCGTTGGGTCTGATGGGGATTCATGTGGTGTCTCGCTTCGAAGATTTCGTTGCCGGAACGACCCGTACGTCGCGCCTGGGAACTATGCTACGCCGCCCTTACAGCGGCTGGCTTGAGGAATGCAGGCAGGCTTGGATTAGCCGGGCCGCGGTGCGTCTCATTCCGGCGGAAAAGGCCCGTGGGGCGGATTGTTCGGGTCCGAAATCATGCGGCTGCCGTTGCCGATGATCTCGCCCTTCTTAACCAGGATCGAGCCCGACCGCATCACAACGTCGACATTGTGCAATGTCTTGATGTCGACGCTCGGGTCGCCATCCACGACCAGAGCTTTGAAATCGCCGTAAAACTTGTCGACGCCAATGATCCGGATGGCCGGCTGGGCAGTGCTCAACGGATCGCTCCACTGTCCGAGCCCACCCACGAGACCGGTTTCCAGCTCACTAGCGCGAGAAGGTCCTGTGAGGACAAATTCAACCCGATCGGAATGTCATCGAAGATAGTCATACTGCGCACCCAAGCGATCTCAGATCGTCGCAAACTCTCAAGCGAATTATGTTTCAAACCCTGACCGGATCTGAAATAATATGACAAAAACGCTCTAAAATGAGCCGGGGAATTTCACTCCACCGCGAATTGGCGATGGCCGCACGGACCATTTTATCGCGCCACCACCGTTGTCGATGCAACCCGATCGTCGGTTTAAGAGCGCTGTGCGTGGTACGGATGTGAAAGGCGCCTCAGGTCAGGGCGCTTCGGTCCGGCCAGGCGCTGCCCCAGCCGACCAGAGCGGGCAAACCGGAGGCGGCAGACCGGTAAAACCATCCTGTGGTGTCTAGCGAGATTCGTCGAACATAATCTGCGGTTCGAATTTCACGGTCTTGATCGCGAAGTAGCTGTTGATCGAATGTATCTGCGGAACGACCGACAATGGCTCGGCAATTGTACGCTCGAAGTCGGCCATATCGGTGAACACGGACACGAACAGTAGATCCCGGCTACCGGTGACGTTGTACAGGATGATGACTTCGGGAATGTTCTTGATTAGGCGGATTGCCTCATCGCGGCCCTTTCGGTCGAGACTGTTAAGGCGCGCCTCCGTTATGGTCACTAGTCTTGGCCCGACCTTATCTGGATTAACCAGAACGATTTCGCGGTCGATATAGCCGCTTTCGCGCAAACGCCGAACCCTACGCAGGCACGAAGCGGCCGACGTGCCAACCTCGACGGCGAGGTCGGCGTTGGTGATCCTGCTGTTCCGCTGCAGCCGGTTCAGGATCTTGCGGTCGATCTGGTCGAGGTCTGCGCGTCTTGTCGACATTCCGTTATCCTATCTGCGAGATTGAAATTTTCCACCAATCTGGCTCGTAGAACTCATATACAATTTCACTGTCTCGTCAACTTATGCTGAAATTCGTCACTTCGGCCCGATATCTTCACACGCAACCAAATGTGCGGAAAGAGCGGAACGTGACGCATTTAGATTTCAGAAGTGACACGCTGACCATGCCGAACAAGGCGATGCGGGCCTGTATCGCCAATGCGGAGGTTGGCGATGATTATTATCGCGAAGACCCGACCATTCACGCGCTGGAGGAATACGCGGCAGAACTGTTGGGAAAGGAAGCAGCCCTGTTCGTACTCAGCGGAACCATGGGCAATCTTGTGTCCGTGCGGGCACAAGTGCCGCATGGTTCAGCTGCGATCGTCAGCAATTCCTCGCATATACACATCAACGAAACCGGTCATCTGGCGGCGGTGTGCGGACTAACCTCCCACCCGCTACCGACGCCAGATGGCCGGTACCCCCTAGAGGTGTTGAAAGCATTCGCACCCGCGACTGCGAGCAATCAAAGGTCATCGGTTATAAATCCGGTATTGAAGCTAATCTGCGTCGAGAACACGCACAATGGCGAGGGAGGTCGCTGTCTCGACGTCGGCTATCTCAACCAGCTCAGGGAGTTCGCGTCGCTACGCGGTCTGGTTTTCCACATGGACGGCGCGCGGTTCTTCAATGCTGCGGTGGCGCTGTCCCGCAAGCCCGCCGATCTCGCCGCTCCGGCCGACAGCGTGACCTTTTGCCTGTCGAAGGGTCTTGGCGCGCCAGGCGGATCGATCGTCGCGGGAAGCCGGAGCTTTGTTGAGGAGGCGCGCCGCTGGCGTCAGATGGTGGGCGGCGGGATGCGCCAAGCCGGCATTCTGGCTGCGGCGGGCCTGCTGGCCTTGCGCGAGAACATTGACGATCTGGCCATCGATCACAGCAACGCCAGGCGCCTGGCATCAGGGTTGAAGGAGGCCGGCCTCGACGTCAATCTCGACAACGTCGAGACGAATATCGTCATGGCATATGTGCCCGACGAACTCGGCGATGCACGAAAATTCCATGCGCGGATGAACGATGCGGGCGTTTTTGTCCTACCGCCGAAAGGCAACAGGCTGCGCTTCGTCACCCACCGCGATCTGTCTACTGCCGACGTCGACGCGGCGGTCGGCGAGCTTCATAGACTCACGCGCAACTGCAAATCTGGGACATGACATGCAGACCGGCCTTAATTGCATAGCTATTGTACACAACACTCTTGGTGAGTGCCCGGTATGGGATGTTGAACAGCAGGTCCTGTATTGGGTCGATATCACCGAAAGGATACTGCACCGCTATGACCCCGCCAGGGACCACGTCAAGACCTGGAAGACGCCGTTCGAATTCGGTTCCATCGCCCTTAGGAAAGATGGACATAGCATCATCGCCGGCACGCGTGACGGGTTCGCGATTTTCGATCTTGATTCCGGAGAGTACGAGCATTTCGCCCATCTCGAACAGCAACTGCCTGAAAACCGCATGAACGATGGCAAATGCGATCCCATGGGCCGTTTCTGGTGCGGCAGCATCCACGAAGTTTCCGACCCGTCCCGCAGGCTGCCCGTCGCCTCGGTCTATCGCGTCGACGCTGACCGCACGGTCACCAGGGTTCGCAGCGGCATAAAGACCAGTAACGGCTTCGCCTGGAGCGCCGACGGCCGCACCATGTATTTCACGGATACGCCGACGCTGAACATCCTAGCTTTCGACTATGATTTGCAATCGGGCTCGATCGCCAACGAGCGTGTGTTTGCGTCCGTGCCGCGCGGTCACGGCCGTCCTGACGGCGCCACGGTAGATATCGAGGGATGCCTGTGGAGCGCGCACTTCGCGGGTTCGAGGGTGACCCGCTATTCACCATCGGGCGAAGTCTTGCTGACCCTGGACATTCCGGCGCAGAACGTCACCTCATGCACCTTTGGCGGCGCCAACATGTCCACCCTGTTCATCACGACCGCTCGCGAGGATATGACGGAAGAAGATCTCCGGCGTCAGCCGCTTTCCGGTAACGTGTTTGCCTACGATGCCGGCGTGGCCGGCGTGCCAATGACTCGATACGCGGGTTAGTCGCCAGCTTCCAATTCTTAAAACTGAGGGGAATAAGCCTTGCAGAAAGTTCTGATCACGGGTGCGGCCGGGCGCCTAGGACGTGTGTTGCGAACTGGCCTGGCGAAACCTGACCGAACGCTGCGGCTGCTCGACATCGCCAATCTGGGCACGGCGGCGGACAACGAAGAAATATGGAATGCCGACGGGACCAACTTGGCCGACATGGTCGAGGCCATGGAAGGTGTCGATGTCGTGGTTCATCTAGCTGCCTATCCCGAAGAGGCGCCGTGGGAGACCATCTTCCCGCTCAACTACGCCCTCACCTATGCAGTGCTGGAGGCTGCACGGCGCGCGGGCGTACGACGCGTGGTATTCGCAAGCTCGGTGCAGGCCGTTGGCTTCCATCCTATCGAAAAGACGATCAATCATACCGTGCGCCCGCGCCCGAGTGGTTATTACGGCGTTTCGAAGGTGATGGGCGAGGCGCTCGCCAGCCTCTACGCGGACAAACACGGCCTGTCGGTGGCATGCGTGCGTGTGGCCTCGTTCGAAAAGGAGCCGACGGACACGCGGATGCTTTCAACCTGGTTGAGTCATGAAGACGCCGTCCATCTGTTCGAGCAGTGCATAAACGCGCCGGACCACCACTATTATGTGGTCTACGGCGTGTCGAAAAACACACGCTCGCGTGTCGACAACTCCCATGCCGCCTGGCTTGGGTTCAAGCCGCGCTCGAATGCGGAGGACTACTTTGAAGACATTCTGCGGCATGGCCAGCCCATGGGCCCGTTATCCGGAAGAACACAGGGCGGACGAGCTTGCGACGTCGGTTTTTCGGGCGATGCCGAGAAGACTTTGAGCGCGGACTGATCGGCTGGTCGAGCGGAATTTTCAAACTGGGATTCGCGATGAAATATACCGATCTATACATCAATGGCGCCTGGCAAAGCGGGGCCTCGCAGCTTCGCTTCGACGTCATCAATCCGGCGGACGAATCTGTGCTCGCTTCGGTCGCTTCGGCCGAAATCTCGGATGCAAATGCGGCGCTAGACGCGGCCGAAGTGGCAATGTCCAACTGGTCGAAGCAGACTCCGCGTCATCGATCTGAGGTTTTGCGCAAAGCGTGGGAATTGATGTTGGCTCGGCTCAGCGAGTTGGCGCACCTTATCACGCTGGAGAACGGCAAGGCCAAGGCCGATGCGATGGCCGAGGCGAGATACGCCGCCGAGTTCTTCCGCTGGTTCTCGGAGGAAGCAGTTCGCGTCGACGGCCTGGTAAAGCATGCGCCGGAATCCGGCGCTCGCATCCTTGTGCAGCACAAGCCCGCCGGCATTGCTGTGCTGGTCACGCCCTGGAACTATCCGGCCGCCATGGGTACACGTAAGATTGCACCGGCCTTGGCTGCGGGCTGTGCCGTTATCATCAAGCCTGCGGCGGAAACCCCTCTTACGATGCTTGCATTGATGCCGCTGTTGGAAGAGGCAGGCGTTCCCAAGGGCCTCGTCAACGTGCTGCCAACGTCGCGCTCCGCCGAACTGGTCAACCATCTCCTGCATGACAAGCGGGTGCGTGTGATAAGTTTCACCGGCTCGACGTCAGTGGGACGAACCTTGCTCCGCGTCGCCGCCGACCAGGTTCTGAAACCCGCAATGGAACTCGGAGGCAATGCGCCGCTGATCATCCTGGAAGATGCGGATCTCGAGGTTGCCGTCGAAGGCGCAATGAAGGCCAAAATGCGCAACCTCGGCGAGGCCTGCACGGCCGCAAATCGTATCTACGTGCATGACGCCGTGGCTGCCGAATTCACTCGAAGGTTGGCACACGAAATGGGAAGCCTCAAGGTCGGAGACGGTACACTGGACGGCATCGATGTCGGCCCGCTGGTCAATGCCAGCACGCGGGACAAGGTTGCTGGATTTGTCGCCGACGCCGTAGCCAAGGGTGCCAAGATCGAAATAGGCGGCGTTCTACCGACCGGCAAGGGATACTTTTATCCGCCAACCGTCCTATCGAACGTGCCTGAAGGTGCCGCCTGTGTACATGACGAGATTTTTGGCCCGGTTGCAGCAATCCAGACGTTCAGCGACGATGAAGACGTTATCCGCAGGGCAAACAACACCGAATACGGACTGGTGGCATATGTCTTCTCCCGAGATATGAAGCGCGCCCTCCAGATTTGCGAGCGATTGGAATACGGCATGGTCGGGTTGAACCGGGGCCTCGTGTCCGATCCTGCTGCGCCTTTCGGCGGCGTCAAGCAGTCGGGGTTGGGCCGCGAAGGTGGCCATGAAGGCATGCTCGAATTCATGGAAACCCAGTACATCTCAGCCAGCTGGTAGCTCTGAAAATATTTGCCTGCTTCTCCACGACCGGCCGGTCGGACGTGGAAGCGCGCACCGCTGACAATGCGCTGCAGCGACGTTCTACAAGGTCTGGCCGTAGCTCCAAACGTCTCCCTCGCCGAACCGACAACGGACATGAACCAACTTCGTGGCCTCGAGACATTGCTGCGGCGGCGTCTCCTGTATGAACCGAGAGCGCTCAGACTTGCGATTCCGAGGCTGCGCGACGCCGACGTCGCGGATGCTGAAAGCATTCTCGTGCGTTGTGATCTGTCGATGCTGGCCAAGTCGCGTGTGAAACTGGCATTGGACTATCACGGGCGCCTCATGCAGCGCTGCGGTGACACGGCCTTGCTGGCCAGAGTGTTGACCGTTCACGCAACCGTTCTTGAAAACATCTCCGAGAGGGCCTCGGTCATACTGACGGGTGAGCGCACCCAGCATCAGCTTTGGTGCCTATTAGAACACTGCCGACGCAGACAAACGGATCAGGCACTCGATATATTAAGGGAGGCGATAGACTGCGCCTGCCTCGGCATATCGGAGATTGCAGGACGCGCTTGACCTCCGCGCCCAGTAAGGCACCCCGATCGCGCGGGTCGACAAACCTAAACCACTTTCATCAGAACGCGGTCCGGTTTGAGCCCGATGGCATGGGCCGGTGCAAACCCGTACCGCAATAACGCCATCTCGATTGCCGCTTTTGCAACCGCCCGACTGGTTGCTCCTGTTTCATCGCTTTCGACTGCGCGATCTGTTCGCCCTTTATAGCGACGGTCGGCAAGCGCTTTGCCTTCCAACGACCCTGCCCGAAACGGTAATCGGCATAGTTGATACCGTACAGGCCGCCGCTAGCCGGCGTCCTGAAGAGCGCAGTTGAGCGGCCTGAGCCGATGTAAGTGCGACAAGCTTTGGCCAATCGGGATCCGTTTCGCGCCTCGTGAATTCAGATTTCACAAAAGATGGCATAAAGCGATCAAGAATTTCATCTTGAGGTCGATATTGACGACATTCGAGCCGCAATCTCCTCGAAATTCCTGTAATCAAAATAAGAGCTCAGGAAAGTGGGCTAGGGGAGTTGCAAGCTTTGAATTCTGTTTGGCGCGAGGCAGTTTCGAACGAAGCAGCGCGGATTTCCCAGAAACCGCTCATTGCTGTTGAGGAGGTCGAGAAGAGTTTCGGCGGGTTGAAGGCGATCAACGGCGCCTCGTTCAACATCGATAAAGGGTCGATCACCGGTCTTATCGGTCCCAACGGCGCCGGCAAGACCACCATGTTCAACACGATTGCCGGCCTCTACCGCCCGCAGGCAGGACGCATCCTGCTCGAAGGCGAAGATGTCTCGGGGCTGCCGCCGCATGCGCTGTTCGCAAAGGGCGTTGTGCGCACCTTCCAGATCGCCCACGAATTTCCAACCTTGAGCGTCCTCGAAAATTTCATGGTCGTTCCGGCCCAGCAGTTCGGCGAGCGGATCATCGATACCTGGATCGGCCGTCGCCGCATCCGCGCACAGGAGGCCGAGCTCCGTCAGCGCGCGCTTGAAGTAATCGACTTCCTGGGCCTCACGCGCCTGCGCGACAAGCCGGCCGGCAATCTGTCCGGCGGCCAGAAGAAGCTGGTTGAACTCGGCAGGACCATGATGACCGATGCGCGGGTGGTGCTGCTGGACGAGGTTGGCGCCGGCGTCAATCGGACCTTGCTAGTCTCGATCGAGGACGCGATCCGCCGGCTTAACGAGGAGCGAGGTTACACCTTCTGCATGATTGAGCACGACATGGGCTTCATTTCCCGCCTATGCGGCCGTGTCATCGTGATGGCCGAGGGCCGGGTTCTTACCCAAGGCACCGCACAGCAGGTGATGGATGATCCGGCGGTGATCGAATCCTATTTAGGCGCACCCGTATCGAGGCCTGCCGCATGAGCTACCTGAATGGCAGCAAGATGTGCGGCGGCTACAATGGGGTTCAGATTCTCAATGGTTGTTCCGTTGCTGTCGATCGCGGCCAGGTGGCTGTGATCGTCGGACCGAATGGTGCCGGCAAGTCCACGGCGATGAAGGCCTTGCTGGGCATTGTACCGTTAACCGCTGGCGACGTCACCTTAGACCGGCAGTCGTTGGGCCGTATGGATCCACAAACACGGGTGAACAGGGGCATCTCCTTCGTTCCGCAGACCGACAACATCTTCCCGACCATGACGGTGCTGGAAAACCTCAAAATGGGGGCTTACCTGCGCCGCGACAATATCGACGAAAGTATCGAAGAGGTCTTCGAGACCTTTCCCATCCTGAGGGCCAAACGCGCCCAACTCGGCCGCACTCTCTCGGGAGGCCAGCGACAGCAGTTGGCGGTCGGGCGTGCTTTGATGAGCAAGCCCACCGTTCTGATGCTAGACGAACCAACCGCCGGTGTGTCGCCCAATGTCGCCGCGGACCTGCTGCATCAGATCGTGGCGCTCAAGGAGCGCGGGCTGGCGATATTGATGGTGGAGCAGAATGCACGTCAGGCGCTCGAAATCGCCGATATCGGCTACGTACTCGTGCTCGGGGAAAACCGTTTCACGGGCAGCGGTCAAGACCTCCTTGCAGATCCCGAAGTCCGACGGAGCTTTCTAGGTGGATAATTTTCTCAACGGACTGATTCTTTTCCTGAACTTCGTCGTCGTGCCGGCAACCTCCTACGGCGCTCAGCTTGCGCTCGGCGCGCTCGGCGTCAATCTGATCTTCGGTGTGCTGCGGTTCTCCAATTTCGCCCATGGCGACACAATGGCCTTCGGCACGATGCTCACCATCCTCGGGACATGGGCGCTGCAGAGCGCGGGATTCTCGCTCGGCTTCCTGCCCACGGCGCTGGCAGCGCTGCCGCTCGGTATTGCCGGGACGATCCTGTTCTGCCTTGCCACTGACCGCCTGATCTACGCGCATTATCGGCGCCAGAAGGCCGCTCCTGTGGTGTTTATGATGGCTTCCATGGGCGTGATGTTCATCCTGAACGGCGTCGTCCGCGTCATCATCGGGCCGGACGAACGGAATTTCGCCGATGGCGAACGATTTCTGGTTACCGCGCAGCAATTCAAGGACGCCACCGGCCTTCTTGAAGGGCTGACAATCAGGACCTCCCAAGCTTTGACGCTCACTGTCGCAATGGCGGCGGTTCTCGCACTCTTCCTGTTCCTCCAGCGGACGCGCAGGGGATCGGCTATGCGCGCTTTTTCAGACAACGAGACGCTGGCGCTGCTATGCGGCGTCAGCCCGAAGATCGTGATCCGGACGACCTGGGTCATCGCGGCCACGCTAATGACAATTGCGGGCGTGCTCTACGGCCTCGACAAGAGCTTCAGGCCGTTCACCTATTTCCAGATTCTGCTGCCGATCTTCGCGGCGGCGATCGTTGGCGGCTTCGGCAGGCCCGCCGGCTCAATTATTGGCGGGTTCATCGTCGCCTTCTCCGAGATAGCGCTCACCTACGCCTACCGCAAAGTCGTGCTCTATTTCATGCCCGGTTCGGACGTTGGCGACAGTCTCCTGCAGCTCGTGCCGACCGACTACAAGTTCTCCATTTCCTTTGTCATCCTGGTCGTCATTCTCGTCATTGCGCCGACTGGCATCCTAAAGGCCAAGTCGTCATGATGAAGCGTGCGATCCGACTGTATGGCGTTCTGATCGTCCTGTTCCTGCTGGTCGGTTTCTTCCAGTCATGGTCCGTGGCGCTCGCAATCCTGAATCTGTGCCTGATTTCCGCTGTTATGGCGCTCGGCGTTAATATCCAGTGGGGGTATGCTGGGCTTTTCAACGCCGGCATCATGGGCTTCGCAGCCATAGGCGGCGTGGTGGCGCTCCTGATCGGGCATGCCCCCGTGTCGGGTGCCATTGAAGCGGGCGGGGCGGGCGTTGCTTTATCGTTCATCGTCCTTGTAGCGGGCTGTTCGGCGTCGGGGCTACTGTTTAAATACCTCAAAGGGGTCTTCAAATACGCCCTCCCGGCCGCCGTCCTGATCGGAACCTTTGTGCTCTTCAGGCAGATATTCGTGCCTGCCCGGGTGGCCATCGAATCGTATGATCCGGCCGCCAGCGGCTTCATGGGCGGCCTCGGCCTACCGATACTCTTATCTTGGCCGCTGGCGGGACTGGCCGCCGCCGGCGCGGCATTTCTGATCGGCAAGGTCGCGCTCGGCCTTCGGTCGGATTACCTTGCCATCGCGACCCTCGGCATATCGGAGATCATCGTCGCCATAGTCAAGAACGAGAACTGGCTGACGCGTGGCGTCAAGAACGCAACCGGCCTGCCGCAGCCGGTTCCAGATGGTCGCCTCCTGCAGGAACAGACCTGGCTCGTCGACCTCGTCACATGGATGAACCGGTCCTCTCTCGACGCGCTACCAGCCGCCGAGCAGACCGCGGCGCTTCGGCTACTCATCGCCGAAGCCTCGTCGATCATCGTCAAGCTTGTCTTTGCGGGCCTGTTCGCCGCAGTGCTGGCCGGTCTGTTGACGCTCTGCGTCTTAGCGCTCAATTCGCCCTGGGGCCGCATGATCCGTGCCATTCGCGACAATGAGACTGCGGCGGGCGCAATGGGCAAGGACGTTGCCTGGCGCCATCTCCAGATCCTGATGCTGGGATCGGCCGTTGTCGGCATGGCCGGTGCAATGCTTGTCACTCTGGATGGCCAGTTGACGCCAGCCGCTTACATCCCGCTGCGTTACACCTTCCTCATCTGGGTGATGGTGATCGTTGGCGGTTCAGGTAGCAATGTCGGTTCGGTATTCGGCGCCTTTCTCATCTGGTTTGTATGGGTGCAATCGGAGCCGCTTGGCTATTGGGTTGTCAAGACCACGACCTCCTGGATGAGTAATACCTCGCCAATCCGCGCGCACCTGCTGGAGCAGGCGCAATACTTCCGCGTGTTGATGATGGGTACAATCCTTCTGTTGGTGCTGCGCTTCCACCCGCAGGGCTTTCTACCGGAGCGGCCAGGCCGCAACCGTCAATCATGAAGCGTAGAGGGAATAGAAAATGAATAGGAATGTTCTTTTATTGGTCGGGGGGATTGCACTTGCCGGCTCAATTCCAGCCTCCGCTGAGGACGTCAAAATGGGAGTGCTGCTCGGGTTTACCGGGCCTGCGGAATCGATCGCCCCGAATATGGCGCTGGCTGCGGAGCTCGCCTTCAAGGAAGCCTCGGATTCCGGCATCTTCCTCAACGGATCGAAGATCGTCTCAGTACGCGGCGACGACACCTGCGAGGACGCGGGTGCGGCCACCGCGGCCGCAGAACGCCTCGTCAACAGCGAGCGCGTCGTCGGCATCATGGGCCCGACCTGCTCCGGCATCACCGTGGCCATCACCAAAAACGTGACCGGCACCATCGGCGTGCCGATGATTTCACCGTCTGCGACCTCGCCGGCGATTACCGATCTCGACGATGGCGGCTACACGTTCCGCGACGTTCCATCGGACGCCCGGCAAGGCCAGATCCTCGCCGACCTTGTGCTCGAACGCGGCATCAAGACTGTCGCTATCAGCTACGTCAATGACGACTACGGCAAGGGCCTGAGCACGTCCTTCGCCGCGGCCTATACCGCAAAGGGCGGAAAGGTGACGCTGAACGCCGCGCATGAGGATGGCCGTGGCGACTATTCCGCCGAGGTTGGCGCACTGAGCGCCAGCGGCGCGGACGTCTTGGTCGTGTTCGGCCGGTTTGATCAGGGGGGCGCCGCTATTATCCAGACGTCGTTGGACACCGGAGCGTTTAAAAAATTCGTGCTGGCCGACGGCATGATCAGCCAGGTGTTGATCGACAAGATCGGCGCCGGATTGGAAGGGTCTTTCGGAACCCAGCCCGGCAGTTCATCGGACGCTTCCAAGAAATTCGTCGAGCTTGCCAAGGCTGCGGGCTTCGATGGCGACGGTGGCTTCCGGCCGGAGTCCTATGACGCCGCAGCAATTCTTGTGCTTGCAACGCAGGCTGCTGGCTCGACGGATCGTAAAGCCGTCACTGATAATATTCGGAAGGTGGCTAACGCTCCCGGTGAGAAGATCTACCCCGGCGAGCTCGCAAAGGCCCTCAAAATTCTGAAAGAGGGTGGCAAGATAAACTATGAAGGCGCGACCGGCGTCGAATTCGACGATAAGGGCGAGGTGCCAGGTGCCTATCGCGTCGAGGAGGTCAAGAACGGCAAGTTCGAGGTTATCGGGGTTCGCTAATCGAGGACTTAAAAGAAGAGGGGTGCCGGGAGCGCACCCCTCTTGGACCCGGGCCATGGCAGTTGAAAGAGACGCGTCTCTTCCAACTGCCGGCGGACCGGCCCGGGTCCACACCCTTAAAAGCAGCGCATAAGATCGCCAGACTGCGGGGTGGAATGGCGCAAATCAATAAAGGCAGGGCAAGATGCGGGTAGGAATTGTAGGTGCGGGGATCGTAGGCTTGGCTACGGCTTGGGCACTCCGAAGCCGCGGTCACGATGTGACGGTGTTCGATCGTGGGCCGATCCCGAACCCGATGGCGTCGTCCTACGACGAGCAGCGCTATCATCGCTTCGCCTATGGAAGAATGGCTGGATACGCTAAGTTGGCACTCGGCGTGACCGACGCATGGGACGTGCTTTGGAACGACCTGCAGGAGACATTGTACATCGAGACCGGTGTGCTTTACGTCGCGGATGCCGCCAATGAGGACGTGGCGCTGTCAGTCGCCTTTGCCCAGGACAACGGCATGGTGTATCACGAGATCGACGACGCTGAGTTCGTGAAGCGTTTCCCGCATCTTCGCCCCAGGCTGACCGATCGCGCCGTCCTGTTCCCGCAATCCGGCATTCTTCTAGCCGAACGGATCCTGGTTTCCCTGGCGCGCTGGTTGATTGCGAAGGGCGCCTCGTTGCGACCCTACGCGAGGGTCGACGAAGTTGACCACGACAGGGCCCGCGTCAGGGTGTTGGGCGCCTGGGAACAGTTCGATCAGGTGGTTGTCGCGGCCGGATCTTGGACTGGGGAATTGGTTCCCAATGGAAACGAGTTGGAGCCGTCGCGCATGCTCATGTTGTTGGCCCGACCTCCCGAGCGGCTGGCCAAGATTTGGTCCACCGCACCCGCATTGGCGGACTGGACCGTCGAGGATAACTTTTACGTCACGCCGCCGCTACGCGGTACGCAAATGAAGATGACATTCGACCTGCCTTTCGAGCGCAACGATCCGAACACGACGCGCGAAGCGAGCCCGGCTGAAATCTCAACCGTTACCGGCATCGCCCGCGAGGCGCTCGCCAGTTTCGACGAGTATCAGATCCTCGGTGGCCGTGCCTGCTATTACACGAACACCTTCGATCGGGCCTTTTTCGTGCGCGGTCATGGCCGATCTTGGGCGATTTCGACCTGCTCGGGCCATGGCTTCAAGTTTGGTGCCATGACCGGAATGACCGTGGCCGATGCGGTTGAAGGCAAGATCAGCACAGCGGAACTCCGCCACAAGCTGGAAGCCAAGGCGGCTCCGTCAATCTAGGCGGCCTCTATAAATATCAACGCTGCGTCGTCGAGAAGACCGGTGACTGTTTCACAATCTTGAGGAACCAGGAATGACTAAGATCAGCAAGAACTATTCCGATGTCGCCGAGATGCTGGGCCAGTATTTCGACGGGCTCTACAACTGCGACGCGCCTTTGCTTGGGCACGTTTTTCACCCCAAGGCGCAACTTGCGACCGTCAGCGAAGGTAATTTGGCGACGGTTGATATTCCGGGCTGGCTGGAGGTCGTTGCCAAGCGCGAGTCGCCTGCCAGCCGCAAGGAGGCCCGCGTCGACCGCATTCTTTCGATCGAGTTCGGCAGCCAGAACACGGCAAGTGCCAGAGTCCAATGCGCTATCGGCCCGAAGCTTTTCACCGATTTCCTGTCTCTCGTTCTGCTCGCCGATGGCTGGAAGATCATGGCGAAGGTCTATCAATTCGAGCCGCTCGACTAGGCTCGTAGCGAGCCAAAAAGCTCGATCAGCGTCCCGATCCAAATACTGTCCAAAAAGACGCTTCTTTGCGCCGCAAACATCTCACGCACGCCGCCTTGCAGGAAAGCCAAGATAAATCCACAACGAGGGCGGGCGCGATCGGGTGGAGCGCTTCCATACAAGTCACTTTCGCCGGGAGCGCTTGACGCCGATCATTATCGTATACAATATTCTATTGCCGATTTTCTTTCGCTTGGCCACATAGATCGGGCTCGAGGTCGAACGCGGAATTCTCCGGGGTGGCAACGATGAGCGTCCAAGGTCATAGCGTGCCAGCCATCATCGGGTACGTAACGCCGCTCAGTGCGCATGCGGGGGAGACGCTCGCGTTCAAAGTCTCATCGCAAGGCGACAGGCAGGTGACCGCGCGCGTCGTACGGCTCGACTGCTGTGATCCAAACCCGGCCGGCCCAGGGATCAAAACTGTCAGTCTCGAATTCGGCCTCGAAGAGACATATGACGCCAGGGAGCAGCAGGCTCTTCTGGGATCATGCGCGGTTGGCCCTATCCCGTCGGTTACGGCGGTCCGCGAGCTCACCTTAGAACTGATCGTAAAGCCGACCGTCTCAAGCCCTGCCGACCAGACGATTGCGTCGCTGCAGAATGGCGACGGTTCGATTGGATTTGCCCTAGTGCTCAACCGCGGCGCACTTTTCTGCACTACGAGACCGACGTCCAGGCGCAACGCACTCGGACTTGATCTCGGCATCAACGAGTGGACAAGTCTGAAAGTCACCTTTAGCGGCGAAGGCATCTGCGCGGAGAGCCAGGCCCTCACCAGCCGAAAGACGGCACGGAGTTTCGTGGCGCGGGACGATTTCCGGACCGCCCTTGCCGGTATCGATCATATCTGCTTAGCGGCGGTTTGGGCCGGCCATCCCGAAGCGTGCTTCGATGGCCTGATCGAAGCACCACGTCTGCGCAGTGGACCGGCAGCCGGGCGGAACCGCGGCCAGGAAACGCTGGCGAGTTGGAATTTCTCGGGACCTATGGAGGATGCCTGGATAGAGGATCGGATCAATCCGCCGAACCGTCTTGCTCTGGTCAACCTGCCAATGCGGGCAGTTCGCTCATCTGGTTGGTCTGGCCGCGGCATGGACTGGAAAGTCGCTTGCGAAGACTACGCAGCCATCGCGTTTCATTCCGACGACCTTGGCGACTGCGGCTGGGAAACGACGATATCGCTCGACATCCCCCCCGAGGTGCCCTCGGGCGTATACGGTCTGGTCGTCGACAACCAGATAGGCAGTGACACAATCCCTTTCTACGTTCGGGCGAACCCGGCCCTGCCCCGACAACGGATAGTCTTTCTGGCGCCGACCTTCACCTACATGGCCTATGCCAATCATGCGCGCGGAAACTTTTCCGGCGACCTGGAATCGCGGGTGCGAGCATGGGGCGCGTATCCCTACAATCCCGACAGGGTTAGCGCCTATGGCTATTCGACCTACAATCGCCACCCCGACGGAACAGGAATTACCCTGTCATCACGGCTTCGCCCGATGTTGACGATGCGTCCGCAATACCTGGTCTTTCACGACACGCGCGGTTCGGGCATGCGCGGCTTCCCAGCCGACTCCCATCTGACGGACTGGCTGAGGCAGAAGGGTTATGGATTCGATGTCCTGACCGACGAAGATCTGGATCGCGAAGGGGTCGACGCTCTCGCGCCTTACGATGTCGTGTTGACCGGTAGCCATCCCGAATATCACACGCGCCGGACGATTGAGGCCCTCATTTCCTACCGGGAAGGCGGCGGAAAGCTGATGTATCTCGGCGGCAACGGCTTTTATTGGAAGATCGGCCGCGACCCCGGCCAGCCGCACGTCATCGAAATCCGCCGGGCCGAGGGTGGGACGCGCGTATGGGCCAGCCAGCCCGGAGAATATTATCACCAACTCGATGGCGAATATGGCGGGCTGTGGCGCCGGAACGGCACCCCTCCGCAGAAAGTCGCTGGCATCGGCTTTACGGCGGAAGGCGCGTTCGAGGGCTCGTATTACGTGCGCACACCCGAGTCGTTCCAACCCGACTTCGCCTTCCTGTTCGAGGGCATCCCTGCAGATCAGAAGATCGGCGATTTTGGTCTTTCGGGCGGCGGCGCGGCCGGTTTTGAAATCGACCAGGCCGCTTCCGACCTCGGAACGCCGGATTTCGTGACCGTGATCGCGGCTTCCGAAGGGCATGGACCGACCTTCGAAACCTCATTCGAGGAAATGCTGCTTCCGGGCATGCTGGACGGGGAACCGCGACGCTATGGCGGAATAAGCTCGAATCTCGTCTACGGCGTCGACGAGAATGGCGGCGGCCTATTTTCGGTCGGCTCGATCACGTTTTGCGGCAGCCTTTCCCACGCGGGATATGACAACAATGTTTCGCGCCTGCTGGAAAATTGCCTGAGGCGATTTCTGGCTTTGCCCGGCAGAAGGACGGATCACATTCCCGAAAGCTGACTAGGCCGAACGCGCGGCCAAATCCGCGCTGCGACGTCCTCGTGACGACTTATCGATCGCACTTGACGATCGTGCCGCCACCAGAAGCCTGGTCGGTGGGGAACACTTCGATGCGGGAGATATCGACAAAAGCCGGAAGGTCGATGACGTCGCAGACGATGCGCGCGATGTTCTCCGGCTGGATCGGTCGATAGCCGTCATAAAGCACTGCTTTTGCCTGGCCGTGCGGAATCGACTTGCGGTAGAGATCGGTCTGCACGCGCCCCGGCACGATCTCGGTGACGCGTATGGACGTACCGAGCAGGTCGCAGCGCAAATTGTCGCAAAATAAGCTCAGTCCGGCTTTAGACGGGCCATAGGCGCCCATGGACGGGTAAGCCGCCCGTCCGCCGCTGGAGCCGACATAGATGAGATGGCCGCGCCGGCGCGACACCATGCCGGGCAGGAACGCTCGGGTCAAATGCATCGGTGCCTTGAGATTGACGTCGATCATCGCATCGAGTTCCGTCGGTTCGATGTCCTGGAACGGCGCGCGCGTCGATAGAATACCGGCATTGTTCACGAGGACATCGACCTCGACGCCGGCGAGAGCCTGCGTTATGCGCACAATGTCCCGGACATCCGCTTCAATAGCCCGCGCGCCGGTTTCCTTTACGAGATCGTCAAGCCGGGCGGCGTTTCGCCCGACGGCGTAGACGACCAGTCCGCGCTGGCGCAGCGCCGGCACGATAGCCCGGCCGATGCCGCTTGTCGCGCCGGTTACGAGGGCGACACGATAGGTGTCAAACATGGATGGAGTCTCCGTCTATCCGGCCGAGGTGCGAGCGACGGTCAATTACTAGGACTCGCGCGTCACGCGGACGAAACGCTCTTTAGTCATGGCTTCACATTGCCCGCGAGATGGGCCACGCAGTCGCCGCGCTCGACCTGCGCTGGATGCCGAAGGCAAACCAACAGTCCGCTGGTGGCGGAGATGACCGGCTCGGGCTCGGCATCGAGACGGTCGAGCTGGACGATTTCGCCGATCTGCTCGCCGGCAGCTATCTCGGCACCGAGCGGCCGCGATGGGGCAAAGATACCGGCGCATGTTGCATGGATGTGATCGTCGCGGCTGCGCACCGTAACGGTCTTGCCGCCAACTGCCGGTGGAGACACCTTGATCGCCTCCGGATCCAAGACCCCGAGATGCACCAGCGCGCGGACAGAACCATCGAAGCAGATGTCCGTGCCTTCGATGGAGGTGGTGCCTCCCCCACCAAATTCACTCGCCAGATAGACGACGCCGTTGCGTTCCGCGCATCCTTTGGCCATGCGGGGCTCGTCGAAAAAGTCCCATACCATGCTGAGGCTGGCGCCGAATGCATCCAGCAAAGCGGCGGTGCGCGAGTTGATTTCAGCATCCGCAGACGTATGTCGCGCGGCCAGCGGCAGGTAGTCGAGGGACGTGCCGCCGGAATGGAAATCGAACCAGACATCTGCCATCGGGGCTAAAACCGTCTCGATGAAATAGGCGATCTGCTCCGAAACCGAACCATCCGGGTCCCCCGGAAAAATTCGGTTGAGATTGAGGCCGTCAAGCGGTGAGGTCCGCGTGTGCGCGACCGTAGCGGGAAGATTGACACTCGGGAAGAAGATCAGTCGCCCGTGGACAGAGTCGACCCGAATGGCGCGGAAAAGCCGGCCAAAGGCCACCTGCGCTTCATACTCGTCGCCGTGAACACCGCCCATTAGCAGCACGGTCGGACCAGTGCCGTTATTGATGATGCCGCACGGCAAGGCGAGTGTGCCATAGGCCGAACGGTGTACCGAGTTCGGCACATGGACATGGCCGGCATGCTTTCCCGGCCGGTCAAACGCGAGATGCGTCCAAACACGTGAAGCCCTCATTGATCAGTCTCCATAGGGGCCCTAGCCGGGCCATTCCATAACTGTCAGCGCGAAACCAAGACCGAACTCGCTAAGTCCCCGGCGATACTATGCGCTGCGGCACTCGGGACGCATCAAACTTACCAATCGCATGAAATCACACATTCTATTGCTCCGCGTTTCTGAAATCTTCGATCCGGCCCCCTTCCCGCGCAATATCCGGGATCCCTGCGTCTGCGCTGGCAGGTCAGTGTAATTGCCGACCGCGGCGCGCCGGAGAGCGGCCGGCTCGCGCTGCCGTCGACGCAATCAGTACGGCAGTGGCGTCAGTCTACGCGGGTGATGGATTACTTTGGACCGTGAGCATATCGGAAACTATCACGCAGGAAGCTGGCAAGCAGCCATTCAGCTCAAGACTAGGGACCCCGTTGTAGTCATACATCCGCGCCAGCCGACATCGAAAGGCTAATCGAAGCAATCACGCTGTCGCCCAAGTTCCGCAAAATCCGAGAGCGCAGCAGTGTGACCCAAGCGCCTGGGTGCCAAGGCGTAGGAGCGAGCCTAATCCTCTGCCTCAAATGGAAATACCAGGGTGTTGCCGTGGACGGTGACGCGCACCGCCCACTTTCTGTTCTTGATTAGTTCGACCGATTGATGCCCGTCCCGTATCATAATCTTCCGCAACGGCAGGTGGGCACCATAATGGGCAAAGCTTTGCATACCAACAAATCGGACGGTCTTGGAATCTGTGCCTGAACCATCTCGCTGGTAATGCCTCACGGCAAAGGGCGGAGGTCTGCGGGTACGTCCGGTCTCAAAGTCCGATAAGAGCGCAGCAGCAGCCAGCCGCTGCGGTTGGCAAGCCGCGATGGGCCACGCTGACGACTTTGTCACAAGGTTCAGCGTACCGTACATTTAAAATTTCAATGCAAGGCCGATTTTGAAATTTTCAGCCTCTCCCTTTCAGTCAAAATCAGCCGGTCCAAAAATGTGTGCAGAGGGAGAAAGCATGCAGAGCAAAATTGAATTCACGAAGTCGTCAATGTATGCGGGAATTTCTCGCCGTGCGTTTCTCGCGACCTCGGGCTTCGCTGTCGCGTCCTTTGCGCTCTCCGGCAAATCGGTTGCCGCAACCCAGAAAGGCGGAACGTTGAAGGGTGCCATCACGGCGCCTGCGACCGCGCTCGATCCGTTTGCCGTCTCGGAACCTGGCGGTTTCGTAATTGTTGGCCAGACCGGCGAGTACCTCGCGGTCGCGCAGGCGGACGGAACGCTGAAGCCGGTGTTGGCCGAGAGTTGGGAGCCACGCGAAAACGGAAAAGTGTGGGTCTACAAGATCAGATCCGGTGTCTCTTTTCATGACGGAACGCCGATGACCGCAAAGGATGTCGCTGCCACGTTCAATCGTCACGCCGACCCTGACGTCGGCTCGAACGCGCTCTCCGCGTTGAAGGGGATACTCAGCAAAGGCGGAGCGGTGACGAAGGATGATACAACAGTCGAATTTACCCTCGACGCGCCCTACGGAAACTTTCCCTACACAGCGTCGTCTGACAACTACAACTGCGTCATCCTGAAAAATGGCGATAGCACTGACTACCCGAACAATCAGAATGGCACCGGTCCGTGGAAGCTGAAGGAGATGCGGCCAGGTCGTGGCGTCACCTATATCAAGAACGAAAAATACTGGGGATCCGCGCCAAGCTTCGATGAAGTTGTTTGGACGTTCTATGAAGATATGGGCGCTGCTATTCTGGCGGTCCAGAGCGGCGCAGCGGATGTGCTGAGCGGATTTGACACGCGGGCGGGCGCCGCGCTGTTCAAAAATCCGAAGGTCAATGTGGTGAGCCTCCCGAGTTCCGCTCATGAAGTCATTCATATGCGAACCGATATTTCTCCGTTCAACGACTCCCGCATCAGGAAGGCTGTCGCGCTGTCTATCGACCGGCCGGCAGTCGTCAAGGTCCTGTTCGACAACAAGGCCGAGGTTGGCAACGACTCTCCATTCGCGCATGTCTTCCCTTCGACCGACAAATCAGTTCCTCAGCGCGTAAAAGACGTTCCGGCTGCCAAAGCCCTCCTCGCGGAGGCCGGAGTTGCCGATGGTTTCAAAGTCGACCTTCTCACTCAGAAGTCGGCCTCCATCCCGGAGTTGGCCGTCCTCGTTCAAGACCAGCTGCGAGAAATCGGAATCACGGTCAACATCGTTCAGATGGGCACCGACCAGTACTATGGTGACCTCAAATTTGGAACATCGCCATTCCTGGATTCGGCATTCGGTATCGACGACTATTCACATCGAAGCGTCCCGAATGTCTTCCTCTCCGCTCAGCTTTCGTCGACCGGCGTATGGAACGCCGCGCATTTCAAGAATGCAAAATATGATGATTTGATGAGCAAATACTTCGTGGCGACGGACCTTGAAACACAGCAGAAGGTGGCTGGTGAGATCGAAAGACTCCTACTCGAAGAGACGCCTCAGCTCGGCCTTTACTTCAAGAATTCCAACATGGTGCATTCGCTTGGTGTGACCGGCGTCCAGGCGAACGCCATGGGACAATTGTTTCTCGGGGAAGCGGCTCTCGTCGAATGAATCGAGGAGTAGCAGCCATTCTGCGGAGGGGAGGCTTGAGCCTCCTCTCCCTCGTTCTTCTTAGCGTTCTGATTTTCGTGGTCGTGCAAGTGTTGCCGGGAGATGTCGGCCGCCGGATTCTCGGCCCGTTGGCGGATCAGCGATCAGTCGACAAGCTCAATGAAGTGCTGGGCGTTAATCGTCCACTGATCATTCGATATCTCGACTGGGCCGGCAATTTCATACGTGGGAATTTCGGAACCTCATATGTCTACCGTGAACCGGTTGCCCCCTTCATCGGGCGTGCTCTGCGCAACTCCGCTCTGCTTGCGCTGTTCGCTCTCGTAATTGCGCTGCCGTCCAGCGCTGCTCTGGCGCTCCTGGGCGCTCGCAACGAGAAAAACTGGGTCGGGCGAATAATCGGTAACGGAAGCATCGTCGCTACTGCCATCCCAGAGTTTGTGGTCGGAGTCGTGCTGCTTATTGTCTTCGGTGTGATGTTGGGCTTCTTTCCAACCTCCGCCCAGGTTCCGGACGGCAGCAGCCTGTTCGAACGGCTGCAAGCCTTGGTCCTGCCCGCGATAACGGTCTCGACGGTGCTGACGGGATATCTCACGCGGATGATCCGGGCGCGGGCCAGAGAAGTCTACCTGTCTGATCATGTTCGGTACGCTAGGACGCTTGGTTTCTCTGAACGCAGCATCATTCTGAAAAACGTGTTGCGGAACAGCGTCGTACCGACCATTCCCGTTATCGCTACCCAGGTTGGCTATCTCTTCGGCAGCCTTACCGTCGTCGAGTTGTTGTTTAACTACGATGGAATTGGACTTCTGATCCTGAAGGCCAGCCAAAAGCTGGACCTCCCAATGCTCATGGCCGGCGTACTCGTCTCAGGTATCGCCTTTATGGCGTCCATCCTCATCGGCGATGCAATGGTCCAGTTTCTGGACCCCAGACGCCGGCTCAAATAGGCTGAAGCAACATGTATCGCTCGCCGAGATTCTTGATAGCTGCATTGATTGTTGTCGCGCTCATTGTTGTTGGACTCACGTATCAGTGGCTGCCGATTCAGGATCCTTTGGCCACCAGGCCGTTCGATACCTATTTGCCACCTTCGCCGCAGCATTGGTTCGGCACTGACAAATTCGGCAGAGACGTATTCGCTCGCGTTTTGGCAGGTTCGCGGACCGTGATCATCATTGCGCTGCTGGCGGCAGCGATTTCCGTTCTCGTCGGCGGCTTGATAGGCTTCTGTGCTGGCTATTTTCAAGGCATTCTCGACGATGTCGTTAGTCGCGTAATCGATGCGATCCTGGCGGTTCCAACGATCCTCATTGCGCTTGCCGTCGTAGTAGCGGTCACGCCAACTCCAATCGGAGTAGGATTGATTATTGGTTTAATTTTTTCAGCTCCAGTTTCCCGAACTTTTCGGAGCGGGGTATTGGCTGAAACTTCGCTAGAGTATGTGGCTCAGGCAAAGCTCCGTGGGGAACCTTCGTGGTATGTGATGCTCGTCGAAATCCTCCCCAATATGATTCCAGTTGTAGTGGTTGAGTTCTCGGTTCGTACGTGCTTTGCGATCTTCGTTGCAGCGAGCCTTTCTTTTCTCGGATTTGGTGTCCAGCCACCGACACCGGATTGGGGCCTCATGATCAACGAAGAATATCAGCAACTCATTGCAGGGATTTGGTGGCCGACGCTTTTCCCGGCACTGGCAATTGCACTGCTGGTCACATCGATGACGCTGTTGACCGAACAATTTGCGGAGGTCATCGAATGATGCCCGCCCCAGTTGAGAAGGCAGCGCTTGCCTGCGAGGACCTGTCGATCGGCTATCGTGTTGGCTCAGGAATTCTGAGTGTTGTCCGAAACGTCTCACTTCGTGTGGTCCCAGGCGCTGCTGTTGGGATTGTCGGAGAGTCCGGCTCAGGTAAGTCCACACTTGCTCTCGCGCTGGCAAACTGCATGTCGTCTAACGGCATCTTAACTGCCGGAAGCATCCAAATCGGTGGGGAGAACGTTACGCGGCAGTTGGCAATACGGAATCGACTGGAGCTCGCCAAAAGCCTTTCCGTTGTTTTTCAGAACCCGGGTGGCGCGCTCGACCCAAGCCGTCGGATCAGTTCCGTCTTTGATGAACGTCTGCGCCTGCTCGGCCTTGCTCCAGATAAGCGTATGAGCCGTGCCGTTGCGTTGTTGGAGAGTGTCAAGATCCGCAACGTTGGGCAGGTTCTGGCGTTGTATCCGCACCAGCTATCTGGGGGTATGCAGCAGCGCGTTGTCATAGCCTTGGCGCTTGCCAATGATCTTGCCGTCCTTGTGCTTGACGAACCAACAACCGGCTTGGATGCAACGGTCGCAAGCGACATCATCGAACTTCTCAAGACGCTTCGCAGAGAGCAGAGAGCAGGGCTGATCTTTATCTCCCACGATATCGGCCAGGTGCATAACCTGTGCGATGATATCGCCGTGATGTACGGTGGTGAGCTTGTGGAGCAGGGGCCGGCCGACGACATTATTTCATCTCCCCGACATCCTTACACGAGAGCCCTCTTGGCCTGTCTGCCGTCGGTTGGGGAGCGCCGTGTGCTTGAGGGTATAAAGGGCGCACCACCGTCGCCGAGTGAACTCAGCCAATTGCGAGGATGTCTGTTCGCGCCTCGATGCGACCACCCGTTAGAGGTTTGCGCAGTTCAGCGGCCAGAGATTCGTGAGGAGATCACTAGCTTCAGATGCCACAATCCAATTCTGGCGGCGCAATCGAATATCTCTGTGCGGAGCAGAGAGACCGTTCAACCCGTGAAACCTGACGTGCGGCTTAAGGTCGATCGCCTAAAGATCTCTTATGGCCGCGGCGAGAGGCGGCGGCAGATACTCGAAGACGTGAGCTTCGAGCTTAGAGCCGGGGAGATATTGGCGGTCGTTGGCGAGTCAGGTAGTGGCAAGTCAACTCTTCTAAAAGGCCTCGTCGGCTTGGTCGCACCGGATAACGGCTCGATCTTTATGAACGGCCAACGCCTCCCTGCTTCATATGCAGACCGCACGAAAGAGTGCCTGTCCGACATTCGGATCGTATTTCAGAATCCATCCACCGCATTGAACAGGCGTCGCAGGATCGGAGATCAGATCGGCCGATGCTTGGCGGTTGCCACAGGTCGTAGATCCTCGCGTGCCGATCAGGAGGCCCAAGCGGACCAAGTACGATTGCCTCACTACAATCTTGACACTCTGGCGCGAAGCCTGTCGGGGGGGCTACTGCAGCGGGTTGCGATCGCATGCGCGCTGGCTGGAAAGCCGCAGGTGATTGTATTCGACGAGCCGACGAGCGCGCTGGATGTGTCGGTCCAGGCGGACATCCTAAACCTGATCGAAGAACAAGTGCGGCGGACGAATGCAGCCGCGATCTTTGTTACTCATGATTTGGCCGTGGTTCGGCAAGTGGCCGATCGAGTGATGGTGCTGTTAAACGGTAAGGTGGTCGAATGCGGTAACGTCGAGGACGTTTTCGAGGAAACTCAGCATGTCTACACCCGGCAGCTCCTTGCAGCGTTTGCTGAGAAACGTCAGGCCTTCAGTATCAAGTCGAGCGGAATTGGTCAGTGAGCCAATCCGGAATCCCTAAGCCAGTCTGTCTACACCGAGCGCTGGCTAAACTTGGTCGATTCTACCGATCCGGCAATCGACCGTGGCAATGCGAGAGAAGCTCCTATGACTGACCGGATAAACGACATCACTTCCTTGATCGAGCGCGAGGCAGCGGTCTTAGAGCCCTCGTTGATCGCGATACGTCGAGACATTCATGCCCATCCTGAACTCGGCCATGAAACGCCGCGTACATCCGCGATCGTCGCGGAGGAACTGTGCTCGATCGGCCTCGCTCCACGAACGGGAGTTGGTGGACTTGGTGTAATCGCCGATATCATCGGTGGAGCTGGTCCTGGCCCGTTGGTCTTGGTTCGTGCCGACATGGACGCTTTGCCGATGGACGAAGCTACGGGGCTGCCCTTCGCGAGCACGATTCCCGGTCGAATGCACGCCTGTGGGCATGACCTTCATACCGCAACCTTGCTAGGCGCTGGGCGCATCCTCGCGGGCATGGCGCCTCGCTTGCGAGGAAGCATACGCCTCGTCTTCCAGCCCGCCGAGGAAACCATCGACAGCGGCGCGAAACGGATGGTCGCCGACGGTGCAGCCGAGGGTGCGTCCATCGCACTCGGGTTCCACAATATGCCTGAGCTCGCCGTTGGAAAGTTTGGCTATGTGCGGGGCGCAGTTTTTGCATCTGGAGATGAGTTCGGGGTCGTCGTGAAGGGTCGTTCCGGGCATGCGGCGCGCCCCTACACTGCCCTCGATCCTATCGTTGGCGCGGCGGCGATCATTATGCAGTTGCAAACTGCCGTCTCGCGCTCGGTAAATCCTGCCGCGGCGCCCGTGTTGACGATCGGGCAGATCCATGGCGGAACCGCGTTTAACATCATTCCGGAGACCTGCTTCCTTGAAGGGACCATTAGATGTCGCTCAACTGAGTCCCGAGAGATTATGAGGAAACGCTTCCACGAGATTTGTGAAGGCGTCTCCGCGGCGATGGGCATGACATGCGAGATCAATTTCATCCGGGGTTGCCCACCCGAGGTCAACGATGACGCGATATTAGATTCGACCATAGCATCGCTAGAACGGCAGTTTGGCGAAACCTCGTTGGTCGAATGTCCAGGAGACTACGGAACCGAGGACTTCGCCTACTTCACTGAACTCATGCCGTCCGCTCATCTTTTCGTAGGCTCGTCTCAACCTGGTAGAAATGACCGGTTGCACAACACGGACTACCAACCGGATGAACGGTGCATCGGTTTCGGAGTCTCTGCTCTTACGCGCACAGTAATGGACCTATTATCTTGATACGCCGCGCAAATGCCAATTCGCTTCTCGGCACCGGTTAGCGGACAGCCGCACGGCCAGACGATCCTGTATTTCCGAGTGCCTTGGTGACGTCCCGCCCCTGGCGAAGGCTGCGGCA
Source organism: Mesorhizobium sp. M8A.F.Ca.ET.181.01.1.1 (assembly GCF_004792025.1). NCBI lineage: Bacteria > Pseudomonadati > Pseudomonadota > Alphaproteobacteria > Hyphomicrobiales > Phyllobacteriaceae > Mesorhizobium > Mesorhizobium sp. M8A.F.Ca.ET.181.01.1.1. The sequence continues at coordinate 273,164 of NZ_SRTV01000008.1, read as the reverse complement.
CCTGTTCGACGTCGCGGCGCCGCGGACAGCTTTCGCCTGGATGTGTCGAATAGCTCCGCTTCGCGCATCGTCCAACTGCTCATAATCGGCTGCAAGGAACCTCCAGCCGAGACGCCCGATTTTTGAGAGGATACCACTATGACCGCCCCTGCAATCTCGGACGCCGCGATCGCCAGCGCCATCGTCGAGGAACTCGACCGGCAGAAGAACCAGATCGAATTGATCGCTTCAGAGAACATCGTATCCGCCGACGTGCTCGCCGCGCAGGGCTCGGTGCTCACCAACAAGTACGCCGAGGGCTATCCGGGCAAGCGTTACTACGGCGGCTGCGAATTTGTCGACAAGGTCGAGGAAGTGGCAATCGAGCGTCTGAAGAAGCTGTTCGGGGCGGAATACGCAAACGTCCAGCCCCATTCCGGCGCGCAGGCGAACCAAGCGGTGTTCCTGGCGCTGTTGCAGCCGGGAGATAGGGTCATGGGCATGTCGCTGGCCCATGGCGGCCACCTGACTCACGGCTCGCCAGTCACCATGTCCGGAAAATGGTTCGACGTGGTTTCCTACGAGGTCGATCCGGAAACCCACCTGATCGACATGAAGACAGTGCGCGAAAGGGCGCTGGAGACCAGGCCGAAGCTGATTATCGCCGGCGCCTCGGCCTATCCGCGCACGATCGACTTCGCCGGCTTCCGCAGGATCGCCGACGAGGTGGGCGCGTATCTGATGGTGGACATGGCCCACTATGCCGGCCTGATCGCCGGCGGCTGCTACCCGAGCCCGGTGCCGCACGCCCATGTCGTCACGTCGACCACGCACAAGACCCTGCGCGGTCCGCGCGGCGGCGTCATCTTGACCAATGACGAGGCGCTGGCCAAGAAGCTGAACTCGGCGGTGTTCCCCGGCAACCAGGGCGGTCCGCTGATGCACGTCATCGCCGCGAAGGCGGTCGCCTTCGGCGAGGCGCTCCGGCCCGACTTCGCCGACTACGCCCGCCAGGTCATCGCCAACGCGCAGGCGCTGGCCAAGGTGCTGAAAGACGGCGGCCTCGGCATCGTCTCGGGCGGCACTGACAGCCACATGGTACTGGTCGACCTGCGGCCCAAGGGCGTGACAGGCAAGGCGGCCGAGATCGCGCTGGAGCGCGCGGGCCTGACCTGCAACAAGAACGCGATCCCCAACGATCCGGAAAAGCCCTTCGTCACCTCCGGCATCCGCGTAGGCAGCTCGGCTGGCACGACGCGCGGCTTCGGCGAGGCGGAGTTCCGTCGCGTCGGCGAACTAATGCTCAAGGTGATCGACGCGCTCGCCGAAAAGGGCATGGAAGGCGACGCGGCTGTCGAATGGGAAGTGCTGGCGGAGGTAAAGGATCTCTGCCGACGTTTCCCGATCTACAACTGAACCGCTGGTGGAACGTCGCTGAGCAACCCGCCACGACGAAGTGCGACGCGCATCTCTTACACCAGCAGGAATAACAGACGGCTACGTTTACAGGGAGGACACCTCGGCCATGTCGACCATTTCCGAAATGAAGCAACAGCTTGACCGCGAGAGGAACCTCACCCATTCGGGGCCGAAGGCGCCGTCGAATCCTTTCTTCGGGGTAGGACCGATCACCGACGCGACGATCGACGAGGTGGCCGGAAGGCTGCGCCGCGCTGAGTTCGACGCATGGCTGGAGGCCAACTACCGCAAGCTCGACGACAGGGGCACCGATCTTGGCCCGTTCACGACGGCCGAGATCGGTCGCAGCATGCACAGGGGGTATCCGGCAGACAAAATCCTGACGGACATGATGCGCTCCATCCACCGCTATTTCGAGTTCCCCGAGCGCAATCCGATGGCGGTAGGGCTGGGCGGCGGCCATAGCGGCTTCACCGTTGCGGTCATTCACCTCATGAACCCCAACAACACCGCCCAACACGTATATGTGGATACGGCCAAGCCAGAGAGCGCCGCTGCCGATGGCGCGGGGTTCTTCCGGCAGTCTTGGGCGACGCAGCTTCTCGACCTCCAGAAATTCGCGAAGAACGGCAGCGCCGACAGGATCGACTTCGCGGCTGTCGAGGGCTCCATCCCGACGGCTGCCGAACTCGAGGCGCTGGGCACAACCCTGTTCGTCGGCGTCGGCCACGAGACGACCGGCGCCAACACCTACTCCGTAAAGGAGATCGAAGGCCTGTTGGCTTGGCTCGATGCGGACCCGGACAATCGCCACGCCGTGCTCGACGCCACCTCGATGCTCGGCGCGATGCCGTGGGGCGAGGCGCTGGTGCGCAAGGTGCTGGCCAAGTGCTGCGTCTTCATGCCGTTCCAGAAGGCGATCGGCGGCATCTCCGGCTATTTCCTCGTCTCCTTCACGCCCGAGGCCCTGAAGCTCGTCCAGCGCAACCAGGAGGATCCCGCATGGTCGATTCCGCGGCAGCTCAAGCTCGTTCCCCCCGTGGAAGCGAAGCGCCCGCTGAGCGGCGAAAAGTCGGTGGCAATCGGCCCTTTCTACGACGCGGCGCAGGATCGCATGCTCGGCGGCGTCATCAACACCTATAGCGCGCTCGCCTTCGCCGAGACCACGTTCGGGCTTCTGAAGGCGGCCCAGCGTGTCGGTCCGGTCAGCGAGTTGAACCGCCGCTCCGACCAAAACCGCCAGGTGATCTCCGACTGGGTCGACAGCAACGCCTTGCTGAAGTTCACGGTCGGCGAACCTGATAAGCGCGGAGCCGCCGTCGTCCTCCTTCGGGTCGACGATCCCGATATCGCTGACACGCAGATTCACGCCCGCATCATCGCCCGCTCGAAGCAGCTCCTGGGCTACGAGGGCATCACGCATGTGAACGGCGAGCACGAGAAGGGCCTGGATGCCGCCCGCTATGTGAACGCCTTCCCCGGCATGCCCGGCGACTACCGCGCGTGGATCGGCGGCATCCGCGACCCGGAGGACGTTCGCCTTCTTCTCGACAATCTCGCCTATGCCTACCGCCGGGCGAAGATCGCCGTCCTCGAGGAGGAACTGGCCGCACAGGGCGAGAAACTTGATTGCGCCACCGCCGTCTCCGGGCTTGTGAGGAAGGACGATCCCGAACGCGCATACACTGTCCTGATCGCCGACCTGCTAGGCCTACGGCTCGGATCGGACGGCGCGCCCGACATCAGCGAGATCGCCACCTACATTCGCGACAAGGGGGGCGAATTCCACGTCGGTCCGCTGCAGGACAAGGAGGCGCTGCAGAAGGGAAAGATCCACTTTTTCTATCAGCCGCATCTGAGCACCGAGGCAGAACTTCTGGATTGCACGGCGGATGGCAGATACGACACTCTCATAGCGGCGGCGACCTTCATCCCGAAGAAGTCCGTGTTTGCACTCGGCGGTGTGCGGATCGGTGCCGGAACCGGAAACATGGGCTCGGACTCCTGGGGCGGCCCGGACGGAGACGACGGGGACGCGCCGCTTATGAACACCCCGGGCATCAATAGCCGCGCGACTGCTCAAATGGTGATGAAAGCGCTCGTCAAGGTCATTCCCGACCTTCCGGTGGACGAGCTGCACGAAAGGACCGTCGCGGGGACGTTCGATACTGGGCGCCACCTCAAGGACTTCCCGACTGCGAAGCTCGAAGGCCAGAAGCTGGCTGTGCTGGGCTATGGCAACATCGGCAGGGAAGTCGCCAAGCTCGCGAAGGCCTTCGGCATGTGCGTGAGCGTCTACGCAAGACCGGCGCATCGCGAATGGATCGAGGCAGAAGGCTTCAAGTTCGCCGCGACCGCGGTCGAGGCTGCGACGAACGCCAACGCCCTCTCCGTACACGTCGGCCTCGGCCGTCTCGATAAGGCGACAGGCGAGTATGGTAACGCCGGCTTGGTTGGCTATGACGTGTTGTCGAGTTTGGCCGACGGCGCGGTGCTGATTAATTATGATCGTGGCGAACTCGTGGACATCGACGCTCTCGACGCGGCTTTGCTAGCGAGCAAGGTCAGATGTGCGGCGATAGATGCGGATATCTTCGTCGACGCGAGCGACGGCACGGTGCGGGGGCCCCTGGTTTCCTATCTGCCGCTGAACGAACGGCACCCAGGCAAGCTCGAGCTTCTTCCTCATGTCGCAGCCGACACCGACCACCCGACCCGGGTCGCAGGTGCCAAACAGGCAGTTGAGCAGATTTTCGACTCGATCCGGTTCAAGTCGGTGCGGAACTTGAAAGGTACGCTGCCAAAGGGCTACGTCAACCTCGGCGCAAGTGTTCCAGTCGGCATCGGAAACTCGACTTCTGCGGGTCTTGGCGCGCTCGCGTATCGATCCGAAGAGTGGAAAGCCCTGCGCACGCTTTCCGAGCGGATAGCAGCGACAATCGGTGGTATCGATGCGACGGTTGATCAGGGGAAGCGTGCCATCTTGGTCGCCCGCTATCATAAAAATCTTGCACTCGATCTCCTCAACCAACGTCGCATTCTGGAGAAAGCGGGGTTGTTGGCTCCCGCCGAAAAAGCCTCCCCGGGATAAGTGGTTGCGCGCCGGGTCGGTTTTCGCGAGCGTCATGATTCATCGGCGTCGCCCTCGCGCCGCCATCACTCGCGTTGGACTTTTGGAGAACCTGCTCTCGCGAGATATCGAGAATCTCGAGAAGATCTTTGGATTTCAAAGATCCAGCGAAGCGAGAGGCTGGCTGCCGATTACTTCACCACGAAACCGCGCGCGAAGGGGTCGCGGTCGTCGATGAAGATGGTGTTGTAGCCGGTCATGCGCGCCCATCCCGCAATGGACGGGATGATGGCGTCATAGTTGGCCACCGTCGTCGCCGCCTCTACGCGGCCCTTGAACTGCGAGCCGAGAATCGATTCATGCACGAACTCGTCGCCCACCTTGAGCTTGCCCTTGGCGGCGAGCTGCGCCATGCGCGCTGAGGTTCCGGTGCCGCAGGGCGAGCGGTCGATGGCTTTGTCGCCATAGAACACGGCGTTGCGTGTGCATGTGCCTCTGGCTGCGTCGGCTTACCGGTCCATTCGATATGGCCAAGGCCTCGGATTCGGAAAACTTGGGATAAGTAGCCAGGCGCAGCTGTTTCTGATGTTTGCGCACACATCATCAAAGGTCAGGAACAAAAGTTAGCTATCCTGGGCGCCGAACAGTTGGTCGGCGAGATCAAACGACTCACCTTTTTGCCAGATCCCGGTGAAACACACGGTCAAAATAAGGCTCGGAATGTGACTTAGATTTCATGAGGTGCCCAAGTTCTAGCGAAATGCACCGGGCCGCATCGATATTCTGAAGGTGACTAACAACGCGTGCCTGACTGTAGCCTCATGGGCGACCATCGCAATAAGAAAGTTGCTCCACAGCAGGGCGTTATTCGCAATTTCCGGGACCCAGCCTTGTCCTTGTGGGCCTTCCGTCCAGCATGATGTAGCCACGCATGCAAGACATCTTCAATAGATTCGCCGAGCAACTCGCAGGTAGTGTTGACACAATTGATCTTCACAACGCTTTGGCTGAGACTGCGTCGGCGCTCGATCTCTCGTCATTTGCTTACCTGTCTCTTCCATTCCAGGTGAGCCACGCGACTGACCTGATTTCTACCTATTCTCAGCAATGGACGTCTCACTATCTCCATAGCCGGTATGAAGACGTCGACCCAGTGATTCAGCGGGCGCGTCGTCGTCAGGAAACGTTCCGATGGGATGCGCACGGCGGCGATCTCGATTTGTCGGCGGCGCAGCGGCAGTTCATGGATGAGGCTACCCAGTACGGCGTTCGCTGCGGCTTTACAATCCCGATCCATGACCGCCGCGGTCTGTTTGCCGCACTTACTTTCGCCTCCGACGAAAGGCAGCCACTGTTTATACGCCTGATCGAACGGTACGAGCGCGCACTGCAACTGATTGCTATCTTCTTCCACATCCACGCACGGCGTAGATTGATAAGCGGGCGGATTGTCGATGGTATTGCTCTGTCCGGCAGGGAAATCGAGTGCCTGCAATGGGCTGCTCACGGCAAGTCGGCATGGGACATTGGACGAATTCTGGGGATCAGTCAGCGCACGGCTGCTTTCCATCTCGACAACGCCAAGAAGAAACTCGGCGTGCGAACAATTACACAAGCAGCCATTCGTTTTGCCATTTCAAAGTCATCAGACTTGACCTGACGATCGCTGGACCTGTGTACATGCACAGGTTGTGGCGACAGCGGCCCTCACATCCAATTGCGCGTGAAAATCATGCCATTGGAGAAGGCCGAAATGATGCAACTGATTACGCCCGATCGTTACGGTGAATTCAGCCGCGAGCTCGATGAGATGCACCGCTTGCGCCATCGCGTGTTTCGGGATCGTCTCAATTGGGATGTCTCGGTTCACGGCGGTTACGAACTCGATTCCTACGACGCTCTCAGTCCGCACTACCTGCTGCTCAGAACGCCGGCGGGTCGCATCGAAGGCTGCGTGCGTCTGTTGCCAACAGCCGGCCCCACGATGTTGCGTGACAGCTTCTCCGTTCTTCTCGGTGATCGACCGGCACCGGACGATCCGCGTATCTGGGAAAGCAGTCGGTTCGCGCTCGATGTTCCATCGTCCGCGCCGAAAGAGTCAGGTTTGGCGCTGGGCACCTATGAGCTGTTTGCCGGGATGATCGAATTTGGGCTGTCGCACGACTTGGCCAGCATCGTCACGGTGACGGACTTACGGATCGAGCGGATCTTACGCCGTGCCGGCTGGCCGCTTGAGCGCCTTTCAGAACCTCAGACCATCGGCACGACGCGTGCGGTTGCCGGCTATCTTGAGGTCTCCATCGCCAGCCTGGAAGCGGTCCTGCACAATAGCGGGCTAAAGGCGCCGGTGCTCTGGGCACCCGTCATGAAGATCGCCCGAAATTCCAATTGGTTGGAAACGAATCCATGATCACGACAGATGCCGGTAGGGCTTGGCCCGATTGGCAAGACGAAGAGGGGTATGCCTATTGCGCGCAACTCACCAGTCTCGGCTGGGCATGGGAATTCCTGCGCCGCAATCCGCTTTTCCTGAGAGATCTCGCTCTTGCCTCTCACTCGACAGAGCCTTCGCGATCGCCAGCAGCGACAGTCATCAGTCTGGCGACACTTGCGATCGATCTGTCGTCGTGGGGGCTGATTTTTTGCAAGCTCGAATGCCAATGATGCGCGAGTCTTCTGGCATCCTGATCAATGTGCTCACGTTCTCCAACTCATTGCCGAATCTGCTGCGGAGGTCAACGACACGGAGACATTTGCCATTGATGCGCTCTCCTGCGATGTCTCCATTTTCCGGACAGTAGACGGCTGGCAGCACGTTCTGATCGAAGACCAGCGCAGAAGTTTGCAACTAGCTGTCTGCGGGTCAGACCTTCTCGGCCCGGTGCAACTGAAATCCAACGCGCTCTGGCCGCCGTCGGAAATCAGGCAGCGGCTGAACGGGCTCGAGTGCTTGAACGCACTCCGTTCGACAGGACGTCTGCCGCCTAGGTTATTTCCAGTCGAACCGCGGCGCGCACGGTTGCGGTCAGTTCTGCAGGCCCTCGATGGTTCCATCGCCGGCGCCTCCCATCGCGAGATCGGAGCTGCGCTTTTCGGCAAGGCGCGTATCGAGCGCGACTGGACCGACCCTGGCGATCACCTTCGCGATATCGTGCGCCGGGCAGTCAGGCGAGGGCATGCACTCATGACCGGCGAATACAGGCGATTCCTTCAGTAGGTTCGCTCTGTCGAGCAACTCGCAAAGAGGTCTTTGTATCCGCTGCCTATCAGCCATCGCGTCCGATCAAGATGGCTTCGAACTGCCTTGCGGGCGCGATCTGGTTCCAGGGTTGGATCGATATCCAAGATGGTCTGCGCCATCTCTTCCTCGCTGACATTGTCGGCGCACGCGTCGATGAGCCTCAGATAAATCGCAAAGTGTTGCTCGTCGTAAGCGGTCAGGCTATCGGCCCAAGGAACTTGGTCGGCGATTTGATCGTGCATCATTCTATTTCTTTGCTGGCGTGCATTTCGGCTCGCGATCACAGACACAAACCGGCGTGCTCAGGATTACCACCGCTAGTAAATTGCCCGGGTTGTATGTTTGTAGAGAATACTCCGTGGTGAAATGCTCTACAAGAGGATGGCCTCCCTCGAATGGAAATTCGAGAGGTCTTTGCTCGCAATCTGCGGAAGCATCGCCAGCGAAAGAAGCTGTCGCAAGAAGCGTTGGCACATGAGGCCGGCGTCGATAGAACGTATGTAAGCGCGCTTGAACGTGGTGTTTATGCGGCAAGCATAGACACGGTAGCACGACTCGCGAAGGCACTTGGGATTGAGCCGGCGGATTTGCTGGATCCCGATCCTCGCTAATTGCGGATCGACAGCAATCGGGCGTGGGTGCCTGCGCGCTGAAGGCGCGTATCGGGTGCTCGTGAACCGAGCCCGAAAAGGCGGTCTCGGCCATACGGCTTTGCCCCCTGGCACCGCAACTTAGCTAGGATGCTTTTGTCAGCGAGCCAGGCGTTGCGAGCCGACAACGCGTTTGGTGCTCACGGTGCGCAGACGGGAGTTCCGAGCTTTTGGCGCTCGGCTGTAGTTTCTGAGAAAATACGATAGAAGACGCAACGAAGAGCAGCCAGGATAGCGGCGATGCGTCATCAGGCCGACAGCTTTCTCGATCAGGCATTCTAAGGCTTAGCACGCCATTCGATTCCGCCGATAGCTTGAGCCGCGCTACTGGGCGGCCGCATCTCGCAGCGCCGTTGGCTGATCCCATCCTGGCCATTCAGGAACTCTCTGGACGCACGGTTTCTACCGAGAGCGACCCCGCTGGCAGCGGTCACAAAAGCTCGCCTTCCGGCTTCGTCAGCGTGAGCCAGGCAAACCAGTTCTCGGGCTGGAGCACCACGACTTGCCGGTTGTGATAGGGCGCGATGTCTGGCCCCGGATCGTAAAGGTCGGCGGCTTGTTGCCGGCAGCTGCGCGCCAAAGGCCGACGATCGCTAGGAATGTGATCGACGTGAGCTCGACGCCGTCATCGCCCGCAGCACGCATGATCGGCGCCGGATCGTTGATGCGGATGTCGTCAGTTTGTGGCAGGTCGAGCTCCGTTTATGGCTCGGGATCTTCAGCGCCAGCGGTTCCATCATATTCGGCCTAGGCGATATGCTGCTCGTAGTCGTTGCAGATTGCGATCTCCCAGACGGCCACTCTAGCGAAATGAAAATGCCGGACAAATCTCAAAGCATGGAGGCCCGCTGAGTTCCTTCCTGCGGTGAACGACAAGTCGCTCGAAGTGTCCGGTTGTTTGGCCTTCCCGGCGCGAGGTGGGCGGCACTTCCTTCTAGGCCCGCCGCGGCGGCCCGCAACCCTGCGCTTCGCTCCGGGTCCTCCACTGACGTTTCGGTCCTGCGGATGCTGGCCACCTCCGACGGCGGGCCTTTCCGGTCGTTTTTCGCCGCCCACCCCGCTTCCGGGAAGGGCGCGCTGGAAGTGCGAACGGAGACAAGATCATGCGCAAAACCGGCAGACGGGCTGCCCGTGGAGAAGTTGGCGGGAAGAAGGGTGAGCCACCGAAGGCGAGCCTTTATTCGGAAATCACGGATCGGATCATCGCCGATCTGGAGCGGGGCTGTGTGCCCTGGGTCCAGCCTTGGGGGAGGGCAAAGGCAGGCCTTGGCCTGCCGAGGAATGCCGCCACCAGCCGCATTTATTCCGGGATCAACATCCTGATCCTGTGGGGCGCGGTCATCGAACGCGGCTACTCAGGGCAGAATTGGCTGACCTTCCGGCAGGCGCTTGCGCTTGGCGGCAATGTCAGGAAAGGCGAGCACGGCACCACCATCGTGCATGCCGACCGTTTCATCCCCAAAAACGAGAAGGAGCGCGCCAAGCGGGACGACGACGAGCCGCACGCAATCCCGTTCCTGAAACGCTTCACCGTCTTCAATGTCGCGCAATGCGAGGGATTGCCCGAGCATCTTTATGGCCGCGCCGCGCCGCTGCCCGAGCGTGAGATCGTGCCGCAGGCCGAGGCCCTCATTCGAGCCTCCGACGCAGACGTCCGCGTTGGCGGCGACCGCGCTTTCTACATGCCGGGAGCCGACTTTATCCAGTTGCCGCCGCAGCCGGCATTCTTCGAACAGATTAACTATTACCGCACCGGCTTTCACGAACTCGGGCACTGGACCGGGCATGCCAAGCGGCTTGCCCGCGATCTGTCCGGCTCATTCGGCACCAAGGCTTATGCCCGCGAGGAACTGGTCGCGGAGATCGCCGCAGCCTTCGTCTGCTCGACGCTTTGCATCGAGCCCACCGTGCGCCATGCCGACTATATCGGTTCTTGGCTTGGCGTACTGCGCGAGGACAACCGCGCCATTTTCCGCGCCGCCAGTCTGGCCTCCAAGGCAGCGGATTTCATCCTCGCATTTCGCAACGATGCCGAGGGCGAGGCACGTGAGGGGATTGCGGCATGACCGCGCCCCACCCCGTTCGGTCTGAGACGGAGCCGACACCAGAGGGCGAGCAAGTGCACATTCCTGGTGTGCGGGCAATTACGACGCGTGACCGGCTAGCGCTTCTGATGGACGCGCCGATGCGTCCGCGCGCGGCGCAAAAGCCGCTCGGTATCGGCCTCTTCGACGAGGCCGCTCGCAACCAACTCGACCTGTTCTGACGAGGAGCTTCATCTTGATCCTGATTACCGACGAATTGCGCGCTCGCCTCTTAGCGAATGGCGCGGCTGAGATCGAAACCGACCATGTGCCGGTCGTCAAATTCTTCAACCCGATTGGTGCCGCGACGTGGCTTTTGACTGAACTCGACGCCGATGGCGACACGCTTTTTGGCCTTTGCGATCTCGGCCTTGGTTTTCCCGAACTCGGCAGCGTCAGCCTAGCCGAACTGCAAGGCGTGAAGGTGCCGTTCGGTCTTGGCTCGAGCGCGATCTCTATTTCGCCGCCCGCTTTTCGCTCTCGGTCTACGCCGAAGCCGCGCGCCTTGCCGGCCACACCACCGAGGACGAGCAGCTTTTACGGCAAGCCGCCGCCGCCCTTTCGATCCCGATCCCCGAGCTTCCGCCCGACACGGCGGAATGACCGCGCCATCCCGGCGCAAAGCCCGTCGCCGCTCGGCCTACGGCCTCGCGGGGAGGGGCGTTTCACACCCAAGCAAGGAGAATTAGCCATGCAGCTTGCCCATGTTTCCATCGACCATCTCAGCGTTTCGGCCATCAATATGCGCCATTCCAGGCGCTCGCCCGACATTTCCGATATTCTGCCCTCCGTCCGCGCGCGCGGCATTCTGGTGCCGCTGCTGGTACGGCCCAACGGGTCGTCCGACACCTTCGAAATCGTCGCCGGACGGCGACGCTATTTCGCAGCGAAGACCGTTGCCGACGAGCGCGGCGAAGCCGCGCAGCTGCCTTGCGCCATCATGGAGGATGGCGATGACGCCGACGCGCTCGAAGCCTCACTGATCGAGAACATCGCGCGCCTCGATCCCGACGAGGTTTCGCAATGGGAAACCTTCGTTCGCCTGATCAAGGAAGGGCGCGGCATTGGCGATATCGCCGCGACCTTCGGCCTCACCGAGCAACTGGTGAAGCGCATTCTTGCGCTTGGCGATCTCTTGCCCAAAATCCGCGAAGCCTACCGGCGCGAGGAGATCGACACCGAGACGGTGCGTCACCTGACCATGGCCTCAAAAGCGCAACAGAAGGATTGGCTCACGCTGTTTGCCGATCCCAACCAACATGCGCCGCGCGGCTGGCAGCTGAAACAATGGCTGTTCGGCGGGCAGTCGATTTCGACCAAGGTGGCGCTGTTTGCCGTCGAGGATTATGCAGGTCTGATCGTGTCGGACCTGTTCGGCGAAGATAGCTATTTCTCTGACGCTGACCTCTTCTGGCACAAGCAGAACGAGGCAATCGCCGCCAGACGCGAGGCCTATATGGAGGCCGGCTGGCCGGAGGTCGTGGTGCTGGAACCCGGCCAGTATTTCCATTCATGGGACCACGAAAAGACGCCGAAGAAGAAGGGCGGCAAGGTCGTTATCGCTATCACGCAGCGCGGCGAAGTCGAGTTCCACGAAGGCTATCTGTCGCGCAAGGAAGCACGCCGCGCGCGGTCGAACGGCGATGAAGGCGAGGGGAGCGATCCGCCAGTCAAGCTCTTGCGGCCGGAACTCAGCGGCCCGCTGCAGAACTATATCCATCTGCACCGCCACGCCGCCGTGCGTCTCGCGATGCTCGACCATCCGGGTGTTGCCTTGCGCCTGATGGTGGCCCATGCCATCGCTGGTTCGTCTCTCTGGCAGGTGCGCGTCGAGCCGCAGCGCGCGGCCAATGCGGAGATTGCCGCCAGCGTTGCCGCCAGCATCGCCGAAGCAAGCTTTGGAGAAAGCCGGCGCGCGATCTTGGCATTGCTTGGGCAGGCGGACGAAGACGGACCCGTCGCCGGTGGCCATGGCGACGAGTTCGCGCTCGCCAGCGTCTTCGCCCGCTTGCTCGCTCTTTCCGACGAGAGTGTCCTGCGTGTCCTGGCGCTGGTGATGGCCGAGACGCTTGCGTCAGGCAGCGCGATGGTCGAGGCGGTGGGCAATCATTTGACTGTCGATATGCGGAACTCTTGGCAGCCGGACGACGCATTCTTCGACCTCCTGCGCGACCGGGAAGTTACCAACGCGATGCTTGCCGACATCGGTGGCAAGCTGGTGGCCGAGGGCAATTCTTCGGAGAAGGTGAAGACGCAAAAGAAAATCGTCCGCGACTTCCTTTCCGGCGACAACGGCAGGGAGAAAGTCGAGGGCTGGTTGCCGCGCTGGATGCATTCCCCCGCGTCGAGCTACACCGAGCGCAGCGGCTTCCGGACCGTCGAGCAGTGGGCCAAGGTGCGATCGCTGTTCGTCTGTGAGTGATCCTGAATGGCGAGTGGCGGAGCTTGTGCGGCCGTCGCTCGCCAGTCCATCCGGGTTGAGATCGAGTGCTCGCTAAAGCCGGGCGCGGAAGCCGATCGGTGCTGCACGGTCCGCGTTTCGAGATAATGAATTGCGTCAATCGCGCGCGCCGATTTGGCTTTGTCGCCGCCGGCCTCCTTGGGCACAGCGCGTCGAAGCTATGGCGCGGAGTCTCTGCATTGCCGTAGTGCCTGCATGTCCGCATGCCTGCTTGGTGACGTATACGAAGGCGCGCTTCTCAGCCGTCTTGCCGATGCTGGCCGAGAGCCCTTCCCCTGCCGCTGGCTTGATGACCTATGAGCGGATCCGGCCCGCCCGAAACCCTCGACTGTCAGCTTTTTTCCCCGCCGCCTGTGGCGGCTTCCTCGCGCCGCTTCGCTTCAAAAAAGCCACCCGCTCGGGTCCTCCGCTGCCGCTGCGGCCCTTTGGGTTCGTGCGGGCCGGACACGCCCATCACGGTCAGCCATCGCAGGGGAATGATTCCCGGCGAGCACCAAAAAGGAGAACTGACATGACCGCGATCGGATACGTTACCAAGCAGGAAAACGGCGCCTACAAGGGCCAGCTCAAGACCCTCAGCGTCCGCGCCGACATCGACATCGTGCCCAATCAGGCAAAAAGCGCCGACAACCACCCCGACTTCCGGGTGCTGACGCAAGGCATCGAAGTCGGCGCCGGCTGGGTGCGGACCGGCGAGGCTTCCGGCAAGGACTATGTGAGCCTGTCGATCGCAGCGCCTGAGTTCGGCCCGCGCAAACTCTACGCCAATCTCGGCCGCGCTGCCGGCCAGGACGATGACGAGACCTACGCCATCATTTGGAACCCGGTCGACTGACCGGAAGGGCTTGGAGGCCTCGCGCCGGCAGCGGCGCGGGGCCTTCCCCAGACTGCCAGCCCGGATTTCACGCGCCGCAAGGGGCGGCGAAAACTCTCGGGCCACTCTTCGCCCGTCCCGCGAGCGCCCGCGCTCGCCGATCCTCGCTCCCGCCTTCAACTGGCGAAACGAGGATCACCATGGAAGACGAAAACGAACGCGCTGCCCGCGCCAAGAAGGGCAGCCCGTTTCTCAACACCGCGCAGGCCGCTTTCTATATCGGGCTGTCGCAGCGCACGCTCGAGAAGATGCGGATCAAGGCTGCTGGCCCCAAATTCCGCAAGCACGGCCGCTTCGTCCGCTACCACATCGACGAGCTCGACGAATGGTCGAAAGGCCGGTCGCAAGCGAGCCATCCTGACAAGGAACGCGCCCGAACGGGTGAGGCTAACAGCGGAGACCGGTCATGATCGAGCGGCCTTCCTTTCATATTATCGGCAACCGGCTGAAGCGGGTTCGGGCAAGCAAGGTGGCCGCTGCAGCCGCGCTCGGCCTCACTCTGATCGGCTTCGCCACGTTCGTTCGACCGTCGCCCTGGCTGGTCTGGAACGCATCGCCCAGCGCGCCGCTCGGGCTTTACCGCGCCGGCTTCGGCCCGCCAAAGCGTGGAGACCTGGCGCTTATTCGCATGCCGGCAATGGTCGGCGCGCTGGCCGACCAGCGTGGCTATCTGCCCCGCCATGTGCCGCTGGTGAAGCGCGTCGCGGCACTTCCGCACGATCATGTCTGCGCCTTCAACGAGGTCATCGTCATCGCCGGCGAGATCGTCGCGCATCGTGAACAATCGGACCGTCAGGGCCGGCCGCTGCCATGGTGGAACGAATGCCGCAGGCTAGCCGACAATGAGGTGTTCCTCATCAATGGCGATGCCCCCGGCTCTTTCGACAGCCGGTATTTCGGGCCAGTGCTCAGCGCCAAAGTCATTGAGAGGCTCGTACCGCTATGGACCGAGTGACCCTCCTGATGTTGGGCATGGTCGCTGCCGCGCCATGCGCCTGTTCCGCCGCGACCGGCGCACAGCCAGCCGCCATCTCCTTGAGTCCGCAGTTCGGAAAATGGCAGCACTTCGTCAGCGAGGCAAGCACACGGTTCCGCGTTCCGCAGTCATGGATTTATGCCGTGATGGAGGCCGAAAGCGGCGGCAGGACGATGCTCCGTGGTCGGCCAATCACCTCCCACGCCGGCGCCATGGGCCTCATGCAGGTCATGCCTGAGACCTATGAAGAGATGCGTGACGAGCACGGCCTTGGCACCAATCCGTATGATCCACGCGACAATACCCTGGCCGGCACCGCCTATCTGCGGGCCATGTTTGATCGCTTCGGTTTTCCGGGAATGTTCGCGGCATACAACGCTGGGCCTGCCCGCTATGACGACTATCTGCGGCACGGGCAGGCGCTGCCGCGTGAGACAGTTCTGTATCTGGCCAAGCTCAAAGCGGCGGGGATTTCCTCGAACGATATGAATCAGTTCGGACGGAAGTCTCAGACGACAGGCACGCTCGATATTCAGTCCGGGCGATCGTTGTTCTTCTTTCGGGAGGGCATTGTTAAGACCGGTCCGGCAGGCGGGATATTGGTTCCGCTGCCGCCGCACCAGGCAAACTCACATCCGTCTGAGGGCCGGTAAAGAGCTGGGCTTCTCGACCGGAAGTGCGGTCGGGAGGCAGTTTCGCGGAAGGCAAGATAAAGGCACCGCCTCCACGAGCCGGTCAAGTCTTTGTCTGCACATCGTTTTCTGCGGAGGCTACCGCCGGCACCAAGAGGCAGGGGAGCGCAAGCCACTGATTTTGCAGCGGTGTTTCGGGAGGCTTGTATGATGGACGACGAGTTCAGGCCAAAACTTGGCAAAATCGGGTCACGAGGCTCGAAGGCAGGGAAGCGGTTTGCCGGTCAGCTAAGGGCCGCGATCAACCGAGCCGGCGGCAAGTCCCGACGCGGCAACTATTTCACTGGAAGTCGGGTTGGCCGCGGAGGGGCGGCCGCCGCGTTGCTCAAGTCACGCGATCGATATGCAGCGTTCCGGCAGCGTCGAGTGATCGTCAAGGCTCGGGTCGTGAAGCTGGCTGGTAAGGGTGCTGACGGGGCGGGTGCGCACCTGCGCTACCTCCAGCGCGACGGCGTTACCCGAGAAGGCGAGCCTGGCCAACTCTATGGTGCCGACGGCGACGGGGTCGATGGCAAGGACTTCATCGACCGTGCGGACGGCGACCGGCATCAGTTCCGTTTCATTATCGCCGCCGAAGACAGTATTGAGTACGACGATCTCAAGCCACTGACCCGGCGCCTTATGGCGCAGGTGGAGGAAGATCTCGGCACCAAGCTCGATTGGGTTGCCGTCGATCATTTCAACACCGGCCATCCGCATGCGCACATCATCGTTCGCGGCAAGGACGACTGCGGCGAGAATCTCGTCATCGCGCGCGACTACATCTCCTCTGGTTTGCGGGAGCGCGCGGCTGAGCTGGTCAGCCTCGATCTCGGTCCACGCACCGACCGGGAGATCGAGCAGCGCCTGCGCCGGGAGATGGAGCAGGAACGCTTCACAAGCATCGACCGGCAGCTGCTGCGCATGCGCGACGACGATGGGTTTGTCTCGGCAGATAGCCGCGACGCGTTTCGCCAGACATTGCATCAGGGTCGCCTGCGCAAGCTTGAGCGGATGGATCTTGCAGCGGAGATCGATTCCGGCCGCTGGCGCCTGGACGATGAGCTCGAAGCAACGCTGCGTCGGTTGGGCGAACGCGGCGATATCATCAAGACCATGCATCGCGAACTGACTAGCAAGGGACTCGCGCGCAGTGCCGCCGATTGTGTGGTCTACGATACGGGTCAGGAAACCGAACCTGTGGTCGGCCGCGTTGTCGCGCGAGGGCTGAGCGACGAGATCAACGACAGGCACTATCTCATTGTCGAGGGCGTGGACGGCAAAAGCCACTATATCGACATCGGCAAAGGCGAGGCCACCGAACCGACGCCTGGCGGCTGCATCGTCCGTGTCGCGCCGCGGAACACTGAGCCCAGACAGGTCGACCGTACGATCGCTGACATCGCAGCGGCGAGTGGCGGGCGCTACAACATCGATTTTCATCTGCGGCACGATCCGTCCGCGACCGAACGCTTCGCCGAAACGCATGTCCGAAGGCTGGAGGCGATCCGGCGAGCCACCGGCGGGGGGGAGCGAAGACCGGACGGCACTTGGATCATCGCGCCGGATCATCTCAGGCGCGTCGCAGATTACGAGCGCCGGCGGGCCAAGGCTGAGCCCGTTGTAGTCGACAAGCTCTCGCCGATGCCGCTGGAAAAGCAAGTCGGTTTCGACGGTGTCACCTGGCTCGACCGAAAACTGGTTTCTAATGAACCGGCGGCCTTGCGTGACTCCGGCTTTGGTCGCGAGGTGCGGGAGGCACAAATCCAAAGGCGGCAGTGGCTTGTTGCTCAAGGACTCGCGCACGAAGAGCAGGACCGGACCGTCTATCGCGCCAACCTGATTTCGATATTGCGCCAGCGCGAGCTAAACCGCATTGCCGGTCAACTTTCGAGCGAGCTCGGGCTTTCCTATTTCGAAGCAAAGAATGGAGATCGACTGGAAGGCAAGTTGGTCCGATCGGTCGAACTCGCCAGCGGGAAATACGCCCTCATTGAAAAGTCGCGGGAGTTCACGCTGGTGCCATGGAAGCCAACGCTCGATCGGCATATTGGCAAGGAGGTGTCTGGGGTCGTTGGCGGGGAGGGGATTTCGTGGGCTGTCGGCCGGCAGAGAAGCGGGCCGAGCGTTTCATGAACCTTCTGGTCCGTGCGTCGAAACGGCAGTCTGTCGAGACGAAGTACTCCAGCTGATTGGGCGCGCCATGTGTGATAGCGCTGCGTGGATCCTCATCACCAGTGATTCTGCGCCCAAAATCCCTCTGTCTCGCTACGGGACGCCTGGGCCGAGACACTTCGGCCGTGTCGGTAGCGACGGTGCCGACCTTGACTGCGTCGGGCGTGTCATCACCGGAAAGCTGAGGATGGTGTGAGCCAGGACGAAAGCGTCGACAGCGACGCTGGCGTTTTGCTGAGTCTGACAGTTTAACTCGAAGGCATTCTACAATATCTATGGGCGATAATGGAGTGATAGAATGCCCGGAAAATTGTTCTTTATCGAAGGCCCCGACGGAGTGGGCAAAACGACGACAGTCGATCTGTTAAAGGTCGCCTTATCGCAACGATTTGGCCACTTTGAATTCTTGAGCTTTCCCGGAAAGGCCGAAGGTACCCTTGGCGCGCTCGTTTATCGTATTCACCACGATCCAGGGGGCTCTGGGATAGCAACGATGAGCGAACTGTCGAAGCAGGCGCTTCACATCGCCGCTCATCTCGATGCCATCGAACGGTTGATAGTGCCAGCGCTGCAGTCCGGGACGCATGTAATCCTTGATCGCTTTTGGTGGTCGACACTCATCTATGGCGCGGCCGCTGGTGTTCACCAAACCGGCCTGCGAACGCTCGTGGAGGCTGAGCGACTTGTTTGGGACAAGTTCCAGCCGGCACTGGCCATTCTCCTCGACCGGGATCACCCAATCGATCGAGATGACGAGATCGGCAGCTGGTTAAAGCTGCGTGATGCTAGCCTCGGACTTGAGGAGCGCTCTCATTATCCAGTGGAAATCGTCTCAAATAAGCGGACGCCCGAAGACGCCGTTTCGGCCATCCTCATGCTCATCGAAAGGACACTTGGCAGGTGATGTCCGATTTTCAAACAATTTCTGTTGGAAAATCGGACGAACTGTGCTAGGTGTGTGTACCTTTCGTGGAGAGCGCGCATTGCCAATGGATCACAGCACCAAAGTCAAAATCCCCTCCTTTCCCCTTGAGCAGGTTCAGGAAACGCTCCTTGATGAGCTGACAAAGTCGGTCAGGGATCTGGCGGAATTCGAAGGTGTCCTACTCCCAAAATCTCAAAAGGAGCTGGTCGTAAAAGCGATCCATATCGATTCCCACACCGTGGTCGAAATTCTCTGCGTTCTCGATGCGGTGGTTGGGTTCGAAGTGGGGCAGGCGGCGGTGCGTCCAGGGGGATACGAGTCCATCCAGGAAGCTGTCGACGATGTGACATCGCGCATGGGCAAGCTTTGGGAGAAACATTTTGAAGGCGCTGTCGCATGAAAGGCCCTGCAAGTCACGGAAAGTCGGACGAGGCCGAGCGCTTAGCCATTGCTGACAAGCTGCGTCAATGCAGAGAATATGTCGGACTCAGCCAGGACGAGGTCGCCAGCCGCCTTGCTATTCCGCGGAGCGCCCTTTCCAACATTGAGACAGGTCAACGCAAGGTCGACGTCATCGAGCTGCGAAAGCTCTCAACGCTTTACCGTCGGCCCGTCAGCTACTTCACAGGTGATGTAGACGCATCGGATATTTCGGGGCCAGTGGAGCATTTGGCCCGCACGGCGTCCAAGCTGTCGTCGAATGACCTTGAGGAACTGAGCCGCTTCGCTGACTTTTTGAAGAGCCGTTCGTCGATCGAGGAAGAATAGAATGACGGCGATCGAGAACGCCATTCGAAAAGCGATGGCTGCGGCGGCTCGGCTGCAGAATGATCTGGCGATACGCGATAGGGTCGAACGTGCAAGCGGTCCCCTCAACGGTCAGATCGACGTCTTTGGCGTCATGGCGCATCTCAACCTGCCGCTTATCTTTCGCCCCTTGGACGGCCTGCTCGGAGCATATATGAGCGATCCGGCCCCTGGGGTGCTTGTTACCACCAAGCGGCCACTAAGCGTGCAACGGTTTACCGCAGCCCACGAACTCGGACATTTTTATCTCAAGCACAAGCCAAGCCTTGATGATGAATCGATCCTGCGCCGCAGTCCTTTTGCGGCTTCAAAGGATGCCAATCTGCAAGAGGTGGAAGCTGACGCATTTGCTGCGTCCTTTCTGTTGCCTCAATGGCTGGTGCTCTTTCATTGTAAGCGGCATGGCTGGACAAAGCCTGATCTTCCCTATCCTCGAATCGTATATCAGCTTTCGTTGCGGGTCGGCACGAGCTACTCCGCCACCTGCTGGACGCTTGCCCGCTATAATTTGATCAGCCGTACAGATGCAAAACGCCTTGCTGACATAGAGCCCAAGAAGATCAAGAAGGGAATCCTCGGCGAAGTCGAACCGGCGGCATACTATGGGGATGTCTGGGAACTGAGCGAGGCGGATCAAGGCGAAGTTCTTCACGGCGGCCCCGACGATCTTTTTGTCATGCGACTGAAGGAGAACGCTGGGGCGGGCTACCTCTGGCGTTTCGACGAGCTCGCGCCAGATGCATTCTCGGTCAGGGAAGATGTCCGGGAAGTCTCTGGGGAGGAAAACGCAGGAGGGCCTGTAGTTCGAAGAATTGTCGCGCAGTCTGTAAGGCAACAGCAAGGCACTATCCGGATGACAGAAGCGCGACCTTGGCAGCCCGGCAGCATCGCCAGTGACTATACACTCGACGTCGATCTTTATGGCCCTGAAGTGGCAGGCTGGTCACGTGCGGAGCGTCGTTTCCGGCTGGAGGACGCCTAATGTCGAGGCCGTCGCTTACCCACGACCTACGCAGCATGTTTGGAGACGTGCGTGATCAGGGAGTTCGCCCAACATGCTTGGCTTTTGCGGTGAGCGATTGCCATGCGGCAGTTCGCGATGGGTGGGCCCCACTGTCGGCGGAGTTTGTCTTTTATCACGCGCAAAGGCGCGCTGGCCTCCCGCCGAGCGAGGGGTCTTTCCTGTTGCATACCCTTGAAGCGATCCGCGACGATGGGCAACCTCCCGAGACAAGCTGGCCCTATCTCGGAGACTTACCTGCGGACCTCAGCCATTGGGGGCCGCCGGCCGTTGCTACGAAGTATTTTCGAAACTTCGATCGCAGTCCAGGGTCCTTCGACGAGATTCTCGCGAATTTGATGAGGGGGTCTCCGACGGTAATGGTGCTGTACATCGGCGAGGCATTCTATAGCCCTGACGGTCAGGGTGTTGTCGTAAGCTATCCTGGCGAAAAAGATGTCATCCGCCATGCGGTTATTGCGGTAGGAGCTGGGACTATTGGAGGGCGAAGGGCCCTGCTGCTGCGCAATTCCTGGGGGCGGCTCTGGGGTCTCGACGGTCATGCATGGGTTACCGAGGATTACATCATACAGAGGTTGCGCCGTATCGCGGTGCTGAAGGAGGAAGTAGGTGTATCTGCCCATCAAAACGCAGCCTAGCTGCGCTTCTGCTTGGCTCGCCGCGGTCACTGCCGTGAACGCGACTGGCGGGAGTCATGACGCTCAAAACGTTATCGTGGACGTGGCTGACCCCTCAGTCATGAGCGCGGCCGACCTGGAGGTTATAACCCTTGTCGATCAGTACCTCCGGGAACACGGAAGATATCCCATAGAGACCGTCGCTAACACTATCTTCCCGCGCTCTCTATTCCTGAGACATAAGGCGCCCGCCTTCTACGACGTCTACCGCGCCAAGGTTCTTCCGCGCATCAAAAAAGGTGACTGGGGACGATATTTCGATCGCATGATCACCTTTCCCCTGCAGAAAAAGGGAAAATTCATTAATCCCTTAGACGAGATGGTGGCGAAGATGCGCGATCAAGTTGCCTCCGGAAGATGCTTCAGGAACGTTTACGAGATCACTATCTACGATCCCATACGTGACGCGGGCCCTCTAATGAACCGACAATGCCTGAGCTTCCTAAGCTTCAAGCTTACGGACGGGCCCCAGCGCAAGCTCCTGCTGACGGCTATGTATCGCAACCATTATTACGTCGAACGCCTTCTCGGCAATCTAATCGGCCTCGGCCGGTTGATGAAATTCGTTGCCGACGAGGTTAAAGTCGGTGTGGGAAGTCTGACGATCGTTTCCACTCATGCAGTGGTAGATTGCCCGGGAGACAGGGAAGGCCTGAATGACTTACTTGAGGAGGCCCGAGCGACAGGCAGCATGAAGGAGGCGGCCTGATCAGAGAAGATGAAGCTGTGTTTGTGGGGCGGATCGCCCCTGCACGCTATAGAGCGCCTCTAGGGCGCCAACAAATTCGCTCTGGCCGCCGTAGCTTGGGTGCCGCACCGCTGTCGCGTCCAGATCAAGATCGGCAAGAGCGGACTGCGCATCGCGGCCGATTGCAACGAGATGTTTCGGTTTCAGTGCGGCGATCAAGGCTTCGAGCAGCGGCTTGCACGCCAGCCTCTCGCTTTTCGTATGGCACCGGTTGGTCATCGGTTGGCCGGCCGCATGAGGATGGAAAGGGAACACGTTCCAAAGAAAAATCGGCTGCTCGATTGATTTCAACATCCGCCACACGACTGACGCCGTCCTCTCCGCAACCGGAGGTCCTTTCGTTGCTCTGCGCAGCGGGGCGGTACCGAGCAAATCGGCATGCCAAGCGAGATGCAATTCATCGGTGAGTGCGAGCCCTGTGCGGCGCCCGCCCCGATAGCCTAGGTCGCGAGCGATCCAGAACGAGTGAATACCCCGCACCATTGCGGCATCTAAAACAGCTTCGAGATTCCTGCAACGGATCGCCGGCGCTTCGTCGGTATCAAAGTCTGGACAGGCGTCTGCATACGGATTGAATGCATCCTTGAATCGGTACGAGGCCAGTTCTTGGACAAAGGCAGCGGGTTTCATGGCGCAAGCTCCTGCACGGTCATGCTCCGTTTGTCCAGATCCAGAACCAATCGCCCACGACGATGATCCTTCAGATAACGATATGCCGCATTGCCAATCAGGATGGCTTGTTCCCAGAGCCACAGGGGGCATGATTCGGCCTCAAAGCCCTGAACAAATCCCCTGACCGTCTTGAGCAGATTCAAATCCACCTCCTCTCGGCCTTCAAAGAACCCGTGCTCCTTGGCACGGGAAAAAACATAGGCTGCGACGCCTTCCTCGACGATTATCGCCCGCAGGCCATCCTCGCCATCATCGACTTTGGTCTTGCTTTTCCGTTTCACCTTCAGAAGCGCCCGTGTCACCGGTGACCATCCCAGGACGGCTGCGTACGCGTAGTGAAACGCGTCATGGAACCGATAGAAATCTTCCACGATGTTATTGTCGGTGAGCCGGTCACCGATGTTCACGCCATTACACCGCTGGTAGACATAAGCCTTCTGGCCGCTCAGGCGCTCGAATATCTCAATCTCCAGGTGACGCGGCAACTGTTCCTCGGGAAGATCACCCACATCGAATAAAGCCGGCGGCGTTTGCGCGATCGGCCATTTGTCCTGCGCCTTTAGGATATTGCGAACAGCAGCCTCGCCTAATGTGACGCCGGCTTCGGAGGCTGCGTCCACAAGGTTTCGGAAAATGACCGACAACTTGCCGAGCAAAAGGGGCTTATTGACTTTGGAGACAGCTTCCCCATGCTCGTCGGAGAGGTTACCAACCGCGTTCGCGAGCTTCAGCAGGGTACGGGATACCTCAGGGGTTGGAAACGGCAGCCGGAGGCTGCGTTGTGGCTGGAGCTGTTCAAAGGTAAGCGGCCCATCGCCTGAATGGCCAAAGTCCGCGGCCAGCTCCTCGAGCGAAATGTCCGCATTCGCCGCAATAATCGCCAGATACCAGAGCGCATCCCCGAACTCCTCTAACACAGCACCTTCGTAGGAGTCGTATGCGTTTGCGTCTCGCTGCTTCTTTTTCACCTCACTCAGGAGACTACCGGTTTCTCCGAACAATCCAAGGATCGGCAAACCCAGACCCGCCGCCTTACCGCGCGTTTTGTCTGTCGTTTTCGCCGCAGTCTGGTAATCATTCAGCGTAAGCGTAGAAGCGTCCATCCCCGAATCCTCCCCATCAAACAAGGGTGCCAGACTATTGAGGAAATAGGAATCGGAGACTTTTACTTTCTACGGTCTGTGGCTTGCCAGCCACAGGCTTTCAAGGTTAATTCCAAATATTGGGGGGTATGGGTATGGTTCAGGTCGTTTTTGTTCACGGCGTTGCGAACAGAAAATCAGACGCCGATTATGACGCCAATCTGGCGATTCGCGATCGTCGTTTCAAGGAACTCGCCTTTTCGTCGGCGGACGTCACAATGCAAAACCCCTATTGGGGTGAGTTTGGCGCTGATCCTCAGTGGAAGCTGGCGTCGGTGCCCAAGTTCGATTCTCAGTATGAAGCGCTCGGGATTGGCGCCGCGTTTGCCCAAGGCAATGGTGCTGAGATCCTTGAAGCCGCTCGGATCGATTTCACCGCTGTCGTGGGTGCACTTTCTGTTGCCGCCCTCTCAGGGCAGAGCGGGGTGCCGGCCCAAGGTATGGAACTGTTCTGGATGGGTGCAGCACGATATGCCTCGGCGCAGCCGAGGCCTGCTTGGTTGTCGAGCGTTAGCGATGACGAACAGTTCTGCGATCGCCTCCGCAAGGAAGCCGAGGCCGGAGCCTTGGTTCAAGGGTTGGGATTTTTCGATCAGGTGAAAGCCGCCGCTGACAAAATAAAAGGCAGTGCTTCCAATCTCGTCAATGGTCCGTTCGCACGCGCTGGCCGGGAGAAGTTCACTCCAGAACTCGCCATCTTTATAGGCGATGTCTTTCGCTACCTGCGAGCAGATAATGCTCGCACCAAAATCCGCAAGACGGTCTGCGACGCAATCATTGCCGCGGGCAAACAGCGAAAGCCTGGCGAGCCGCTTGTGTTGATCGGCCACAGCATGGGCGGTGTAATCCTTTACGACCTGCTCTCGAGCAGCGAAACAGTGGAGGGCCTTTCCGCTGATATTGGGACCGCGTTCGAGGTGGATCTCTTGCTCACGGTTGGCTCGCAGGTCGCGCTGTTTGAGGAAATGAAGCTCTACGAGGCAAGCACGCCTGAATTTTCGGGGCAAACCAGACCTGTACCGAGGCCGAGCGGGGTCAAAAACTGGTGGAACGCTTTTGATAAGATGGACGTGCTTTCCTTTGTCACGTCCCCAGTCTTTGAGGGCAGCGAGGATTTCTCCGTTGATACTATCGCAGGCGTGCGTGATGCGCACAGCGCGTATTTTGCCAGTACAATGTTCTACGCCCGCCTGAACGCCCGTTTGAAAAACATAGGGCTACTGGCGTGACGACAATCTACCTTCGGCCAGGCGACGCGCCTCAGACACACGCGTTCATCATCGGTTGTGGTCGCTTTCCGAACCTCAGCGCCAACGGGTCCGCAAACAGAGTCGCGACGGCAGCAGGTGCGCGCGCTGTCGTCCGTTTCCTGCTAGACAAGGCCGACAGCTTGGTTGCGCCGCTTGGTTCGATTGAAGTTCTGCTGTCTGATCCAGCTCAAAACGCGGGCCAGGACACCCTCGACCTAGGTGCCATAGCACACGATCCTCGCATCAATGACGTTGTCGAGCGAGCTAACGAAGCCAATTATCACACCGCCGGGGATCGTTGGATTGGACGATGCCGACCAGGTGATCATTTGTTTTTTTATATGGCATCGCACGGGGTGACTGACAGCGATACAACGGCCGTCGCTGTGTTGGAAGATATCCGAAGCGTCAATCACCGGCCTTGGGCGCAGTCGATTAACATCACGCAGCTAGCATCGGCCCTGCCAACCTTGCAAGCCGACGGCTGTTGGGTTTTTCTGGACGCATGCCAGGAAATCATCCCAGCTATTTTCCAGCAGATCAACGGAGCGCAAAGCCCAGCTCTGATTACTCCAGATATAACCGCCCTTACTAGGCGCCGCACAAGCTCGGTTTCGCTCGCAGGATCCCGGCTCGGTACCAGCGCCTGGGCTCCGACCGACGGCGCTCCGCCTTTTTTCACTCAAGCCCTACTCGAGGGCCTAAGCGGAGCAAGCGTTGAATTCGTCAACCCGGACGGCTGGGTCGTCACCGGGCAACAGATTCTATTCACGCTGGAGCGTATCGCAAACGCAGCCCTTAACAATCCTAATCTGCAAACGGAATCACTTACGCAGTTCAATAGGGATGTCAAATTGCTAAGGGTGGCCGATCCGCAAGTTCCTGTTGTTGTTCGCACGGCGGTCGAGACCCACATGCTTGCCGCAGTGTCAGTCACGGCAAATGATGGAAACGGCCGGATTTATACAAGGAACGATGCTGAGATGGCGTGGAGATTTCGTGTCGATCCCGATCTCGCTCGCTACACGACCTCAGCGCAATTCGCAGGCGGGAATCCCGTCTATCAGGATCAAGTTTTTATAGCCGCTCCTCCCGCCCAGATCGTAGAGCTCGTCGAATGACAGGCGATCCCGACCTACACAATGTCCGCATTGTCGGGCCAGGGGCTGTTCCGTTCCATTTCCGCTTAGTCGGTATGAAAAGCGGTTTGAGCGGCGCAGACCTTTTGAGCAACAAAGATGGAGTTGCCGAGACTCAGCTGCAGTCCGGGACGTTCATGTGTTACGCAGAAGATCTAACAACGGGAACCTTGACGACGACAAAAGTCAGCGTTGTAGGTGGCGTAGATACAATTTCAGTTGAAATAGGAGAAACGCGGGGACGAACATCCATCGTCTCTAATTTTCGACCGAGTCGCGTTCAAGCATACGAGTCATTCCGAACGGCCTCTACGGTGCTTTCCGATGTAGACGAAGATTTTGCGCCGGTGGTGTCCCCCAACTTGGCTGCATATGCGACGAGGCAGTACTCCAGCGGTAGCGCCCCGATCGCTGCACGTTTGGAAAAACGGTTTTCAGTCGGCCTCTCGATCGACCTAACCCCGGCTCGAATTGGAGGATGGCGCGCTTTTCAGCAAGTTCAAGGTATGCACCTGCGAAAGGACGACAACCAAATCGTTATAGATTTTAGTTCTCTGGCGTTCCGCCCGAGAGAACGGCTGCGTCTGAGCGTCAGCGTTGAAGGCGACCAAGTTTGGCAAGCTAATGTGCCTTTGTTCGAGACCGGTCTTGCCGCAGAAATCGCATTAGTTAAGTCCGACTTCGGCCCGGAACTCGCGTTGCGCATGGTCGCGCCAGATCCCAACCTCTCGTTGATCCTTGCTGGTTCAGGTGGATCGTATCCAGGTGGCTTGGAGAGAATATCCGGTTTTCAGGCGGTTAGCCGAGCAAGACTGGGTGCCGATCCATGGACCGATCTCTGTTGGGCGCTTGCGGATATCCGGGCGGCAGGAGTTCCGCGATTGCCTGGCGACGGACCGTGGCCTTGGAGCGAATTTGACCCAATCAGTGATGGCTATGTCGTGTGGGCATGGATGATTGCCGCAAGCGCTGACAAGAGCTCAACCAGTCTTGATCAACGCTGTCTAAACACGTTGGTGCAAGCCCGTCAGCTTGGGAGACCATATTTCTCGGCGACAAGTGAATTGGCGTCTGAATTATTGCAGGCACTCGCATTCTCATCAAATGACGCTGCAATCCGCGCGAACGCGAGGTACGAAGCCGCAATATGGGGCCGTAGAGGAAAGACTAGGATCAAGACCGGACCTTTCTACGCGTGGGAGCGATCCGGGAAAAACTTGCAAGCCGGTAAATTCCCTCCTGCTAACTACAAAACATTGGTTTCCGGCCAACTCGGCATTGATGCACTGACGCTAGAGGCATCAGACAGGGGGACCTCGACGTTAGCTTAGTACAGGAATGAGCTCTCAGGCGGTGGTTTTTTGCCGAAAGGCCATGTTAATCGTGACAAGTCGTAGGTGAAGTCCATTACCCTTCCTGCCGTATGGCCTGATGCTTGGACCGTTCTTCGGCCGAGTGAGCCATGGCACCTACAAAACTTCTCATCGGCCAGATCGCCGTCGTCTTCGCAATCGTCATCGTTGGCGTCTGGACGGCAACGCAGTGGTGCGCGCACATGCTCAGCTATCAGCCGCAACTCGGCGCGTCGTGGTTCGTCGCATCCGGATGGCCGATCTACAAACCATGGAAGCTCTTCGAATGGTGGTTTCATTTCGACGCTTACGCGCCTGAGGTATTTGACC
Organism: Mesorhizobium sp. M8A.F.Ca.ET.181.01.1.1; assembly: GCF_004792025.1. Lineage (NCBI taxonomy): Bacteria > Pseudomonadati > Pseudomonadota > Alphaproteobacteria > Hyphomicrobiales > Phyllobacteriaceae > Mesorhizobium > Mesorhizobium sp. M8A.F.Ca.ET.181.01.1.1. The sequence goes on along the minus strand of NZ_SRTV01000008.1, from coordinate 245,501 downwards.
AAGCAGGTGCGCTTGCCGGCGCAAGCGGATTTCTGGGCTGCGCCGCTGCCATCGCTGGCTCGCTTTGGCGCGCGCGGCAGCGCGGAGTGGTCACCACCTATGGCTCTTCGCGATGGGCCGTTAAGCATGAGATCGGCAGGGCAGGGTTATTCCGGCCAGCCGGCGTTTTCCTCGGCAAGCTGAGGGATCGATATCTTCGTCACGACGGGCCGGAGCACGTCATGGCCTTTGCGCCGACACGTTCGGGCAAGGGCGTCGGTCTGGTTGTTCCAACCCTGCTTTCCTGGACTGGATCAGCCGTCGTTCACGACATCAAAGGCGAAAATTGGCAGCTCACGTCAGGTTGGCGGTCGAGGTTTTCGCATTGCCTTCTGTTCAATCCGACCGATCCGAGATCCGCGCGCTACAACCCGCTGCTCGAGGTGCGGAAAGGCTCGAACGAGGTCCGTGACGTCCAGAACATCGCCGATATCTTGGTCGACCCTGAAGGTGCACTAGAGCGACGAAACCATTGGGAGAAGACCAGCCATTCACTCCTCGTCGGCGCCATTTTGCATGTCCTCTACGCCGAAGAAGAAAAGACGCTCGCCCGTGTCGCAACCTACTTGTCGGATCCGCAACGCTCATTTGCCGCGACGCTGCAGCGAATGATGACCACCAATCATCTCGGAGTGGCCGAGAAACCTCAGGTCCATCCTGTCGTGGCCTCGGCGGCGCGCGAAGTGCTGAACAAGTCCGAGAACGAGCGTTCAGGCGTTCTCTCCACCGCCATGTCTTTTCTCGGCCTCTATCGCGATCCGACTGTGGCCGCGGCAACATCGGCTTGCGACTGGCGCATTGCCGACCTCATGGATGCCGAACGACCGATGTCGCTCTATCTGGTGGTGCCGCCATCCGACATCTCGCGCACCAAGCCATTGGTGCGGTTGGTACTCAACCAAATCGGCCGTCGGTTGACCGAGCGCCTGGAGGGAGATCCGAAGAAGAGCAAGAAGCACCAGCTGCTCATGATGCTGGACGAATTCCCAGCACTCGGCCGGCTCGACTTCTTCGAGACCGCGCTCGCCTTCATGGCGGGCTACGGCATCCGCGCGTATCTGATCGCGCAATCCTTGAACCAGATTTCAAAGGCCTATGGCGAGAACAACGCCATTCTCGACAACTGTCATGTCCGAATTGCCTTTTCCTCCAATGATGAGCGCACAGCCAAGCGCATCTCGGATGCGCTCGGCACGGCGACGGAACTCAGATCGATGCGCAACTATGCCGGCCATCGGCTGGCACCCTGGCTGTCGCACGTCATGGTCAGCCGACAGGAGACCGCGCGTCCGCTCCTGACGCCGGGCGAGGTGATGCAGCTGCCGCCGTCTGACGAACTGGTGCTGGTTTCAGGGCTGCCGCCGATCCGTGCGAAGAAGCTGCGCTATTACGAGGATCAAAATTTCACGGAGCGGGTGCTGCCTGCACCGTTGTTGCGCGAGGGCCCTTACGCCGATTGTCCTGCGTCACGCCCGGATGATTGGACTGGACAGGTGCGCAGCGTCGATCGTCGTCTGGCCACTGACGAAGAAAGCGCCAGTGGGGCCGCTGAAGACGAGGGCGGTGTTCAGCAACAGCGCCATCCGGGGTTGCCCGAGGAACACATTGCCATCTCTCAGGAGTCGGAGCAGGACGATCTGTTCAAGCCCGCCGACGATGATAGCGAAGCGCTCGCCGACAAGCGCGTGATGGACCGGATTTCCACCGCGGCACGGGCCTACGGCATCAACGAGGGCAGGGGCGACGACAGGGACATCGTGCCCGGCTTCTGACGACCGCCTAAAGCCAAAGCGTATATCAGCGTAGATAACGACCATAAGCGATTTCGGGCGTCCGGCTGATGCTTGTTCCCGTCGCCGGCGCAACGCCGGCCTGTCGAGAACAAGCCGCATGAAGCCCCATCGCATTCGTCATCAGTTTCTGCTCGAGCCCGAGTTGAGCGAGAAGCTGGACAATATGAGCCGCGATCCCTCTACCACCAAATCCGCGGTGGTGGCTAAGGCGGTTGAGGCCTTCATCGAGCGGCGCGGCGAGAACGAGCTCGACCGGCGCTACGGCGTAAGGCTTGACCGTCTTTCCCGCGACCTCGCTCACGTCAGGCGTGATGCCGAGATGATCCTGGAGAGCCTGGCGCTCTTCATCCGCTTTTCGATCACGCTTCATGCCCACACGCCGGTCCCGGATCGGGCAACGCAAGCCATCGCCCAGGAACGTTTCGACAAATTCGTCGAGCAGGTCGGTCGTCAGATCGCGTCCGGCAAACGATCTCTTGGCAAGGAGAGTGGCGTGGGAGGGGAAGGATGAGCTCCCATCCGGAAGCCGACCATCGCCGCCGCGCCATGCTGCGCACCGCAATGGGCCCCGCGATCACTGAGGCGCTTTGCGATCCTTTGGTCATCGAGGTGATGGTCAATCCTGACGGCGCGTTGCGGCTTGACCGGCTGGGGGAGGGCCGCATCGAAACCGACGTGCACATGCACCCGTCGGAAGCGGAGCGGATCATTCGCCTGGTCGCCTCCCATGTGCGCGCCGAGGCGCATGCCGAAAATCCAATTGTCAGTGCCGAATTGCCATCGGGGGAACGCTTCGAGGGTTTGCTCCCGCCTGTCGTACTGGCGCCGTGCTTTGCGATCCGCAAGCCGGCGGCAAAGCTCTACACGCTGGCCAACTATGTCACCGACCGGATCATGCAGCCGCTGCAAGCCGATGCGCTCAGGAAAGCGGTGCGCGAGCGGCGCAACATTTTAGTCGCCGGCGGCACCTCGTCGGGTAAGACGACCCTTGCCAATGCGCTGCTGGCGGAAGTCGCTGAATGCGACGAGCGGGTGATCCTCATTGAGGACACGCGCGAACTGCAATGCGCAGCAAAGGACTGCGTAGCGTTGAGAACCAGGCGTGGTTCGGTCACGCTCGCCGATCTCGTACGCTCGACGCTGAGGCTCCGGCCCGACCGCATCATCGTCGGCGAGGTGAGAGGCTCGGAAGCGCTCGACATGCTGAAGGCCTGGAACACCGGGCACCCCGGCGGCATCGCCACGGTTCACGCCAACTCGGCACGCTCTGCACTCTATCGGATTGAGCAACTCGCTCAGGAAGCGGTCGTTACCGTTCCGCGCCGTCTCATCGCCGAAGCAATCGATCTGATCGTGTTCATCGCCGGGCGTGGGTCCTCGCGCCGCATCGACGCGATCGCCGAGGTCACCGGTCTCGACGGCAGCGGCGACTACGCCGTCATCCCGCTCACGCCCCCACAACTCCAGCAGCTTTGAAAGGTCACTCCATGCGCAAGAAGCTACGCTTTCTGTCGTCCACCGCGCTCGCGTTTTGTTTCACGGCCCAGGCTTACGCCGCGGGCTCCGGCATGCCTTGGGAGCAGCCGCTGCAGCAGATCCTGGAGTCAGTGCAGGGACCGGTCGCAAAGATCGTCGCGGTAATCATCATCATCACCACGGGCTTAACCCTTGCATTCGGCGACACGGCAGGCGGTTTCCGCAGGTTGATCCAGATCGTGTTCGGCCTGTCGATCGCCTTCGCGGCGTCGAGCTTCTTCCTCTCCTTCTTCTCCTTCGGTGGCGGGGCGCTCGTCTGATGGCCACGGCAGAGCAGCATATCGAAGGCTTTGAGGTTCCAGTTCACCGCGCATTGACCGAGCCGATCCTGCTGGGCGGTGCGCCGCGAGCAGTGGCGATCCTCAACGGTACGGTCGCCGCAGCCATCGGGCTTGGCCTTCAGCAGTGGATTGCCGGGCTGGCGCTCTGGATCATAGGTCACACACTTGCGGTCTTCGCTGCCCGCCGCGATCCGGCCTTCGCCAGCGTCCTTGTCCGCCACCTTCGGCTGAGAGGGTGGCTGGCATGCTGAACCTTTCAGAATATCGCGGAAAGAGCGACCGGCTTGCCGATCATCTGCCTTGGGCAGCACTCGTCGCGCCGGGCATCGTACTCAACAAGGACGGCAGCGTTCAGCGGACCTTTCGGTTCCGCGGACCTGATCTCGAAAGCGGGACGGAAGCCGAACTCGTCGGCATTTGCGCCCGGACCAACAATGCGCTGAGACGCCTGGGATCCGGCTGGGCATTGTTCTTCGAGGCCGAGCGCGTCGAAGCGCTGGGCTATCCGGCCTCGCGTTTTCCCGACGGGGCCTCGTGGCTTGTCGATGAAGAGCGGCGCGCGGCTTTCGAAGGGAAGGTCGCGCATTTCGAGAGCCGCTATCACCTGACCTTGATGTTCATGCCGCCACCGGACGCCCAGTCGCGGGCGGAGAGCGCGCTTGTCGACTCTCATCATTCAGAAAGCGAAAGAGACTGGCGCCAAGAACTGGCGCGGTTCTGTGATGAGACCGACCGCGTTCTTGATCTGCTGTCGGGCATCATGCCCGAAGTGCGCGCGCTCGACGATGCCGAAACGCTGACCTACCTGCACGGGACGATCTCGACCCGCCGCCATCCAGTAGCAGTGCCGGAAACGCCGATCTATCTCGACGGCATTCTGGTCGATGCGCCGCTCACCGGCGGCTTGGAGCCGATGCTGGGCGACCAGCATCTGCGAACCCTGACCATCCTTGGATTCCCGAACCTCACCCGGCCCGGAATCCTCGACGCGCTCAACCATCAGGATTTTGCCTATCGCTGGATGACGCGCTTCATCCCGCTCGACAAGACGGAAGCGACGAAGACGCTGATCCGGATGCGGCGGCAGTGGTTTGCTAAGCGCAAATCGATCGTTGCAATCCTACGCGAGGTCGTAAGCAACGAGCCGGTGCCGCTGGTCGACAGCGATGCCGACAATAAGGCGCTCGATGCCGACGAAGCCCTTCAAGCATTGGGCGGTGATCATGTCGGTTTCGGCTATCTCACCACAACGGTGACGGTGTGGGACGAGGATCGCCAGGCAGCCGCCGAAAAACTTCGCGCGGTCGAGCGCATCGTCAACGGACTCGGCTTCACTACGATACGCGAAACCGTCAATGCGGTCGAGGCGTGGCTCGGCTCGTTGCCCGGTCATGTCTATGCCAATGTTCGGCAGCCTCTCGTTCACACGTTGAACCTTGCCCACCTCATGCCGCTGTCGTCGGTTTGGGCCGGCCTGTCGGCGAACGAGCATCTCGCCAAGATTACCCAGCAAGACGCCCCGCCGCTTCTCTTCGCCGAAACCAGCGGGTCGACACCCTTTCGATTATCCACTCATGTCGACGATGTCGGCCACATGCTGATCGTTGGTCCGACCGGCGCCGGCAAGTCGGTGCTGCTTGCCCTGATCGCTCTGCAGTTCCGACGCTATGGCGGCGCCCAGGTTTATGTCTTCGACAAAGGCAATTCCGCTCGTGCCGCAACGCTCGCCATGGGTGGAGAACACCACGCCTTAGGGGCTGACGGCACGTTTGCCTTCCAGCCGCTGCGCAACATCCACGATCCGGTCGTGCGCAGCTGGGCGGCGGAATGGATAGCCAGCCTCATTGCCCATGAGAACGTCACCGTCACGCCTGAGGTGAAGGGGGCAATCTGGTCTGCACTTGGCAGTCTTGCCACCGCGCCGGCGCAGGAGCGCACGCTTACGGGTCTCTCGGTCCTGCTTCAGTCCAATGCGCTGAAGTCCGCTTTGATGCCCTACACGCTCGACGGCCCCTTCGGCCGGCTGCTCGACGCTGATGACGATCGGCTGGCCCTGTCGGATGTCCAGTGTTTCGAGACCGAGGAGCTGATGCACAGCCAAGGCGCTGTGCTGCCGGTGCTCACCTATCTCTTTCATCGTCTCGAGGAGCGCTTCGACGGACGGCCAACGCTGCTCATGCTTGATGAGGCCTGGGTCTATCTCGACAATCCGCTCTTCGCCGCGCGCATCCGCGAATGGCTGAAGGTGCTGCGCAAGAAGAACGTGTCGGTGATATTCGCGACGCAGTCGCTTGCCGACATCGCGAGCTCGGCGATCGCGCCGGCAATCATCGAGAGCTGCCCACAACGGATCTTTCTCCCCAATGATCGTGCCGTGGAACCGCAGGCGCGAGCTGCCTACGAGCAGTTCGGTCTGAACGAACGCCAGATCGAACTGGTCGCCCGCGCTACGCCAAGGCGCCAGTACTATTTGCAATCGCGACGAGGGAATCGTCTCTTCGAGCTCGGCCTTGGCCCGATCGCGCTTGCGCTTTGTGGCGCCTCCGATCCAGCCACGCAGACGCTCATCGACAGCGTCCTCTCAGAGCACGTGCAGGACAGCTTTGCCTCCCGATTTCTCAGTGCGCGCGGTCTCGATTGGGCCGCCGATCTTCTCCGGCAATTTCCTCAAGTAGACAAGGAGCAATCGTCATGATGCGGCGTCGTTTTCTCTCCAGCCTGATCACGCTTTCCCTGATCGCCAAACCGTTGGCCGATTATGTCCGGCCGGCTTACGCCCTCATCGTGTTCGATCCGTCGAACTATACGCAGAACGTACTGTCAGCGGCGCGAGCGTTGGAGCAGATCAACAACCAGATCCAGTCGCTGCAGAACCAGGCGACCATGCTGCAGAACATGGCGCGCAATCTTCAGAGCCTGGATTTCTCCTCCGTCGGCCAGCTTACCGGTTCGCTCCAACGGATCGACGGTTTGATGGACCAGGCGAGCGGTCTTAGCTTCGACCTCGGCAAGCTTCAGGACCAGTGGCGACGGCAGTATCCGGAAAGCTATGATGCCACGATCAAGGTCAGCGACGTGGCAAGCGCCGCGCGCGAGCGTTGGCAGAGCGCCATGCAGGCGTTCCGCCAGACCATGGGTGTCCAGTCGCAGATCGTGGAAAATGTCCGCGACGACGGCGACCTGCTTGCCGATCTCGTCAACCGCAGCCAAGGCGCGGCCGGTGCGCTTGAGGCAAGCCAGGCCACCAATCAGCTGATCGCTCTTTCGACCAAGCAGCAGATGCAGATCCAGACGCTGCTCGCGACACAATTTCGGGCCGAGGCTGAGGACGCGGCACGCAAGGCGCAGTCCGAGGAAGCCGCCCGCCAGACAACGAAACGTTTCCTGGGGACCGGCACAGCCTATCCCGGCAACTGATCACAAGCACTTCAACATGAGGAAGGCGGCGGCATGAACGACCTTGGCGTCATCGATCGCTTCATGGAGACTTTTATCCGCTATATCGACAGCGGATTCGGTCTGCTTTCGGGCGACGTCGCCTTCCTCACCACGACCCTGATTGGCATCGACATTACGCTTGCGGGCCTCGCCTGGGCGTTCGGCGGCGAGCCCAACATTCTCGGCCGCCTCATCCGCAAGGTGCTTTATGTCGGCGTCTTCGCCTTCATCCTGAACAATTTCAAGAACCTCGCCGACATCATCTACCGCTCCTTTGCCGGCCTCGGCATCAACGCATCCTCCGGCAATCTATCCGCCGGCAACCTCCTGCACCCGGGCCGCATCGCCGCGACCGGTTTCCAGGGCGCCTGGCCGCTTCTCGATCAGGCAAGCCAGCTTCTGGGCTTCCCGGAAATCTTTGGCAACGCACTCACAATCTTCGTGCTGCTCGTGGCCTGGTTCCTGGTCATCATCGCCTTCTTCATTCTCTCGATCCAGCTCTTCATTACCATCCTGGAGTTCAAGCTCACCACGCTGGCCGGATTTGTTCTGGTGCCCTTCGCGCTTTGGAACCGATCGGCGTTTCTCGCTGAACGCGTGCTCGGCAATGTCATCTCGTCGGGCATCAAAGTGATGGTACTCGCCGTCATTGTCGGTATAGGCTCCACGCTCTTCGGCGAGTTCGCTTCGGCGCTCCAGGGCAAGGAGCCCGACCTGGCGGCGGCCATGTCACAGGTGCTAGGCGCGCTGGCGCTGCTTGGGCTCGGCATTTTTGGCCCTGGGATCGCCTCCGGTCTTGTCTCCGGCGCGCCGCAGCTTGGCGCGGGCGCCGCGCTCGGGACCACGGCGGCCGCTGCTGGATCGGCGCTCGTTGCCGGTGGAGCTGCCTTTGCCGGTGCTCGCATGGCAACCGGCGGCGGGCTTGCCGCCGTCCGAGCCGGCACGACCATGGGTTCGGCAGCTTCCTCGGCTTGGCAGTTGGGACGTGCAACGTCGCCTGACACCGGCCTGTCTGGTGCCGCTGCTGGAATGCAGGGCGTGGCGAGTGCCGCCGGCGCGGCCGCGATGCGGCCAGCACGATCTGCCGCGGGAAACTTCAGGCGCAGCGCCGAAGCTGGGCGCGAAGCCGCATGGACCGCGACTGGCGGTGCGCCGACCGCGTCCGTGACCGGAGGTCCGGCCGGTTCAGCCCCTAATACTGCGCCCATTTGGGCGAGACGCATGCGTTCCGAACAGACCGCTCGTGCTCATCGCCACGCCGCCACACAGGCTGTCCGCGACGGTGACAGGCCGGGCGGCAGCGCCAATCCCTCTCTCAACGACAAGGACGATTAAATGTTCTTCAAGCGACCCGTTCAACGCTACGGAAAGACGCCCGAGCCGGTCACGTCGTATCAGAAGGCCAGCCAGCTCTGGGATGAGCGCATCGGCTCATCGCGGGTACAGGCCCGCAATTGGCGGCTGATGGCCCTTGGCTGCCTAAGTTTGGCAACCGGGCTTTCCGGCGGCCTTGTTTGGCAGTCGATGCAAAGCCGAGTTGTCCCTTACGTCGTCGAGGTCGACCGTTTTGGTGAGGCGCGTGCCGTTGCGCCAGCGATCCAGGATTATCAACCTTCCGATGCCCAGATCGCCTGGCATCTCGGCCGCTTCATCCAAAATGTCCGATCCGTTTCCACCGACCCGGTGCTGGTGCGGCAGAACTGGTTGGCAGCCTACGACTTTGCCACTGACCGTGCAGCGCTTTTCCTCAACGAGTACGCCAAGGCAAACGACCCATTTGGGCAGATCGGCACGCGCAGCGTGTCGGTGCAGGTGACCAGCGTTGTCAGGGCTTCCGACAGCTCATTCCAGGTCAAATGGACCGAGCAGATTTTTGAGCGCGGCAGCCTGGCCAGCACGACGCGCTGGACCGCGATCCTCACCATCGTGATCCGCCCGCCGAGCAATACCGAGCAGCTGCGCAATAACCCGCTCGGCGTCTTCATCAATGCCATCGATTGGTCGCGTGAGCTCGACAGCGCTGCACCTGCATCCGTTTCCCCGAAGGAGCCCGCCAATGACAAATAGAGCCCCATCGCTGCGTGCCGTGCTGATCCTGTCAGCGTCGGCAGCCGTCCTCTCGGCTTGCGCATCGAAGCCGGTGCCATCACCAGAGATTTCTTATGACGCGGCCGACTTCAAAGCAGCGGCTATCGAGAAACCGCCGGAGGAGCCGGTGAAGATCGTCGAGGTGCCGAAGGTGCTGCCTTTGCCCGGTCAGCTTCAGCCCGATCCGGGCAAGATCGTCGAGGATAAACGCTCTCCTGAAGAACGTGTCGCGGACGCCAACAACGCGGCAACGCAGCAGCCCACCAACTACGGCTATGTCAATGCGGTTCAGGTCTATCCCTTTGCCGATGGCGCGCTTTATCAGCTCTACGCAGCACCCGAGCGCGTCACCGATATCGCTCTGCAACCGGGTGAGAAGCTGACGTCCGTATCGGCCGGCGACACAGTGCGTTGGGTCATTGGCGATACAGTCAGCGGCACAGGAGACTATCAGCGCACCCATGTGTTGCTAAAGCCTTTCGCGCCGGGGCTTAGCACCAACCTGGTGATCACCACGGAACGGCGGACGTATCATCTGCAGCTACAAAGCACCGAGAAGACAGCGATGGCGGCGATCTCCTGGACCTACAGCGAGGACCAGATCATCGCGCTCCGGCAGAGAAACGCCCAAGCCGAGGCTGTCATGCCGGTCGCGTCGAATGTGGCGCTCGAGAACATTCGCTTCCGCTATTCGATCGCCGGCGACACACCGCCCTGGAGACCGACGCGTGCCTTCGACGACGGCAGCAAGGTCTATATCGAATTCCCACGCCGCATTGACCAGGGCGAGGCGCCGCCGCTCTTCATCGTAGGCGCTGACGGCAGCAACCAGCTCGTCAACTACCGCATGCACGGCAACTACTACATTGTCGATCGCTTGTTTGCCGCGGCAGAACTGCGGCTTGGCTCCAAGCAGCAGCAGGTGGTGCGCATCACTCGGACCGACAGCCGGCAACCGTCGCGGCGGATCTCGCTGTTCTCTCGTCTCGGCAGGTGAAAGGGGCTCACATGACTGACACGTCCCATTCCACAGCTGCGCCGAAGCTTGATCCCGAGCAGTTGCAGTTGCGGGCTTCGCCTCGCCGTGCTGTGCGGTTCAGGCGCGGCGTGGTCATCGCGATCGCGGCGCTCGGATCCGGTGCAATATTCGGCGTCACCATGATCGCGCTGAGGGGGCCAGCGCTGCGTATCCAAGGCTTGACGGAAGACCGCTATAACACCGAACGCAAGCCGACAGCTGAGGGTCTCGATAGCCTGCCTAAGGACTATTCCGCGATCAAGCCAAAGGCGCCCGTGCTTGGAACGCCGCTACCGGGCGATCTCGGCCGCCCCATCCTTGAGCGACAGCGCCAGCTCGGCATAGCGCCGGGGCAGGAGGTTTCCGCCGAGGAGCAGCGCCTTGCCCAGCAAGCCATCGAGGCTCGCGAGTCTCAGGTCATGTTCCGGCTCGACATTCGCCCGAAGCAGACAGATGTCGCGGCCGGCGGACAATCTGTCCAGCAGCCATTTGAAGCGCTTCCGCAAGCCGGGGCGACACGCGCATCAGCTTCGGTCGCGCCGGCCGAGGGCGACCAGAACAACCAACAGCGCAAGCTCGATTTTGTCAGCCAGCGGGACACAGACGGGATCTACAATCCGCATGCGTTGCAAACGCCGGCTTCGCCCTATCAGCTCATGGCCGGCAGCGTGATCGCCGCCAGCCTCATCACCGGCATCAATTCGGATTTGCCCGGGCTGGTGGTCGCGCAGGTCACCGAGAATGTGCACGACACCGTTACCGGCAGCACCTTGCTCATTCCACAGGGCTCGCGCCTGATCGGCACCTATGACAGCGTTGTTGCGTTTGGGCAAAAGCGCGCATTGCTGGTCTGGCAGCGAATAATCCTGCCCGACGGTTCCTCGATCGAAGTCGACAATCTGCCGGCGACAGACACTGCCGGCTATGCGGGGCTTGAGGACAAGGTAGATTTCCACACCTGGCAGCTGATCAAGGGCGTGGCTTTAGCCACATTGCTGGGCGTCGGCACCGAGTTGAGCTTTGGGGAAAATGAGAGCGACCTTGTCAAGGCGATCCGAGAATCCACTCAGCAGAATGTCAGCCAAGCAGGTCAGCGCATCACGGAAAAGAACCTCAATATTCAGCCGACAATCACGGTCCGCCCCGGTTGGCCGCTGCGCGTGATCATACACAAGGACATCGTGCTTCGGCCGTACGCCGGCTGAAAAAGGAGGGCTCATGGCAAACCTGAAATTAGGAAAGCTTCCGGACAGGACGCCGTCCAAGATCACTATCACCGTTAGCGCGGACCTGAGCCAAGCCCTCCAGGACTACGCGGCGCTTTACCGTCAAGCCTACGGCGAGTCTGAAACGGTGGCTGAGCTCATCCCGTACATGTTGGCAGGATTTTTGGAGGGCGACCGAGCGTTTGCCAGGGCGAGAAAGGAACGCGTTCCGGCCGCCGACGCGTCGAAGAAACCCCGACGGCAAACATCTTCAACATTAGATAACGCCTAGCGTGGGGGCGTTTCGGGGCGCGACAGGCTTTTTTGATCATGACCGTGCCATCTTCATTCCGGCGATTGAATTCTCGACTGAGGAGAAGCTCCAATGGTCGGGGAGCGCCGGCGTGTCGGGATGTTGCATGTCGACGGCCCGGAAAAAATGAAATCGGCCGTTCGGGATGTCATATCTGGCGTTGTTGTCCATGAAGGGCGGCGGCCTTGGGGCGTCAGGATCTTAGTGGCATTGGTTTGTGGAGTGCCCAGAGACGATCGAAGAAGCCTTCGATTTCGGCCGGCGCATTGGCGCCGACGAGTTCGTTGGATCCAAAGCGATAGATCTCGTAGCCAGCCAGACGAAGATCGCGATCGGCCGAGACCATGTCCGCATAACGGGTGAGCGAGGGTTTCCGTTCGGCGCTGAAATGCTGCGATCCATCCACTTCGATGACGACACGCTGATGGCCGGGGAGCAGCAACAGGAAATCCATGCGCTGCCGGCGAAGCCCGGAGCGATGCCGGAGAAGCTTCACCATGGCGGGATCGTAGTGAAGATAGACCTGCGGGATGAGCGCCGGCAGCGCGTCGCCGAGGCGTGGCCGGTAGATCTTGAAATAGGTACTGAAGAGGGTGCGTTCGGCATCCGAGGCGAGCGAGGCGTGCAATCGCTCGCCGAGCGCGCGGGCGGGTTCGTCGGATGCCGGATCCTGCGACCGCCACCAATCAACCAGTTCGCTCCAAAGGAGGCCGTCGCGCCGTATGGGGCGATCATATACCAGGCAGCTCGCGGCATTGGAGAGGATGACGATGTCGTTGTTGATGGCGTCGGAGAAGCCGATCTCGGGCTTTGGGCCATTGGAGGCGAAGATCAGATTTTTGGGGGCGCCGACCACGCCACGGGCGATCGGCGCGAGACGATAGAGCGGATAGCCGGATTCCTCGCCGTCGACCTTCAGCTCATATCCGTCGCGCCGCAGTACGGCGTTGATCGAGGTGACGAGATCGACCTGTCCGGGTCCACGTCGCCCGAGGGGATGAAGCGCGGCCTCGATCAGGCGGGCGAAGCGGTCGCGGGAACATGTGAGGGCGCCGATCTGCTCGAAGAGAAATTCGACGCTCCAGTCACCGAAGTTGCGGACCATGTGCTGGTCGATCTCGTCCGCGAGGGTTCGGGCCGAGAAAAAGCTGGTGCCGACGAGGCCCATGGGGAACAGACGCTTGACAAGCTCGACAACGCTCTGCTCGCCGGACAGGTCGTCACCGAAGCATTTGGCGACATCGCGCCGGGTGATCTCCGTGATCCGGGGGAAATCCCTTTCCAGAACGGCCCAGCCCGCCTCTTCCAGGCCGAAATCCCCGAAATGCGCCCCGAGCTTGCGCGCGATCTCGCCGAGCTCGTACTCGGTCTTTCCTTGAAGGCCGATCCGCGCCCGATCGCGCTTGCTGATATTGTCCTCATGCGGCGGGACCGTGATGCCGGCGACGGCCGCGACGATCGGCATCTGCTCATGAGTGGAGCGCGTCTTGAGGTATTCAGCTACGCGCTCGCCGAGATTGGGTTCCGCGCTCATATAGCGATCTCCGGCACGCCGGCGTCGGTGAGGAGCTGGTAGAGCTCGGCGACATTGTTGCGCGCACCGCGCTCCTGGCAGAACGCGAAGATGGCGCGCTGCTTGGCGCGCGAGAGGGCGACGAAGAAGGCCGCTACTCCCTCGGGATCTCCGGGAACATGCGCCCACCAGGCTTGGTCATCGAGGCCAACGAAGACGATCGTGTCATATTCCAATCCCTTGCTTTTGTGCACGGTCATCATCGGGATCTGGTTGACGCCCTCGAAGGCGTCCAGACAGGCGGTCCAGTCGGCGGCGCCATCGGCCGACGCGAAGAAATGCAGGCAGAGGGCCTCAAGGATGATTTGGAGGAGGTCACCGACACCGTATTCGATATAGGTTCGGGCGATGGCTGCCAGGTCGAGGTATTCAAAGACTCGCGTCGCGAAGTCAGCGGCGCTATTCCGGGATGGAGTTGTCGCCGCCATATCGGCGCGAAGCGCGGCAAGGAAGGCGGTCAGGTCTGCCTCGACCTTCGCCGCGCCGATGTCGTCGTCGACTACGACCTCCCGGAGCGCCAGAACTTCGGACGAGACCAACTGCCAGGCCGCAGGCGCGCGGCGTGTCGCTCCGAGACGAAACATTGCCATCGCGAGGCGACAGAGGTCGTCGGAGAGGAGATCCTGAAGCGAGGTTTTCCCAAGAGCGTGGCTCTCGTTGCGGATGCGCAGGCCATGGGCGGCGAACGGTCCTGCGAGCTCGTGCTCGTAATCATCGGATTTTTGCTTGACGAGGAGCGCATAGTCTCGCGGCGATCGTCCACGGGTCCCCATGTCATTGGCGAGCCATTGCGCGAGATGCGCGGCTTCGGCGGCTTTGGTCTGGCTGCGCCAGACTTGCGACACGTCGCCATCGACCTGGCGCGCCGCACGGGCAACTGTCTGAGCGGCATTCGGATCGAGCGCGCGCGCGACGACATGCTGGATGGCAACGAGATCGGGCGACGATCGGAAATTGAAAAGCAGAGGGAAACGGGCTGCACCGAAATCGGCTTCAAGCCGCTGAAACGCATCCCTTCGAGCGCCGGCAAATATCATGATCCGCTGCTTGTCGTCGCCGACACCTGTGACGATGGTCTGTCCACCGGAGAAGGCCGAGAGCAGGAAGTCGTATTGCGCGAAAGTCGTGTCCTGGAATTCGTCGACGAAGACGAAGGGGTAGGTGGCGACCAGCGCGTTGCGGATATGCGGATTGGCGCGGAGAAGGAGCTCGGCGAGACGGTTGATGCTGACAAAAGTCAGCGAGGAGGGATGGCCAGGCCGCAACTGCGTCGCCCACCATCGGGCGATGGTGAACTCTGCTGCGCTTTGCGGTGCCTGAGGCGCGAGCGGAAGTCGATAGCCGCCGACCACCCGCGCTTCGAAATCCGTTGCACTGAAGGCAGCGATGTCGGCCTGCCATTCCTGCGGCGCGTTGAGGCGCGCCAGCGTCAGGAACTGATCGACCTGCCACCGCTTGGGAAAGGCGATGTCATAGGGTCGGGTGGGGCGGCAATCGGCCGGGACGGCGTTGAGAAATCGGTCGACCAGGCTCTTGCAGAACGAATCGAAGGTGAGCGACACGAAGCGGTTGGCGAGCTCGGGAGGGCAGCGCTGGCGAACGCGCGCAGCAAGATTGCTGGCGGCGTCAGTCTTGAATGAGATCGCCAGTACGCGATGCGGCGCATGGCAGATCCCGGTTTCGAGGAGATAGACCGCGCGTTGGGCCAGAAATTCGGTCTTGCCGGCGCCAGGCCCAGCCACCACGCATGCCGAACCGCCGTACCGGAGCGCATTCCACGCTGCGGGTTCGAGATCGTCGATGCCACGCGGGCGCCAGTCGTCGGGACGAACAAGAGGCATGATCAGGCACCTGCCGGAGCCGCGGGCGTGAGGCGGGCGACGATCGAGGTCAGGAGAGCTCGGATTTCCGGCGGTGCGCCTGCGGCGAGAACGGCAGAATCCTGATTGCTCAGGACGCGTACATGGGTGCTTGGTTTGCCCCGCCCGAGAAACAGATAACGATACCAGCGCAGGAAGGCATCCTGGGGTGGGCCATAGAGGTGCGGCAGACCGTCGTCACCTAGAACTGCCGTGCGCGGATCGCCCAATGGCGGTGGACCCTGCCGACCCGGCTCAACGACCTGATAGGCGGCCGGGAAGGCCTGAAGCATGGAAAAGTCTAGATCGAGAGGGGTACAAAAGTAGACGTTGAATTGGTTCAGCCAGCCCATCCACTGGTTGAGGCCAGCGATATTGTCAGGGGCCAGCGCATCGAAGCCCTCGACGTTGACCACAACGGGGCCCGCTGCGTTCAGGTGAGGACCGAATAACTGCGCCGGTTGAACGCCATTGGCGAGCAACTGCGTGCAAGTCGTCTTGATGCGCCCCCACCCGCCGCCGGAACGACCCCAGTCGAGATCGAGCAGGGTCGCGTAGGGGATGTCGAGGTCGGTCAGCAGCCGCCAGAGGTGGTTCACATGCCGGCCGCCCAACGGAACCACCGCGACGAAGGAACGGTCGATCTCCAAGCCCATAGCCTCAGCAAGACGCGGCAGAACGACCTCTTCGGACGCGCCTTCGCCGAGCATGACAAAGCGCGCGAAATAAAGCTCGGGGTAGGTCCGCACGGCTTCCCGGACGAACTTGGACGCTTCCTCCTCACCGGGTGGCAGGCTGATTGGCCGCACTCGTGCAGTGCGATCAGCCGGGCTGAGCCGGAAATGCCTGACCTCGGTCGGATCGACTCTGGCGAGAATGCTCGGTGAGTGACTGGAGACGACGGCCTGGGCGCGCGGTCCTCGCGTCAGATCTTTGATCTGGCGAACAATTCGGGAGAGATAGAAGGGCGCGAGATTGTTTTCGGGCTCCTCCACCGCGATGAGGGTCAGTGCCGGCAGCGGCACGCCGCCGTCCTGAAAGCCCGCTGGGGCGGGATCGGCGACAATCCCGGCCTCGACATCGAGGATCGCCGCTGTCATCGCCAGGTGGAAGAGCGACCGTTGACCATCACTCAGGTCATCGAGGGCGCGTTCCCGGCCTGCCTCATCGGGGCGGAACACCACTTCGACCTTGCGGATGAATTCCTGGAAGCGCAGGTCGATCGGGCGGAAGAGCGGCGTCGTGTCGGTCCCCGCCGTATGAACCTCCTGCCAGCGCCGTCTGACGGCCGCGGCAATGATGTCCACGGCGGGCTCGCCCGCGAAAGCGCCGTTGAGCGTCGTGCCTGCATCGGTAAACGTGTCCCGAACCCCCTGCGACCAGTTGATCGCGCGCCAGAGCCTGCCGCGCAGGAAGGCCGTGACCTGAGAGGCGCCATCGCGCGTCGCCGGGACGTAGATCATCTGGATGCGGGCGCGATCGGTAGCCTTCAGCTCTGTACAGTCTGCTTCGGTGTAGGCGCCGAAAGTCCGGATCGCCCAGTATTTCTGCTCGATCGTTCCGTCGAGCGATCCGTCATCCGTCCATGTCGCCTCGAGGCGCAGGCGGCATTTCAGCCTACCGGCCTCGTCGGCGGCCATCTGGTGGAAGAATTCTGGGATTGCCGCTCCGCCCGCACCGGCGGCATCGAGTTCGGGGAAGGCCACGATCGCTTCCAGTACGAAGCTCCGTTGCAGGGGCGCGGCGATTTCGGCGGACGGAATATGAAAATCCTGACGCCGAAGTCTTCGGTGGTCACCGGTGATCCCGAAGAGGCGCTGAAGGGCCTGCATGACGGCTGTTTTGCCCGCGCCGTTGACGCCGACGAAGGCTGTTAGGCCGGGCGTGAGATCGATGGTGATCGGGGCAGGCCCGAAGCAACGGAAATTGGAAAGTGTCAGGCGTTCAATGAACATGGAGCGTCGTCCGCCTCATCGAAGATTGTTGAAAATGTCACTTGGGCGACGAGCGATCATTCAGTCCCTGCCTCGGCCAGGTCGTCGAAATGATGGGCCAGATAAGCTTGGCGAAACTGCTCGACGATCGTGGTGAGCTCGTTCACCAAGGCAGATAACCCAGACAAGACCCAGATCTGTAGCCGCACAGCGCCGGAAGCTCAGGATTTTTTTCAGATCCTGGAAATGAAAACTGGCAGCATGGTGGTGCCTAGAGGCTCCAAGTCGCCGAGCGCTACAGACGGGATCGTTTCGCATCGACATTCTGCCTTCGTGGGATAGTTGGATAGGAATCCGATGGCGTGAGGACAATTGATTTATTACGAAAACAGTTGAACGAAACCCATCGCTCTAATGACAGAGTTGCCGGCGGCTTCACTTCTAATTCAGAATTCAGGTGGAGGATTTAGCAATCGTTGGCGCATGGTGCCTTCGTTCTCCGTCCGGTCTTCAAGGCTTAGGCCCCAAGATTGGCGCGTTTCGCTAAAGTCTTCCGGCTCTTTGATCCATTCAAATCTGACATCGCTCTCGGTAAAAATGTATCCCAGCCTGTTGTCCTCAGAGTTCCGAAACCAAGGTGAAAGCTTCTCCGGTAACAGCCGGCACATAGATGACGCGACTATCATATTGCCGATTAGGTCGTGCGTGCTGACTTCCTCGCTTGCCACCATATCGGCAACGTCAACGAGCTCTTCAAATGCGTATCGGAGGTTCTCAGTTTTCTCGTCGGCTGCTTCCTTTTCAGTAAGATAAAGTTCAACGACCTGAAAACGGCTAAGAGTATCTTCCGAAAAATGCAAAAATTCCTTTGCGTTATTCAACACTTGCGGTGTGCTCGGATCAGGATATTTAGGGGCCTCCACAAATGTGATCTTGAGCTTTTCTCCGTTGAGAGGCTTTTGCGGCTCCCGCATGTCAAAATCAGCTTTGTAGTAAAAGGTAGTGCTGCCAAAAAAATCGGCGCGTAGCTTTGTAACTGACTGGCAGGTCTTGCGGAGTGATACAAGGAGACTTGCCATCTCGGTATTGCGGTTTGACAAATTGAGCGCGCGTTCGGCGATTTCGGATTGGCGCGTTGTGAGATAGATATTGTAAATGCTTACAAGGGAAACAACTATGGCAGAAAAGGCGCTAATTATCCCTGTGTAGGGGTTTAGCCATCCTAAATGCGATTTATCGTTCTTCCGTGGCCGCCGTGCAACCTTTCCCATCAACAATCTGCGAATCCCCTTTAGTCCCAGCCTGTAAGAGTATGTCGCATTCCCTTGCCAAATCCAACCTGACAAGCAAGTGCAATATATGCACCTCTTGGGTGTGGGGGGCGGTGAAACTCGACAAGTCAGGCTATGCTTGCCTACTGGGCGCCGGATGAAGCGAGCCCGCAAAGCCCTCAAATGGATCGCTTTCTTCAGCCGTCGCCGCGACCACACCGCCCTATGAAGGGAGCCAAGACGGCTGGCGATTTGAAGGAGCAAGGCCTCCCCCACGTCTCCTTGGGCGTCAGTGTCATTTTCGGAGATTGGAGATTCGTCTCAATCCTTGGCTAGCCGCCGAGGTTGGATTCGAAGTGGACGATCGCGATGGTGCATGGGGAGCAGGCTTCCCGTGTCCTCTCATTGAGATCACCCGCGCCTTTTTGCTCTCGAGTTCATCCAGATAATCGGCCCACCATTGCATCATCTTGACGCGCTCTTCCCAGTGCTCAGCCCGGGCATAGGCGCGACGAACGTCGTTGTTCTCAATGTGGGCCAACTGCCGCTCTATGGCGTCTGGATGCCACTGCCCACATTCGTTCAGCAGGGTTGATGCGGTTGCTCGAAAACCGTGCGCGGTGGCTTCTTCCTTGCCGTAGCCCATACGGCGCAGCGCGGCGTTGAGTGTGTTGTCGGAAATCGGACGCGAATCCGATCGAACACCAGGAAAGAGCAGCGATCCACCACCGGAGATTTCTTTGAGCGAAGTCAGGACGCTTGCGGCCTGCCTTGAAAGGGGTACGCGGTGCGGCCGTCGCATTTTCATGCGCGCTTCAGGAATGACCCACACTAAGCTTTCGAAATCGAACTCTTCCCATTCTGCCGCGCGAAGCTCACCGGGGCGAGGAAACATCAGTGCCATCAGCTTCAGGGCGGCCCGGGTTGTAGGCTGTCCGTCAAATGCGTCGACTGCCCTCAGCAAGCCTCCCACGGCCTTAGGATCGGTGATTGCGGCACGCGGCGTGACCGTTGGACTGATGAGTGCGCCTCTCAAAGCGATCGTCGGATCTGCCTCGGCGCGTGCGGTTGCGATGGCGTATCGAAACACGGTGCCGATGGTAGAGCGCAGTCGCCTGGCCGATTCGTATCGACCGCGAACCTCCACGCGACGAAGGGCGGCAAGGACAGCTGCCGGATCGATCTCCCGAATGCATTTGTCGCCGATTGTCGGATAGGCAAAATCGAGCAGCCACTTGACCTTGCTGATCGTCCGGTCGGCACGTCCCTCCTTCTTCAGCTTCTCAACATATTCGTCCGCGATTGAGCGAAAGGAGTCCTTTGCCGAATCGGTCTTCCGCAAGCTGCGTTCTTTTCCAGGGTCGGTGCCAGCCAGCAGCAGCCGTTTAGCATCATCGCGCGCCTCCCGCGCCTCGGCCAGGGAGACAAGGGGATAGCTGCCCAGCGCGAGCAGTTTCTGCTTGCCGTCAAAGCGGTAGGCGACCCGCCAGAGGCGAGAGCCCGTGGGCTGCACCCATAGCTGCAGCCCGCCCCCGTCAGATAATTTCACGAGTTTGGAAGCCGGGCGGGCGTTTCGGCATTTCACGTCGGAGAGGGCCATTCGTCAGGTCTCCCTTGGCTGTTGCGATACCATCAGGATGTCGAATACCAACGGAAATACCATCCCCCCGCCTCGTTGGACCAAATGCGCTCGAAGTGCTCTCGGCCCAGCTAAAATGCGCAATTTGACATAAAAAGATCAACAATTTCAGCCGCTTGCGGGGACTGAAAGCGTAGAGGGTTCGGCGAAAGGGAGTGTCGGGAGAAGAGGGAATGGTGCCCAGAGGCGGATTCGAACCACCGACACGCGGATTTTCAGTCCGCTGCTCTACCAACTGAGCTATCTGGGCCTGCTCCGGCTAACGAAAAGTCGTGTTCCGGATTTCATGAAGGCACCGTGGGCGCCCCTTGAAAGCGCGTGGGTTATAGCACGGGAATTCGGCCTGTCCAGCGCCCAGGTGTGGATTTCCCGCAGGAAAAGAAATGCCGCCCGATGGGCCGGTTTGCATGCCGTGCGCCCGCCTATCTGGCGCCTGCCAGGCCTTTGCGGAAGTCGGATGGGGTCATGCCGGCCAGCTTGCGGAAGGATTTGTTGAAGGCGCTGAGCGAGCCGAAGCCGGAGTCCATGGCGACGCGCAGCACGTTGGCGTCCTGGTGCATCAACAGTGCCTGCGCATAGCTCAGCCGCAACAGGTTGACATATTCGTTGAGCGTCATGCCGGTCGATTTCTTGAACAGGCTCATGGCGTATTTGGGGTGGATGTCGGCGGCCGCCGCTATGTTCACGCAATCGATGTCGTAGAGGAAATTCTCGGCGATGAAATCGCACATGCGCCCGACATTGCGCGACGATTGCTGGTCGAAGGGGTTGCCCGCTTCCTGTCCGGCGGTGTTTACCGGCACCAGCCGGTAGGGCTCGAACCTTACCCGTTCCAGCCGCAGCAGAAGTTCGTTGACGGCATGCTCGGCCTTGGCCGGATCGCCCGAGCGGGCATAGCGGTTCCAGCGGGCGAAATTGTCGTTGTCGGATTGATCGGTGGCGCTGGTCACCAGCGTCGCACCCGTCATCAGCCGGTGGCGTATGTCCGCGGGCAGGTGCAGCCGAAAGAAATGCACCAGCGGCAGATGCGCGCCGGCATAGACGGCGTCGTCGCTCAAATCGTCCATCTGGTGCGGCAGGCCACCCCAGAACAGGCACATCTCGCCGGCCGAAAGCGATATTTCGTGCTCGTTCATGCGGTAGTGGACGGAGCCGCGGACGATGAAATTCACCTCGACCTGGGCATGCCAATGCGGCTTCAGCATCACCAGGGGGCTGGTGTGGAACATCTGCAGCAGCAACGGCAGGCCTTCCACGCTGCTGGCACCAGGCTGGTAAAACGGCCGTTCGGGCATCTTACTTTCCGCCAATTTCGTATTCCCTTTGTCGGGGACAGGCCCTTGCCGGTGCCTAGTCTAGCCAGGCTCGCAGAGAGAGCAAATGAAATGGGAGGATTTCAATGCGCATCACACTGTCCTGCGCCGTGCTCGCGCTTGCCTTGGGCTCAGCCCCGGCCTTCGCGCAATCCGGCGAAATCACGATCTGGAGCTGGAATGTCGCCGCCTCGTCGCTGAAGGCAACGGTTGCCGGTTTCAACAAGCTGCATCCCGACATCAAGGTCACCGTCCAGGATCTCGGCAACCAGCCGACCTATGACAAGTCGATCGCCGGATGCGCGGCCGCCGGCGTTGGCCTGCCCGACGTCGTCACCATCGAGAACGGCGAGGCCGAGAATTACTGGAGCCAGTTCCCCGACTGTTTCGTCGACCTGCACACGCTGGGCTACACGGCCGAGGACCAGAAGAAATTCCCCGATTTCAAGCGCACCGAACTCGAAGTCGGCGACAAGGCCTATGCCATGCCGTGGGATTCCGGTCCGGTCGCCGCCTTCTATCGTCGCGACTTCTACGAGAAGGCCGGCGTCGATCCGGCATCGATCAAGACCTGGGACGATTTCATCGCCGCCGGCAAGAAGATCCAGGCCGCCAATCCGGGCGTCTCGATGACCAATGCCGATTTCAACGGCGACAGTGAATTCTTCCGCATGATCGCCAACGAACAGGGCTGCGCCTATTTCGCCGAGGACGGCCAGTCGATCACGGTCAACCAGCCCAAATGCGTCGACGCCATGACCAAGCTCAAGGAGATGAAGGACGCCGGCATCGTCTCGTCGGCCGACTGGGGCACCAAGATCACCAACAACACCGCCGGAACCGTCGCCACCCAGGTCTATGGCGGCTGGTACGAGGGCACCATCCGCACCGAATCGGCGGGCGAAAACGGCAAATGGGGCGTCTACCTGATGCCGAGCCTGACCGCGGACGGCCCGCGTGCGGCCAATCTCGGCGGCTCCTCGCTCGCCATCACCTCGGCGTCGAAGAACAAGGAAGCTGCCTACGAGTATTTGAAATACACGCTCGGCACCAATGAAGGCCAGATCACCATGCTGAAGGAGTTCGGCCTCGTCCCCTCGCTGGTCTCGGCGCTGAACGACCCCTATGTCGGCCAGGGCCTGCCCTACTGGGGTGGCCAGGCGGTGTGGAAGGATATTCTGGGCACCTTGCCCAAGGTTGTTCCGAGCCGCGGCACGCAGTTCCAGAGCGATGCCGAGATCATCGTGCGCGCGGTGCAGACCAAATATCTCGCCGGCGGCTATCCCGACGCCAAGGCGGCACTCGACGATGCCGCCAGCCAGATCGCCTCGGCGACCGGGCTGCCGGTCAAGTCCTGAGGTGCTGACAGCTTCCTTCTCCCCGTCACTATACGGGGAGAAGGTGCCGGCAGGCGGATGAGGGGCGGCGCCTACTTCGGCAATTGCTGCCTCACTAACCGGAAAAACAGAAAGGAGGAGGAGAAAAGATGCGCAACCGCAATGCGACGGCCTATCGCTTTCTCACGCCCTATCTCCTGATCTTCGCCATCTTCTGGGTGTGGCCGATCATCTCCTCGTTCCTGATCTCGTTCCAGGCAACACGCACCGTGCCCTGGCGCTTCGCGCCGGGCTTCAACTGGGGCCGGCTGATCGGCGACCCCGCCTTCTTCAACGCACTGAAGAACACGCTGGTCATTCTGGTCATCCAGGTTCCGGTGATGATCGCGCTGGCCATGGTGATGGCGGTGCTTCTGAATTCGCCGCTGCTCAGGGCGCGCGGCCTCTACCGCTTCGCCTTTTTCGCCCCGGTGGTGGTCGGCGAGGTCGCCTATTCCGCGGTGTTCCGGCTGATGTTCAGCCTCGATTTCGGCATCGTCAACAAGCTCCTGAACAGCATCGGCCTGCCCAAGGTCGACTGGTTCTCCAACGTCACGCCGGCCATGGCGCTGATCATGATCGCGGTCACCTGGCGCTGGGCCGGCTACAACGCCATCATCCTGCTGGCCGGCATGCAATCCATTCCCGAGGATGTCTATGAGGCGGCGACGCTCGACCGGGTGAGCAAGCTCAAGCAATTCTTCCACATCACCCTGCCGCTGTTGAAGCCGGTCATCGTCTTCTGCGCCGTGCTGTCGATCATCGGCACCATGCAATTGTTCACCGAGCCGTTCCTGATCACCGAGCGCGGCGGGCCGGGCGGCGGCACCGAGACGCTCGGCCTGCTGCTTTACCGCCAGGGCTTCCGCTCGCTCAATTTCGGCTATGCCTCGGCCGTCGCCTACACCATGGCGGGGCTGGCGATCGCCATCACGCTGGTGCAGCTGTGGCTGACGAGGGAACCGAAATGAGCTCGCTCTCATCGGCAAGACTGAAACGAAGCATCGCGCTGCACCTCTTCCTGACGCCGCTGGCGCTGATCTGGCTGTTTCCGCTGTGGATGATGGTGGTGTTCTCGACCATGCCCGACAATGGCATCTTCAGCCCCGGCATCGAACTGTTGCCGCACGGCAATTTCATCGACAATTTCAACAATCTGCAGCATGACACCGACTTCGTCGGCGCCATCGTCATCTCCGTTTGCGTGGCGGTGACCTACACCGTCCTGTCGGTGCTTTTGACCTCTATGGCCGGCTGGGCGCTGGCCCGCTACCAGTTCTTCGGCAAAAGCGTGGTCGTCGCCATCATCCTGGGCACCATCACGCTGCCCTATGCGGTGGTGCTGATCCCGCAATTCATCATGGTGGCGCGCGACTTCAAGCTCGCCAACACATGGGTGGCGCTGATCGTGCCGCCGCTGTTCAATTCGCTTGGCGTGCTGTTCATGCGCCAGAGTTTTTCCATGATGCCCGACGACCTGTTCGATGCCGCCCGCGTCGAGGGCGTCAAGGAGTGGCGTATCTTCGTCTTCATCGCCTTGCCGTTGGCGCGGCCGATGCTGGCCGCGCTCTGCATCATCCTGTTCCTTGCCTCCTGGAACAACTATCTCTGGCCGTTGCTCATCAACAGCCAGCCGGGTTCGATGACAGCACCCGTGGCGCTCGGCACGCTGATCGGCCTGACCAAAGTCTCTTGGGGCGGCATCATGGCGGGCGCGGTGATGCT
Source organism: Mesorhizobium sp. M8A.F.Ca.ET.181.01.1.1 (assembly GCF_004792025.1). Classification (NCBI taxonomy): domain Bacteria; kingdom Pseudomonadati; phylum Pseudomonadota; class Alphaproteobacteria; order Hyphomicrobiales; family Phyllobacteriaceae; genus Mesorhizobium; species Mesorhizobium sp. M8A.F.Ca.ET.181.01.1.1. The sequence continues at coordinate 221,100 of NZ_SRTV01000008.1, read as the reverse complement.
GACCGTGCCGATGCTTGTCGTCTTCGTGCTCCTGCAGCGTCATTTCATCGCCGGCATCGCCGCGGGCGCGGTCAAATAGGGAGCAGAATGGCAACCGTCACGCTCACAAACGTCGCCAAGCGCTTCGGCGCCTTCGAGGTCGTCCACGGCGCCAACATCGACATCGCCGATGGCGAGTTCGTCGTCTTCGTCGGCCCGTCAGGCTGCGGCAAGTCCACGCTGCTCAGGATGATCGCCGGGCTCGAGGACATCAGCGGCGGCGAGATCGCCATCGGCGGCAAGGTGGTCAACGATGTCGAGCCGGCCGATCGCGGCATCGCCATGGTCTTCCAGTCCTACGCGCTCTATCCGCATATGAGCGTCGAACAGAACCTCTCCTTCGGGCTGCGCATGACCGGCAACCCCAAGGCCGACACCGAGCGGCGGGTGAAGCGCGCGGCCGAGATCCTGCGCATCAGCGAATTGATGGACCGCCGTCCCAAGAAACTCTCCGGCGGCCAGCGCCAGCGTGTCGCCATCGGCCGCGCCATCGTGCGCGAGCCGCAAGTGTTCCTGTTCGACGAGCCGCTCTCCAATCTCGACGCCGAACTGCGCGTGCAGATGCGGGTCGAGATCTCAAGACTGCACAAGGAGCTCGGCGCCACCATGGTCTATGTCACCCACGACCAGACCGAGGCGATGACGCTCGCCGATCGGATCGTCGTGCTGCGCGGCGGCCATGTCGAGCAGATCGGCCGGCCGCTCGATCTCTATGACAATCCCGACAATATTTTCGTGGCTGGCTTTGTCGGTTCGCCGAAGATGAACTTCATCAAGGCCCACATTGTCGGGCGTGATGCAAAAGGCGTCGTGGTCGAGTTGGCGGGCGAGGAGCAAACCCGCATCACACAGCCCCTGACGGTTGCCGCGCCGGAACCTGGGAGCAAGGTCATCGTCGGCGTGCGGCCCGAACATTTTGGCAGCGCCGGTGAAGGCGACGCCGACCTCACCGCCACCATCGACGTGGTCGAGCACCTCGGCGGCACGAGCTTCCTTTACGCCAGGACGAGCCATGGCGAGGACATCGTGATCCAGCGCGCCGCGGCAAAGGTCCCCCAGACATCGAAGGTCACCGTTTCCATCCGCAAATCCTACCTGTTCGACGAAAAGGGGCTGCGGCTGCGCTGACCGGCCGCCCCTTTCCAAGCCCGCAAGGAGAATGACATGACTGTATCAACGCCCATTCGCTGGGGCATCGTCGGGCCGGGGGGCATTGCCAAGGCCTTTGCCGGCGGCGTCGCCGGGTCGCGCACAGGGACACTGGTCGCCATCGGCGCCCGCAACCCCGGCAAGCCGGGCCTGGCCGAGAGCTTCCCAGGCGCCCGCATCCTCGATGGCTATGAAGCGCTGCTTGCCGATCCGGAAATCGACGCCATCTACATCGCGGTACCGCATCCCGGACACGCGCAATGGGCGATCAGGGCTGCGGAAGCGGGAAAGCATGTGCTTTGCGAAAAGCCGCTCGCGCTAACGGCCTTCGAGGCCGACGCCATGATGCATGCGGCGCGAAAGGCCGGCACCTTCCTCGGCGAGGCCTTCATGTACCGGCTCCACCCGCAGACGCTGCAACTGGTGGACCTGGTCAAGTCGGGCGTCATCGGCGAGATCAGGATGATCAAGTCGAGCTTTGGCTTCGCCATGCCTGATTTCATGCCGGAGCATCGGCTCTACGCCAACGATCTTGCCGGCGGCGGCATCCTCGATGTCGGCGGCTATCCCGTCTCGATGGTGCGCCTCATTGCCGGCGCCGCCGCGGGAGAGCCATTCGCCGAACCCGACAAGGTCGCCGGCACCTCCCATCTTGGTCAAACCGGCGTCGACGAATGGGCCTCCGCTGTCCTGCATTTTCCAGGCGGTATCGTCGCGGAAGTTTCCTGCAGCATCTCGCTCAACCAGGACAATGTGCTGCGTATCTTCGGCACAAAGGGGCGTATTGAGGTTCCCGACTTCTGGTTCGCCGGCGGCGACCGCGATGTCGGCCTCGGCCGGATCGACGTGATCGGCGCCGACGGTACGCGCGAGACCATCAGCGTCAACGAGAAGCGCCACGTCTATTCCTTCGAGGTCGATGCCGCCGGCGAGGCGATCCGCGCCGGGCGGCAGGAATTCGCCTGGCCGGGCATGGGCTGGGCCGACAGCCTCGGCACCTTGCGCGTGCTCGACAGATGGCGTGCGGCCGTGGGATTGGAATATGAGATCGAGAAGGCCTCGCTGCGCACCAACACCATCTCAGGCCGGCCCTTGCGTTCGGGCGGCACGGCGATCGGCAAGCGCACCATTCCGGGCCTGGCGAAGCCGGCTTCGGTGGTGGCGCTCGGCTTCGAGGATTTCCGCACCTTCTCCTCCGGGTCGATCCTGCTCGACGCCTTCTTCGAAACCGGCGGCAATCTGTTCGACACCGGCTATGTCTATGGGGGCGGCTACACCGAGACGCTGCTCGGCCAATGGCTGAGGAACCGTGGCGTGCGTGAGCAATCGGTCGTTATCGCCAAGGGCGCGCATTCGCCGCTCTGCTATCCCGACGTGATCGGCAAGCAGCTTGCCCAGTCGCTCGACCGTCTGCAGACCGACCATGTCGATATCTATTTCATGCATCGCGACAATCCGGACGTGCCGGTCGGTGAGTTCGTCGACGCGATGGATCGCGAGGTGAGGGCCGGCCGCATCCGGGGACCGTTCGGCGGCTCGAACTGGACGATGCAGCGCATGGACGAGGCGATTGCCTATGCCGAGCGCACCGGCAAGCAGAAGCCGGGCGCGCTCTCCAACAATTTCTCGCTGGCCGAGATGCTGGAACCGATCTGGGCCGGCTGCATCACCTCTTCTACCGATGACTGGAAGGCCTGGCTGACATCCAGGCAGATGCCCAACTTCGCCTGGTCGAGCCAGGGACGCGGCTTCTTCACCGATCGCGCCGGGCGCGACAGGCTGGACAGCGAGGAACTGGTGCGGGTCTGGTACTCCGAGCGCAATTTCGGCCGCCGCGACCGCGCGATCGAACTCGCCGCCCGGCTGCGCAAGAGCCCGATCCACATTGCGCTGGCCTATGTGCTCAATCAGCCTTTCCCGTCGGTTCCCTTGATTGGGCCGCGTACGCTGGGCGAACTGGACGACAGCCTGCGGGCGCTGGACATCGCGCTTTCGCCCGCCCAACGCAAGTGGCTGGACGGCGGCAGCCTGCACGCGGCCTGATGGAACGAAGCTCGAAGCGGTGTCAGATCTCGTCGTCCGACAGTCTGGCGCCGCGTCTGGCCGGGGTTTGCAAGCTGGCATACATGCCGGTGGTGCGGAACTGGCTGGGCGTCGTCCCGTAGAGCCGGCGGAAGACCTTCGAAAAATAATTAGCGTCCTCGAAACCGCACAGGATGGCCACTTCCTTCACGGGCAGGAAGTCCGCTTTCGTCAAAAGCTTCGCCGCCCGTTGCAGCCGCTGCTGCAGCACGAACTCGGCGGGCGGCAGGCCTTCGCTCTCGGCGAAGCAGCGCGAGAAATGAGCCCGGCTGAGCCCGCTGATCTGGACGAGGTCCGCCACCGGCAGGGCTTTGTCGAGATTGGCGTTGATGTGATCGATGACCGGCTGCATGGCGCTCTGTTTTTCGGCAAAGGCGTGCGAGCCGAACACATCGTCATAGAGCGCCATCGCCGCCTCGTAGGCGATGGCCGAAGCGGCACCTGGTGAAGCGGCCCCCTTGATGAGACGCAGGCTGCAATCGGCGAGATGGTCGATCGTCGCCGGCTGCAGCCGAAAGACCGGCCCCGACACGTCGAGGATCGATTTGTGGATGCGCAACGCCTCCTCGCCGTTCATCGAGATCCAGAAATATTCCCAGCGCTCGTCCTTGGCCAGCCAGTAGCGGTGGTTGTGCGGCACCAGCACCAGAAGCGTGTCGTTCGTCTGCAGGCGGTAGTCGCGGTTCTCGTAGCGCAGCCGGCCGGTGCCGCTGATCGTGTGCTGGAGCACGGTGAACGGTGTCTGGCCGCGCTTTCGCCCATCCCAGTCATAGGTCACGTCCTCGCGCACCTCATAGCCTGTGCTCGTCGGCATGGCATGCAGGCGCTGGCGGCCGCGCGGCAGCGAGACCGTCCGCATCGACTGTCCGTTGGCGATCAAATCACGCAGCACAAAATTACCCCTGAAAGCATAATCCTTCTCTGGCCGTGACCGCGAATAAGCGCATAATCCCGCCTCGAAGAACGCGAATAACCCGCGATCGAGGAGCGGGCGGGAGGAGAGAAAGCCGGATTCCGGCTTGAATGGCATGCACGCCAAGGCGTGTGGCCGTTTTCCTCCCTTGCTGCTCCTTGCCTAGCATTCGATTGGATCGAGGTGAAGGTGATGAGTTTCAAAATCGCTATTATCGGCGCCGGCAGCGTCGGTTTCACCAAGAAGCTGTTCACCGACATTCTGTGTGTGCCGGAATTCAAGGACATTGAATTCGCCCTGACCGACGTCAGCGAGCACAATCTGGGGATGATCAAGGCGATCCTCGACAGGATCGTCGAGGCGAACGGATTGCCGACCAGGGTGACCGCGACAACAGACCGCCGCAAGGCAATCGAGGGCGCGCGCTATATCATCAGCTGCGTGCGGGTCGGCGGCCTCGAAGCTTATGCCGACGATATCCGCATTCCCCTGAAATACGGCATCGACCAGTGCGTCGGCGACACGATCTGCGCCGGCGGCATCCTCTACGGCCAGCGCAACATTCCGGTGATCCTGGATTTCTGCCGGGATATTCGCGAGGTTGCCGAGACGAACGCGAAATTCCTCAACTACGCCAACCCGATGGCGATGAACACCTGGGCGGCGATCGAATACGGCAAGGTCGACACGGTTGGGCTCTGCCACGGCGTCCAGCACGGCGCCGAACAGATCGCCGAGGTGCTGGGCGCGAAATCGCCTGGGGAACTCGACTATGTCTGTTCCGGCATCAACCACCAGACCTGGTTCATCGAGCTCAGGCTAAACGGGCGTGAAATCGGCAAGGACGAACTGGTCGCCGCCTTCGAGGCGCACCCGGTCTATTCCCGGCAGGAAAAGCTGCGCATCGATGTGCTGAAGCGCTTCGGCGTCTATTCCACCGAAAGCAACGGACATCTCTCCGAATATCTGCCCTGGTACCGCAAGCGTCCCGACGAGATCACCCGCTGGATCGACATGTCGGACTGGATCCACGGCGAGACCGGCGGCTACCTCCGTTATTCCACGGAAACCCGCAACTGGTTCGAGACCGAATATCCGCAGTTCCTCGAAGCGGCGTCGAAGCCGATCGATCCGCAAAAGCGCTCCAACGAGCATGCCAGCCACATATTGGAGGCGCTGGAGACCAACCGCGTCTATCGTGGCCACTTCAACGTCAAGAACGACGGCGTGATCACCAATCTGCCACGCGACGCCATCATCGAGTCGCCCGGCTTCGTCGACCGCTTCGGCATCAACATGGCCGCCGGCATCACGCTGCCGGAAGCCTGTGCCGCCACTTGCATGGCCTCGATCAACGTCCAGCGCATGTCGGTCCATGCCGCCATATCTGGCGACATCGATCTTCTGAAGCTTGCCGTGCTGCACGATCCGCTGGTCGGCGCCGTGTCGACGCCCGAGGAGGTTTGGCAGATGGTCGACGAAATGGTCGTCGCCCAGGCGCAATGGCTGCCGCAATATGCCCATGCGGTTCCGGCGGCCAAGGAGCGACTGTCGAAATCCGCGGTCAAGACCCGCGAATGGGCGGGTGCCGCGCGGCGAAGCGTGCGCTCGATCGAGGAATTGCGCGCCGAAAAGGCCGCTCTGAAACAGGCCGGCTGAAAACCGGGCGCGCCAGTGGATCCAGGGAGGCAGGTCCACCGCAGTCAGGCGTGCCGGAGCAATTCCAGGAGAAGGGTGAATCTCCGTCCGGAATTGCGTCGAGGCCTAACAGGACGAGCAGCAGCAGACGTCTGAACACGAGGGAGGAGACCATGAGGAACCTACGCAGCATTGGCATTGCCGCTGGACTGGCGCTGAGCGTCTCCGTTCCGGCGCTCAGCGCTTTCGCTTCCGAACCGACCGTGCCGCCGGTCCCGGCGACGTTTCCGGCCGAGGGCAAGATCAAATACGTGGCGCGCGACTCCGTCCTGGAGTTCAAGGCGCTGCCCGAGTATCACGAGCCCGGCTGGGTGACGGAAAAATACGTCAAGATCGGCAAGCTGCCGCCGGTGAAAGACCGGCTGCCGAAAGAGCCGCTGGTCTTCAAGACCGCCAACATGCCGGACGGTATCGGCGTCTACGGCGATACGATGCGCCATGTCATCGGCGGCCGGCCGGAAGGCTGGAACTACGGCGCCGGCCAGACCCAGGGCTGGGGCGGCATCGACATCGGCCTTTCCGAGTGCCTGACGCGCACCGCGCCGCTGTTCCAGGTCGAGGCGAAGGACACCGAGCCGCTGCCCAACCTCGCCAAAAGCTGGGACTGGTCGGCCGATGGTCACAAGCTGACCATGCATCTCGTCGAAGGCGCCAAATGGTCCGACGGCGTGCCATTCAACGCCGACGACGTCATGTTCTACTGGGACGACGAGGTCATGGATCCCAACGTCTCGCCGCTCAATGGCGCCACCCAGGAAACCTTCGGCGTCGGCACGACGCTCAAGAAGATCGACGACTACACCGTCGAGTGGACCTTCAAGGACGCCTTCCCGAAGCAGCACCTCTACGCAATGGCCTATGGCACGTTCTGCCCCGGTCCCGCGCACATCTTGAAGCCGCAGCACCCGAAATATTCGAAGAACACCTACGACCAGTTCAAGAACGCCTTCCCGCCGGAATATATGAACATGCCTGTCATGGGCGCCTGGGTGCCGGTCGAATATCGGGCCGACGACATCATCGTCATGCGGCGCAATCCCTACTATTGGAAGGTGGACGAGAAGGGCAACCAGCTGCCCTATCTCAACGAGCTGCATTACAAACTGTCGACCTGGGCCGACCGCGACGTTCAGGCGGTCGCCGGCGCAGGCGATTTCTCCAATCTCGAGCAGCCGGAAAATTTCGTTGCCTCCCTGAAGCGCGCGGCCGAGCCGAATGCGCCGGCGCGTCTGGCCTTCGGCCCACGGCTGATCGGCTACAATCTGCGCCTGAACTTTTCCGCCAATGGCTGGGGCAACCCCGATGAGCGCGGCCAAGCGATCCGCGAACTGAACCGCAACGAGGATTTCCGCAAGGCCGTCACCATGGCGCTTGACCGCAAGGCGCTGGGCGATTCCCTCGTCAAGGGGCCGTTCACCGCGATCTATCCAGGCGGCCTCTCCTCCGGCACCAGCTTCTACGACCGCAAATCCACCGTCTACTATCCTTTCGACCTCGAGGGCGCCAAGGCCGAACTCGCCAAGGCCGGTCTGAAGGACACAGACGGCGACGGCTTCGTCAACTTTCCAGCCGGCACCGCCGGCGGCAAGAACGTCGAAATCGTGATGCTGGTCAACAACGACTACACGACCGACAAGAGCCTCGCCGAAGGCGTGGTGGCGCAGATGGAGAAGCTTGGCCTCCGGATCGTGCTCAACGGGCTTAACGGCACGCAGCGCGATGCCACCCAATATTCAGGCCGCTTCGACTGGCTGATCCGGCGCAATGAGCAGGAGCTGACCTCCGTGGTGCAGAACACCGTGCAGCTCGCTCCAGTCGGCCCCAAGACCAGCTGGGATCATCGCGCGCCGGAAAGCGGCGAGGTCGATCTGATGCCTTTCGAGAAGGACCTCGTCGACATCGTCAACAAATTCGTCTCGTCGGCGGATAACAACCAGCGCGCCAGTCTGATGCGGGACTTCCAGAAGATCTCGACCGAGCACGTCTACAATATCGGCCTGACGGAATATCCCGGCGCCTTGATCGTCAACAAGCGCTTCTCGAACATTCCGCAGGGCACGCCGATCTTCATGTTCAACTGGGCCGAGGATTCGATCATCCGCGAACGGGTCTTCGTCGCGGCCGACAAGCAGGCGAAATATGAATTGTTCCCGGAAGAGCTTCCCGGCAAGCCTGGAGACAAGGGTCCGATGTAAGATTAAAGGCCCGATGTAAGTTTACCTCCCTGACTGAGAGAAACCCGGCCGCGCCGCTGGCGCGGCCGGGACAAACCAACCCTCCGAGCGCCCCTCCAGGGGAGCGTCCGGCGAGATGAGGAAGCGGACCGTCGATGTTGCGATTCCTGCTCACGCGCATAGCGTCGGCAATACCGGTTCTCGCTATTCTGAGCCTCGTCACCTTTGCCATCATCCAGGCGCCGCCTGGCGACTACGCCGATTACATTCGCTCGCAGCTGATCAACCAGGGCGGGGCCTCCTTCGCCGAGGCCGACGCTCAAGCCCAGGCCTATCGCGTCGAACACGGCCTCGATAAGCCGCTGCCCGTCCAGTATCTCAACTGGATCGGCGGCATCGTCACCCGCGGCGATTTCGGCTACAGCCTCTATTACAACAAGCCAGTGGCCGAGGTCGTCGGCGAGCGCCTGCCGCGCACGCTGCTGCTGGCGCTGGTCTGCCATCTGCTCGCCTCGGTGCTGGGCGTCACCTTCGGCATATGGGCGGCGACCCGGCAATACACCTGGATCGACTCGACGCTTTCGGCCATCTCTTTCCTCGGTATGACGGTGCCGCGCTTCCTGATGGCGCTGATCATCGTCTATCTCCTCGTCTTCCAGTTCAACGTCTCGGAGATCGGCTCATTCTTCTCGCCGCAATATGGCGGCGCGCCATGGTCGTGGGCCAAGTTCGTCGACCTGGTCAAGCATGTCTGGCCGGTGGTGGCGATCGCCACCTTCGGCGGCCTCGCCTACAATATGCGCGTCATGCGCGGCAATCTGCTCGACACGCTCAACGCGCAATATGTCGAGACAGCCAAGGCCAAGGGCCTGACCGGCAGCGCCGTCGTCATGCGCCACGCCGTGCCCAACGCACTGCACCCGCTGGTCATGTATCAGGGCGTGGTGCTGCCCTATATGCTGACCGGCGAGATCGAGACGGCGATCATCTTCGCGCTGCCGACCGTCGGTCCGGCGATCGTCGGCTCGATGGCGGTCGGCGATGTCTATGTCACCGCCACCTTCATGATGGTGCTGTCGGCGACGCTGATCGTCGGCAACATCATCGCCGACATGCTGCTGGTCCTGCTTGATCCGCGCGTGCGCCAGTTCGGGGAGGGCTAGATGCTGGCGCGCGACCCTTCACCACCACCCTTGCCGGCCGAGCGAGCCACAGTGGCACCCGCGCGCGGCAATGAGAGCTACATGGCGCTTGTCTGGCGCCGGCTGAAGCGCTCCTGGACCGGTATGGCCGGACTTTGGCTGGTCGTGCTGCTCCTGGTCATGGCCGTTTTCGCCGAATTCCTGGCGCCGATGGATCCGAAGGCGACCGATGTCGGCTTCGCCCCGCCGCAGCTGCCTTCCTTCCACGACAAGGACGGCAATTTCGTCGCGCGGCCGAGGGTCTATGCGCTGGCCGATTCGGCCGATCTCGATCCGGTCACCTTTCAGCCCATCGTCGGTCCCGACTACGACCACCCAAGGCTGCTTGGCTTCTTCGTAGAGGGCGCGCCTTACAGGCTCTTCGGGCTGATCCCGGCGAACCGGCATTTCTTTGCCTCGACGGACGGCCAGCCGGTGCATTTCCTCGGCACCGATAAATTCGGCCGCGATGTGCTGTCGCGCGCCATCCACGGCTCGCGCGTTTCGCTGATGATCGCGCTGACGGTCGTCTTCATCATCACCGTCATCGGCACCACAGTCGGCATGGTGTCAGGCTATTTCGGCGGCCGGTTCGATGTCTGGATGCAGCGCTTCGTCGAATTGGTGCTGGCCTTCCCGCAACTGCCGCTCTATCTCGCGCTGACGACGCTGATCCCGGTCACCGCGCCGACCAATGTGTTCCTCGCCTTCGTCATCATCGTCATGTCGGCGCTCGGCTGGGCACAGATGTCGCGCGAGGTGCGCGGCAAGACACTGGCGCTGGCGCGCATCGAATATGTGCGCGCCGCCATGGCGGTCGGGGCCACCGACCAGCGCATCATCCTGCAGCACATCTTCCCCAATGTGATGAGTCATGTGATCGTCGCCGTGACGCTGGCGATCCCGACGGTGGTGCTGCTGGAATCCTTCCTCGGTTTCCTCGGCTTCGCCGTCAAGCCGCCGCTGATCTCCTGGGGCCTGATGCTGCAGGACACCGCGACCTATTCGGTCATCGGCACCTATCCCTGGATCCTGTCACCGGTCGGTTTCGTGCTCGTCACCGTGTTCGCCTTCAACGCGCTGGGCGACGGCCTGCGCGACGCCGTCGATCCGTATTGAGGGGACCGGGATGACCATCGTACTCGCCGAGCCCTTCGCACCAGCCTTCCGCCTCGACCATGATGGGCGCCAGGGAGAGCCCGTCATCGACGCCCGCAACATCGAGGTCGCCTTCAAGGTCGAACACGGCGTGGTCGAAGCGGTCAAGGACATCTCGTTCCAGCTCTATCGCGGCGAGACGATCGCGATCGTCGGCGAATCCGGTTCCGGCAAGTCGGTGACGGCGCGCACCGTCATGGGCCTGCTGTCGCGGCGGGCCACCGTGTCGCCGAAATCGAGCATCTGTTACGACGGACAGGACATCCTGAAATTCCCCGAGAGCGCCCGGCGCAAGCTGCGCGGCAACCGCATCTCGATGATCTTCCAGGAGCCGATGAGCTCGCTCAACCCGATCTATACGGTCGGCAGCCAGATCGTCGAGGCGATCAGGGTGCATCGCAAGGTGAGCCGCAAGCAAGCCTGGGCGCGGGCGCTCGAACTTTTGCGGCATGTGCAGATCCCCGAACCCGAAGCGCGGCTCAAGCAATATCCCCACCAGCTCTCGGGCGGGCAGCGCCAGCGCGTGATGATCGCCATGGCGCTCGCCAACAATCCCGACGTGCTGATCGCCGACGAGCCGACGACCGCGCTCGACGTCACGGTGCAGGCCCAAATCCTCAACCTGATCCGCAATCTGCAGAAAGAGCTGCGGATGGCGGTGATCCTGATCACCCATGATCTCACCGTGGTGCGCAAGTTTTCCGACTATGTCTATGTGATGCAGCATGGCGAAATGTGCGAGCACAACGTCACCGAACGGCTGTTCGCCGATCCGCGGCATCCCTATACCCAGCGGCTGCTTGCCTCGGAGCCAAGGGGACGCCCGCAACCGTTGCCGGAGGGCTCAGGCACCATCCTCGAGGCGGATGGCGTGCGCGTCTGCTTCATGCTGCGCCATGGCACGTTTCTCAAACCGGACTGGCGTGAACTGGTCGCGGTCGACGATCTCGATCTCAAGCTTTGCCGCCACGAGACGCTGGGACTGGTCGGCGAATCCGGTTCCGGCAAGACCACCTTCGGCCAGGCGTTGCTGCGGCTGACCGACGCCAAACGCGGCGAGATCCGTTTCGACGGCCAGCCGATCCATGGCCTGTCGCGGACGCAGATGCGGCCGCTGCGCTCGCGCATGCAGATCGTCTTCCAGGACCCGTTCTCCTCGCTCAACCCGCGCATGACGATCGGCCAGATCATCGAGGAAGGGCTGATCGTCAACAGCATCGGCGCCACGTGGCGCGAGCGGGTCGAGCGGGTGCGCGAGGCGCTGGTCAGCGCCGGCATGCCGGGCGATATCCTGTCGCGGTTTCCGCATGAATTCTCCGGTGGCCAGCGCCAGCGTATCGCGATTGCGCGGGCCATCGCGCTCGAACCCGAATTCATCCTGCTCGACGAGCCGACATCGGCGCTCGACCTGTCCGTCCAGGCGCAGATCATCGATCTCTTGCGCAAGTTGCAGGACGAGCGCGGCTTGAGCTACCTGTTCATCTCGCACGACCTGAAGGTGGTGCGCGCGCTGTGCCACCGCGTCATCGTCATGCAGCACGGCAAGATCGTCGAGCAGGGACCCGTCGACGAGGTCCTCACCAATCCCAAGACCGCCTACACCGAACGGCTCGTCAGGGCCGCATTCGACGTGGCCTGAACACATGCCGGAGGTTAACGTGGCAAGACATCCCAGGATCACTTTCATCGGCGCCGGTTCGACGGTGTTCATGAAGAACATCGTCGGCGACGTGCTGCAGCGGCCGGCGCTTTCGGGCGCCACGATCGCGCTGATGGACATCAACCCGCAGCGGCTGGAAGAAAGCGCGGTCGTCGTCAACAAGCTGATCGCCACGCTTGGCGTCAAGGCGAAGGCCGAGACCTGCACGGACCAGCGCAAGGCGCTGGCGGGCGCCGATTTCGTCGTCGTCGCCTTCCAGATCGGCGGCTATGAGCCCTGCACCGTCACCGATTTCGAGGTGCCGAAGACGTACGGCCTGCGCCAGACCATCGCTGATACGCTCGGCGTTGGCGGCATCATGCGCGGCCTCAGGACCGTGCCGCATCTGTGGAAGATCTGCGAGGACATGCTCGCCGTCTGCCCGCGGGCGATCATGCTGCAATATGTCAACCCGATGGCGATCAACACCTGGGCGATATCGGAGAAATATCCCGAGATCCGGCAGGTCGGATTGTGCCACTCGGTGCAAGGCACGGCCATGGAACTGGCGCACGACCTCGACCTTCCCTACAACGAGATTCGTTACCGCTCGGCCGGTATCAACCACATGGCCTTCTATCTGAAGTTCGAGCATCGCCAGCCGGACGGATCCTACCGCGATCTTTATCCCGACCTGGTGCGCGCCTATCGCGAGGGCCGCGCGCCGAAGCCCGGCTGGAACCCGCGCTGTCCTAACAAGGTGCGCTACGAGATGCTGACCCGGCTGGGCTATTTCGTCACCGAAAGCTCGGAGCATTTCGCCGAATACACGCCCTATTTCATCAAGGACGGCCGCCCCGATCTGATCGAGAAATACGGCATTCCGCTCGATGAATATCCCAAGCGCTGCGTCGAGCAGATCGAGCGCTGGAAGGACCAGGCACAGGCCTACCGCTCGGCCCAGCGCATCGAGGTCGAGGAGTCCAAGGAGTATGCCTCCTCGATCATGAATTCAGTCTGGACCGGCGAGCCGTCGGTGATCTACGGCAATGTCCGCAACAATGGCTGCATCACCTCGCTGCCCCGCGATTGCGCCGCCGAAGTGCCGTGCCTGGTCGACGCGTCCGGCATTCAGCCGACCTATATAGGCGACCTGCCGCCACAACTGACGGCGCTGATCCGTACCAACATCAATGTCCAGGAACTGACGGTGCGGGCGCTGATGACGGAAAACCGCGAACACATCTACCACGCGGCGATGATGGATCCGCACACGGCGGCCGAACTCGACCTCGACCAGATCTGGTCGCTGGTCGATGATCTCTTGGCCGCCCACGGCGACTGGCTGCCGGCCTGGGCGCGGACAAGCCGCAAGACCCACGCGGCCTGAGCAGGGCAACTCCGGGAAGACCTCACCGGCGGCGCTTGTACAGACGTTCCCTGCGCATGTGATCAACCGCCACTGCGCAGATAAGGATCGCGCCGATGATGATGCTGTTGTATTGGGGCGGCACGCTGGCAACGATGAGGGCGTTATCGATCGCCGATAGCAAGAGGGCCCCGACCGCAACGCCGGTGATTGTGCCCAAGCCTCCGAGCAAGCTTATACCCCCTATGAGCACGGCCGTGACGACCGAGAGTGTGACCGAGGGTCCGCCGGCGGCAACTTGGCCACTTCCAACGCGCGCAGCGTAGATGACACCGGCAAGGCCGGCGGTGGCGCCGGCGGTGACGTAGAGGATCGTATCGAGCCTGTTGACCTTGAGGCCGTTGGCGATCGCGGCCTTGCGATTGCCACCCAGCGCGCGTGTCTCGACACCGAACGGCGTCTGCTCGAGCAGGAACCAGAAAAGCAGTCCCAGCGCGATGGCATAGAGAACGATGTAGGGGACGCCGAGCACGGCTCCCTGACCCAGGGCCTGAAACGTTTCGGGCAGCGGGACAATGTCTTCTCCGCCAGTGAATTGGACACATAGCCCGCCGACGATGAAGAATGTGCCGAGCGTCGCTATGATCGGAGGCACGTGCAGCCGCTCGATGATCACGCTGTTGACGTATCCGACGGCGGCACCAGCCGCCACGCCCGCCAGGACGGCGAGCGGCCAGGGCGCTCCCCACACCAACAACCACGCGCAGATGATGCCGCCAAGCGTAAAGACGGCGCCCACGGAGAAATCGAGCCCGCCTCCGATCATGAGCAGTGAAGCGCCGCAGCCCATGACGAAATAGATCACCGCCGCGCGGGCGATGTCGGTGAGATTTGCCGGGTTGAGGAATGCGGGGTTGCGAAGCGTGGCAACGATCCCAACCGCCACGATGACCGCCAGCAATGTCGTTTCCTGACGCAACATCAATTCCGAAAGGACACCTTGAGAGGCTGTCGAAGATTGGTGTTCTGCCTGTTCGCTGGCCACGGTCTGGTTCCCTCGTTCAGGCAAAAGTTGGATCGGAACTGGCAGTGTCGCCCTGGATCGCACCTGTAATCAGTCCGATGATTTCATCACGGCTGGTATCCTTGGTGCGTCGCGTCGCGACCGAGCGCCCCAGCCGCATGACAGTGATGCTGTCGCTGTTGCGGAACACGAAATCCATGTCGTGGCTGATGCAGATGACGGCTTTCCCCTGCTGCCGGAGTTCGCCGAGGATTTCTCCCACATGGGCCGTCTCCCGGACTCCCAGTGCCGCGGTCGGCTCGTCGAGAAGCATGATCGGAAGATCCATCCGAACCGCACGGGCTATGGCGACGATTTGACGTTCGCCACCAGAAAGGAGCCCGATCTGCGTGCGGACCGAGCCGACCCTTATCTTCAGGTCGTCCAGCACCTTGGCGGCTTCCGTCTCCATGCGGCGACGGTCCAGCCGGAAGCGCCCCCTGCGCGGAATGGCTCCCAAAGCCATGTTCGTGGCGATGTCCAGGCATTCGACAAGGGCGAGGTCCTGATGAACAACCGAGATGCCGAGGTGATGGGCCGCCGACGCGTCCCGTATCTCAACCGACTTTCCGCCCAGTCGCAGTTGCCCCTGATCCGGACGGAAAATCCCGCACATGATCTTGAGCGTGGTCGACTTGCCCGCGCCATTGTCGCCGACAATGGCATGGATTTCGGCCACCCCGGCGGTGATATCGACATTCGACAACGCCTTGACGTTGCCGAACGACTTGCCCACCCCGCGCATCTCCAGCGCGGGTGCCGGAATGTCCGGCTGGGCGATTGCCATCACTGCCATCCCTTGGCGAGATACGCCTTGTAGTCGCTCGCGTCGAACATGCGCACGCCAACATCGATCTGCGGCTGAACCGCCTCGCCGCGAGCGATGGCCGCGACGGAATCGACCATTTTGGAACCTGCCGTGCAGAGATCCTGCAGCATCAACTTGTAGACGGTGCCGTCGGCAAGTCCTTGCTCGCCCCCACCTGCCGTCCCGTTGGCGACGAATACGACCTTGCCGGTCAGGCCTTTTGACTTGATGGCAGCGGTCCCGCCCTGCGTGGCGGTTCCCATATGCGAGGCGATGACGTTGACCTCGGGATGCGCCGTCAAAAGGGCATTGGCCTGGTCAAGCGCCTTGCTGGCATCGTCGTTGGTGTAGACCACAGCGGACACGGTGACGTTCTGGGTCTTCGCGGCCGCCGCGGTGAACCCGTCGACGAAGGCTTTGGCCGCGCCGCTTGGTCCCTGCGCCATCAGCCCGACATGCTGCGGCCCCTCGCGCTTTGCTATCGCTTCGACAAAGATTTCGCCGACCCGTGTGAAGTTCGCACCGATGTTCACGTTCGAACCGGATTCCGTTCCGGAAGCACCATAGAACGTGCCGACCATGATGCCGGCCTTCCCCGCCTGCTGGAGCACGGGAACAAATCCCGCCGTCGCCGGAAAAGTCAGTATCGCTCCCGCCTTGTTGGCGATGCCCTGCTGAATTTGCTGAATCATGACGGTGGCATCGAGATTGCCGGTGGTCGGACCGGATTCGGTCGTGGGAATGTTCAGCTCCTTCGCCCGATTGGCGACGCAGTCGCCGATCAGCCGCCACGCCGGATATTTGGGCAGCGGGTTGACGAAAAGGATCGAGGAAAGGTCCGCCGCTCCAGCAGCCGCTGGTCCGAAGGCGGTGAAGGCACTCAATGTGCATGCCAGCGCTATGCGCGACAACCGCAGACTATTGGTTCGCATGAAATCCTCCCATTGACGCTTGCAGTCACGGCTCGCCAGCGTTCGAGGACATTATGCAACAAACAATGGCGGGTGTCAATAATAAGTCATAATGACTTACTAATTGTTCGCCTATTCGAACAGGGCCATGTCGATGGCTTGCGCCATGGCCCTGTAGCCTGCGTCGCTCGGGTGGATGTGATCGCCGCAATCATAGGCTGGGAGAAGCCTGGTTGGCCGGCCGGGATCGCGAACGGCGGCATCAAAGTCGACAAAGCCGTAAACGCCCTCGGCCTTTCGGATCCATGCATTGACGGCGCCGCGAACCTTCTCTTTCTCGGGCGTGTAGAAATCGCCGACCGGCGATTCCGATGTTGTTCCTTCGAATGGGGTCAGGGTCCCCAGTATGACGCGAATGCCGGCAGTCTCGGCGCGCACGGCAAGCTGCCGGATCGCCGATATGATTTGTTTTGCCGTTACGGCCTCATCGGCGCCCGCAAGCGCGGTGTTGGGCCAGCCTATGTCGTTGACGCCCTCCAGAATGATGAGATGCGACACCCTGGGCAGGCTGAGCACATCGCGGTCGAACCGCTCCAAAGCCTTCGTGCCGCGGCGATTGCTCAGAAGCCGGTTGCCGCCGATACCAAGATTGAGCACGGCCAGGTCCTGCGTCGCGGTGCCGGCGCTGAGCCGCTCGCTCAGAATGTCCGGCCACCGCCTGTCGCCGTCTATCTGCGAGCCGTAGCCGTCGGTGATGGAGTCGCCGAAGCAGGCAATCGCGCGCGATCCTTCCTTTGCGTCGACATAGATGGCTGAAGCGAAGTAGCGGCTGGTGGTGGTTTGCTGAAGCGGCAGGAGTTCGGAGGCGGCGAAATTCCCCGGTATGGATATGAATGCCGTCTGCTGCGCCTCGTAATGATGGGTTTCCACCGGAAGATGGCCGCTCACATAGAAACTCAAGGCAAGCCGGGACAGCGCGGGCGTTGCCAGTTCCACGGGATCGCTGAACAGTGGAGCGCCCGGCGCAATCGAGGCGGTCGCCTCGCCGCCAAAGGTGAGGGGGCGGCTTGTCAGGGGCTGGATGGCTCCGTCCTCGCCCGCAAGTGCGACGTGCGCCGCGTTGATGACGATCGGTGCGCTGCCGAACTCGTTCGACACCCGTATCCTTAACCGCCGGCCTCCGACGCTGATGCGGGCAATCTCGCGAACCGTCTGGTTGTAGAACCCTGGGATCACCATGTCGGCGGCCCAGATATTCATAGGGCTGGCAGTCCATGTTGCGATCCAGTCGCCGCGTATCATCTTCGCTTCCCTCGTCTTTGGTCCATGCCAGCTACTTTCAGGTCGCAGACCAAGTCAATAGGTAATTTCGATTGACTTATTTGCCCTCCTCCTGCAAATCCTTGCCAAGGGTCGTATCTGCGTCCGCCAACACCAAGGTCGGCGGGCGCGTCCTTATTGGGGTATCACTGTGACCGGACGTATAGGTGGCGCAAGCTCTGCCCGAACGAGCCCGAACGGTATTTATTCAGGTTACAGGGGCGCGAACCAGGTCGGCCTCCGCGCGTCGAATGAACGTCTTGCCCTGTCGCTGATCAGGATACACGGTCAACTGTCCAAAGCTCAGATCGCCGAGATCACCGGGCTCACCAAGCAGACCGCGTCCGTCATCGTCCGCTCCCTCGAGGCGGAAGGACTGCTGGTGGCGGGAAGGCCCGTCAAAGGCAAGGTCGGACAGCCGTCGGTCCCGATGTCGATCAATCCCGAGGGAGCGCTGTTTCTTGGCCTGCGGCTGGGGCTGCGCCATGCGGACATCGCACTGGTCGATTTTGTCGGCGGGGTCCTGGAGCAGCGAAGGCTGTCGTACGGCGCGGGCGAAATGGGTGAAATAGCACGCATCGCATATACGGCGATTGCCGAGATGCGCTCGCGCCTGACCTCAGCCCAGCACGCGAGGCTGGAGGACATCGGCATAGCGGTAGCTTCGGATATTCTTGCGGCGGTTGCCAACGGCAAGGGCACGGACGGTCCGGAGAGCGCGTGGGCCGAGTTTGAGGACCTGGCCCTGCAGTTGGGCAAGGAAACACATCTATCGATCTATCTCGACCGGGATGCGGTGGCGGCATGCAGCGCGGAACTGGCCTATGGGCTGGCCGGAGGCGCGCCCGACTTCCTCTATATCTTCATCGGGCATTCGCTTGACGGAGGCATTGTCCAACATGGTCGGCTCGGCTTCTCGCGCCGCGATGCAAGGCCTGGGATCGGACGTATCCTGGTGCCATCTGCGACCGGCGGCGTGGCACCGCTCGGCACATCGGTTTCGGTTGACGATGTCGGCCTGGCGCCAGGGTCTCGCGCCCCTGACCCGCAACTCAGGAAATGGATTGAGGCAACCTCGTCCAGCATATCGCTGGCGGTCCATTCGGCGTCGGCGCTTGCCACATTCAGGGGCATCGTTCTGGACGGCCTCATGCCGCAATGGGTGAGAGCCGAGCTGGTGAGGGAGATCAGGGAAAAGCTCACGGCCATCGGCGCCAGCGATCTTGCGTCTCTCTTCGTCAGGGATGGCACGTCGGACCGGCAGGCAGCCGGCCTTGGGGCGGCCTGCATTCCCCTCCTCGACAGATTCTTTTTGCAGTCGGACTCCAATGGCCCTGCGGGCTCGCCAGAAGCCTGATCGAAAGTCTGGCCCGCGCTGATGGCCTGGCCTTATTTTGGATCGTCGGCGTCGGGTTCTTCCTCGTCGTCGCGGGCCGAGATGACATAGGCGCCCTTCAGCCAGCGGTTGAGGTCGATGTCCTTGCAGCGCGTCGAGCAGAACGGATAGGTCTCGCGCGCCGACGGTTTGCCGCATTCGGGGCACGGGCGCTTGGGCCGCAGCGGCGTGACTTTGTCGTCCAGGCTCATGGTCGCGCGGACGACCAGTTTTGATGGGTCTTGAAACCTTCGCCCGACAGCAGCGTCGCCGTCTCATAGAGCGGCAGGCCGACGATGTTGGTGTAGGAGCCGACGAGCTTGACGACGAAGGAGCCGGCGAGGCCTTGCACGGCATAGCCGCCGGCCTTGCCGCGCCATTCGCCCGAGGCGACATACGCGTCGATCTCCTCGCGCGGCAGCCGCTTGAAACGCACCCGCGTCTCGACCAGCCGCTGGCGCAATTTGCCGCCCGGCGTGATCAGGCAGATGCCTGAATAGACCCGGTGAGAACGGCCGGACAAGAGCCCGAGGCAGTTGGCGGCATCGTCCAGCGTTTCGGCCTTGGGCAGGATGCGCCGCCCGACGGCAACCACCGTGTCGGCGGCCAGCACGAAACTCGGCGCATAGTCGGTCTCGGTCTTCAGCGACGCGTACGCCTTCTCGGCCTTTTCCTTCGACAAGCGCTTGGCCAGCGAGCGCGGGTGCTCGGCACGCAGCGGCGTTTCGTCGACATCGGCTGGCAGGATACGGTCAGGCTCGATGCCGGCCTGCTGCAAGAGTTCGATGCGGCGCGGCGAACCCGAGGCAAGCACCAGCTTTTGCAAAATGCTCATCGCGCTCGGGTCTTGATCTTACTTGAAACGGTAGGTGATGCGGCCCTTGGTCAGGTCGTATGGTGTCATTTCGACCAGAACCTTGTCGCCGGTCAGCACGCGGATGCGGTTCTTGCGCATGCGGCCGGCCGTATGGGCGATGATCTCGTGTTCGTTTTCGAGCTTCACCCTGAACATCGCGTTGGGCAACAATTCCGTGACGATACCCGGAAACTCGAGGACTTCTTCCTTCGGCATTCGATACCTTTGCTTGGATGGCAGTTTCGGCGCTAGAGCATGATGCCGAGAAGTGTGAAGCGGTTTTCGGATCATGCTCTACTTCCGACTCTGGCCGGAATTTCGGCGGAACGTATATGATAATCGTTCGCTTGTGAACACGCTTAATCCGTCGCGTTTTTTGCTCCTGGAAGCAAAAAACGTCGGCCTATGCGCAACTTCAGCCGCTCGCGGACGTCGCGATAGCTAGCCATGATGTGTTCGCGCGTGCCGCCGGCGTCGGTGGGGTCCGGCGTCGGCCAGTATTCCACCTCGACGGCAAGCGAGCGGGTGAGTTCGAGCGCGGCATGGTGCGCCTCCGGCGCCAGTGTGACGATCAGGTCGAAATAGTCATCCTCGAGATCCTCCAGCGTCCGTGGATGACGTTCGCCAAGCGTCAGGCCGTCCTCGGCAAGCACGGCATCGACGAACGGGTCTCGCTCGCCGGCGCGCACACCGGCCGAGGCGACGAAAATGGTGGGGGGCAGCATCCGGCGCGCCAGCTGCTCGGCCATCGGCGAGCGCACGGCATTCATGCCGCACAGGAACAGGACCGAGCGGGGCAGGGCGCCGGGGGCCAGGGTCAGCCCCGCCAGTGCAGCACGCAGACCAGCGTGAACAGCCGTCGCGCCGTGTCGAAGTCGATGTCGATCTTGCCGGAGAGCCGATCCATCAGCGTCTGCGAGCCCTCATTGTGCAGGCCACGGCGGCCCATGTCGATCGCCTCGATATGGCTCGGCGTCGAGGAGCGGATGGCGTCGTAATAGCTCTCGCAGATCATGTAGTAATCCTTGACGATGCGCCTGAGCGGCGTCAGCGACAGGATGTGGGTGACGACGGCGGCACCGTCCTCGCGCGCCACGGCAAAGACCAGACGGGACTCGGCCAGCGACAGCTTCAGCCGGTAAGGACCTGTGCCGCTGTCGTTGACGGGCTGAAAATGGTTCTCCTCGATCAGGTCGAAGATCGCCACCGCCCGCTCGTGCTCGACATCGGGCGTCGAACGGCCGATCGATTCATCGAGTTCGACATCGATCAGTTTTGCGCGGGTTTGACCGGAGCCCGTCATGCCGGCCTACATGTTCAGCCGGATAGTGACGGAGCGGCCATGCGCGTCGAGCCCTTCCGCCCGCGCGAGTGCGATCGCCGCCGGTGCCAGCATGCGCAACTGTTCCGGCCCGAGCTTCATGACCGAGGTGCGCTTGACGAAGTCGAGCACGGACAGGCCCGATGAGAAGCGCGCCGAGCGCGCCGTCGGCAGCACATGGTTGGAGCCGCCGACATAGTCGCCGATGGCTTCCGGCGTGTGGCGGCCGAGGAAGACGGCACCGGCATTGCGCATCTTCGCGAGGAAGCCTTCGGCATCGTCGATGGCCAGTTCGACATGCTCGGCCGCGATGCGGTCGACCAGCGGCAGCGACGCTTCGATCGTCGGAACCAGGATGACGGCGCCGAAATCGCGCCAGCTCTGCGCCGCCGTATCGCCGCGCGAGAGGCTTTGCAACTGACGCTCGACCGCCCGTTCGACCGCCTCGCCGAACGCCGGATCGTCGGTGATCAGGATCGACTGCGCCGACACATCATGTTCGGCCTGGGCAAGCAGGTCCGCCGCGATCCACTCCGGATCATTGCCGCCGTCGGCCACCACAAGCACTTCCGACGGCCCCGCGATCATGTCTATGCCGACGGTGCCAAACACCCGCCGCTTGGCCGCGGCGACATAGGCATTGCCGGGGCCGACGATCTTGGCCACCGGCTTGATCGTCTGCGTGCCATAGGCAAGTGCGGCGATCGCCTGCGCGCCGCCGACGCGGTAGATTTCGGAGACGCCTGATATATCCGCCGCCACCAGCACCAGCGGGTTGACGACACCGTGCGGTGCCGGCACGACCATGACGATGCGCTCGACGCCTGCTACCTTGGCCGGCACGGCGTTCATCAGCACCGAACTCGGATAGCTTGCCGTGCCGCCCGGCACATAGAGTCCGACCGCCTCGATCGCGGTCCAGCGCGAGCCGAGCTCGACGCCGGCGGCATCCGTGTAGCGTTCGTCCTGCGGCTTTTGCCGCTGGTGATGGGACCGGATGCGGTCACGTGCGAATTTCAGCGCCTCGACCGTGGCCGGATCGGCCTCGGCATAGGCGCGGGCGATGTCTTCCGCCGAGACGGCAATGCCTAGCGCGGCGAGGTCGCCTCCGCCGAATTTCTGCGTGTAGTCGATCAGTGCCGTGTCGCCCTCGGCGCGCACGCGCGCGATGATGTCGCGCACCACGGCGTCGACATCGGCCGATACCTCGCGCTTGGTCATGAGGAAGGCGGCGAAACGCTGCTCGAAATCGGCGTCGGACTGGCGAAGCGTGATGGCCATTGTATGCTCAAGCCCTGTGGATGGGGCGCGACGTGGCTTCCCACGCACCGCCGATATCGGCAAGGCGGGCCTCGATGCATTCGACGTCGAGCATGATGGTACCGCCACCCGAGAAGATCAGTTCGACGATGCCGGCCGGCTTGCTGATCTCGATGAAGCTGATCGCCAGCAGGGAGAGGATTTCGGCCGGCTTGTCGCGGGCAATGCCGTTGGTCTTGGCGCCCAGCACCCGGTCGAAATGCAGCACCGCCTGCCGCCGCTCATTGTGCTGGCGAAACAGGCCGGATTTGGCCTCCCACACGAAACGGTTCATGGTCAGCACGAACCGTTTGGCCTTGGGCAGGAATTCGAGGTCCGAGACCTTCATCACGGCGTCCTGGAGATGGGCCGAGACGATGCTCAGATCCTGATCGTCGAGCGCAATGAGTTTTAAGGCCATGCGGATTTCACACCCAGAGGTTGGCAATCAGCCTTTCTGTTAGGCGGTCTTTCCGATCGGTGCAACCGCGACAGGAATACCGCCAGAGGCATTTGCCGCAGGTTTTGCGCACCCCTCATTGTCCCTGCCGGGCACTTCTCCCCGTATGGTGACGGGAGAAGGAACGCTTTGCAGATGATTTCGCCAAGCGACCGCGGATCGTCAGGCAGAAATCCGCTCGATCACCGCGCCGCAATTGGAAAGCTTTTCCTCCAGCCGCTCGAAGCCGCGATCGAGATGGTAGACGCGGTTGACCGTGGTCTCGCCTTCGGCGGCCAGACCGGCGATGACCAGCGAGACCGAAGCGCGAAGATCGGTCGCCATGACCGGCGCGCCCTTCAGCTTCGCCACGCCGTCGACGATCGCAGTCTGGCCCGAAAGCGTGATGTGGGCGCCGAGCCGCGCCAGTTCCTGGACGTGCATGAAGCGGTTTTCGAAGATCGTCTCGGTGATGCGCGACTTGCCCTTGGCCATGGTCATCAGGCCCATGAACTGTGCCTGCAGATCGGTCGGGAAGGCCGGGAAGGGCGCCGTCGTCACGTCGACCGGCGAAATCCCGGCGCCATTTCGCTTCACGCGGATGCCGGAATTGGTCTGCGTGATCTCCGCGCCCGTCTGCGAAATCACGTCGAGCGCGGTCTGCAGCAGCTCCGGCCGTGCGCCTTCCAACACGACGTCGCCGCCGGTCATCGCCACGGCCATGGCATAGGTGCCAGTCTCGATGCGGTCGGGGATGACGCGCACGCGCGCCCCCGACAGCGCTTCGACGCCGTCGATGGTGATGGTCGGCGTGCCGGCGCCGGAAATCCTGGCGCCCATGGCGTTGAGGCATTCGGCGAGATTGACGATCTCGGGCTCGCAGGCGGCGTTTTCCAGCACCGTCTCGCCCTTGGCGAGCGATGCCGCCATCATCAGCACATGGGTTGCGCCGACCGAGACCTTGGGGAAGATGTAACGGTTGCCGACGAGGCGGCCATTGCGGGTCTTGGCGATGACATAGCCGGTGTCGACATCGATATCGGCGCCCAGCGCCTGCAGGCCTTCGAGGAACAGGTCGACCGGGCGCGTGCCGATGGCGCAGCCGCCGGGCAGCGACACCTTGGCCTCGCCCATCCGGGCCAGCAGCGGCCCGATCACCCAGAACGAGGCGCGCATCTTGGACACCAGCTCGTAAGGAGCTGTCGTGTCGACGATGTTGCGGGCGGAAAAGTTGATGGTGCGCGAATAGCCCTCATTCTGCTTCTCGCGGCGGCCATTGACCGAATAGTCGACGCCATGATTGCCGAGGATGCGGATCAGTTGCTCGACATCGGCCAGATGCGGCACGTTTTCGAGTGTCAGCGTGTCGTCGGTCAGAAGCGAGGCGATCATCAGCGGCAGGGCGGCGTTTTTCGCGCCCGAGATCGGAATGCTTCCGGCAAGCTTGTTGCCGCCGACGATTCTGATGCGATCCATTGGAGAATGTCCCTCTCGGCCAGAAAAGGCCGGTTCAATCGTTTGAGTGTCGGCCCGTCTAGACCATTGGCCGGTATGGTTCAAGAAATAGGATTTCCGAGCATCCCGTCCAAGAGTGGCCGATTTGAGTTAATCTTTCTGCATTTCCTTTGCCGCGCCGAGCCCGTCGGGCCGCTGGTCGGCCTCACCGGCGCGCCGCTTGTCGGCGTCGCCACTACGGCGCGAGCGCGACTGCGCCTTGCGCTTCTGGAGATTGGCTCGCAACTGCTCGGCGAGCCGGTTCTTGCGGGTCGTTCCGCTGTTTTTCGGTGGATTTGTCTTGTCGTTCATCGTCCTGCCCCGGCTGGCAGCCAGCCAACCCGCCATTCAGGGATAGCCAACATTGTGGCACCGCCATGTCATAGAAAGCTATCCGGCAAAGGCTTTCACAGAAGCGTTGTTCTTGGCCTTGCGCTTGCCGGTTCGATATGGCAGAAGCCCCGCCATCGGCGGCTGCGGTAGCTCAGTGGTAGAGCACTCCCTTGGTAAGGGAGAGGTCGAGAGTTCAATCCTCTCTCGCAGCACCAGTCTATCCCATTGATTGGGAACCCCTACCTTGGTCTTTTTGCCGCCTGGTACGCCGGGTGGTACACATAAGCTTGACATTGTCAGCACGGCGAAGGCGATCAAAACCAGCGTCGCCACCAGCTCTAAATCAGGCTCGATCCTTCTTGAACTCGAATAGCTCGATAACGTTGCCGGAGGGATCTTCGAGCAAGATGGCGCGGCCGGCACCGCCGTCGCTGATCTTGCCGCGGAATCTTGCGTCAGTGCGGCGCAACCGCTCGATGAGGACATCGATCTCGGTCGTAATGATCATAAATCGGTTCCACCCGCCCGGCTTTGGATCGCCGCCCGCCTGACCACCGCTCCCCGCACCTGGGGCGCTGAGATACAGCGTCAAGTCGTCGCGCAACAGCGCGGCGAACTTGCCCGGATTGTGCTTGTCGGTCTTGAAATCGAGATTGTCTCGATAGAACGCGACCGCCTTGTCGACGTTCGAAACGATGTACCGGACGGATGCCATTCAACTTCTCCTCTCTTCCAGCTACAACGGCCAACTTGCATGAAAGGTTTCCTGTCGGTCGGCCTGCCTGTGTTGGCGCGTTCAGCCGGAAGACAACGTGGCTTTCCCCAAAGGCGGGGGGCGGCAACCTCCAGTC
The DNA here is from genome assembly GCF_004792025.1 of Mesorhizobium sp. M8A.F.Ca.ET.181.01.1.1. NCBI lineage: Bacteria > Pseudomonadati > Pseudomonadota > Alphaproteobacteria > Hyphomicrobiales > Phyllobacteriaceae > Mesorhizobium > Mesorhizobium sp. M8A.F.Ca.ET.181.01.1.1. Next base: position 195,628 of record NZ_SRTV01000008.1, on the reverse strand, counting down.
GAAAAGCCGCCTGACACGATTCGTTAACCAAGATGCTGTTCTTCGACATGACGTGTTGTGGAATGGCTGGCCTGTCCGCCTGGTCAAGTCTGGCCTGTCCGCCTGGTCAGCAGCGCCGGGAAGGGTGCTGAAAAGAAGGCTCCGCCTCCGGCGAGGACGTCAAATCGCCCGAAACAGGAACGATGTGCAAGGCATGAACGTGATTGAAAGCCAACAGAACGCGCCCGGCGGTTTCCGCTTCTGGACCCGGTTGCAGGCTTTCATGGCCGCTTTCTTTTGCATGTGCATCACCGATGCGTTCGCCGAAACGCGCGCCCTGCGAATTCAGCATCTCCATACGGGCGAGAAGGCCGAGATCGTCTTCAAGCGCGACGGGCGTTACGATCAGGCGGGCCTGAAGAAGATCAACTTCATGCTGCGCGACTGGCGCCGCAACGAGCCGACCAGGATGGATCCGCGTCTGCTCGACCTGGTCTGGCAGGCTTATCGCGCCAGCGGCTCGACCAGCTATATCCATGTGGTCAGCGCCTATCGCTCGCCGGCGACCAACGCCATGCTGCGCGGCCGTTCGAAAGGGGTGGCCCGCGAAAGCCAGCACATGGTTGGCCGCGCCATGGATTTCTTCCTGCCGGATGTGCCGCTGAAGAAGCTGCGCGACATCGGCCTGAAGATGCAGGGCGGCGGCGTCGGCTATTACCCTACTTCCGGTTCGCCCTTCATCCACATGGACGTCGGCAATGTGCGGCATTGGCCGGGCATCAGCCGCCAGGAACTGGCCAGGGTCTTCCCCAACGGCAATACGCTCCATGTGCCGAGCGACGGCAAGCCGCTGCCCGGCTACGATCAAGCGTTTGCCGCCTACAAATCGCGCAAGGCCGCCGGCACGCCCAACATCGAACTGGCAAGCGCCGACGGCGGCCAACGCAGGCCGGCGCGCGGCCTGCTGGCGTCGCTGTTGGGTGGGCGCGGCACGGACGAAGCCGACGATGCCGCGGAAGTGGCGCCTGCGCCACGCAAGCCGGCGAAGCCGGTTGACTCCAAGACGGCCGGTGACCCCAAGACGGTCGTTGAACCGAAGCTGGCCGGACAGGGCATCGCTATCGTGGCGCCGGAGGCAGCCCAGCGGGCGGACATTCAGATGGTTTCCCCCGAAGAAACGCCCGCGAAGACGCCCGAAGCGATCGTCATGGCGATGGCGCCCGGCACGGTGCCGGTACCCGCTTTCGCACCGCGCACCGGGCTCGCTGCAGGCATTCCAACCCCGCAAACCGTGCCGCTCGGCGTAGCCAGCGCATCTCCGGCGCGGGCTGAACCGGCGGCCGGCGCCGAAACTGCCTCGGGCAAGGCTGGCGCCGCTCTCGCGATTGCCGGTCCGGACATGGTGGCGCTCAACATCCCTGTCCCGACATGGCGGCCCGAAGGCCGGACGGGGCCTGCGCGACAGCCGGAGGCGGCCAAACCCGCCGATGCAATCGGCGCCTTGCTCGCCACGCATCACGCCGATGACAATCTCGATCCGCTGGCTGGCCAGCCGATTGCGGTCCCGGCGTCGAAACCCGAAGATCGTGCCAGGACAAGCCCCAAGGCCGACCGTGTCCAGCCACGTCTCGACCCCAAGGGCACCGCCGTCATTGTACCCGCGGCATTGACCGGCCGTCCGCGTGAAAGCGGTCGCGGCAGCGCAGGAGCCGGCTCGATGGCGGCGCCCGTCATTGCCGCCAATTTCATCCGCACGGCGCCGGAGCAGGTTTATCTCGATGGATTCCAGCCACGAGGAAAGACGTCCGATCACCGCCGCTTCACCGGCTCCGCGGTGAAATTCCTGCCCATCGCCAGCTTCAGATAGGTCGACTCTGCAAGCCTGTAAGATATTATCCAAATTTGACAATCAGGCATGAAATTGTAAGATAATCGTCTTTCCCCGGCGAGAGGCGATGACCATGTCGATCCGCGAAGAACTGGCCAACGCCACCTTGGCGTTCACGTCGGCGGAAGAAAAGATCGTTCAGGTCCTGCTTGCCGATTATCCGATGTCGGGGTTGGGAACAGCGACCCGGCTGGCGCGTCGCGCCGGCGTCAGCGACCCGAGCGTGACGCGGCTGATGACCAAGCTCGGCTATGTCGGCTTTGCCGATTTCCAGGCGCGGTTGCTCACGGAAGTGGAATCCCGGCTGCATTCGCCGCTGCTGATGATGGAGGCCAAGCGCCCGGGCGGCTCCAGCGAAGGCACGGCACTGGCCTATTTCCATTCGGTTTCCGACAGTCTGGAGCGTACGCGAACGGCGGTGCCCCTGCAGGCCTATACGCGCGCCGTCAACCTGCTGCTCGAGACCAAGGGCCAGGTCGTGCTGCTGGGCGGCCGTTTCAGCCGCCATATCGCCTCCATGCTTGCGGGTTACCTTCTGCAGTTCCGCTCCGGCGTGCGCGACATCGGTTCGTTGAGCCCCGCCGATTTCGACCTGTTGATCGATCTTGGCAAGCGCGACCTTCTCGTCGTGTTCGACTACCGGCGCTACCAGTCGGACGTGGTGAGTTTTGCACAGCAGGCGAAAGAACGCGGCGTCTCCGTCCTGCTGTTCACCGATGTGTGGCTGTCGCCGATCGCTGACGTGGCCGACCTGACCATGGTGGCGGCGATCGACGCCAACTCGCCCTTCGACACGCTGGCGACCGCCGTCGCGCAGATGGAAACCGTTTTTGCCCATGCGTTGGAAGGCCATGGCGCCGGGGTACGCAAGCGCATCGAGGACATCGAGAAAATCCGCAGCGCCAATGCCGTTACCCTCGATGCCGGCCTGTCGCCCTTCGACACCGAAACCACCAAACCAAGAACCCCGAGGAAATAGCGTCGAAGCGCCCGGCGCGGCGATGCGAGGAAGGAACAATCATGGCCGATATCCAGACCATCATCGATGCCGCGCAGGCTGAAATCGAGGCCGACCGCGACTGGCTGATCGGCCTGGTCCGCGACATGGTCCGCATCCCTTCGGTCAATCCCAAATTCGAAGCCAATCCGGCGATCAATCGCGAGGCGGACGTCCAGGCGCTCTTGGAGCCGATCTTGAAGCACGATGGCTTCAAGACCGAGCAGTGGGACGCCTTGCCCGGCCGGCCAAATCTGGTCGGCGAATGGGCTGGAAGCGAAGACCGCAGCCTGATCCTGTGCGGGCACATCGATGTCGTGCCGGTCGGCGAGATGAAGGACTGGTCGGTCGATCCGTTCGGCGGTGAGATCACTGACGGCCGGCTCTATGGCCGGGGCGCGGTCGACATGAAGGGCGGCGTCGCGGCTTGCGTCGCCGCCGCGCACGCGATCCGCAAGGCAGGCATCACGCTGCAGGGGCGGCTGGCGATCCACTCCGTCGTCGACGAGGAGGCCGGCGGCTTCGGCGCCATGGATGCGGTGAAGAAGGGCAAGCTCGCCAAGGCGGTGCTGGTCGCCGAGCCGACCTGGGGCGATGTCCTGCCGGTCGAGGGCGGGCTTGAGTGGGCGCGGGTGACGATCCGTGGCCGCAACGCGCATTCGGCGCTGCGCTACAACGAAATCTATCCGCAGAGGCACGACAAGGGCCGGCTGAAGCCGGGCGTCAACGCGATCGAGATCGCGGCGCGGTTCATCGCCGCCGTCCGCCAATATGAGTTGGACCGGACACGGGCGAAGTCCCATCCGCTGCTGCCGGTCGGCATGAACACGATCAACATCGGTGTCATGCATGGCGGAACGGGCCTTGGCGAACATGGCCTGCCGACGGTGATGACCAATCCGGCCATCATTCCCGATGTCGCGGTGCTCGACCTCGACATGAAATTCCTGCCGGACGAAAACTCGTCGGAATACCGCCGCGACTTCGAGGAGTTCGTCCATCATTTCGCCGAGGCCGACGCCTGGCTGCGCGACAACCCGCCTGTCATCCAGTGGGAACTCGGCGGGCTGCATTTCCCGCCCATGAACACCCCGGTCGACCATCCGCTGGTGAGGTCGCTGATGAAACGCAAGGCCGCTATCGGCAAGACGCCGAAGGCAAGCGGCTTCGTCGCCGTGTGCGATGCCGCGCATTATGCCGGCGCCGGCGTCGACGGCGTCATCTTCGGCCCGTCGGGCGACGGCTTCCATGGCGCCAACGAATATGTCGAGGTGGAATCGGTGGTCGAGACCGCCAAGGTGATTGCCGCTTCGGTGATCGACTGGTGCGGCGTGCGCTGAGCGGAGCTATTGTTCCAGGCAGTCAGGCCGGGCGTTTGATCCGCCCGGCGACCGCACCCCATGCCGACCTGATCATGCCTGCCAGTCCGCTGGGATAGGCCAGCATGACGCCGATGATCAGCACCGCGGTGATGATCGGGCGCCATGCCCCGAAATCGGCCATCCACTCGGCGAAGATCGTCAGCACGAAGGAGGCGACGACGGCACCGTAGATGGTGCTGGTGCCGCCCAGCAGCACCATCGACAGGATGATGGTCGCCAGGCTCATGCCGAACACGTCGATCGAGGCATTGCGTTGGTAGGCGGCGTAGAAGGCGCCGGCAATGCCGGTGAAGAAGGCGCTTGCCGCCAGCGTCAGCATGCGCTGGCGAACGATCGAGACGCCTCGGCTGATGGCATATTCCTCATTGTCGCGCAACGCCACGATGCTGGCGCCGGCGCGCGAGCGCACGAACACGCGCAGAAACAGCGTGCTCGCCACCAGCAGCGCCAGCGCGATGTAGAAATAGGCGAATTTGGCGTCGCGGACCATGTTGTGGTCGAACCAGTAGAGGCCGGGGATACGCACGATCCCTTGCGTGCCACCGGTGATGTCGGACTGGCTGAGGATCACCTGCATGACCAATTGCGCGAAGCCGAAGGTGACCAGGATGATATAGATGCCCTTCAGGCGCAGGATCGGGATGGTCACCACGATCGCGGCAAGCGTGGCGATGATGCCGCTGGCAAGAAGCGCGATCCACGGGTCGAACCCGGCCAGCTTGGTGAGCAGGCTGTAGGCGTAGACGCCAATGCCGAACAGCGCCAGATGGCCGAAATTGAAGACGCCGCCATAGCCGAGGCTGAGGTCCCAGTTCGACGCCACGATGGCGTAGATGAAGGCCATGATCAGGATGTGGCGGGCATAGGTGTCGCCAAAGACGAGCGGCAGCAGCGCCAGCACGACGAAACCGAGCACGAAGCCGACGGCTTCGTGCTTCCACGGCGTGCGGCCGGGTGCGATCGGGGTTGCCGCCGCTGTACGGATCTGGGTGATCGGTGAGGTCATGTCGGTCATGCGAGGCCTCGTGAGCGGCTGGCGAAAATGCCCTCGGGGCGCACCATCAGGGTCAGGATCAGCACGCCGAACAGCAGCGCCGGCGTCCAGTAGAGGCCGAAATAATAGCTGCACGCGGCCTCGAAGAAGCCGATCAGATAGGCGGCGAAAATCGGTCCCGATATGCTCGATATGCCGCCGAACACGACGACGATCAGCGCCTTGAGCAGCGGGTCGCTGCCCATGACGGGCGACATGAAACGATAACCGCCCATGAAGATGCCGGCGAGCCCCGCCAGCGATGCGGCGATGGCGAAGGCGAGCCCATAGAGCGCGGTGACGTTCAGCCCGACCAGATGGCTGGCATCCTCGTTCTGCGCCACCGCACGCAACGCCAATCCGAGCCGCGTGCGGTTGAGGAACATCCACAGTGCCGCCAGGATCAGCGGCGTGATGACGATGATGGCGATCTGGTGGAGCGAAACGCCGACGCCGCCGATGGTGGCGTTGCCGTCGATCAGCGCCGGGATCTGCTTGGAACGCGGCCCCCAGATGGTGAGCGCTCCGTTCTCGATCAGAGATCCGGCGGCAAGGGTGGTGATGACGACGACCAGCACGATGTTGGGCCGGCCGATCAGCGGCCGCACGACGCTCGCCTGCAGGATCCAGCCGACGCCGGCCATGACGACGACAGCGATCGGAAAGGCCACCGCCGCGGGCAGGCCGAGCTCGACCAACTGCCAGGCGATATAGGCGCCCAGCATCATGAACACGCCATGGCTGAAGTTGAACACGCCGATCGTCGTCCAGACCAAAGCCAGACCGACCGCCATCATGGCGTAGAGCGAGCCTTGGAACAGGCCGCCGAACAGGATTTCCGCCAATGCGCTCATTCGACGTTCCTAGTGTCCGAAATACATCGACATGATCTCGCCGTGGTCGAGGCTTTCGCCCGGCTTGATCTCGGTCGCCACCGCGCCATGGTTGACGAGGTAGAGTTGCTGCGTCAGCTCCAGCAGGAATTCGATGTCCTGCTCGACGACGATGAGCGGCACGCCGCCGCGCGAAATGTCCATGACGGAGGCGCAGAGCTCGTCCTTGATCTTGGGCGCCAGCCCAAGCGTCGGCTCGTCGAGGATCAGCAGGCGTGGATGGCTCATCAGCGCCGTGCCGATCGACACCATCTGGCGCTCGCCGCCGGACAGCGTGCGCACGCGCTGGCGCCAGCGTTCCGCCAGTTTCGGGAACAGCCTGATCACCTTCTCGCGGTTCTCCGCCTCATGTGGGCGGGCACGCGGCGAATAGGCGCCCAGCTTCATGCAGTCGGCGATGGAGAGGTCGGGAAACAGCCGGTTGCCTTGCGGCACATGAATCAGGCCGGTGCCGACGATGGCGCGGGCGCTGAGGCCTGATATGTCTTGCCCGTCGAACAGGATGCGGCCGCTCTTCGGCCGCAGGAGACCGGAGATGGCGCGCAGCAGCGTCGTCTTGCCATGGCCGTTCGGGCCGAACAGGCCGACATTGCCGAAGCGGCCGGCCTCCATCGAAATGTCGTGCAGCACGGTGACGCGGCCATAGCCGGCGGTGACGCCTTCGACGGTGAGGATGGGATTCACGCCACCGCCCTCCGGGTTCCGAGATAGGCTTCGATGACGCGCTGGTTCGCAATCACGCTCTCCGGTTCACCGGCGGCGAGCACGCGACCATTGTTGAGCACCAGAAGGTGCCGCGACAGGCTCATCAGGAAGGTCAGCACGTGCTCGATCAGGAGAATGGTGATGCCGCGCTCGGCGGTGCGGCGGATCAGCCCGATCGACGTCTCGATCTCGGGCTTGGTCAGGCTCGACGCCGGCTCGTCGAGCAGAAGCATGCGGGGCTTCATGGCGATGGCGGTGGCAAGCATTAGGCATTTGCGTTCGAAGACGGAAAGCTCGCCGGCCAGCCGCCCGAAGGACGCAGGCCCCAGCCCAACGAATTCCAATGCCTCGGCCGCCGCGTCTCGGGCGGCGGCCGCCGCTTTCTCCTGCCGGCCGTAGCTGGCGCCGATCAACGCGTTCTCGAATACGGTCAGCCCGTCGAAGCTGGTCTCGCGCTGAAAGGTGCGGGCAAGGCCAAGGCGCGCGATGGCATGTCCAGGCTTGCCGTTGATCGCGGTCCCGTCAAAACGGATGTGGCCCCTGTCCGGCCCGAACGGGATGCCGGTGATGATGTTGAACAGCGTGCTCTTGCCGCTGCCGTTCGGACCGGCGATGCCAAAAATTTCGCCGGCCTCGACCTTGAACGACACGCCGTCGACGGCCTTCAGCGAACCGAAGGCCTTCGACACGTCGTCCAGTTCAAGCAGAGCCATGCCTCACTGCATCCAGGGCTGCGGCTTGAAGGCGCCGGTGGCGTATTTTTCCGGCGAGATCAGCGTGCGTTGGCCGTCCCAGATCTGAAAGAAGGTGATCGGGATATAGTCGTCGCCCTGCGTCGCGAGATGCGTGGCGGGATCAAATTTCAGCCGGCCTTCAGCGACTTGCTTGTCGGTCTCCGACAGCGCCTTCATGATCGTCGCATGGTCGGATGCGCCGCCGACCTTCTTGACCGCGTCGAAATAGACATTGGTCATTTCATAGAGGCCGACACCATAGGTGCCGCTTTCGACGCCGTATTTGGCCTTGAATTTGGCCGCTACCTCGTCGGCGCGCGGGTTCTTCGGCGTCGTCAGGGCACCGCCCAGAAGATTGTAGATGACACCGTTCGACTTCTTGCCCGTGAGTTCGACGAACTCCGGAACGCTCGGCGCATATTGCAGGAAGACCAGGCTCTTGGTCGGCTGCTCGAGGAACTGGTTCAGGAAGGACGCCGAATTGCCCGGCAGATAGTCGGTGTTGATGACGACGTCGGGAACGTTCTCGCGCACCTTGGCCAGGATCGGGCGCCAGTCGGTCACTTCGCCGAACGGCACGATCTCGTCGACCGTGATGGTCCAGCCCTTCTCCTTGAAGGTCTTCTTCATGCCTTCGGAGATGGTCTTCGAATAGGCATTGTCGGAGGAGATGATGGCGACCTTCTTGGTCGGCAAGGTGATCTTGCCGTCGGCCGCGAGCTTCTCGACGAACAGGGTGACGTCGGTATTGTAGGCGTCGAAGGATGGCGTCAGGGACCAGCAGCACATGTATTTGTCGGGGCTCGGCGCGATGATGTCCCTGGTCTGCTGAGAGGTGGCCGCCAGCATGTAGGGCATCTCGGCCTCTGCCATGTTGTCGATCTCGAAATTCGTCAGGCTGGCGTAGCCGGTGAGCATGAATTGCACGCCGGGATCGCCAAGCAGGCGTTCGACCGCGCTGGTGACGTTGCCGGCGGACTGATCCTTGACGTCGCCGACCACCAGTTCGAACGTGTTGCCGGCAACGCCGCCGGCGGCGTTCGCCTCATCGATCGCCATCTGCACGCCGCGTTGGAATTCCTGGCCGTCCGCCGCGGCAGGGCCGGTGATCGGCGCCAGCAGGCCGATCTTGACGACATCGGCGAAGGCCGGTGCGCTCGCCGTGGCAAACGCTGCGATCAGCGCTGTGCTCATCAGCATATGGCGGATTCTGTTGCCTGCGGATTTGGATTTCATCGTGCCGTTCCCTGTTTTCCTCCCGTTCATCGGGAGTTGGATAATTGACAATCTACGCATAATTGTTCTTATTTGAAAAGGATTTTTCAACGGCATGAGACCGGGAAAATGTTATGGCAGGGCTAGGGGAGGTGGCGGCGCTTTGTTGTGCAACTGCCTCGAAACAGGGCAATTTCAGACGGAGCCAAAGATGACGATCTCGCAGAACACCCTTGAAACCAGCCACGGCAGGATCGCCGTTCGCGAGACGGACGGCAAAGGCACCGCCGTGCTGCTGATCCACGGCAATTCGTCTTCCGGCGCGGTCTTCCGCAACCAGCTCGAGAGCCCGCTCGGCGAGCGCTACCACCTCATCGCTCCCGATCTGCCTGGGCACGGCGCGTCCGGCGATGCCATCGATCCGGACCGCTCCTACAGCATGGAGGGCTACGCCGACGCGATGACCGAAGTGCTCGGCCTGCTCGGTGTCGGCCAGGCCATCGTCTTCGGCTGGTCGCTCGGCGGCCATATCGGGCTGGAGATGATCGACCGGTATCCTGGCCTGCTCGGCCTGATGATAACGGGCACCCCGCCGGTGTCGCCCGAGGAAGTCGGCAACGGCTTCAAGCCGAGCCCGCATATGCACCTTGCCGGACAGGAGGTCTTCACCGCCGCCGACGTCGAGGCTTATGCGCGCAGCACCTGCGGCGAACCGTTCGAGCCGTTCCTCATCGACACGGTCGCGCGCACCGACGGGCGGGCGCGACGCCTGATGTTCGAGAAATTCGCCGCCGGCACCGGCCGCAACCAGCGCGAGATCGTCGCCGGCAAGACACCGCCGATCGCCGTTCTGAACGGCATCGACGAGCCTTTCGTCAACACCGATTTCGTCGCGGCGGTCAAGTTTTCCAACCTGTGGGAAGGCAAGGCGCATTTGCTCGACAAATCGGGCCATGCGCCGTTCTGGGATTCGCCCGACCGCTTCAACCCTGTCTTCGCTCGTTTCCTGGCGAGCGTCGATCAGGCATAAGTCGTCGGGATCCTGGGGAGGCAATGACTCGGCCCTGGTGTCAGAGGGCACGAAACCGACTTCGGTTTCGAAGTGATGGCGCAAGCAATCGCCAATGTGCAATGTGTCGACGTTTGCGCCGGTGGCTCGCCTGTGATCCAAGGCGCACTGGATGCGGGTCACCCTGCAGTTGGAGCGCTGAATGACCCTAATCACACGCCGCAGGCTTTTGAAAACCGCCGCCATCGCTGGCGCGAGCGGTGTCGGGCTTGCCGCGGTCGGCAGGATTGGCGGCTCGGCCGCGGCCACGCCCGAGCCGGTGGTGCTGCGGACGGCAAAAATCCAGGCCAAGCTGATGGATGTTGGCCCGACCAGGGATGTACTGACCTATGGCAACGCTGGAATGCCGCCGGTGCTGAGGATGAAGAAGGGCGAGCCCTTCGCCGCCCGCCTGATCAACGCCATCGACGATCCGACGACAATCCACTGGCACGGCATTCGCCTGCCGAACAAGATGGATGGCGTGCCCTTCCTGGTGCAGCCTTACGTCTACACCGGCGATCATTTCGACTACGCCTTTACCCCGCCCGATGCCGGCACCTTCTGGTATCACCCGCATTGCAATACGCTGGAGCAGATGGGGCGCGGCCTGACTGGCGTGATCGTGGTCGAAAACCCGAACGATCCGAAATTCGACGCCGAATTTGTCCTCAATCTGCGCGATTGGCGCCTTGGCGACGACGGCCAGTTCATCGACCAGTTCCGGCCGCGCGATGCGGCGAGAACCGGCACCTACGGCACGGTGCGCACCGCGAACTGGCTCGACCAGCCGCAATATGACGCGCCGGCCGGCGGGTTGGTGCGGCTCAGGCTGGCGATCACTGATGTGACCCGGATCTATGCTTTCCGCGTCGACGGCGCCGAGGCCGATGTCATCGCGCTGGACGGCAATCCGGTGCCGCTGCGCTTTTCGCCCGATGCCTTGCTGCTGGGGCCGGGCCAACGCATGGAACTCGCCATCCGCATGCCCGACGAAGAGGGCGCGATCGTCAGCTTGCGAGACGTCAGGGGCACCAAGCCCAAGGTGCTCGCGACGTTGCGCGCGACGGGCAGTTCGCTGAAGCGGGATGTTCGCGATCTCGCACCGCTGGAGGTCAATCCGGTGGCCGAGGTCGATCTCACCGCTGCCCGGCATATTTCGCTGACGCTCAGCGCCACGGCGGAGAACGTCCCGAGCGACGGCATATGCGGCTCGCTCGGCTACAGTTTCTGGGCGATCAACAAAGTGCCGTGGCCGGGCGATACATCCGATCCGACCGCGCCTTTGGCCGAATTGAAGCTCGGCAAGAGTTACATCATCGACATGGAGAACCTGACGCCGCAATCGCATCCGATGCATCTGCACGGCATGAGCTTCAAGGTGCTGTCGTCGTCGACGCGCGCGGTTCAGCCGCTGATTTCCGACACCTACCTCATCCAGCCCAATGAGAAGGTGAGCCTTGGTTTCGTCGCCGACAATCCCGGCGACTGGCTGCTGCACTGCCACATCATCGAGCACCAGAAATCAGGCATGACGAGCTACGTCAGGGTGGTTTGAAGCCAGGCCATCGAAGGCCGCGTTGTCCGCGCCCTACTTGCGCAGTTGTGCCTCGATCTCGTCGAGCACCTTGTCCTTGCCGATGCCGGTGAGGAAGGCGAGGCCCTTGATCACCGGCTTGGTCACCGAAGCCGAGATCGGCGTGGTGGCGACGATGAAGTCGACGCTGTCGGCCAGCCCCGGCACTTCGGTCGCCTTGGCCTGCTGCGCGTTGAAGGTAAGACCGCGCTTCTTCATCGCTTCGGTGACGGCGACGTTGACCGCCGTCGAGGTGGCGATCCCTGTACCGCAGGCAAAGAGAATGGTTTTCTGTTTGGACATTTGCTGCTCCTCCTTGGTTATCAGCCGAGCACGGCACGCACGTCGTCGAGGTTGCTGGCCGACCTCAAGCCGTCCAATGCCTGCGGGTTCTGGATGGTCTCCATGACGGATTGCAGCGCTTCAATCTGCTTATCCCTGTCATTGATGGCAAGCAGGAAGACGAAGCCGACCGGCAACTTCTCGTCGGGATCTTCCATGTTGGCGAAGGTCACCGGTTTTCTCAGCGTGCCCATTGCGATGCCGGGCTTCAGCACATGCTCGGGATCGGTGTGCGGCACCGCGACATTGTCGGCGCGCTCCAGCGGCAGCCCTGTCGGGATGGTCATTTCGCGGCGCACGACCGCGTCGGCATAGGAGCTTTTGACATAGCCAAGCGCCTCGAGCCGCCCGGCGAGGATGCGGATGATCTCCTCATTGGTCGAGGCATCGGATCCGAGCACGATCGCCTCGGGATCCAGAAGCTGCATGAGGCCGTCGGACATGTCTTGCTCCGTCGATGAATCGTGCGCCCGGGGAGGGCGCACGATCGTTTCAGATTGAAGCCGCCAAGGCTCAGGCGGTGTGTTCGGCCGGCTCGTCCTCGGCGCCTGCCGCCCGCTCCCAGCCGAGCGTATTGCGCCGGTAGAGCACGAACAGCGCTGCGATGACCACCGCGATGATGATGATGCCGATAAGGCCAAGCCCCTGGATCGCCTCGATGATCACGTAGGGCACCCACAGGAAGCCGTCGACCACCGAGGTGATCTGCAGCGCATCCGCCGGCAGCTTGAAGCCCGATGCGACGGCGGCACTGGTGAACAGCGGCGCCAGCGCGTTGGCGACATAGAAGCCGATCGCCAAGGTCACCGTGCCGATCACCACCATGCGGAACACATTGCCTTTGACCAGCGGCGCGGTCATGGCGACGATGAACGGGATGACCGCCAGGTCGGCGAACAGGATGACGCGGTTGCCGGGCAGGATCACCGACAGGATGATCGCGATCGGCACCAGGATCAGCGACGACGAGATCGCCGCGGGATGGCCGATCAGGATCGCCGAATCGAGGCCGACCAGAAGCTCGCGGTCGCCGGTGCGCTTGCGCACGAATTCCTGCGCCGCGTCGGAAACCGGAAGCAGGCCTTCCATCAGGATCTTCACCATGCGCGGCAGAAGCAGCATCACCGCGGCCAGCGTCATGCCGGTGCCCAGCACCTTGGCCAGGACCACACTGAGATCGCCCGCATTGTAGAAGGCGATGGCGCCGAGCACGAGGCCGATGATGAGGCCGAGCACGACCGGTTCGCCGAACACGCCGAAGCGGCGCTCGATGGTTTCGGTGTTGATGTTGATGCGGTTGATGCCGGGAATACGGTCCATGATCCAGTTCAGGATGATGGCGATCGGCAGGATCTGCGCCGAGGCGAGATGCGGCACCGAAATGCCGGGAACGCCGTAGAACTGCTGCACCGCGCGCGCCGACCAGTCGGCGAAAAGCAGCGAAAGCGCCGCGACGAGCGCCGCGATCGCAATGCCGTAGGCCAGATTGTCGGTGGCGGCCACGACAAGCGAGCCGACGAAGGCAAAGTGCCAGAAATTCCAGACGTCGACATTGAGCGTGCGCGTCATGCGCGTCAGCAACAGCACGATGTTGACCAGGATGCCGACCGGGATGACCCAAAGCCCGACCGATGAGCCGAAGGCGATCGCGGCCGCCGAGGGCCAGCCGACATCGATAATGTCGCGATGGATGCCGGTGTTGGTGACGATGGCCTTGGCCACGTCGCCGATCGACGTGAACATCAGGCCAAGCACGAGGTTGATACCGATGAAGGCGACGCCGATGGTGACGGCGGCGCGAAAGGCCTTGCTGACCTTGGCGCCCAAAACCACGGCGATGATGAAAATGACGATCGGCAGCAGGATTGTCGCGCCGAGCGTGTCGATGGCCCCCTTGAGGCCAGCGAGTAGAGTATCCATTCTTCCTCCCCTGGAGCCACGGGCTCTGCCCGAGGATGCTCCGTTGTCTCGTCCACGCCTTTGCCGCCTTGGCGCAAAGGCCTCCCCAAATCTAACGAGAGGCGAAATGCTCGTCCGAGCGGTGTTTCGGAGTGAACATTTGCCTTTGTTAGCAAACGAATGTTTTATTGTGGCTGTTCACGACAATGTCAATTGGCAACCCTTTGGGCCAATAATTCGCGGCGAATGCGCCGTTTCCCGGCGATTCCATTGGAAATCGCCGGCCGCGAGCGGTTTCATTGGCACAGCGGACCCGTCCCTGCTAATCCGGCCTCGAATCAAGAAGCTGTGGACATCCCTGCATGACCAATGTCGCCTTGACGGGACTTGCCAGCGATCTCGCCAGACGCGCCGCCGAGGGCCGCCCCGTGCGCATCGGCGTCATCGGCTCCGGCGAAATGGGCACCGACCTCGTCACGCAAGGCATGCTGATGCCGGGCATTGCGGTTTGCGCCGTTTCGACTCGCCGCCCGCACACCGCGCGCGATGCCATCCGCATCGCCTATGGTGACGAGGCGATGGCGGTCGAAGCCGATGCCGCTTCGAAAGTCACTGCTGCGATCGAGGCGGGAAAAATAGCCATCACCTCGAACGAGATGCTGGTCACCAATCCACTGATCGACGTCGTTATCGACGCCACGGGAAAGCCCGGCGTTGCCGCCGATTTCGACCTGATGGCGATGGAGCATGGCAAGCATCTGGTGATGATGAATGTCGAAGCCGACGTCACCATCGGCTGCTATCTCAAACAGCAGGCCGACCGGCTTGGCGTCGTCTATTCGGTCGGCGCCGGCGATGAGCCGTCGAGTTGCATGGAACTGATCGAATTCGCCTCCGCCCTCGGCCTGACCATCGTCTCGGCCGGCAAGGGCAAGAACAACCCGCTCAACCATGATGCGGTGCCCGATGACTATCGCGAGGAAGCGATCCGTCGCAACATGAACCCGCGCATGCTGGTCGAGTTCATCGACGGCTCCAAGACCATGGTCGAGATGTGCGCCATCGCCAACGCCACCGGGCTGGTGCCCGACGTGCCCGGCATGCATGGTCCCAAGGCCGACCGCGACGACCTCGTCAAGGTGCTGATCCCGCGCGAGGACGGTGGCCTCCTGCTGAAGAAGGGCGTCGTCGACTACACCATCGGCAAGGGTGTGGCGCCCGGCGTCTTCGTCATCGTCGAGGCGACGCATCCGCGCATCATCGAACGCATGGACGACCTGCATATCGGCCACGGCCCTTATTACAGCCTGTTCCGGCCTTACCATTTGACGTCGCTCGAAGTGCCGCTCACCGCCGCCCGCATCGTGCTGTTCGGCAAACCGGACATGGTGCCGCTGCCGCGGCCGGTTGCCGAGGTCTGCGCCGTTGCCAAGCGCGATCTCGCCGTCGGCGAGACCTTCGATGCGATCGGCGAAACTTGCTATCGCTCCTGGACGATGACCGTTCGCGAAGCCCGCGCTCAGCGCGCCGTCCCGGTCGGCCTGCTCGAGGGCGGCAAGGTGCTGAAACCAGTCAGGAAAGGTGATCTGCTGACGGCCGACAATGCCGCGCCCGACCAGACGACCAGGCTGTTTGCGCTGCGCCGTCTGCAGGATGAAATGCTCTACGGAAGCTAGCCTCGCATTGCCGGGAAAGCGGTAACCGCAACTTCGTCATCCTGGGGCGAAGCAAGGAGCGTAGCGACGCGGCGCAGACCCAGGATCCATGCCGTGATTTAGAGGCGTTGCAGCGGTGGCAGAATTTTGCTCCGCTGCGCCCTTCCATTGAGCTCCCGGCATGGATCCTAGGGTCTCCGCGACGGAGCTTCGCTCCTGCTTCGCCCTAGGATGACGACGTTAGGAACTACCGCTCAGGCTTCTATTCTGTCAAAATCATAGCGTCGAGGACCCAGATGAAACTCTACATCAGAAATCCGCGCGCACGCGAATTGGCGAGACGGCTTGCAGACTTGCGCAATACGTCGATGGCCAAGGCGGTCTTCAAAGCGCTTGAATCCGAACTGCAGCGAAAGCAACTCTCGCTCGCCAAAAGGCTTGCCATCATAGCTCACGATCTTAGAGCCAAGGCAGGAGCGGGTGGCCGAACTATGGATAAGGACGAGATCAGCGACATGTGGGGATATTCCTGACACACCCCGAGCTGTCCCCGCTTATTTCCCCAGTTCGATCGACCTTAGCCGCGCCGCTTCCACCGCGTCGGTGAGCAACTTGGTCAGCCGGTCCTCGCCCATCAGCACGCCAAGCGCGGCCGCCGTCGTGCCGTTGGGGCTGGTCACCTGCTGGCGCAGCACACCCGGGTCCTCACTGCTTTCCGCTGCAAGCGACGCGGCGCCGTAGACGGTCTGCATGGCAAGCAGCCTGGCGGTCGCCGCCGGCAAGCCGGCCTTCTCGGCGGCCACGGTCAGCGCTTCTATGAAATGGAATATGTAGGCCGGACCCGATCCGGACACGGCGGTCACCGCATCCATCAGGCTCTCGTCATCGATGGTAGCCACTTCGCCGCTGGCCGAAAGCAGGTCGGCGACGAAACGCCTGGCGTCGTCGGAAACCAGGGGATTGGAAAACACCACCATCATGCCCTTGCCGATGGCAGCCGGCGTGTTGGGCATGCAGCGCACGATCGGCGCGCGGTTGCCGAGGATTTGCTCGAAGGTGGCCGACGGCGTTCCGGCGGCAATGCTGACGAAAGTGGTGCGGCCGTCGCCGAAGCGCTTGTAGGCGGCGGTGACGTCACGGATCACCTGCGGCTTCACCGCGATAATGACGAGTTCAGGCACGGCATCCGTCGGAATGGCTTCGGCTTCCGCCGCGGTGCCGCAGCCGAGTGCGGCGGCCCGATTGCGCAGGTCCGCGTTGGGCTCGACCACGAAAACCGCTGAGGGTGCGAGCTTGCCGGACTTCAGCCAGCCCGAGAGCATGGCGTAACCCATATTGCCGCAGCCGGCGAGAACAAGCCTGATCGTCATCGAGAGCCCTCCGAGGAAAGGCCATGACATAGACGCTCGCGGATCGGTGGGGAAGCCCTCTCAGGACCGCTGGACGGGCGTGCGCACCGCGATCGGCCGCAGCGACACTTGCCTGAGACCCAGCACGCCGAGCACGAAGAACAGCCAGACCGGATCGCCGCGATGAAAGAAGAAGCTCTCGAGGAAGGCGTTGAGCGCGGTGAACAGCACCACCATCATGAAGAAGTCGCCGAGAAAGATGTTTTCCTTGCGCTGCGGAATGCGCATGTAGTCGCGCAGCGGTGCGATGAGGAAAGTGTAGACCGCCACGCAAAGGGCAGGGATGCCCATCAGCACGGCAATGTCGAGATAGCCGTCATGGCCGTGCACGATGGTCCTGATGTCCCAGGGGCGATCGAAGGGCTGGTCCTGGCTGAACAGCAGCGGCGTGCCCCAGAAGCTCTCATAGCCGTAGCCGGTCCACGGCTTCTTCGCCAGCATCGAGCCGGCGAACTCCCACAATGTGGTGCGGCCGGTGTAGGTCATGTCGGGAAAATAGATCGCCGCCAGATGTTTGATCGGCGGCAGGAAGACGATGCCCAGCGTGCCGACCGCCGTGGCGATTATCGCCAGCGCAAACAGGATCGGCGTGCCGAGCCGCATGCCTATCAGGCTCGGAAACATCACGATCAGGATCGAGAACGGCACCAGCCCGGCGGTGGTCTTGGAGCCGGTGTGCAGCATGAAGATCATCGCCGCGCAGAAGATGCCAGCGCCCCACCAGCGCTGACCGCGCCGATAGAGATAAAGGCCGGCGAAACTGAAGCAGGCCATGATCGGTCCGGCGATGTTCTTGTGGGTGAACACGCCGCGCCACAGGCCGGCATGTTCGGGCTCCTGCGAGTCGGCGGTGTGCATCGCCTCGTGCGGGAAGGCGATGAGGCCGAGATAGGATAGGCCCATCACCACGACGGCGGTGAAGATGATGACCCTGGAGAAAGACTCGGCGTCACGGGGCAGCGCCAGGATCGTTGCCATCGTCAGGATGCCGATCATGGTGAAGGACGCCGCGCGCATCGCCGAGGGCGGATCGGTTGCCAGCACCACCGACAGGAAGAAGAAGCCCAGCATCAGGATCCAGGACGGGCTGAGCAGCGAGCGCACGACGCGCGGGTCGGCGAAGGCCATCAAGGCAAAGACCGAAACCGCGCCGAGTGAGCCGAAGCCGAGCTGATTGACGATGTCGCCGCCTTCGCCGGTGAGTTCGGCGCCGGCCGGCTGGAACGGGCGGAAGGACACCATGATGACGGTGAACAGCAGCGCCGCGATCGCGGTCGCCACGCCCTCGCGCGTGAACGCGGCGCCGAGCGGCGCGCGCTCAGTTTTTCTCAGGCTGGCGGTATTGCTCATTGGCATATCCGAATTCGGCCAGCACGCGGCCGAGCGCCACATGGACGGGGTAGATGGCGATCGCCGGCGATCCGGTGCGCGCCAGCCGCATCATGCCGCGAAGCGGCGAGACGGCAAGGAGCGCCAGGCTCTTGGCGAACACTTTGGCACCTGCGAAGGGCGTGCCGGCGCGCTTCTTCCTTTCCACCAGCGTCGAGATGACACCATTGCGCAGGCTGCGGGCACGGATCCAGTCGGTCTCGACGCGCCGGGCCGGAACGGTCTCCCGCACCTTGGCTTCGGCGCACCAGCCCAGCGCGAAGCCCCTTTGCGCCGACCGGCTGAGAAAGTCGGAGTCGCCGCCGCCCATGAAATTGAATCTGAGATCGAGGAAAGGCGGCCCCATCGCTGTCAGCACGTTACGCCCGATCAGAAGATTGCCGGACGAATAGAGTGCGGGCACCCGTCCCGTCTCCCGGTAGGGAGGCGCGAAGACAGGATGCTCGGCCCATGTCGCGTGGGCAGGATCGGCAAAGACGGGCACCTGCGGCCCGCCAACGATATCGGCCCCGAGCGTTTCGGCCGCGCGGCACATCCGCTCCAGCCATTGCGGATCGGCAATCTCGTCATCGTCGATGACCAGCAGATGCCTGAAGTTCGGGAAATGCAGGATCGCCGTCTGCCAGCCGGCATTGTAGGCGCTGCAATTGCCGCGCTCATGCGCGATGACGACCATGCCCGGTATCTCGCCGCGCTCGAACAGCGGCAGCGCGGCCTTGGCACCGTCACGCGCCTCGGCCTCGTTCTCCATGACGATGACCGCAAAGCGCCTGCCGGTTTGCTGCTGGCGCAGCGACGCCAGCGTCTCCAGCACCTGTTCGGGCCGCTTGAAAGTAGGCAAGGTGACGATCGCTTCGACGGCCTCCGCGTCGAGCCGGGGAGACCGTCCCGCGATCGATACCGAACCGTCCGATGGCAAAGGGATCATCCGTATCCAGCCGCGTCTTGAGTCGCGTTCTGGTAGCATCACGATGATAAGGTTTCGTTAATCACCTTGCAGGGAGACGCCCGCCAGGCATGGGCTTTGGGGCGTTGACCGTGCTCGCTTAATCAAGGGTTCACCGCGCTTTGCTACCGGCTACACCACAGGATAGTGAGATGCATCTGCTGTTCGCCACATCGATCGTGCCCGACGGTGCTCTCGCCTCGGGCTACGAGATCGCCAACGCCGCGATCATCGCCGCCTTGCGGCGCGCCGGCGCGCGCGTGACGGTCATCGGCTTCACCTGGCCCGGGAAAGCCGCGATGGATCCCGAAAATACGGTGGTGCTTGGTGCGATCGACGTGCGCACCGAAGGTGCTTCGCCGCTGCAAAAACTCGCCTGGGTCGGCAAGGCGATATTTTCGGGCCTCACCTTCGCGTCGGTCAAGTTGCGTACGGTGTCCGACCACGATGTTCAGGCCGCTATCGAACGAGCCGGTCCATTCGATGGCTATGTGCTGAATTCCGTGCAGTTCGCCGGCGCTTTCGAAAAGCTCTTCGAAGACCGGCCTTCGATCTTCGTCGCCCACAATGTCGAGCATCTTTCGGCCCGCGAGAATGCCGTTGCCGCCGGCGGCATTTTCCAGCGCCTGCTGTTCCGGCGCGAGGCAAGGCTGCTCAAGCTCGTCGAAGAGCGGCTCTGCAGGCGCGCGCGCTTCGTCTTCACGCTGGCCGAGGAAGATCGCGTGGCGCTCGGTGTCGCCTCCGATGACCGCTCGGCCGTGTTGCCGCTGGTAACCGGGGACACGGCGCCGGTCCGGAAAGGCCGGCGCCAGATCGACTGCGACGCGGCCCTGATCGGCACCTGGACCTGGCAGCCAAACCGCATCGGCCTCGACTGGTTCCTGGGCAAGGTGGTGCCGCACCTGCGGCCTGGTTTCCGCATCCGCATCGCGGGCCACATGCCTGCCGGCGTCACCTCGACGCATCCGGGCGTCCAATTCGTCGGCCGCGTTCCGGATGCCCGGGCTTTCGTCCTTGGCGCGGCCGTCATCCCGCTGATCAGCACGGCGGGCAGCGGCGTACAGTTGAAGACCATTGAGACCTTCGAGCTTGGCCTGCCCTCGGTCGCCACCAGCCGTTCGCTGCGCGGCATCGACCACCGCCCCGCCAATTGCGTGGTCACCGACGATCCGGCCGGCTTCGCCCAGGCCCTGGAGGCTGCCGCGGCCGATATCGACGATGTCGATGGCACCACCTTCCATCGCCGGCAGGTCATGGCGCTCGACGCCGCGGTTCGTGTCGGTCTCGAAAAAATCGGCGCCGTCCGGCGGGAGGTGTTTGCATGAACATGCACGCCACCCGCGCCGCGTTCGGGCTCGACAGTCTGAAAATGATCCTCGGCATCCCGGTGCTCGCCATCCGCTGGAACGATGCGATCGCCCTGCTCAATCGCCTGCTTGCCGAGAAGCGCTTCACCAAGGTCAGCTTCCTCAACGCTCACAATGCCAACATCGCCTATACCGACCCGGTCTTCGCCGAGGCGCTCGACGATTTCCTCATCCTGCCGGATGGCATCGGCGTTGATCTCGCCGCGAAGCTTCTCTACGGCGCGGCATTTCCCGACAATCTCAACGGCACCGATTTCGTGCCCGCATTCCTGCAGGCTTCCAAGCGGCCGCTGACCGTGGGGCTGCTCGGTGCGACGCGTGTCAACGCCGAGGCGGCGTCGCTGAAGCTGGCGGCGCTTGCCGTGCAGCACAGCTTCGTGGTCGTTCACGATGGCTATTTCTCCGCCGCGCAGGAGCCGGAGATCATCGGTCGGATCGCAAAATTGCGACCTGACATGCTGCTCGTCGCGATGGGCGTGCCGCGCCAGGAGCTGTGGATTGAACGCCACATCGACGAACGTCATTGCACGCTGCCCGTCGCGGTCGGCGCGCTGCTCGATTTCCTGAGCGGCTCGGTGCCGCGCGCCCCGCTATGGATGCGCCGCCTGAGGCTGGAATGGCTGTTCCGGCTGGCGGTCGAGCCCGGCCGGCTCTGGCGCCGCTACGTGGTCGGCAACCCCCTGTTCCTCTGGCGGGTCGTCAAGCAGAAATGGTCGCGCGGCGCCGAGGCCGCCGCAGATGCTCCCGGAGAGTTTCGTTGAACAAGCGCTTCGTCCCAGACCCGCTGGCCGGCCCGGGCCTGTTGCCGAAGACGCCAACGGCGGCGGTGGTGACGGCAAGCTACGCCCCGGATTTCGAGCGCTGCCGCCTGCTGTGCGAAACGCTTGACCGCCATGTCTCAGGCGCCGCGCACCACTACATTCTGGTCGAACATCGCGACCTCGCGCTTTTCCGTCAGTTGGCGACCAGCCGCCGCTCGATCGTCGATGAGCGGGATCTCCTGCCGCGCTGGCTGCGAGCCTTCGACGATCCGTTCAGCCTGTTTCGCCGGCGCGTCTGGCTCAGCATGAAGACCCAGCCGCTGCGCGGTTGGCACGTGCAGCAACTGCGCCGTATCGCCATATCGGCGCACGCCGGGGAAGACGTGCTGATCTTCTGCGATTCCGACGTCGCTTTCCTGAAGGCGTTCGATTGCGGTGTCTTCTGGCGCGATGGCAGCGCGCGCCTGTTCCGCCGCGATGGCGTGCTCGCCGATGACGGCCATGACGAGCATCGCGTGTGGTCGCGCAATGCCGGCGCCGCACTCGGCATCGACCGGTCCCAGGCGTCGGTCCATGATTATATCTCGACGTTGATCGCCTGGCGCCGTGACACGGTGCTGGCCATGTGCGGCCGGATCGAAAAGGTCCATGGTCGCGACTGGGTCGAGGTCATCGGCTCGGCGCGCAAATTCTCCGAATGCATGATCTACGGCCGCTATGTCGATGATCTGCTGGACGGAGCCGGCCATTTCCACGGTTCGGAGGAATTCTGCCGTGTCCACTGGACGGGCGAGGCGTTGTCGGACGATGAGTTCCGCCGCTTCGTCGCCAGCATGGCGCCGGAGCAGGTGGCGATCGGCATGCAGTCCTTTATCGGCACGGATATCGGCCGCATCCGCCGCCTGATCGGGCTTGATCGCTGACTTGTCCTAGATTGCCTTCGCCGGTCGGCGCAGCGCCGAATAGGTCAGCAGCATCGACGCGAGATAGAGCAGCAGGAAGACGATGTTGAGCGACAGCACCAGATCAGATGTCTCGGTAATGGTGGTCAGCACATAGGTCAGCAGCAGCGCCTTGAGGGCGGCGAGCAGGCCCAGATTGAGCGCCCGCACCAGCGTCTGGCCGCGCGCGAACAGAAGCTCGGCCTGGTATTCGACCAGATTGCGCAGTCCCGGCACGCAGATCGCCAGCGCCACCAGCGGGGCAGCCTCGGAGACATTCCTGCCGAGCGCGTTGGGGAAGAAATGCAGCACGATGCCGAGCGCCGCCAGCGCCAGCGTCGAGACCGCGAACACACCGCCCTCGATGCCGCTCTTGACCGCCAGCCGTGAGAGGAGTTCGGGCGCGCGCATCATGCGCTGCACGAGCATCATCGAGAAGGTGCGGATGGGAATGGCCGTCAGGTCGACCAGGCGCATGATGATGGCATAGATGCCGGCCAGATGTGGTCCGCCGATCGCCAGCACCAGCAGCTTGTCGAACTCCATCTGCAGGTAGAACAGCACCTCCGCGCCGGCCACATAGATGGAATCGGCGAGCCGCCGCAGATAGAGCTCGACGCGCAGCCGCAGCCTCTGGCGCGGATAAAACCACCCAAACGCGAGCAGCAGCGAGGCGGCGTTGGCGCCGATGTAGAACCACGACCACACCCAGATGCCGTGCTGTGCCGAGACCATGAATAACACCGCACCAAGCGCCCGCAGTGCCGTGGCCAGGATCGCCAGTATGGCGGCGCGGCCGAATTTGCCCAGCCCGTTGTTGACGATCAGCGCCACTTCCACCGGTCGCCACAGCAGCGCCTCGGCGAAGACGATCGCCGTGAACACCGACAGCGGCACGGTGCCGGCAAAGAAGATCAGGTAGACGCCGAACGAGGCGGCGGCCAAAAGCGGCAGCGAGGCGGCGCCAAGCACCAGGAAGCCGGCGGTGAAGGTGCCGATCAGATTGGGCCGGATGGTAGCGGTGCGATAGAGCGCCGAAATGAAACCGAAGGCGAGGATTCGCGACAGCATGACGCCGGCCGCCGAGGCGGTGGCAAACATGCCGAATTCGGCGATCGAGAGCGTGTTGGCGAGTGCTATGAAATAGGCGAGTGAAAACACCAGTCGCCCGCCGGCACCGCTGATCGCCGAAAAATAGTCGCGCACCAGCCCCCGTCGTTCGGCCATGAAGGTGCCGATCCGCGCGAAGGTCCGCCTTTGCGGTATGTCGCTCGCCTCAGTCATAGGTCAAGGAAATGCATAGGCTGGAAAGTTTAACGCGCCCTTCTGAAGCTTTCAGGTGTGTTGAAAAGTCTTGCAACCATGACGTGAATTGCTGCCGCCGTCTTCCGGAAATTAACCTTTTGTTTCCTATGCCTGTTTAGCGTGGCTTAACGAATGGCCGACCGCCGCTCCCAAGCGGCCAAGAGTAAAGCTCCACGATAATGGTCGACAGGGAAAACCGTGAGGACTGGAAGCGCGAGCGCTCCTTGCTGGCGCTTGGCGAGGCCGTGCGTGGCGAGGACGACGCTTCGCTGGTGTCGATAGGAGATCGCGCGAATCCTTCATGGCGCGAGGATGCCGCCACGCGCCATCGCCTGGCCCGTTCCCGGCGCGAGACCAAGGCGAGCCCGTCGCCGCTTGCCGCCGGTGACGCCGCGCCGTTCCCTCCTGACGGGGAGCAGCCGGTTGAAGCCGACGCCGCCTGGCGTTCCCGCGCGGAGACCGGCGCCGGCGATGTTCCTCCCGACATGCCGCGCGCAAGGCCGGCGCCGGAAGAACCTTCAGGGACGGCTCGCACTCGTGATGCAATCGGATCCCGCGCCACGGACGGAGCCGATACCTCCTCCGATGGCGGTGCGGACGATCAGCAATGGAAGCCATTGATCGATCCGATGCTGGTCGTTCGCGGCGTCGCCAGGTCGAAGCTGCTGATCGTCGCGACCACGATACTGGGCGCCGGGCTCGGCATTGCCTTCGCCTTGTCGATGCCGAAGAAATATGAAGCCACGACCGAACTGATCATCGAGCCGGGCGACCTGAAGCTCTCCGACCGCGATCTCACGCAACCGGTAGGCCAGCCCGACGCTGCGTTGGCCGTCGTCGAAACCCGGATCAAGATGCTCACCTCGGGCACCGTTCTCGATCAGGTCGTCAAGAATCTCAATCTAGTCAACGATCCGGAGTTCAACGGCCAGGGTTCCGGCGGCCTTGGCGTCATGTCGCTTATCCGCTCGATTGTGTCACGCCACGATGGGCCGGGCGGTGTCGACGAGGTTCGCCGCCAGGCGCTGGCCGTTGGCAATCTGGCCAAGAGCCTGTCGGTCGAACGCACCGGCAAGACTTTTGTCATCTCCGTCAGCGCTGTAACCCAGAACGGCGAGAAGTCGGCGCTCATCGCCAATACGACGAGGACCGTCTTTCAGCAGGAGGCCGCCAAATACCAGTCCGACATGGCCGGACGCGCGACGAACGAATTGACGTCCAAGCTAGATGATCTGCGCAAGGGGGTCGAGGCGGCCGAGCGCAAGGTCGAGGATTTCAGGGCCACGCATGGTCTCGTCGACGCGCAAGGCCATCTGATCAGCGACGATCAGATGCTGAAGCTCAACGAGCAGCTCTCCGTCGCCCGCGCCCGCACGCTGGAACTCAATGCCCGGGCGGCGTCGGCGCGTTCGCTGGACGTCAATTCCGTTCTGACCGGCACGTTGCCGGAAGAAATCAACTCCAACACCATGAGCGATCTGCGCTCGCAATATGCGACGCTGAAGCAGGAGGCCGATCGAGCCGCGGTTCGGCTGGGGCCGCGCCATCCCGAGCTCCAGGCTCTCGACGCCCAGATTGCCGGCGCGCGCGAGCGCATTGCCAATGAATTGCGCCGCATCGCCTCTTCGCTGCAGGTCGACCTGAAGCGCGCGGTCCAGCTCGAACAGGACCTCGCGTCTCGGCTGGCTCAGGCCAAGGTCCAAAGCGGCGACGTCAACAGCGACCTGGTTGCCCTGCGCGAACTGGAGCGTGAGGCCACCGCCAAGCGTTCCGTCTACGAGCAATATCTTCTGCGCGCCAAGGAGACCGGTGAACAGACGGGCATCAATACGACCAACATCAACGTAATCACCTCCGCTCAAGCCCCACTTGAGCCAAATGGACCCTCGCGGGCCTTGGTGGCACTGGCCGGGCTGCTGCTTGGCTTCGGCGCGGGTGTTGGTCTCGGCGCCTTGCGCGGGACCTATGACAGCCTGCGCGAGACGGCAAGCTCGCGCTCACGCCGCGAGCGCAAGCTGGACGAACGCAAGTTGGATGAACAGAGGGCGCCTCTTGAGGCGCAGGCATTCCGGCCGGAGCCTCCGCCCGCTCCGCCAATGCCGACAGCGCCTGTACCGCCTGTACCGCCGCCTCCCGCGCCGCCGGCCACCAGGACCGAAGCCGCTCCCGCCGAAGGCTCCGGGAGGATCGGCGCACTCATGTCGAGACTGCGCAAGGCCATGTCCCGCAAGCCGTCGGCCGAAGCCGACGACGACATCTCCAGCGAGTTCGCCTTACCCGCCTTTGCCGACAACGGACGGCCGGCCAATGCTCCGATATTCCCTGGCTATCCGGAGCCCGGTTTCGGGCCTCGGCAGTCACCTTTCCAGCCAGGCGCCGAGGCCGGGTATGGGCGGCAAATGGCGTCGCCCTCGCGCTCGCCCCTGATGCCGCAACAGGCAATGTATCCTGCTCCGCCCTTGCCGTCCTCTCCCTATGCGCAGCCGATGCGCTATCCCCCGGCGCAGCCCCGGTCACAAGCGGGTTATCCCTATACGCAACCCACAGCGGGACCCTATGCGGCGCAGATGTCGTACCCGCCGCCGACCGCCCCGACGCAGCCACCGGTCCATCCAGCCGCCCCGCATGCGAGGCCGATTCCGGTCGAGGAGGATGGCGAACAGTCATCGGTCGAAGAGATTCGCGCCAGCCTGCGTGAATTCCGCGAAGCGGTCCGCGAACTGACCGAAAACCGCACCCGTCGCCGTTACTTCTGAGCCACCGGATAGGGTGTGGAGGCCGAACAAAACCGTGCCGGTTTCACGTAAACGGCATGGAACGGCGCTTTGACGGGATTGCGAACTTGAATTTTCATGACAATGCCGCGCTGCAGATTGCCTGCGCCGCTGCATTGTGTTTTCCGAAGGCAGCGTTGAGCGGAACGATATTGAGGGTGGTCCATGGCCGAAATGATTGACGGAAAGAGCGTTGCCGAAGACGTGGTGCGATCGGTCAAGGCGCTGACCGCCGAGTTGGTCGCCAAGGGCAAGGCCAAGCCGGGTCTCGCCGTGGTCATCGTCGGCGAGGATCCGGCCAGCCAGGTCTATGTCGCTTCCAAATCCCGCACCGCCAAGGAATGCGGTTTTCATTCGCTCCAGCACACGCTGCCGGCCGAGACGTCCGAGGCGGCACTGCTCGAGCTCATCGCCGAACTCAACGCTGACCCGGCCATCAACGGCATCCTGGTCCAGCTGCCGCTTCCCGCCCATGTCGATGCCGGCAAGATCATCCAGGCCATCTCGCCGCAGAAGGATGTCGACGGCTTCCATTTCATCAATGTCGGCAAGCTCGGCACTGGTGAACTCGACACGGCCTTCGTGCCCTGCACGCCCGCCGGCTCGATGCTCCTGATCGAGCGCGTGCGCGGCAAGGACCTGTCCGGCCTCACTGCCGTCGTCGTCGGCCGCTCCAACATCGTCGGCAAGCCGATGGCCAATCTGCTGCTTGCCGCCAACTGCACCGTCACCATCGCTCACAGCCGCACCAAGGACCTGCCGGCGCTTGCCCGCACGGCCGACATCCTTGTCGCTGCGGTCGGTCGGCCGGAAATGATCAGGGGTGATTGGGTCAAGCCCGGCGCCACCGTCATCGATGTCGGCATCAACCGCATTCCCGCTCCCGAGAAGGGCGAGGGCAAGTCGCGTCTCGTCGGCGATGTCGCCTATGCCGAAGCGGCCAAGGCGGCGGGCGCGATTACCCCGGTCCCCGGCGGTGTCGGTCCGATGACCATTGCCATGCTGATGGCCAATACGTTAGCTTCGGCCTACCTTGCGGCCGGATTGAAGCGGCCTTCCTTCTGAGCCCGGGTTGACCCTGAAAGCCGCAGCTTTGCCGAATCCCACTATTTCCCCGGAACGGCCGGTCACGAATGATCCCGTTCAAGGTGGCCGGCAGTTCGCCTTCCTGCTGGTCGACAAGTTTTCCATGTTCTCGCTGGCGGCCGCGATCGACACGTTCCGGTCGGCGAACCGCCTGCTTGGACGCGATTTCTACGGTTGGACGACGGTCTCCGCCGATGGCGATCCGGTGATGGCCTCCAACGGCCTGCCGCTCAAGATCGACTATGCCGTCGCCGACCTGCCGCCGGTCGACATTCTTTTCGTTTCGGTCGGCCTGACGACGGAATTTCCGGGCAAGAGCAAGGTTCTGGCGGCCTTGCGCAGCTGGGGCCGGCGCGGCAACGCGCTTGGCGCCTTGTCGGTCGGATCCTACCTGCTGGCCGAGGCCGGCCAACTCGAAGGCTATCGCTGCACCATCCATTGGGAAAACCGCGCCGGCTTTGTCGAGCGCTTTCCCGATATCAACTGCACGGGCAATGTCTTCGAGATCGACCGCAAGCGCTACACCTGCGCCGGCGGCACCACCTCTATCGACCTGATGCTGGAGATCGTGCGTGGCGATTTCGGCTCCAACCTTGCCAATGGCGTCGCCAACCAGTTCCAGCACGAGCGCATCCGCTCCGCCGGAGACCGCCAGCGCGTCGGCCCGGAGCGTGACCTGACGGGCAAGTCGGAGAAGCTCAGGCGCATCGTCGAACTGATGGCCGACCATCTCGACGAGCCGCTGTCGGCGGTACAGCTCGCCAAGTCGGCGGGCCTTTCGGTGCGCCAGGTGGAGCGGCTGTTCCTGCGCCATCTCAACGTCACGCCCGGGCGCTACTACATGCGGCTACGGCTGGAGCGGGCGCGTGAATTGCTGCGTCAGACCAACATGCCGATCCTCGACGTGGCGATCGCGACCGGCTTCACCTCGCATTCCTATTTTGCCCAGAGCTATCGGCTGCAATTTGGCCGCCCGCCCTCGGAGGAGCGCCGCACGACGTACTGAGTGATTTGCCTGGTCGGGCATGCCGGCGCCATGCCTGCGGGCTTGTGTCCCGACGCCACGTCAAATAGCTTTCACGTGCCGACGAGGGGGCTAACTCAGGAGATTTCGATGGCGGGACTTGCACGGAGCGTCGCTGCGGCGATCCTCCTTTTGTCGATGACGACCTTCGGCTTTGCCGCCAACAAGGTCATCATCATTCTCGACGCATCGGGATCGATGTGGGCGCAGATCGATGGCAAGCCCAAGCTGGAAATTGCCCGTGAATCGCTGAGGACCGTGCTTCAATCGGTCCCCGCTGACGACGAGATCGGCTTTATGGCCTATGGCCATCGCGAGAAGGGCAGCTGCGACGACATCCAGCTCATCGTGCCGCCTCAGGCTGGCTCGGCAAGCGCCATCGCGGCAGCCGCCGACAGTATGAAGTTCCTCGGCAAGACGCCGCTGACGGCAGCCGTCAAGCAGGCGGCCGAAGCGCTGAAATACACCGAGGACAAGGCGACGGTCGTCCTCATCACCGATGGGCTCGAAACCTGCGGCGGCGACCCCTGTGCGCTTGGCAAGGAACTCGAAGCCTCCGGCGTCGATTTCACCGCCGACGTCGTCGGCTTCGGCCTGACCGCCGACGAAGGCAAGCAGATTGCCTGCCTCGCCGACAACACCGGCGGCAAATACATCCAGGCTTCCGACGAGAAGGCGCTGCAGGAAGCGCTGGTCGAGACCGTCGCGGCGCCGGCACCGGCGCCCGAGCCGGCACCGGCCCCCGCTCCGGAGCCGGCCAAGCCCGATTTCAATTTCATGCCGACCGTGGTGTTGGCCGAGGGCGGCGATCCCGTCACCGACGGCAATGCCTGGGAAGTTTACAAGGCCAAATCGGACGGCACGCGCGGCGACAACATCACCACCGAATACGGCGAGTACAAAGCCAATCTGGAACCCGGCGACTACGTCATCGTCGCGCGCGACGGCGAGGCCAAGGCGGAGCAGAAGATCAAGATCGAGGCGGGCCAGGTCTACAAGCCGCTGTTCACCTTGAATGCCGGCACGCTCATCCTGCATCCGCGTCCCAGCCAAGGTGCCGATGTGGCCAGTGGGGCGGCTGTCGTGATCGCCTATCCGGGGGCCGACAACCCCCCGACCTATTATGGAGACACGAAAGCAGTGTTGCCGGCCGGCGACCAGAAAGTGACCGTCACGATCGGACAGGGCGCGGTCACCGAAACGATTCCGCTCGCTGCCGGCCGGGTGATAGACAAGGACATCATCGTCGGCGTCGGCCATGTCGTTGCCAACGCCTATTATGCGGCCGGTGGCGACAAGGCCGATGGTTCAGGCGTCGGCTTCAAGGTGCTCAAGGCCAAGAAGAAGATCGATGGCACCCGCGACGAGGTCACCTATGCCTATGGCCCCGACAGCAAGTTCGATTTGCCGCCCGACGACTATGTGTTGATCGCGACGGTTGACCTCGCCGTCGTGGAACAGCCTTTCAGCGTCAAGATCGGCGAGTTCCAGGATCTCAAGGTCGCCATGAATGCCGGCGTGCTGGCAATCACGGCTCCCGGCACCTCCAAGATCGAGATTTTCGAGACCAAGAAGGACATCAATGGCAATCGCAAGTCGATCGGCTACGCCTATGACGAGAAGTATCAGGCGGCGATAGCGGCGGGCGATTACGCGGTGGTCTCGGAGAAGCCGGACAACAGCAAGAAGGAAGGCACCGTGATCGTGAAGGCTGGAGAGCGGGTTGAACTGACGGTGCAATAAGGATTGCGATTTCGACCGGCAAAAAGGGCGGCCGCGAGCCGCCCTTTTTCATGCCGCACAGATTGCCTCAGGCGGTTCCGAAGGCGCTGGCGCCGTGGTCGGCGCGGCCCACCAATTGGCGGAAACCAGCGAAAAGCTCGCGGCCGAAACCGAATTCATTGCCGATCAGGTCGGCCTCGGCCGTGCGGCGCAGCGCGAATTCGGTCCCTGGCACCAGCACTTCCAGCGTGCCGGCATCGGCGTCGAGGCGGATGATGTCGCCGTCATGGATCCGCGCGATCGGCCCGTCCTCGACCGCTTCCGGCGTCACATGGATCGCCGCCGGCACCTTGCCGGAAGCGCCCGACATGCGCCCGTCGGTGACCAGCGCGACACGCTGGCCGCGATCCTGCAGGATGCCGAGCACGGTGGTCAGCTTGTGCAGTTCCGGCATGCCGTTGGCCTTCGGTCCCTGGAAGCGGATGACGGCGATGAAATCACCGGTGAGCGTGCCGGCCTTGAAGGCGTCGTTCAGCCCCTGCTGGCTGTCGAACACCTTGGCCGGCGCCTCGATGAGACGTCGCTCCGGCTTGACGGCCGAAGTCTTGATGACCGCGTGGCCGAGATTGCCCGACAGCACTTTCAAGCCGCCGGTCGGCTGGAACGCCTTGTTGAACGGCGCCAGCACCTTTTCGTCGCCGCTGGCACGCGGTGACGCCTCGCGCACCACGCTGCCGTCGGCGCCGAGCTTTGCCTCGACCGCATATGGCCGCAGGCCTTCGCCCCACACCGTCTGCACATCCTCGTGCAGAACGCCTTCGTCGAGCAGCTCGCGGATCAGGAAGCCGAGCCCGCCCGCGGCTTGGAAATGGTTCACGTCGGCCAGCCCGTTCGGATAGACCCGTGCCAGCAGCGGCACTGCCTCCGAAAGATCGGAAATATCCTGCCAGGTCAGCGCGATGCCGGCGGCCGCCGCCATGGCGATCAGGTGGATGGTGTGGTTGGTGGACCCGCCGGTGGCGTGCAGGCCGACGACGCCGTTGACGAACGAGCGTTCGTCGATCATCCGCCCGACAGGCGTATAGGCATTGCCAAGCGCGGTGATCGCCAGCGCCCGCTTCGTCGCCTCGCGGGTCAAGGCATCGCGCAACGGCGTGCCTGGATTGACGAAGGACGCACCCGGCGTGTGCAGGCCCATGATCTCCATCAGCATCTGGTTGGAATTGGCCGTGCCGTAGAAGGTGCAGGTGCCCGGCCCATGGTACGATTTGGACTCGGCTTCCAGCAGTTCGGCCCGTCCTGCCTTGCCCTCGGCATAGAGCTGGCGGACCTTGGCCTTCTCATCGTTGGGCAGGCCTGTCGTCATCGGGCCGGCCGGAATGAAAACCGCCGGCAGATGGCCGAAGGTGAGCGCGGCGATCACCAGTCCCGGCACGATCTTGTCGCAGACGCCGAGATAGACGGCGGCGTCGAACATGTTGTGCGACAGGCCGATCGCGACCGCCATGGCAATCACGTCGCGCGAGAACAGCGACAGCTCCATGCCCGGCTGGCCTTGTGTCACGCCATCGCACATCGCCGGCACGCCGCCGGCGACCTGGGCGATGCCACCGGCTTCGCGCGCGGCCTCCTTGATCAGGGCGGGGAAGCTCTCGAAGGGCTGATGCGCCGACAGCATGTCGTTGTAGGAGGTGATGATGCCGAGATTGGGCACCTTGTCGGTGCCCAGCGCCAGCTTTTCCGAGGGGCTGCACACCGCAAAGCCGTGGGCGAGGTTGCCGCAGGACAGCACCGACCGGTTGGCGGTCTGGTTCGACGCTTCGGCGATACGGCCGAGATAGCGTTCGCGGCCCGGTTTGGAGCGCTGGCGAATCCGCTCGGTGATGGCTTCGATGTCGCGTCTTGCGGTCATGGCATCAGGTCCTTTCAGGCGAGGTCCCGGAAACATCCTCCCGCCGTTGCCGGGACCACTTGTAAACTTGAAGTCAGGGCGCCCAGAAAACCTCCACGGGCCTGGGCGATGCGTCGAGCACGGCGCGGATCGGCTTGCGCGGTCCGGGCGCGACAGCGTTGTCGAAGGCGATGCGCTTCTCCTCGCCCTCTATGTGCAAGGCGAGGAAACCCGCATCGATGATGCGGGCGAGCGTCAGGGTCAGCCGCGGCTCACCAGCGCTTTTGGCATGGACGGGCAGGATCATCCTGTCGGAGGCCGGGTCGAGCAGCCTCGGCAAATCGTCGGCGTCGGGAAAGAACGAGGCGGTGTGGCCGTCCGGTCCCATGCCGAGGATCACGACATCGAGCGGCCAGGGCAGGGATCGCAATGCCGCATCATCGGAAGCCGCGGCATCCTCGATGCCTGATGCCTCGTGGTAGAGCGGAACGAAACGGGCTGCCTTGGCCGCGTTCTGCAGCAGGTTTGCGGTAACCAGCCCGGCATTGGATCGCGGCGAGGAGGCCGGCACGAAGCGTTCGTCGACCAGCGTCACGATCACCTTGTCCCAGGCGATCGGCGCCGCGGAGAGCGCGGCAAAGAACTTTGCCGGCGTCGTGCCGCCGGAGACAGCCAGCAACCCCGTGCCGCGCCGGTCGATCGCCCTCGTTAGGCGATCGGCCACCTTTGCAGCCAGCGCCGAGGCCAGTTGCAAACGGTCGGGAAAGGCGTTCCAGTCGTAGCTGGCGCTGTTCAATTGCTCTCGTGCCATGTCCGCCCGTCACGTTCGATCAGCGCTATCGAGGCCGACGGCCCCCATGTGCCTGCCGTATAGCCCTGTGCTTCCTGCTTGGCGCCTTCCCAGGCATTCTGGATCGGGTCGATCCACTTCCAGGCGGCTTCCACCTCGTCGCGACGCATGAACAGGGTCTGGTTGCCACGGATGACATCCATGATCAGCCGCTCATAGGCGTCCGGCGCGCGACCGTCGAAAGACTGCGCGAAGCTCATGTCGAGCGAGATCTGGCGCAGCCGCATGCCGCCCGGGCCTGGATCCTTGATCATGATGAACTGCTTGACGCCTTCGTCCGGCTGCAGCCGGATGACCAACTGGTTGGCGAAGATCGGTCCTGCGCCGCTGTCGCCGAAGATCGAATGCGGGATCGGCTTGAACTCGATGACAATTTCCGAAACTCGGGTCGCCAGCCGCTTTCCGGTCCTGAGATAGAAGGGAACGCCGGCCCAGCGCCAGGTCCCGATCTCGGCCTTGATGGCGACGAAGGTCTCGGTGTTGCTGTCCTTGCCGAGCTCCTCGACATAACCTTTCACCGGTCCGCCGGCCGACGCACCGGCACGATACTGACCACGCACGGTGTGCTTGGGCGCCTCGTTGCCGTTGATGCGCTTCAGCGCCCGCAACACCTTCAGCTTCTCATCGCGCACGGCGTCGGCGTCCATCGACGACGGCGCCTCCATGGCGACGAGGCAAAGCAGCTGCAGCATGTGGTTCTGCACCATGTCGCGTAGCGCGCCTGCCTTGTCGTAATAGGTGACGCGATCTTCCAGGCCGACGGTCTCGGCGACGGTGATCTGCACGTGGTCGATATGGGCGGAATTCCACAGCGGCTCGTAGAGCGCATTGGCAAAGCGCAGCGCCATCAGGTTCTGCACCGTCTCCTTGCCGAGATAGTGGTCGATGCGGAAGATCTGGCTTTCGTGGAAGTCGTCGCCGACGAGATCGTTGAGCGCCTGCGCCGAGGCCAGGTCGCGGCCGATCGGCTTCTCCAGCACGATGCGCGAATTCGGCGTGATCAGATTGTGCTCTTTGAGCTTGTGCGAGATATCGCCGAACAGCGCCGGCGCCACGGCCAGGTAGAAGGCGCGGATGTGGTCGCTTTCGCCGATCGCCTTTTTCAGCTTGTCGAAGCCGGCGCCGCTCGTCGCATCGGCCGGGACGTAGGAAAGCCGTGCCAGGAAGGTCTTCAACTCCTTGGCATCGATATCGGCCGGCTTGACGTGGTCCGAAATGGCCTGCTTGGCGAAGGCCCGGAACTCCTCGTCGCTCATCTTCGAGCGCGACGTGCCGATGATGCGCGTCGGCTCCGAGAACTGATGGTCGCGCTGGCGGTAGTAGAGCGACGGCAGCAGCTTGCGCTCCGACAGGTCGCCGGTACCACCGAAGATAATGAAGTCGAAAGGGTCGACGGGGATGATCTGGCTGGTCATTGTCTGTCCGCTTTGACGCCGGTCGCGAGTACGCGGCTGATATATTCTAATCGATTTAAATTTTCCAGTGCCATGGTGTCACATCGAGGACCAATCGCTGGATATTGATTGGATCCACCTGTGCGCTTGACACTGGCGCCGCCGGGAGGCTTGTCGTGAACGAAGACTCCGGAAGCTTTCGCAGTTGCAGCATAGAACGTGAATGTGACGAAAGCTAAGGGAGAAATCGGGCTGTATCCCGTCGCGGCACCGGCCGGGCTGTCAGCTCTTTCGTGCAGGCTGCGCGATGAACCCAAGGAGCGGTAGACGCATGCGTCTGGAAAACAAGGTCGCCATTATCACCGGTGCGGCATCCGGCTTCGGCGAAGGCATGGCCAAGCGCTTTGCGCAAGAGGGCGCCAGGGTCGTCGTTGCCGATCTCAACGCCAAGGGGGCGGAACGTGTCGCTGGCGAGATCGGCGCGGCGGCGATCTGGACGCAGACCGATGTTTCGTTGCGTTCCGAGTTCGACGAGATGGTCTATGCGGCCAAAAGCGCCTTCGGCCGCATCGACATCATGGTCAACAATGCCGGGTTCACCCATCGCAACGGCGATATGCTCAAGGTCGACGAGGAAACCTTCGACCTGATCACCTCAGTCAACATGAAGGCGATCTATCACGCCGCCCTTGCCGTCATACCGATCATGGAGCGGCAGGGCGGCGGCGTCATCCTGACCACGGCGTCCACCGCGGGGCTGCGGCCTCGACCTGGCCTCACCTGGTACAATGCCTCGAAGGGCTGGGCGATCACCGCCACCAAATCGATGGCAGTGGAACTCGCGCCCAAAAATATCCGCGTCAACTGCCTCTGCCCGGTCGCCGGCGAGACCGGCATGCTGGAGAAATTCATGGGCGCCGATACGCCCGAAATCCGCGAGACATTCCGCGCCTCGATTCCGCTCGGCCGGCTGTCGACCCCGCTCGATATCGCCAATGCGGCTCTATGGCTGGCCTCGGACGAGGCCGCCTTCATCACCGGCGTGGCGCTGGAAGTCGATGGCGGGCGCTGCATCTGAATGCGGCGATCGTCGGATATTACGCGTCGGGCTTGACGTAGCTCTTGTACACCCAGCCGTGCTTGCCGTTGTAGACGATCTCGCACCACTGCTTGCAGCCCATCAGTTGCACTGAAGTCCGGGCAGGCACCGTGCCCATGGAGGCTGCGCCCTTCTTCGGAGCACTGCGCATGGTGACAGTCCTGAGAATACGGCCGCTGCCCGCCGCAGCCACCTTGCGCGGCTTCGCCTTGGCTGCGTCATCTTCGCCTTGTGCATTTGCGGGTTTTTGTTCCGGTACTTGCGGCTGCGTCTCCGGAATGCCGGCGGTCTGCGCGCCATCGGGATTGCTGCTTGTCGCAGGCGGGCTCGGCGCTGCGACCTTGGCAAGCTCGTCGGTGGCATCGGTATCGGTAGACGATTGGGCGAATGCCGCTGTTTTGTCAGGCAACGGCTCGGGCTGCTTGGCTATCTGGCTGGGGGCAGCCGCTTGATCGGGATCAGCTGCCGCGGCGGCAGCCTTTGGCTGTGCCCCGGTCCAGCGGGGATCATTGGCCGCAAGCGCTTGTATGTTGCCCGCCGCCGCTGCCATGATCGGTGACACCTGGCTGGACTTGCGCTCCGCCTGCGGTGTCACGGCAGCTGCGGTGACCGTAGTCCCCGAAGGGGAAACTTTCGTCGTCTTCACTGGAATGGCCGGAATGCTCTGCTCGGGGCTGGCGGCCGCTTGCCTCTCGCTGGTCGGCAATGCCAGCCAGAGTGCAACCGCGGCAACGCCAAGCAGTGCGGCGGTACCGACCGCGGCAATGACCAGGTGCGAGTTCGAACGGACACCCTGCCAGAATGACGGGCGCATGTCATAGCCGAACTGCATGGCAAAGCGCCGACGTTCCGGAGCACCGAAACTGAAGGGCTCTCTCACTCTTGCCACCTCCATAAGCGGGCCGGTGTTCTTTCGATCAAATCTCGCAAATCGTGCGTTCGATCAGCATCGGTCCCAAAACGCGGGCAGGCCCGCAACAATCCCCGAACAATCGCCCAGATGCGGACCTTTCGTCCGCGATTGTGGCATCAGTACGCCATTACCGAGGATTCTGCGCCTTCGCCGGCAATTCCGCAATGTGTCGCCCGGGCAACAAATGTTACATGAATATTACAATATTACATGAGATCGTGATCGCATCAGATGACGGCGATCCGATCCCTGCCTGAAGCACGTCGCCTCGAACCGGACTTATAACAACGCACTTTAGATCTGTTTTGATGCTCGTCGTTCGTCCTGGGCGAGGGCACTTTTGCGCGACGCATTAAATCCTGTCGCGCAGCGCGAACCAGTTGAGCGCCAGGAAAAGCAGCGGCGCTCGGAACCGGCGGCCGCCAGGAAAGGGCGGAATTTTCAAGTCCTCGATCAGCTTCAGCCGGTCGCGGTTACCTGTGACGGTTTCGGCATAGAGTTTGCCGAAGAAGTTGGACAGCATGACGCCGTGACCCGAATAGCCGCCGGCCGAGACCACATTCGGCCTCACTTCGCGCACGAACGGCTTTCTCGGCACCGTGATGCCGACATAACCGCCCCAGC
Organism: Mesorhizobium sp. M8A.F.Ca.ET.181.01.1.1; assembly: GCF_004792025.1. Taxonomy (NCBI): domain Bacteria; kingdom Pseudomonadati; phylum Pseudomonadota; class Alphaproteobacteria; order Hyphomicrobiales; family Phyllobacteriaceae; genus Mesorhizobium; species Mesorhizobium sp. M8A.F.Ca.ET.181.01.1.1. The sequence goes on along the minus strand of NZ_SRTV01000008.1, from coordinate 158,787 downwards.
CATGGGTGATCTCGACATCGCTCAGCGCCGGATAAAGCTCTGCGATCTGACGGCGAATATGGATGTGGATATCCTTTGGATCGTTGACGCCATAGACCTCGCGTCCGCCGAACAGCAGCCGGCCATCCCGGGATTTGCGGAAATAGCGCACGACGAAACGGGAATCGTCGACCGATTCGCCCCCTGGCAGCACTTTCGAATCCGACCCCAGCGGCACGGTCGCGCCGATGAAGGATCCTATCGGCATGATGTGCGCGGCACTCACCGGCTCGAGCGTTCCGCCATAGGCATTGACCGCGATCAGGCATTTCTCCGCCGAGATCGTCCCTCTCGGTGTGGAGACTCTGACCTTGCCGCCGGCGGAGATGATGCCGGTTGATGGCGTCCCTTCGAACAGGTGCGCGCCGGCTTGTGCCGCTACCCGCGCCGTGCCGATCACCAGTTTCATCGGATGGATATGGCCGGTGCCGGTGTCGCGCGTGCCGCCGAAATAGGCGCTCGAACCCAGCCGCTCCGCGGTCTCCTTCGCATCCATGAATGAGATGTGCGGGTAGGAGAAACGGCCGGCCATGATTTCGGCATGCGCCTTGTAGTCGTCGACATAGCGCGGCTTGTGCGCAACCGAAAGCTGACCCGGTATGTAGTCGATATCGATCTGGTTGATGGCGGCGAATTCGAGCAGGTGGGCTTTGGCCTCTTCGGCAAGATCGAACAGCGCCTTGGCGCGGGAAAGGCCATATTCGGCCTCGAGATCCTCCGCCCAGGCGCGTTGGCCGGTGCCGAGCTGGCCGCCATTGCGCCCGGAAGCGCCGTCGCCGAAGCGATGCGCCTCGATCAGCACCACGTCCGCTCCGGCCTTGGCCAAATGAATCGCTGCCGACAGGCCGGTAAAGCCGCCACCGATGATGACGACATCGCAGGTCCGGTCGCCATCGAGCACCGGATATTCAGGCCGTGGGCCGGCCGTGTCCTCATACCAGGAGCGGCCAGGAGAAATTGGGGATTGATAGTTCATGACTGGTCAGACGTTGAGCAACAAATACTCCCTCTCCCACGGACTGATCACTTCCATGAACGTTTCGAATTCCGCACGTTTGATCGCCGCATAGGTGGCGGCGAAGGACTTGCCCAGCAACGCGCAGAGTTCCTCGTCGCCTTCGAACAGGTCGACCGCTTCGAGCAGGCTGCGCGGCAGGTCGATCTCGTCGGCGTTGGCGGTCGTCAGCACCGGTGGCTCGGCCTTGATCTTCCTGGTGATGCCGATCAGCCCGCAGGCGAGCGAGGCTGCAAGTGCCAGGTAGGGATTGGCGTCGGAGGACGGAATGCGGTTCTCGACGCGCCGCGCCGCGGGGTCCGAACGCGGCACGCGGAACGCCGTGGTGCGGTTGTCGTAGCCCCATTTGTTGTTTACGGGAGCCGATGCCGCCTGCGTCAGCCGCCGGTAGGAATTGACGTAGGGCGCGAACATCACCAACGCGTTCGGCACGTGCTTCTGCATGCCGCCGATGAAATGGAAAAAATCCTCGGTTTCGGAACCATCCTCGGCCGAAAAGATGTTCCTGCCCGTCTTCTTGTCGATGATCGACTGGTGGATATGCATGGCCGAGCCCGGTTGGCCCTGGATCGGCTTGGCCATGAAGGTCGCGTAGATCTCGTGCTTGAGAGCCGCCTCACGGATGGTGCGCTTGAACATGAACACCTGGTCGGCAAGTTCGACCGGGTCGCCATGGCGCAGATTGATCTCGAGCTGGCCGGCGCCCTCTTCGTGGATGAGCGTGTCGATCTCAAGCCCCTGGCTTTCGGAGAAATGGTAGATGTCGTCGATCAGTTCGTCGAACTCGTTGACGCCGGCGATCGAATAGCCGGCGCCGCCGCCGATCGCGCGCCCGGAGCGGCCGACGGGCGGGGTCAACGGATAGTCCGGGTCTGGATTCTTGCGCACGAGGTAGAACTCGATCTCGGGCGCGACGACCGGCTTCAACCCAAGTCTGTCGTAGGCGGCAATGACGCGCTTCAGCACATTGCGCGGCGTGAACTCGACCGAACGGCCATCCTGGTGGACGAGGTCGCAGATGACGGCCGCCGTCGGGTCTTCTTCCCATGGCACCACTGTCAGCGTCGACAGGTCCGGCATCAGCTTGAGGTCGCCGTCGTCTTCCGGATAGTGGAAGCCGTTGCCGTCCTCTGGATAGCCGCCGGAAATCGTCGTCATGAAGACGGCCGAGGGCAGCGCCAGTGAGGTGTTGGAGGTGAATTTCTTCGACGGCATCATCTTGCCGCGCGCCACGCCGGCCTGATCAGGCGTGATGCATTCGATATCCTCGATGCCGCGCCATTCCAGCCAATCGCTGACTTCCTTCCAGTTCTTCACACCACGCAGGTTTTTCACAAAGGCAGGCGTGCGCGCCCGTCCTCCGCGGCTCGACGGACGGACTTCCTTTTTTGCAGGCGGCATCATTCACCAGATTGGGTTGCGGATTTCGGAGTATAGTCGTGCCGCGTGATGGAAGGGAAGGGGAGCCGCCGCCGGCAATTGCCGGTGCAGGTTGAAAACCGCCTGCCGGTCGGCTTAGGTTTGGCGCCTTCCCGCAATCGAGAAGCCGGCGATGCGAACCAGCAGCGAACTGACCATGATCGGCTTTGATGCCGACGACACGCTTTGGCAGAACGAACAATTCTTCCGCACGACAGAAAAGCGCTTTGCCGCCATGCTGGCCGATCATGGCGAGGAAAAGCAGATATCGGCGCGGCTGTTGGAGGCCGAGAGGCGCAACCTTGCGATCTATGGTTTCGGGATCAAGGGATTTACGCTCTCGATGATCGAAACGGCGATCGAGGTCACCGACGGGCGCGTACCGGCTTCGGTCATAGCGGAGATTCTGGACGCCGGGCGCGAGATGCTGCGCCATCCGATCGAGCCGTTGCCGCATGCACGCGAGACGGTCGAGAAACTCGCCGGCACCTTCCGCCTCGTCCTGATCACCAAGGGCGATCTGTTTGATCAGGAGCGCAAGCTGGTCGGCTCCGGTCTGGGCGACCTGTTCGACGCCGTCGAGATCGTCAGCGACAAGACCGCCGCGACTTATGCGCGCCTTTTCAACCGCCATGGCGATGGTCCGGCAAGGAGCATGATGGTCGGCAATTCGCTGAAGTCGGACGTGGTGCCCGCCATCGAGGCCGGCGGCTGGGGTGTCCATGTGCCACACGAACTGACCTGGGTGCTCGAACACGTCGAGGCGCCAGTTGCCGAGCCGCGTTTCCGCCAGATATCGGATCTCGGCCAATTGCCGGAACTGATAGAAAGCATCGCGAAGCCGGGCTGATCGCGACTTCGATTATTTGCTTTTTGCATAATTCCGGAGGGAAAAAACCGCTGCACGACTTTCCCGCAATTGCCTCAGCGGCTGATCAGACGATCGATCACCGGTTGCAGCCGTTCGGGCGTGATCGGCTTGGCCACCACCGCATCGATGATATTCGCCAGGCCAAGGCTCTCCGGCGTGCCGTTCTTGGTTGAAAGCAGGATCACGGGAGGAAGCGATTTGCCCGAGGCCCGGCGCAATTTTTCGATGCCGGGCATCAGGTTGTCGCAATCCTTGTTGTCGGGGCCGCCGTCGAGCACAATCGCGCCCGGCACCAGCGTCCGCAAGGTTTTCGCTGCGATATCAGGCGATTCCGAGATTGGTCTGAGTCCGGATCGCTCGACGATCTTCGATACCACGACCCGGTTGATCGGCGACTTCCCGACGACAAGCACCCGGGAGAGATCGTGGATCGTCTCGGTACTTGAATCCCGGGTCACCAGATTCACATGTTTTGCGGTCTCGCCGTCTCGTTTCACGGGGCACCCAAGTCGGCCAAGAAGTTCGCCCCTATTTCAATGCAGAGTTGAATCTGGGCGACAATTGGCGTGAGATCGGACCCTATGTCAAGTTGAAATAAAAGAACCGGATGGCACTCTCCACAACAGTGGATACGAGCAACAGTACTGTACTGCTCTGTCCATGGCTTGGTTACGTAAAAATAAAATTCACCTGCGCATACATTGCGCAGGTGAAGGGTCGCCTGGACCATTTCCGATCAGCTGTGGCTCTGCTGCGTGACGATCACCGGGATCAGCAGATCGCCCCAATTGCCGTCGCCGCCATGGTGCCTTGCAGAGCGCACGAGCTCCACCGAGACGCCCGCCTCGACGGCCTTCATCACCGACTGGTTCAGCCTGTGCAGATCGTTGGCCAGCATGCGGATCGTCGCCTGCTGGTCGACGCTCATCGTGGTCGATTGCTCTTCCGCCCGTTCCTTGACACGGCTTATCGATGCCATTGGTCTTCTCCTATGTCCTTGCCCTCTCAGGCGTTCCTCTGTTGGTCGTCTTTTTGCGAACTCACTCCGCTGCCGGCTTGAACTGCGCGTGCTCGGTCGATTCATGCATGGCGGTGGTCGATGACCGGCCCCCGGTGATCGCCATCGAGACGGCGTCGAAATAGCCGGTGCCGACCTCCCGCTGGTGCTTGGTCGCGGTATAGCCATTGGCTTCCGCGGCGAATTCCGCTTCCTGCAACTCGGAATAGGCCGCCATCTGCCGCGCCTTGTAGCCGCGGGCGAGTTCGAACATGCCGTAGTTGAGCTGGTGGAAGCCGGCCAGCGTGATGAACTGGAACTTGTAGCCCATGGCGCCCAGTTCCCGCTGGAACTTGGCGATCGTGGCGTCGTCGAGATTCTTCTTCCAGTTGAACGACGGCGAGCAATTATAGGCGAGCAGCTTGCCCGGATGGTGCCTGCGCACACCCTCAGCGAATTTCTTGGCCTGCGCCAGGTCGGGCTTCGAGGTCTCGCACCAGATCAGGTCGGCGTGGGGCGCGTAAGCAATGGCCCGTGCGATGCAAGGCTCGATGCCGTTCCTGACCTGGTAGAAGCCTTCCACCGTGCGGCCGGCATCATAGTCGACGAAGGGCTGGTCGCGCTCATCGATATCGGAGGTGAGCAGCTTTGCCGCCTCCGCGTCGGTGCGTGCCACGACCAGTGTGGGTGTGCCCATCACGTCGGCCGCGAGCCGCGCCGCGTTGAGGTTGCGGATGTGCGCCGCGGTCGGGATCAGCACCTTGCCGCCGAGATGGCCGCACTTCTTCTCCGACGCCAGCTGGTCCTCATAGTGGACGCCGGCGGCGCCCGCCTCGATGAATGCCTTCATGATCTCGAAGGCATTGAGCGGACCGCCGAAGCCGGCTTCGGCGTCGGCAACGATCGGCGCGAACCAGGTCTCGACAGAAAGCCCCTTGCCCTCGGAGGTCTCGATCTGGTCGGCGCGCTGCAGCGTGCGGTTGATGCGCTTGACCAGTTCGGGCGCCGCATTGGCCGGATAGAGCGACTGGTCGGGATACATTGCCGAGGCGGTGTTCGCATCGGCGGCAACCTGCCAGCCCGACAGATAGATCGCCTTCAGTCCGGCGCGCACCTGCTGCATCGCCTGGTTGCCGGACATGGCGCCCAATGCGTTGACGAAGTCGTCCTCGTGGATGAGTTTCCACAGCCGGTTGGCCCCCATTTCGGCAAGGCTCTGCCTGATCTGCACCGAACCGCGCAGCCGCTTCACGTCCTCCGGCGAATAAGGGCGTTCAATGCCGTCGAAGCGACCTTCAGGCGCCGAGGGAACGAGGTTGTAAAAATCAGTCATTGGTCACTCCGGAGGGTTCTGGATGATGTCTGCGCGCCAATTTGTTGGGGGCGCTTCTATGTGACTGAATTTACATTTCGGCGCGAGATGAGCCAGAAAAATTAGGAAAACCGGTCGGATATAAGAGAAAATCTGTGTTGTGTTTGACAGGAAGGCACTGTAAATTTGTCAATCCTGTAAAGGAAAGCGGCTTTGGGATTGCGGCGGATGTCGTGTAAATCTTGTCAAGGATAGTCGATGGCTGATCAGAAGATTTTCGCCGGGCCGCGTATTCGCCGCATCCGCGGCGCCAAGGGCCTGACCCAGACGGCGATGGCCGAGGGGCTCGGCATCTCGCCGTCCTACCTCAATCTGATCGAGCGCAACCAGCGGCCGCTGACGGTGCAACTGATCCTGAAGCTGGCCTCCGTCTACAAGGTCGATCCGCATGAGCTGCAGGGCGAGGCGAGGGGCTCGGTCGCTGCCCTGAAGGAGGTGTTCTCCGATCCGTTGCTTGTCGGCGAACTGCCGGGAGACCAGGAACTGATCGAGCTTGCCGAGGCGGCGCCCAATGCCTCCGCCGCGGTGATAAAACTGTTCCGCGCCTATCGCGAGCAGGCCGAGCGGCTGTCCGACCTCAACGAGCTTCTGGCGCGCGAAGGGCGGGCGACCGCGCTCTCCGGCGCCCGCCTGCCGATCGACGAGGTGCACGAGATTTTCGAGCGGCGACCGAACCATTTTTCCTCGCTCGAGGAAGAGGCCGAGGCGTTCACCTCGGTGCTCGATCCCGGCGACGACCTGTCTGGCGCCTTGAAGGCATGGCTGAAGCGCGAATACGGCATCGTGGTCAAGGTTCTGCCGGTCGCCACCATGCCGAACTGGCGCCGTCGCTACGACCGCCATTCGCAGCGCCTGTTCCTTTCCGAGCGCCTGTCGCCTTTCGACCAGTTGCGTGAAGTCGCGATGGAGGCCTGCCTGATCCGCATGACGGTCGCGGTCGCCGGCGAGATTCAGGCGCTGAGACTGGCCACGGACGAGGCGCGCCGCCTTGCCCGCTTCGAACTCGGCCGCTATGCCGCCCATGCGCTGATGATGCCCTATCAGCCCTTTCACGCGGCGGCTATTCGCTCACGTTACGACATCGACGTCCTGCGCTCGCGCTTTGGCGTTTCCTTCGAGCAAGCGGCAAACCGGCTGACCATGCTGCAGCGGCCAGGGGCTTCTGGGGTGCCCTTCTTCATGCTGGAGGTCGACAATGCCGGAAACCGCTTTCGCAAGGCCGGCAGCCAGGGCTTTCCGCAAAGCCGGTTTGGCGGCGGCTGTCCCAAGCTGCCCGTGCATGTCGCCTTCACCCAGCCCGGCCAGATCTTCGTCGAGGCGGTGGAAATGCCCGACGGCGCCGAGTTCCTATGCATGGCCCGCACCCTGGAGGGGCCGCAAGGAGCGTTCTCCGAACGCCCGCGCCGCACGGCACTGCTGCTCGGCTGCGACATCGGCTTTCGCGACGACATGGTCTATGGTGCGGCCCTGCCCGGCACGGCAGTCGGTGCAAAGGTAGGGGCGGGCATCGCGGCGACGCCAGTCGGCCCGGCCTGCCGGCTTTGCGAGCGTGTCGGCTGCCTGGCGCGCGCAGAGCCGCCGGTGACCAGACCGCTCGGCCTCGACGAGATGGTGACCGGCCTGAGCGCGTTCGATTTCCAGTAACGCTGCAGCAAAGGTGCCACAATCGTCGCCGGTCTCTGGATCACCCGCGGCCCAAGTCTTTGCGTTACGCGAACAGAGCAGTTTATTGTCGCCCCTTGCGCATCGTCCCGTCCACAAAAGCTCGACAGTCGCGCCATGACAGACACAGCATCATCGCCCGGCCTTGCTACCTCGACAGTCTCGCCGCGCGAGGAACGCGTCGGCATGCTGCTGGTCTTCCTGTCGGCGCTGATGTGGAGTTTCGGCGGCACCATCGCCCGCTTCATCAGCGTTGGCGACAGCTGGACGGTTATCTTCTGGCGCTCCGTCTGGGCTGCCGCCTTCCTGCTCTGCTTCATGGCCTGGCGTGACGGCTGGCGCGGCATGGTGAAGTCGTTCCGGGACATGGGCCTGCCGGGCATTGCGGTGGGATTCTGCTTCGCCATTGCGTCGACCTCGTTCGTCGTGGCGCTTGCCTATACCACAGTCGCCAATATCCTCCTGATGCAGGCTGGCGTGCCGCTCCTGGCGGCCCTGTTTGCCTGGGCGCTGTTTCGCGAAAGAGTAACCGTCGCAACCTGGATGGCGATTGCCGCCGTCATCGCCGGCGTCGCCATCATGGTGTCTGAATCTCTTGACGGCTCCGTCTCGCCCATAGGCGACGGACTGGCGCTGCTGATCGCATTCATGTTCTCGACCGCCACCGTCATCACCCGGCGCTTCTCCAGCGTGCGCATGACGCCGGCGACCTGTCTCGGCACGATCCTGGCCGCAGGCTTCGCTGCCTCGCAGGCCTCGACCTTCACGGTATCGGCCGGCGACATGGGCTTTCTCTTCGTCTTTGGTGTGGTCAATCTCGGCCTTGGCCTTGCTTTCTTCGCCACCGGCGCGCGCCTGATCCCGGCGGCGATCGCGGCACTGCTCGGCACGTTCGAGCCGATCCTGGGGCCGATATGGGTCTGGCTCATCCATTCCGAGGTGCCGTCCGGGCGCACCATCATAGGCGGCGCGGTGGTGGTCACGGCGCTGCTTGTCCATATCGGGCTCGAATTCAAACGCCAGGCGCGGCCGCAGCGGGCTGGGGTCACCGGAGTGCCTTCGCCTAATTGATGCCGGCGCCGAAGCTTTGCCCATTGACAATGTCGCTGCCGCCCGGGCAGGCTGGGACTACGGCAACAACAAGACAGGCGTATCTTGCCAAGTCTCCCCGGCGGCTCGATCGAGACCGGACCACATTCTTGTATCTCTGTCCGCGCGGCGGCGAAAGCTTCTGACGGCACCGCAATTCCTTCCCGCCCCGAACAACCTGGTGGCCGCGGGCGGCGTGCCGGTTGGCGCTTGTCGGCCCCCGGAAAGCTCAATAGTCTGAAGCAAATGCCCGGCCGCGCGAGCATGTCGCGACGCGCCGGCAATGGAACACTCACCAAAGGAGAATAGCATGATCCGCAAAGCGTTCTGGCTTTCGGCAACCTCGGTATTTCTGGCGCTTTCGATGCCAGCCGGTCACGCCGCGGACCGCGTCGTCAACGTCTTCAACTGGTCGGACTATATTGACAGTTCGATCATCGATGATTTCACCAAGAAGACCGGCATCAAGGTCGTTTACGACACCTTCGATTCCAACGAAATCCTCGAAACCAAGCTGCTCGCCGGCGGCAGCGGCTACGACGTCGTCGTGCCGAGCGGCAGTTTCCTCGCCCGCCAAATCCAGGCCGGCGTGTTCCAGAAGCTCGACAAGTCTAAGCTGCCGAACCTCTCCAACATGTGGGATACGGTCACGGAGCGCACCGCCAAATACGACCCCGGCAACGAATACTCGGTCAATTACATGTGGGGCACGGTCGGCATCGGTTACAACACCAAGAAAGTGCAGGCAGCGCTCGGCACCGACAAGATCGACAGCTGGGATACCTTCTTCAATCCGGACAGCCTGGCCAAGTTGAAGGATTGCGGTGTCTATGTGCTGGATTCTCCGTCCGACATCATACCAGCGGCGCTGAAGTATCTCGGTCTGGACCCCAACAGCACCTCGCCTGACGATATCGCCAAGGCCGAGGAAGCTCTTCTCAAGATCCGTCCCTACATCAGGAAGTTCCACTCGTCCGAATACATCAACGCGCTTGCCAATGGCGACATCTGCCTGGCGGTCGGCTGGTCGGGTGATGTGTTCCAGGCTCGCAACCGCGCGGTCGAGGCCAAGCAAGGCGTGGAAATCGGCTATTCCGTGCCGAAGGAAGGCGCCCAGATGTGGTTCGATCAGATGGCGATCCCCGCCGATGCGCCGCATGTCGCCGAGGCGCTCGAATTCATCAACTACATGATGACGCCGGAAGTGATCGCCAAATCGTCGAACTATGTCCTTTATGCCAACGGCAACAAGGCATCGCAGCAATTCGTCGACAAGGCGCTGCTCGACGATCCTTCGGTTTATCCGGACGCCGCGACCTTGCAGAAGCTCTATACCATCCAGCCTTACGATCCCAAGACCCAACGCATCGTCACGCGCAGCTGGACCAAGATCGTCACCGGCCAGTAGGCAATCCGACGCGACCCCGGCAGCCAACTGCCGGGGTCGTTTTCTGTTTTTGGGGAATATAAAAACACGGAGTGGGATATGAAATCGCTTGGCAGCATCCGCAGGGACTTCGCGCCATGGAACGACCCGAACGCCAAGCCATATATCCAGTTTGACAACGTCACCAAGAAGTTCGGTGACTTCACCGCCGTCAACAATCTGTCGCTGACCATTTTCGAGCGCGAGTTCTTCGCCCTGCTTGGCGCCTCGGGTTGCGGAAAGTCGACGCTGCTCAGGATGCTTGCCGGCTTCGAGGAACCGACGGCCGGCCGCATCCTGCTCGATGGCCAGGATCTGCGCGGCATTCCGCCTTATCGCCGGCCGGTCAACATGATGTTCCAGTCCTATGCCCTGTTCCCGCATATGACGGTGGAGAAGAATATCGCCTTCGGCCTCAAGCAGGAAGGCATGGCCAAGCCCGATATCGAAAAGCGCGTCGCCGACATGCTGAAGCTGGTCAAGCTCGAGCGGTTCGCCAAGCGCAAGCCCCATCAGCTCTCCGGCGGCCAGCGCCAGCGCGTCGCGCTTGCTCGCTCGGTCGCCAAGCGACCTAAGGTGCTGCTGCTCGACGAGCCGCTCGGCGCGCTCGACAAGAAACTGCGCGAGGAAACCCAGTTCGAACTGATGGATCTGCAGCAGGAGCTTGGTCTCACCTTCGTCGTCGTCACCCATGACCAGGAAGAGGCGATGACGATGGCCGACCGCATCGCCATCATGGACAAGGGCGAGGTGATGCAGGTGGCGACGCCGCCGGAAGTCTACGAAGCCCCGACGTCGCGCTTCGTCGCCCATTTCGTCGGCAACGTGAACATGTTCGAGGGCAAGGTTGCCGAACAGTCGGCCAACACGACGCGCATCACAGGTCCAAGCGGGGCCCAGATCGTCGTCGAGAATGGTGGCGCGAATGCAAAGGCCGATGCCAATATCGTCTTCGCCATCAGGCCGGAGAAGATCAGGGTCTCGTCGAAGAAGCCGGCCGATGCCGTCAACGCGCTGGAGGGCGAGGTTTACGACATCGCCTATCTCGGCGACATGACGGTCTATCACGTCAGGCTGGACGACGGGCAGATCGTGCGGGCAAGCGCGCTGAACGCGGCCCGTGTGACCGAGGACCCGCTGACCTGGAACGACCGTGCCTGGGTGTCCTTCCGGCCCGACGCCGGCGTCGTGCTGGCACGGTAGGGGGGCGGTCATGTCCAATGTCGCCGTCGCCGATGCCGCCGCGCCATCGACTGCCGCCGAGCCGTTCCTGATACGGCTGGGTGCCGGCTTCGTCAGCCGGCTCGTCATCATCGTTCCCTATCTCTGGCTGTTGTTCTTCTTTCTCGTCCCCTTCATCATCGTCTTCAAGATCTCGCTGTCGCAGACGGCTATCGCCATGCCGCCCTATACGCCGGTGCTCGATTTCAGCGACGGCGTTTCCGGCTTCTTCGCCGGCTTTCGCGACCTCAACTTCGACAACTATGCCTGGCTGACGCAGGACGCACTCTACTTCAGGGCCTACCTCACCAGCGTCGTCATCGCTGCCGTCTCGACGGTGCTGACCTTGCTGGTTGGCTATCCCATCGCCTATGGCATGGCGCGCGCTCCGGCCACGATCCGCCCGACATTGCTGATGCTGGTCATCCTGCCGTTCTGGACCTCGTTCCTGATCCGCGTCTATGCCTGGATCGGGATCCTGAAGCCCGAGGGCCTGCTCAACCAGCTGCTCCTGGCGCTGCGCATCATCGACCAGCCGCTGGTGATCCTCAACACCTATACGGCAATCTTCATCGGCATCGTTTATTCCTACCTGCCGTTCATGGTGCTACCGCTTTATTCGTCGCTGGAAAAAATGGACTATTCCTTGATCGAGGCAGCCAAGGACCTCGGCTGCCCGCCGACAGCTGCCTTCTGGAAGATCACCTTCCCGCTGTCGCTGCCGGGCGTCATTGCCGGCTGCCTGCTGGTGTTCATCCCGGCCGTCGGTGAGTTCGTCATCCCCGACCTGCTCGGCGGCTCACAGACGCTGATGATCGGCAAGACGCTGTGGAACGAGTTCTTCGCCAATCGTGACTGGCCGGTGTCGTCGGCCGTTGCCGTCATCCTGCTATTGCTGCTGATCGTACCGATCGTGTTGTTCCAGCATGCCCAGGCCCGCGCGCAGGAGCAGGACAAATGAACACCACCTGGAGCCGCTTCAACATCACCTCGATCACGCTCGGTTTTGCCTTTCTCTATTTGCCGATCGTGCTGCTCGTCGTCTTCTCCTTCAACGAGTCCAAGCTCGTCACCGTCTGGGGCGGCTTCTCGACCAAATGGTACGTGTCGCTGTTCCACAATCAGGGCCTTATGGACGCCGCATGGGTGACCATCCGCGTCGGTCTGATTTCAGCGACCGTGGCCACGGTTCTCGGCACCATGGGCGCCTTGGCGCTGACCCGCTACACACGCTTCCGGGGCAGGGTCCTGTTCTCGGGCATGATCTTCGCACCATTGGTCATGCCTGATGTCATTACCGGCCTGTCGCTGCTCCTGCTGTTTGTCGCCATCGGCATGGATCGCGGCATGACGACCGTGATCCTCGCGCATATCACCTTCACAATGTGCTTTGTCGCGGTCGTCGTGCAGTCGCGGCTTGTCAGCTTCGATCGTTCGCTGGAGGAAGCCGCCATGGATCTTGGCGCGCCGCCGGTGAAGACCTTCTTCCAGATCACGCTGCCGGTCATCCTGCCGGCGATCGTGTCCGGCTGGATGCTGGCCTTCACGCTGTCACTGGACGACCTGGTCATCGCCAGCTTTGCTTCGGGCCCTGGCGCCACCACGCTGCCGATGAAGATCTACAGCCAGGTCCGTCTCGGCGTGACGCCGGAGATCAATGCCGCCTGCACCATCCTGATCGCGATCGTCACGGTTGGCGTGATCATCGCTTCGGTCGCCAACAAGCGACGCGAGGTGCAGCGGCAGCTTGACGAGCGGGCCGCGCAACGCGGGTAGAGCAATTCCGGGAAAAGGGTGCAACGGTTTTCCCGGGAGAAGTGCGGAGCGCTTCCCCTTGGGAATTGCGTGAAAACAAAGAGTTAGAGCGGATCGGCGATTCTATCAAACGCTGAACCTCTCTAGGAGCGGCGCTTCAGGAGCAATGCCTTATTCGCCCGAAACGCCACGGCTGATGGGTGAAATGAACGGCGTGCTCCACGTTCCGCCGACGAAAAACGACGACTGGTTGGGGCCTTGCTGGCCAGTTTTTTGCGTTGCAGGCTGATCCGGCTGGATAACACCGCCCGACAGTGCCAGTCCGCGTCCTGCGTAGGATGCGATGCCGGAAAGCCAGATCTTGTATTTCGCCGAATTGGCCTCTGCCTTGTCGAGTCTCGCCACACCTCTCGAAATGGTTGCCTTCACTTCGGCGCCATCGATGGGCAGCGTCCCGTCCGAGACGTCGTCGAGCGCGAAGAAGCCGCCTTGTTCGGTATGCTTGAGAAACGCCGGCAGGTTGAACTTGCTGAGCGCGCCAGGGCCGAAGGTCGCCGAGACCGAGCCGTCGGCGTTTTCGAAGATCGAATCCCAGGTCCTTCCCGGTCCCTTGAGGATGACCGAAACGGTGCCCGTGCCAACCGGCACCAGCCGGGTCATCCCGGCCGCGGTACCGAACGCGCCGCCATCGACGTCGGAGGCCAGTAGCCGGATCTCGACCTGGGTGCCTTCGGGTTTGCGGTCGAAGCGAAGGCTGGTCTGGACGTTGCCGCCAAAAGCCGAGGCGTCGGAGATATCGAAGACGGAAAGACCGTCCTTGACCTGGGCGGTGGCCGCGACATCGGCAAGCTGGATGCTTCCCGCCGTGGCATGGGCCGCCGACAACCTGAGATCGAGGTTGACCCGGTCGGCGAAACTCGTGTCGACCTGGCCCGGCTCGGCGCTGGTCGCCGGTCCCAGTGGCGTGAAGGCGGACAGGAACGACCTGAGGTCGAGCGTGTCGAAGGCAAGCGTGCCCGAAATCACCGGCTGCGTCTCGCCGAGCGACACGTCCAGCGCGCCCATGCCCGGGTTATTGTCCAGCGCCAGCGCCGTGTTCTCGAATTTGATGCGGCCGGCCGACGCCGTGACCTTGCTCGAAATGCTGACCGAGCCGATTGCCGCGCTCGGCGCGATGCCGGCCTGCGACCATTCCAGTACGCGGCGCAGCGATGGGGCCGCGAATTTCACCTGGCCGTCGAAATAGGCGTTTTCGGACATGCTGGCGGTGCCGTCGAAGGAGAAGGTGGCGGGCGCTGCCTTGAAGGACAGGGTGAGCGGCGCCGTGCCCCCGGCAAACAGCACCAGCGGTCTCGGCGAGGCGGCATCCACCGTCACGCTTTCGCCGCGCCAGATCCCGGTCGCGGACAGTGTCGCATTGCTGTTCATCGCCGCCCAGGTGGCCTGGCCGCTAAGACTGCTCAGGATCTCCACATCCTTGCCGTTGACGGACGCCACCATGCGGCCATCCCTGAACTCGACGGTGCCGAAAGTGTCGGCTGGCAGCTTGTCGAGATCGGGCTTGGCGGGGTCGGCATTGACCACGCCGCGAGCCGCGTCGATGGAGCGCGCGATGCGCCCGCCCGTCGGCGCCGTGGGCAGGAACAGGCCATCCGCCGTGCGCTGCACCCGGATTGTCGGCCGCACCAGCCGTGCCGTGGAAAACGCCACATCGCCCTGCAATGCCGCCATGGCCGAGAGGTCAACCTCGACCCTTTCGGCTTCGACGACCGGCGGGGCATCGCCGTCGGTCCACTTCGACAGTGTCACATCGGTCAGGATCGCGCGGAATTTCGGCCAGACCTCGATGCGCGGCGACCCTTCGATGGCAACTCGAAAGCCGCTCCAGGCGCTTAACTCCCACGCGATGCGGTCACGCACGATCCGCGTCGAGGCGATCAGCGGCAGGGCCGCGACCACCAGCGCGATGACGATGGCGGCAACGCCGATCGCCCACACTCCGCGGCGGATCAAGGATGATGGCATATAGCCCCGTATGCTTCCATTCCGATAAAAACCGATCGTCCGACGGGTGTAACCCTGTCGTCACTACGACTTAGGGCTGACGCATTTCAAGTCTTTATGGCCCAGCGATGGCATTTGCGCACACCTGGGCGCATCGGCCCAACAAAATCTTGCTCTGCTGCGCTGCGATATGCATAAGCGATGGCGACCGTGGGAGGATCGATCATGGCTGGCGAAGTACCGCTCTGGACCCCGACGCAAGACCAGATTGATGCCTCCCCCTTGACCGCCTTCATGAAGGCCGCGGCAACGACTACCGGCAGTCCGTTCTCGTCCTATACCGATCTTCATCGCTGGTCGGTCGAGAACCGGGAGGCGTTCTGGGATCTCGTCTGGGATTTCTGCGGACTTGAAGGCGACAAGGGCGAGCGACTGCTACTTGATGGCGGCAAGATGCCCGGCGCTTCGTTCTTCCCGGACGCGTCGCTGAATTTCGCCGAAAACCTTCTGAAGAAGACCGGTGCCGGCGAAGCAATCGTCTTTCGCGGCGAGGACAAGGTCGAGAGGCGGCTGTCGTGGAACGAATTGCATGGCCTGGTTTCGCGCCTGCAGCAGCTTTTCCTGTCGCTTAAGGTGAAGAAGGGTGACCGTATCGCGGCAATGATGCCCAACATGCCCGAAGCCGTCGCCGCCATGCTGGCCGCGGCCTCGATCGGGGCGGTGTGGTCATCCTGTTCTCCTGATTTCGGCGAGCAGGGTGTGCTCGACCGGTTCGGCCAGATCGAGCCTGTCGTCTTCATCGCGCCGGACGGCTATTGGTACAATGGCAAGGCGATCGAGGTCGCCGACAAGGTCAAGGCGGTCGCGGCCAGGCTCGGCAGCGTCCGCAAGGTTCTGCTCGTCGACTATCTCGGCACATCCGCGGATGTTGCCGATACCATCGACAAGGCCGTGGCGATGGAAGAGGCGCTGTCGCCCTTCGCCGTCAAACCAGTCACCTTCGAGCGGCTGCCGTTTTCGCATCCGCTCTACATCCTGTTTTCGTCCGGCACCACCGGCATTCCCAAATGCATCGTCCATTCGGCCGGCGGCACGCTGATCCAGCATGCCAAGGAACACCGGCTGCATGCCGGCCTCGGTGATGGCGACCGCTTCTTCTACTTCACCACCTGCGGCTGGATGATGTGGAACTGGCTGGTATCGGGTCTTGCCTCCGGCGCCACGCTGCTGCTCTACGACGGTTCACCCTTCTATCCCGACGGTAATGTGCTGTTCGACCTCGCCGATGCCGAGAAGATGACCTTCTTCGGCACTTCGGCCAAGTTCATCGATTCGGTGCGCAAGGCCGGTCTCAAGCCGATCCGCAGCCATGATCTGTCGACGGTGCGCGCCATCTCCTCCACCGGATCGCCGCTTTCGCCCGAGGATTTCCGCTTCGTCTATGACGGCATCAAGAAGGATGTGCACCTGGCCTCGGTGTCCGGTGGCACCGATATCGTCTCGTGCTTCGTGCTCGGCGTGCCGATCGAGCCGGTCTGGACAGGAGAGATCCAGGGGCCGGGCCTCGGCCTCGCCGTCGACGTCTGGGATGATGACGGCAAGCCGGTCAGGCAGGCGAAGGGCGAACTGGTTTGCACCAAGGCTTTCCCGTCCATGCCGATCGGCTTCTGGAACGATCCCGACGGCAAGAAATACCAAGCCGCCTATTTCGAGCGTTTCGACAATGTCTGGTGCCATGGCGATTTCGCCGAATGGACCGGTCATGGCGGCATGGTCATCCACGGCCGCTCGGACGCGACGCTCAATCCAGGTGGCGTGCGCATCGGCACGGCGGAAATCTACAACCAGGTCGAGCAGATGCCCGAAATCCTGGAGGCGCTGTGCATCGGCCAGGATTTCGACAATGACGTGCGCGTCGTGCTGTTCGTGCGGCTGGCCGCTGGTGTCCAATTCGACGAGGATCTGGAAAAACGCATCCGCGCCAAGATCCGCACCGGCGCCAGCCCGCGCCATGTTCCGGCCCGGATCGTCGCCGTGTCGGACATCCCCCGCACCAAGTCGGGCAAGATCACCGAGCTTGCGGTGCGCGATGTCGTGCACGGCCGCGCCATCAAGAACAAGGAAGCGCTCGCCAACCCGGAAGCGCTGGAGCTATTCAGGAACCTGCCGCAACTTGCGCAGTGACCGCAACCGGCATGGTTAACGAAATATGTCGCGCGAATTTACCTAGATTTCACGAGTGGTACACATTCGTAAATTTTTTGGCGACCCGGTAAGGACTTGTTAAGGGCCGGCGTCGATAGTCGCATGTAACTTGAGGGAGAAATCCCGTTCCTCAGCCCCCGAGGAGCTGAATTCAGCTCAAGCCCCCGTTGTGACAGCAATCCCATCTCTTAAGGCGTCCTTTGGGCGCCTTTTCTTTTACCGGAGCAGTCTCTTCCCAAGGCTTCGTCGGTGCACTCGGCTCGCAGAAGGGCGCAGGCTGATCACAGTTTTACAGCCATTTCCCGCCCCCAGAGACGGAGTTTGCGGCATGATTCCACAAAGCCGGCAACAGCTTTGGGGTCGGTCAGGTCAATCATGCCCTCATCGGCCTTCGGGTCGACGCCCGCTTTCTGCAGCAGCGGCACAGAAGCGGCCGTGAAGGCGATGAACTTGCAGTGGGCGAATGCGTCGGCGACGAAGTCGCGCGCCGCTGCCTCGCCGGTCAGCCGTTGCGCCCCCTCGTCCGACAGGACGAGGGCGACGGCGTCGAACAGGACGGAGGGACCGCCGTCGATCATATGCCGGGCCTCGATCCAGCTTCCATCGCTGGCCTCGACGCCACCGACCTTGGGGGCGACCACTTCCATGGTGGCTCCCTCCTTCTCGACCGCCGATTGCAGCCGCTTCAGAAGCGCGGCATCCGCGCCCGCGCTGACAAGCACGCCGACCTTGCGGCCCGCGAAACTTTCCGGTCCGTTCTGGATGATGCTGAGCGCCGGCGACGGTGCGAGATCGTTCCTCGGCACGATTGCGGCGTCCGCCGGTCTGGGCAATTCCTTGATGCCCAGCCTGTCGGCAACGGTTACGGCAAGTCCTTCGTCGATATTCATGAGATGGGCGACCATTCGCTCGCGTATGACCGGTGTCTCGACCTTGCTCAGCTCGAAGGTCAGAGCCATCGCTATGTGCCGCTGCTCGGGCGGGGTCTGGCTGTTGAAGAACTGCCGCGCCTGGCTGTAATGGTCCGCGAAACTCTCGGCGCGCAGGCGTAGTTTTTGTCCGGCTTCGGCGTCGGCGAAGGAACGAAAGCCGCGCTGAGGCGATTCCCTCGGGCCTTCATCGAATGAATTTGGCTGGTAGTTTGTCCTGCCCACAGGATTGCGCATGGCCATATGCCCATCCTGCTGGAAGTGGTTGAACGGGCACTTCGGCGCGTTGATGGGGATGTGCGTGAAGTTCGGGCCGCCCAGGCGCTTCAACTGCGTGTCGAGATACGAGAAGTTCCGGCCCTGCAGCAAAGGATCGTTGGAAAAGTCGACCCCAGGCGGGACGTTCTGCGTCATGAACGCCACCTGCTCGGTTTCGGCGAAGAAATTGTCGGGCATGCGGTCGAGCACCAGGCGGCCGACCGGGATCGGCTCGAGCACCTCTTCCGGAATTAACTTGGTCGCATCCAGGACATCGAAATCGAAGCTGTCGGCGAAATCCTGGTCGAAGAGCTGAACCCTGAGTTCCCATTCCGGGAAATTGCCGGATTGGATGGCCTGCCAGAGGTCGCGGCGATGGAAGTCCGGGTCGGCACCGTTGATTTTCACCGCCTCGTTCCAGGCCACCGACTGCAGGCCGAATTTCGGCTTCCAGTGAAATTTGACGAATGTCGATTCGTCCTTGGCGTTCAAAAACCGGAACGTGTGCACCCCAAACCCTTCCATGAAGCGGAAGGAACGCGGGATCGCGCGGTCCGACATGACCCACATGATCATATGCATGGACTCTGGCGTCAGCGAGATGAAATCCCAGAAATTGTCGTGTGCGGACTGGGCCTGTGGAAACGCCCGGTCGGGCTCTTCCTTGACGGCATGCACCATGTCCGGAAACTTGATCGCGTCCTGGATGAAGAAAACCGGTATATTGTTGCCGACAATGTCCCAGTTTCCTTCCTTCGTATAAAGCTTCACCGCGAAGCCGCGGACGTCGCGCGCCAGATCGAATGAGCCCTTCGACCCGGCAACCGTCGAGAACCGGACGAAGGCTGGCGTCTTCTCGCGGGCGCGCTGGAAAATGTCGGCCCGGGTGTATTTGGCGAGCGAGTCATAGGTCTCGAAATAGCCATGCGCTCCGTAGCCGCGCGCGTGCACGACCCGCTCGGGTATGCGTTCATGGTCGAAGTGGAAAATCTTTTCGCGAAAGTGGAAATCCTCGAGGACCGTCGGTCCTCGCGGTCCGATCTTCAGCGAGTTCTGATCGTCCGAGACCGGTCCGCCCTGGGCCGTGGTCAATACCGCGCCGTCGCTTTCGGCGCGCTGGTGCAATTCACCGCCATCACCTCTCGTCAAGGTCTGATCGTGAATAGCGGCGGTGTTGCCGTTGCGGCGTGGTGCCTTGGCCATTTAGCGTGTTCCTTCGAGCTTCGATGCGGGCTTGCGCGCGGCAGACTTTCCCCCGCCGCCTTTGGCGGCGGGCGAGGGGATCAAGGGCGATTGGCGTAGCGCCCGCGATCGCTTTCGATCTCATCGGGTGTGAAGGCCTTGGCGTTGCTGTCGAAACCCGTCCAGCCGTCGGCCTCGTATGCGCTGCGGCGGTCTTCCAGATTGACCGAATTGGCTTGTCCGAGAATCCGCTCGGCTTGGCCAGCCAACTGATCATCGACCTTGGCTGTCACCAGCGTGCCGCCACGGCGCACACCTTCCGCATAAACATGGGCATCCCTTTCTGGGACTCCGGACTCCGTCAGTGCCCCGACGATTCCGCCGGCAGCTCCGCCGACGACAGCGCCTCCAACGGCGCCGACAGCAGTGGCGGCCAGCCAGCCGGCGGCCACCACCGGGCCGACGCCGGGAATGGCCACGATGCCGAGCCCGGCCAGCAAGCCACCCGCACCGCCGATGACGGCACCCACACCCGCGCCGCTGGCGGCATCCTCGGCGGCATTGGAGCGGTCGTCATCCCCGTCGTACCATTCGGTCGAATTGTTGGCGACGATGCTGATATCGGCGTGCGGCACTCCGCTTGCCTCCAGCTCGCCGACAGCATCGGAAGCGTCATCATAATTGTCGAAAAGTCCGGTCACGGTTTTCATGGTCAAGATCTCCAGATTTGCTGTTCAGTTGGTGCCGGCAACGACGTTGCCCTGGTAGTCGAGCGCGACGGCCGTCTTCTTGCCGTCCTTGGTCGCCTGTCCGCGCCAGATGCCCTGTTCGTCCTTGTTCAACGCGGACACATCCGAGAAGCCGGCATCCTGGATGCGGCTCTTGGCCTGATCTTCGGTGAAGCTGTTGGCGCCCGGCACCGGGGCGGACGGATTTGCCGTGTCGGTCGTGGTGACGGCAGGGGTCGTCGAACCCGTCGCGGAAGACTTGTCATCCATCGTGGAAGCGATCTTCTCGATCATGTCCTGATGCATCTTGAGCGTCGGCAAGGTCTGCTGCGCAAACGTCTTCAACTGCGCGTTGTCGCCGTCCTTGGCGTAGCCGTCGAACAGCTTCACCGCATCGGCATGGGCATCGCGCTGCATCTGCACGTAAGATTTGTCGACCGGATCCTTCGCGCTTTGCAGAGCGTCAATATCGCTCTTGTGCTTGGCGTCCGTTGCCGACGGCACCTGCAGCTTCTGCTCGCCGGCGATCGTCTCGAGTTTAGCATTGGCCGCGCCATGATCAGCGATCATCTTCTGGGCGAAGTCCTTGACGCTTTGATCCTGCGCCTTCCCTTCGGCGATCTTGCTCGATTCCACCTCGAACATCCCGCCGGACGCCGCCTTGTCGATGAAGTCCTGCGCCTTGTCCGCGGCCAGGGCAGGCATGGCAAAGGTGATTGCCGTGGCCGCGCCGAGCGCGGCCAGTAACAGCCGATTTTTCATGAATAGATCCTTGTTAGGCACACATCGTGCTGTGTGCCTAACAAGCGCCTGCAGGCTTTGTTCCGGCGGCCGAACGATTTTCCCGACGGTCCCGGATTCGGCGGGCAGCCAATATCACCGCGCGGAAACTGCAAAGCTTGCGGCAGAACCGCTGCCGCGGAGGCTCACCTTACTCGGCGAGCACCCGGGTCGACGGGAAGGCGACTTCGACCAGCGTGCCTTCGCCGGGCGTCGAATTGATGGTGAACCGGGCGCGGTTGGCTTCCACCATCGCCTTGGTCAGCGGCAGGCCAAGGCCGGTGCCGTCGCCGCGCCCGCGCTTCAGGGCGTTGATCTGCTTGAACGGCTTCAGCGCCTGCTCGATCTCGGCCTGGCTCATGCCGATGCCGGTGTCGCGCACCCGCATGACGACGTCACCCGAGGTCTCATAGGCGGTCGAGACGATCACCTGGCCGCCGGCCTGGGTGTAGCGGACGGCGTTGGACAGGATGTTGAGCGCGATCTGGCGCACGCTGCGCAAATCCGCCACCACTTCCGGCAGCCGCGAGGCGAAGCTGGAGCGGATGATGACGCGTTCGCGGTTGGCCTGTGGCTGCATCATCGCCACGGTTTCGGCCAGCGTATCGTTGAGCGACACCGCCTCATAAGCCATTTCCTGCTGGCCGGCCTCGATCTTCGAGATGTCCAGGAGATCGTTGACTAGGTCGAGCACGTGGTTGCCCGAGCGGTTGATGTCGCGCAGGTAGTCGCGGTAGCGGTCATTGGCGACCGGCCCGAACTTCTCGTCGACCATCAGCTCGGAAAAGCCGATAATGGCATTGAGCGGCGTGCGGATCTCGTGGCTGATGCGGGCGAGGAAATCGGTTTTCTGCGAGGAAGCGCGTTCGGCCACCGCACGCGCCTGGGTGAGATCCTCCTCGGCCCGCTTCCACTGTGTGATGTCGCGTACCACGGCGCAGAAGCCGCTGTCGTTGGGCAGCCGGCCGATGGTCATGAACAGGGGGATGAAGCGCCCCTGTGCTTCGCGGCCGATCACCTCGCGGCCGTCATTCAACACGCTCGCCACGCCAGGCTCCGACAGGCCGGTGAGATAGTCGCGCGCCGCGCGTTGGCTCTCGATGGCAAACAGCGAGGCGAAAGGCTTGCCGGTCACCTCGTCGCTGTCGAAACCGAACAGCGCCTCGGCTGGGCGGCTGATCGAACGGATGGTGCCGTCGCTGCCGATCAGCACGACCCCGTCGGTGGCGGTGTCGATGATGGTACGCATCTCGGCGATGCGTGCCTTGAGCTCGGAAATGTCGGGCTGCGTTGGCCCCTCGCCAATCGCGTGCGCCGCCGCGGGGGCATCATCCTCGCCGGAACGGCGAACGACCAGCATCAGCGCCCTGCCGTCGCGCCAGGGCACGGAGCGCAGGATGGCGTCGATAGGAAATTCCTGTCCGTCGCGCGTCTTCAGCCGCAGAGCCCGGTCGCTGCCGTCGAAAGCGCCGTCATCGGCATAAGGATCGGCAAACAAAGCGCCGAGGCCACCCGCTTCCTCCAGGTCCTCCAGCGTCTCGTATCCGGTCAGGTCGAGGAATTCGTCGTTGGCATAGTGCAACTGGTCGCCCGAATGGATGATCAGCGGCACGGGCAGCTTGCCGAGCAGCGATGTATCCGGCGTCTTGTTTTCGCTACCGACGGAAAAGGCCGACGGCATGAATCCTTCGGTTTTGAGTGGTGGCACTTGCAGGCGTGGCCGCTCGGCAAATGTCCCGGCCGCATCATCCGGGCCGCCGCTTCGGCCGGGGGCAGCAATCGGTTCCTCGCCGGATGCAGTCGCGTCCTCGTCGGTCCAATCCTCATTGTCTTCGGCGTCGCGTAAATCGTCCGCCGTCATGTCGTCGTCATCAGCTGGCGGTGACTTGGCGGATCCTGCCTGCGCTGGCGCCTCGCGATCCTCGGCCATCGCTTTCGTCGCGATTATCTCTTGTGCCTCGGGCGCTGTGGCCTCGTCGCTGCCGTCGGCGACATCAGCAGGCTTGTCCTCTTTATCGGCGTAGTCGAGCAGGGAGCCCGAGGCCGCCGGCGGCGAGGATTCGGAGCTCGGCGCCTGTTGTTCGACCTGGTCCGCTTGCGCACCGTCGAGCCGCGCAAGATCCCTTTGATCCTCGGCATCGCTCAGGGAGGGTTCGCCCGCGTCCGGTGCGTCTTGCGCATCAGGCGTTGGCATACCATGCGCCTGGCCGGTCGCCGGTTCCTGGCTCGAGTCTGCTGGTTTGGTATCTGGGGTGGCGATGTCCGCCGGCGGCGTCGCATCGGTCGCGGGCTTGGTCGCGTGGTGCGGCTCCGACAAAGGGCCTGTCCCGGCATCTGGGTCCGCCTGCCTTGCCGGCTCGGCCGGTTCAGCCTCCGGCGAACTTTCTTTCTTCAGCCGCTCGCCGATCTCGCGGAACGCGCTGCGTTCCAGCGTCGACAGTCCCTTGTCATTGGCCGGTTGCCGGTGTTCGGCCAGCCGGATGACCTTGTCGGCAAAGCGCCGCTCCGGTTTCGGTACGATGGTCAGCGCCGGCACTTCGCCCTTGAACGGGTCCGATACCTTCGGCCCCTCGGCCTCGGGTTGTTCAGGCGCCGTCTTCACGGCCTCGGGTTTCGGTCCCGCCGGCATTGCGCCATTGGGCACCAGTGCCATGCCGATCGCTTCCGGATCGACGACCGCATCCCCGGTTCGCGCGACGCCGAAGCCGCGAAAACCTTCGAAGGCGCGGCTGCGGCCATAGACGGGCAATGCCGCCAGGTCGACGGGTATCTTCAGGTCGGTGCCGACGACCGGCCACAGCACCGAGCGGCCGGACCAAGTGTCGCGCCGCTCCAGCAGGCCGGCGATCTCGCCGGACGCATCAAGACCGAAGGCCGCCGCGACATCCCTGAAGCGTCGACCGATCACGTCGGCTGCCGGATGGCCGACGATATCGGCGAATTCCGGCGACAGCGCGCTGAACTTGCCCTCGGCGTCGGTACGCCAGACAAAACGCAACGGTGCCGCCGAGCGGTCTATCCTGCGGGTGGCCACGGTTGCGGCCGGGGCCGTAGGCGAGATGGCCTGCTTCACGCTGTCCGCTGAAGTTTCGGGGCCAACCGCTTCGGTCCCGCCTTTCGGTTCCGGCGCGGTTGACGCGTCGTCTTCCCCAGCATGGAAATACCAATGATCGTGCTGTGCCGGCGTGCCCGCCGCCGGCTGATCATTGTCGGCGGCGACCGGTGTCGGGCCTGTCGGTTCCTCGATCTCCCGCGTTGCCTGTTCCGGCCTATCGTCAGCCACGGGCCTGGAAGGGGCGGGCGCCTGTTCGGTCTCGGCAGCGGCAGCGGGCTGTTTGGTCGCCTCCGGCCGCGAAACATCGGCCGTCGGCTGATTGTTCTGCCGAGACCCGGATTCGACCGTGGCGGTTTCCGCCACCTCCGTTGTGCGGTCAATCTCCTTGGCAGGGCGTTCCGTTGCCGCGGACGAGCCGTCCGCCGAAGCGCCAGATGCGCTGTCCTCGAGTTGATCCTCGTCGATCACCACCAGCAGATGCCGCTCCGGCGTCAGCCGGGCGAGGCCCGCCGGGTAGGAGGTTCTGCCGCCCGGAACGAGGCGCTTGACGATGCGCTCGCCCTCGGCCGCGACGTCGGCCACCAGGGCCGCCAGTGTCGCGGGCTGGATGCCGAGTGCTGAAAATCCCTGCGAGGCGGCCTCGACATTGCCCTTGGCATCGATAAAGGCAATGAAATGGCCGTCCTCGGTAAGGCCGCTGATCGCCCGGTTGGCGATCTCGGCGGCACTGCGCGAGCCGGTCTGCGCCGCCGGCACGGCCAGCATGATGGCATGCTCGCCATCGGGCAGCGTCAGGGCACTGGCAAGAAAGCCGACGGCGCGGCTGGTCATGCCGGTCGCCAGGCGCACCGTGATCGAGCGATCGCCGCCGATCTGCGGGAAACCGCTGGTCGCCATGATCTGACGGCGCGCGACCAGCGGCAGCCGCGCCGAGGCGCCGATGATCGCCTCGATATCGGGATAGCCGAACATGGCGGCGCCCGGCCCATTGGCCCAGATGACCTGCTCGAGGTCCACCGACAGGATCGCGATCGCGTCGCCGGCGGCAAACCGCTGGCGGACCGCGTCGAGCACGGCGACGTCGAGGAAGGAATATTCGGACGGCATGCGCTTGGCGGACCCTCACGGAGCGGCGATTTGCAGTTAACGCTTTGTTAATAAAAGCCGCAGCCACGAAGGTCCACAAGCCAGAACGTGCAAAGGCTGAATTCTGGCTGTTTGGTTAACGGCCAAAAACGTTTTTTGTGCACTGCAACAAGGATATTGCAATGCACAAAATTTGCCTTTATATTGCCATCATACATGAACGAGACGGCTTTCTGTCAAAGCCGCTGCCGCTGAAAAGGATGGAAAATGTCCAGGACCAAGACTGCCGAGACGATCGAACACGTTGAATTCCCGAGCTTCGACGCTTCCAAGGCCACCGACCAGATGCGCGCTTTCGCCGAAAAGGGCGTTGAGCAGTCGAAAGAGGCCTACGCCAAGCTCAAGACCGGTGCCGAGGAGACCCAGAAGGCTCTGGAGTCGACCTACGAGACCGCCAAGACTGTTTCCAGCGACCTGTCGCTCAAGACCATTGCCGCGCTGCGCGCCAATGCCGAGGCCGGCTTCTCGCATCTCGAAGCCCTGATCGGCGCCAAGTCGCTGTCGGAAGTCGTCGAGTTGCAGACCGCCTTCCTGCGCAAGCGCGTCGAACTGACCGTCGAGCAGGCCAAGGATTTCCAGGCTGTCGCCTCCAAGGCGGCCGAGGATGTCTCGAAGCCGATCAAGACCGCTTTCGAGAAGGCGATCAAGGAAATCAAGGCCGCCTAATAATTGCGCATCGTCCGCGGATGCAACAAAAGGTCGCATTTTGTCGGACAAATAGATGTGAGATAGTGACGGTCGAGCGAATACCCGGCGGGTGGAACCTCCTCCCTCCACCTCCGGGGTGACCAGCCAGCACCTCCTCCCGCTGGCTCGTAACAGGAAAAGGCCGGCACCTCCTCCCGCCGGCCTTTTTCTTTGCCCGGCGAAAGCTGCACCGCTGTGGGGAAGTGGCCTTTGCTTTGCAAAAGCCTTGAATTAGAATCCAGAAGCCCGTATGGACGCATCGCCGAACGACAGAGCGGATCGCGGAGAGTGAACCTTCCACCTCGATCCTGCTACCAACGTTAAGACGTGCCGTTGTAGCTCAGATGGTTAGAGCGCCGGATTGTGGATCCGGAGGTCGCTGGTTCGATCCCAGCCAACGGTACCATCGGCTTTGCCAAGCTATTGGATCTTCTGTTTAGGGCTCCCGAGCCTAATCCTGTGCGAGCCGCGTTTTATGCCGCCGGCGCGACAGATTGGCTCGGCACGGTTTGGCAAAACTCGTACAGCGCAAAGACATCAAATTTAAATGACGGAACCTCGTTCTGGTGCGAGAATCCCGCGTTGGCTGATGCTTGCGAGGAAAGCCGTGCACGATACCCAGCACAAAAGCAAAGTCGGAACCCGGATCGAGGTCGTCGAAGGCTGCGGTGAATGGTTCGTCCGTGTGATCGGCGGCGGTGAGGAAACGACCTGCCAATTCGACCTCGAATCCTTTGCCCTGGCCTATGCCGAGGGCCAAAGGCTTCGCTTGAAGCTGGGTGGTATCAAGCGCCTTTGAACACCTGCCATGCCGATTAGGCAGGCGAGTCGGACGGAAGGCCATGTCGATAAATCCCGAACCGACAAACGTCGCGGCGTCGGTGGACGCCATTCTCGACGAGTTGCAGGACCGTCCCTTTTCGTCGATGCAAGCCGCCATAGCCATGCTGCGGGAGCGGACCGGCACAGAGCGATCGGATGCGGATCTGAAAGGCTTGATCACCAAGAAGGCTGCTGTGCGGGGCATTCAGTTTTTTGACGAGAACAGCAGCACCGCAAATTGAGCCAAGCCTGTTTATCTCGGTTCGTTGTTGATGCTCAGATAGGTGGGATCGAACTCGGCAAGCCTGGCAAGTTGGTCCCAGTCCAGAATGGTGACCACATGGTTCGTCCAGGTGATCACCTTGATCTTTTTCAAGCCCCCGATCACCCGGTTCATGTGCACGACCGACAACCCAAGCACGTCGGCCATTTCGGCCTGTGACAGCGGTAGATGGAAGCTCATGCCGTTGGTGCGTTTCACCGCCTGCAGGCGCACGAACAATTCGCACATGAGATGGGCCAGGTGCGAGGTCTTGGAACGGCGGCCCATCGCCACGATCCATTCGCGATGAATGGCGCCATCGACCAGCGTGTCCAGCCACAACAACCGGGTCAGGTGAGGGGCCTGTTCGGTAATGGCTTTCAGCTTGTTGTGATCCGCGAACATCACCCGGCAAGGCGACAGCGCGACGATACCGTGATCCATGGTCTTGAGCAAAAAGGCGTGGAGATCGACAAAGTCGCCGGGCACCTGCAAGGACGTGAACTGCCGGCCGCCGTCCTCGAGCACTTTATAGCGTGCCGCCAAGCCATCCAGCAGCATGGTGCTATAGGTTGGCCGCGACCCCGCCTTGACCAGATCCTGCCCCTTTTCGAAGTCCCGTCCGAAACAAACCGTTTCGGCCAACAAGGCCTTCTCTTCGTCCGACACTGTGTCGTGCTGGCCGAGTTGCAGATAGAGAGACTCTAACATGATGGCCTCGAAGGGATCGGGGTTGAAACGCCGATCGCCAACTGTCTCGGACGCAAGGATAGCATTCGGACCCTAGGCCTTCGGACGATGGCGGACACTATCATTTGACAGCCCGAGAGCATTCTGGGGCAAACGCCGGAGCAGAGAGGGAACCACCAGCGTCGACAAGTATTTAGCACGCTAGAGGTGTCCGAGGCTGCCCGAAAATGAAACGGTATCATTTCGATCTTTATAACGGCGATGGCCTCGTGCCGGACGACGATGGCCAGCCGTTCGAATCGCGAGAACAAGCGAGAGCAGAAGCCATTCGCATTTTGCAGGATGTCGCCCGTGACGAAATGCCGGATCGCGACCTGGTCAAGATCACCGTCAAGGTGCGCAATGAGACCGGTGCCCAGGTGCTCGAGGCGTCGCTTGTCCTGACCGCCTTGTGGAGCGCGTGACCCGGTCAGCGTAGGAGTCGCTCTGGAATTTGCACCACATTTTCCGATCCAGGCAGCTCGAAGGCCATGGCCAACCGACGCAAGGAGGCCATTTCCACGATCAGCTCTTCAATTGAACGGTCCGGCAAACCCGTCTTCACTTTCTGCCTTACCCTTGCTGTGAGTTCATGAACCCGGACAGGCGCGAAAAGAGCGCTGTCGTCCAGCAACCTGCTGATTTCGATCACCACATCGGCGTCAATGTCTTTCGGCAATTCCCGCATGGGCGTCACCTTTGGTCTCGAACCGGCCCGAAGCGATCAGGCATTGCGCACCAGAAGGCATGCCGGACGCGCGGATCGATCACCGGATTCATAAAACCACCCGCCCAGCGTGTCACGAAAAAACATTTGTACGAAAATAACCAAACGGCTGGCTCCCGCAATCCATGCATGAAGACCGGCACTAGGTCGCCGATTTGGCTATCGACCGCGCTTCGGTTTCGACGAAGCAATGGGCAGAAAAAGACTTCTTTTTGCGATCCGGTCCGGATGCTCTCTTGCGGACCTTAAAACACGCAAGGCTCGCTGGGAGGCGACGCCCAAACAAGAGCGGCTGCCGAAACACAGCCGGCATACGCCGCTTGCATGAGGCCGATGCCGGCAACAGCCATAGGGGAACGACGACAATGAAGACATTCCGAAATTGCCTGATGGGCGCGGTCGGCGCAGGCCTGCTGGGCCTGGGGCTTGCGGCGCCAGCCAACGCAGGCGCCATTCGTCTTGGCATGACGACCTGGGTTGGATACGGGCCGCTGTTTCTTGCCCGCGACCTTGGTTACTTCAAGGAGGCCGGCGTCGATGTCGACCTGAAGATCATAGAAGAATCAGCGCTTTACATGGCGGCGGTCGCCGGCGGCGATCTCGATGGCGCCGCCTCCACCGTCGACGAGCTGATGAAGTACCGCTCCGACGATCTCTGTTTCAAATACGTCCTGGCGCTGGACGACAGCCATGGCGGTGATGGCGTCGTGACGCAGCCCGACGTCAAGGCGCTCAAGGATCTGAAGGGCCAGCAGGTGGCCTTGAACGAGGGCTCCGTTTCCGAATTCTGGTTCAACGTGCTCCTGAAAAAGGAAGGCATGACCGAGGACGACGTCACCATCACCAACATGACCGCCGATGACGCGGCGACCGCCTTCATCGCCGGCCAGGTTCCCGCCGCGGTGACCTGGGAGCCTCACCTCACCGAAGTCCGCAAGGGCGGCAAGGGCAAGGTGCTGATCGATTCCACGACCACCCCCGGCCTGATCGTCGATGTGATCGCTCTCAAATGCGATCTGATCGAAAAGCATCCCGAAGACGTGAAGGCCCTCGTCAAGGGCTATTACAAGGCGGTCGAATACATCAAGACCAATCCGGAAAAGGCCTATGAGATCATGGCCAAGGGCATTGGCGGCTATCTCGAAAAGCCCGAGGATTTCGCCGCCGGCGCCAAGGGCGTGCGCTATTACGACCGCGATCGCAACCTGGAATTCTTCGGCACGCCGCAGAAGAGCGAGGCGTCCGACCTGGTGAACTTCGCGCAGGACATCTGGGGCAAGGCCGGCAAGCTCAAGATGACGATCGACGCGAAGACAATCCTCGACACCGATTTCATCAGGGAACAGTGAGCCTTCGAAAAACCGGGTCGGTCCGTCTGGGCCGAACCCGGTTTTTTCGCCAGAGCTTCGTGTTTCAGAAGATCAACGGAGACCATCCCATGGCACAGAGGCGGACGGCGTGGACGCGCCTGACGACCCCATTCGCCAACATTCCCGCCAGCACGGCGACAACGCTGGCCCTGGCGATGTGGGTGGTCGTGATCGGCGGCTGGGCGATGCTGTCCTATGGCCGCGTTGTGCCGAACATGTTCCTGCCGACGCCCGGAACCGTGCTACAGACGACCTATCGCATGTCTTTGGACGGCAGCCTTTTCTACCACACCTTGACCAGCGCGAAGGTGGTGATCCTGGGCTTCATCGTCTCCTCGCTGATCTCGGTCCCGCTGGGACTGTGGATGGGGACCTACCGGGTGGTGCAGGCGCCGCTCGAGCCCCTGGTCAACTTCATCCGATACTTGCCCGTGACCTCGTTCGTGCCCCTGTTCATCCTCTGGATCGGCATCGGCATCGAGCAGCGCATAGCAGTGATCTTCTTCGGCACCTTCTTCCAGCAGCTCGTGATGATTTCCGACTGCGCGCGCGGCGTATCCAGGGATCTGGTCAACGCCTCCTACACCCTCGGCACGAAGCGCAGCGAAGCCGTGTGGCACGTCATTTTCCCCGCAGCGCTTCCAGCGATCCTCGACACGCTTCGCGTCACCATGGGCTGGGCCTGGACCTATCTGGTGGTGGCCGAACTCGTTGCCGCGTCGAGCGGCCTTGGCTACATCAGCCTGAAGGCGATGCGAGGTTTTCAGGTCGATGTGATCTTTATGGCGATCGCCGCCATCGGCCTTCTCGGCCTCATAACCGACACGGCGTTCCGTCTTGTCCGGGCGAGGGTCGCGCCATGGGCACCCTGATTTTGAACGCAAGCTCGCAAACCGCAGTCGGATCAAGGATGGCAATGACCGAAACCATCAAGGCGAAAAATCTGGCCGGCACGGCCTCGACGACCGGCGATCCGCGCCCGACCGGCACGACGATGGCCATCGAAGACGTGACATTGCGTTACGGCGACGCCAACGGCGTGCTGGCGCTGGACGATGTGTCGCTGGGGGTGGCAAGGAATGAATTCTGCGTCATCGTCGGCCCTTCGGGATGCGGCAAATCCAGCCTGCTCTACCTTGCGGCCGGCCTCAATGACGCGACTTCGGGCAGCATCAAGGTCGATGGCAGGGAGGTGATCGAGCCTGGCCCCGACAGAGGCATGGTGTTCCAGAGCTACACCTTGTTTCCCTGGCTCACGGTGCGCGCCAACATCGAATATGGGCCCAGGCGCAAGGGTCTGCCGGCGGGGCAGCGCAAGCAGATCGTCGACCAGTATCTCGACGAGGTCGGCCTCGCGCCCTTTGCCGACCACTACCCCGCTCAGCTTTCCGGCGGCATGAAGCAACGCGTGGCGATCGCGCGTGCCCTTGCCAACGACCCGGCCGTTCTGTTGATGGACGAGCCCTTCGGCGCCCTGGACAGCCAGACCCGCGGCACCATGCAGAAACTGCTTTTGTGTGTCTGGGAGCGGCAGCAAAAAACGGTCCTGTTCGTTACCCACGATATAGACGAGGCGCTCGTCCTGGGCGATCGCGTCCTGGTGATGACGGCCCGGCCCGGCAAGATCAAGGCCGAGATCAAGGTCGAGATCCCCAGGCCGCGCTCGATGGACGTGATCCTCGAACCCGAGTTCATCGCGCTCAAGCGCCGCATCCTCGGCCTCTTGCACGACGAGATCGACGAGGACCACTGAACCAGTCTCTCGACATGGGGCCTCTGAAAAGGCTGCAGGCTTTCAGCGCGGATGCTGGGAATTGGCCGAAGCCTCTCTGCTTCGTCATCCACGGGCGGAGCGGGAGCGAAGCGGACCCGAGGATCCATTCCGTGACCTTGGCCGAGCGACGCAGCGGAGCAGAATTCTGCACGGTAGCAACGCCTTAGCGTAACGGAATGGATTCTATGGTCTGCGCGCGTCGCTTCGCTCCTTGCTCCGCCATAGAATGACGACGTTTGGAGGGCTTAAGACAATTCTGGACGTTTGCGACGGTTCACCAGAACAGCGATGGCCTACTTGCCACCGCGATGTCCCGAGCCGAGGATCATCTCCGAAACCTTCTGGCCGATCATCATGCTTGGCGCGTTGGTGTTGCCGCCGATCAGCTTCGGCATGACCGACGCATCCGCCACCCGGAGGCCATCCACGCCACGCACTTTCAGCGTCGCCGGATCGACGACCGCCATCGCGTCGGTCCCCATCTTGCAGGTCCCGACCGGGTGGTAGACGGTCAGCGCCTCGGCGCGTAGATAGGCGAGGATCTCGTCGTCGCTGCGGACATCCTTGCCTGGGAGCACTTCCTTGCCACGCACCGGATCGAACTCGGATGCGGCGAGGATCTTGCGCGCGATCTTGATGCCTTCGACAAGCACCATGGCGTCCTCTTCATCCGCGAAGAAACGGTGGTCGATCAGAACGTCGCGCCGAGAACTGTCGCGTGACAACCTGATCTCGCCCGCGCTTTTGGGTCTGAGCACGCAGGTATGAATGGCATAGCCATGGCCATATTCGATGAGCCTGCCGCGGTGGCTGCGATAGCCCGGCACGAAGTGGAACTGAATGTCGGGCAGGCCGTTCGCATGCCTGGTTTTCGCAAAGCCGCCAGCCTCGACATAATTGGTGGTGAGCATGCCCTTGCGGCGCGCGAAATACTGGAACGGTGCTGCCGCGATGCGGGGCAGGTTGGCAAGCGACAGGCCGAGCGTCCTGGTGCTCCTGGAGCGCACGGTGATCATGCCGTCTATGTGGTCCTGCAGGTTCTTGCCGACGCCGGGCAGGTCGAGAACCGGCGTGATGCCGATCCGCCGCAACTCGTCCGCGGGGCCGATGCCGGACGCCATCAGGATCTTGGGCGAGTTGATGGCTCCGGCACAGAGCACGATCTCGTGGTTGGCCGAGAGCATTTTCTCCTGGCCGTCATGGCGCACGCGCAGTCCAGTCGCGCGTCCTTCGGCGATGACAAGGTCGATCACCTCGCATGCACTGAGCAGGGTCAAGTTCTTGCGATTGAGCACCGGACGCATGAAAGCGGTGAAGCTGCTGAAGCGCTGGCCCCGGTTCTGCGTGACGTTGTAGACCCCGACGCCGAACTGGCTCTTGGCATTGAAATCTGCGTTGGCAGGCAGGCCGGCATGTTCGCCGGCCTTGACGAACATGCCCGAAAGCACGTTCGGATCGCGCGGGTTGTCGACCATAAGCTCGCCGTCCGTGCCGTGATAGCGCGGGTCCTGGGCGATCAGGTTGCGCTCCAGTTTCCTGAACACGGGCAGCACGTCGCTGTAGGCCCAGCCGGCGCAGCCGAGCCCGGCCCATTCGTCATAGTCCTCAGCGGCGCCGCGAATATAGACCATCGAGTTGATCGAACTCGATCCGCCCAGCGCCTTGCCCCGGTTGACTGGAATGCTGCGGTTGTTGAGATGGGGCTGTGGCACGCCGACGAAACAATAGTCGTAGTTCGGGTTGCCATAGAGCGACAGAATGCCTGCCGGCACGCTGACCCGCAGGCTGTTGTCGCTGCCGCCTGCCTCTATCAGGCACACTCTGACCGAGGGATCGGCACTCAGCCGATTGGCCACCACGCAGCCGGCCGAACCCGCGCCGACGACAATGTATCATAGCTTTCAGTCTTCATAGCGGCCCCTCGAGAATGCCGGCTCGAGGCATTGCGGAACGGGGGAGCGCCTCCTGTTCCGTGCCGACCCGTGCCCGGCTTCGCCCGCCACCTCATGCGGCGCCGCGGACCCGATCGCTGAAACTGTAGATGCGTCTGTCGGCGCGAGAAATTCGGAAATGGTTACGCGTGACTTCGGAGATTCGTTATGGGCGCCCACCGCCACGTGCTGCTACTTGTGAGCGCCAATAGGGAGACCGGATGGCGCAAGCGGCTTGTCCGGAACACGGCGAAATGGATCACCCAGGCTGCGTCTGCCAGCCGCCGGAAATCGGCTTTCGTCCCGTGCGGCAGGAGCTGTCGGATGGTCAGGAGAGGACTGGGCATGTCGGTTGAGACGATAGACACGCTTGTCGTTGGCGGTGGCCAGGCGGGGGTGGCCATGAGCGAGCACCTGAGTAAGTGCGGGGTGCCTCATCTCGTTCTCGAACGCGGCCGCATTGCCGAGCGCTGGCGCTCGCAGCGGTGGGATTCCCTGGTTGCCAATGGCCCGGCCTGGCACGACCGCTTCCCGGGCATGGAGTTTCCGATTACGGGTCCCGATGGCTTTCCCTCCAAGGAGGAGGTTGCCGACTATTTTGTGGCTTACGCAAAGCAGATCGATGCGCCGATCCGCAGCGGCGTCGAAGTCAGGCTTGTGCAAAGAAATGTCGGCCGGCCCGGATTCCGGGTCGAGACGTCCAATGGCGCGATCGAGGCAAACAGCATCGTCGCCGCGACCGGACCTTTCCAGGTCCCCGTAATCCCGCCTCTCGTCCCCAAGGAGGCAGGCATTCTGCAAATCCATTCCAGTGCCTACCGCAACCCCGATCAGCTGCCAAAGGGCGCGGTCCTGGTGGTCGGTGCGGGATCCTCGGGCGTGCAGATCGCCGACGAACTTCAGCGCGCTGGCAAGCGCGTCTACCTCTCGGTCGGCCCGCACGATCGCCCGCCGCGGGCCTATCGCGGGCGCGATTTCTGCTGGTGGCTGGGCGTTCTCGGCAAATGGGACCTCGAAACCCCTGGACCCGGCACGGAACATGTGACGATCGCGGTGAGCGGCGCGCGCGGCGGCGAAACGATCGATTTCCGCCGACTGGCGAAGCAAGGGCTCACCTTGGTCGGCATGACAAGGACCTATCAGGACGGGCTGATGAGCTTCGCGCCTGATCTTGCGAAGAACATTGCCCGCGGTGATGCCAATCTGATGTCGCTGCTGGACGAGGCCGACGCCTATGTGGCGCGCAACGGTCTCGACCTTCCCGAAGAGCCCGCTGCCCGCCGGATCGAACCGGATCCCGAATGCATGACCAATCCGATCCGCGAACTGCACCTGGCCGAGGCGGGGATAGCGGCGATCATCTGGGCGACGGGTTTTGCCGCCGATTACAGTTGGCTGAAGGTCGATGCCTTTGACGAGAAGGGAAGGCCAAGGCACCACCGCGGCGTCTCGACCGAGCCAGGGATCTATTTCCTGGGCCTGCCCTGGCAATCGAGAAGGGGTTCCAGTTTTATCTGGGGCGTCTGGCACGACGCCAAGCACGTGGCCGACCGTATTTCGACGCAGCGCAAATATCTGGCCTATCACGCCGCCGCGAAACGCGAGCCCGTGGACGCCTGACCAAAGCCGACGACGCCGCGAGCCCGACCTGATGGAGACCAATATGGCGCATACGCGAATTCGCACCTTCAATACCAAGGATACCTATCCCGAGCAGAAGCTCGACAATGATCTGTGCCAGGCGGTCGTCACGCGAGGTGGCCGCACGATCTATCTGCGCGGCCAATGCCCGCAGGATCTCGACACCGCCAAAAACATCGGCAGCCACGATCCGGTCGAGCAGACCCACAAGGTCATGCAGAACATCAAGCAGCTCATCGAGGAATGCGGCGGCACGATGGAGCATCTGGTCAAGGTGGTGATCTATCTGACAGACGTGCGCCATCGCGAAGCCGTCTACCGGACAATGGGCGAATACATCAAAGGCGTGCATCCGGTTTCGACCGGCCTTGTCGTATCGGCCCTGGCGCGGCCGGAATGGCTGGTCGAGATCGACGGCACCGCCGTAATCCCGGATGATGCACAGCCATCATCCCGGACTAGGCCATGACCTTCTCCATCGTCGCGCGGTGCCGGCGCACAGGCATGTTCGGAGTGGCGGTGTCCTCGTCGTCTCCCGCCGTC
Source organism: Mesorhizobium sp. M8A.F.Ca.ET.181.01.1.1 (assembly GCF_004792025.1). Classification (NCBI taxonomy): domain Bacteria; kingdom Pseudomonadati; phylum Pseudomonadota; class Alphaproteobacteria; order Hyphomicrobiales; family Phyllobacteriaceae; genus Mesorhizobium; species Mesorhizobium sp. M8A.F.Ca.ET.181.01.1.1. Next base: position 123,148 of record NZ_SRTV01000008.1, on the reverse strand, counting down.
GCGGCCCGCTGCGCCTACGCGCAGGCCGGCGTCGGCGCGGTTGCCAGCCAGAACGTCACGGACCCGACGCTCGGGCCACGGGCGCTGGAGCTGATGGCGCGAGGTGCCTCCGCCGCTGAAGCCGTCGCGATTCTGAAGCGCACGGCCGCTTTCAGCGAATACCGGCAGGTGTTGGCGGTCGACGCGGCCGGCGGCAGCGCAATCCATTCGGGACCGAAAGCACTCGGCATCTGGGCCGAGGCGCGCGGCGAGGACGTCGCCTGCGGCGGCAATCTGCTTGCCAGCGACAGGGTTCCGCAAGCCATGGTCGACGCCTTTCTCGCCTCCGAAGGCGATCTCGGCGACCGGCTGATCGCCACCATGCGGGCCGCGCTCGATGCAGGCGGGGAGGCGGGACCTGTCCGCTCCGCCGGCATGAAGCTGGTGCGCGATGTTTCATGGCCGGTCGCGGACCTGCGTTGCGACTGGACCGAGGACTGCCCGATCGAGCAGTTGGCGGCGCTGTGGGAGATCTACAAGCCCCAGCTCGACGCCTATGTCACGCGCGCTCTCAATCCGTCCGGTGCGCCAAGCTATGGCGTTCCCGGTGACGAATAGTCCGACATCTGGAGCCAGCATGAGCGAACTCAGTCATAAGGATTGGATCGGCAAGGCGTCGGCGATCCGCTTTCGCGACAGGGCGTTCATCGACGGCAAGGCGGTGCCCGCCCGCTCTGGCCGGACCTTCGCCAGCATCAATCCGGCCACGGGCGCAACGCTCGCCGAGGTTGCTTCCTGCGGCGAAGAGGACATCGACCTCGCGGTCGCTGTGGCGCGGCGCAGTTTTGAGGCTGGCGTCTGGTCGCGAGCGAGCCCTCAGCATCGCAAGCAGGTGCTGCTGCGGCTGGCGGAATTGCTGCGCGAGAACCTGCAGGAGCTGGCGCTGCTGGAATCGCTGGACATGGGCAAGCTGATCAAGGACGCGGCGACAATCGACGTGCCGGGGTCGGCGGCGATCTTCCAGTGGTACGCCGAAGCGATAGACAAGGTCTATGACGAGGTGGCGCCGACGGGCCGGGGTGACCTCGCCTTGGTGCGGCGTGAGCCGCTTGGGGTCGTGGGCGCCGTTGTGCCGTGGAACTTTCCGCTCGACATGGCGACCTGGAAATGCGCGCCCGCGCTAGCCGCTGGCAATTCGGTGGTGCTGAAACCCGCCGAGCAATCGCCATTCTCGGCGCTCAGGCTGGCCGAGCTTGCCATGGAGGCGGGCCTGCCCGCCGGCGTGCTCAATGTCGTGCCCGGCCTCGGCGAGACGGCTGGCCAGGCGCTTGGCCGCCACATGGATGTGGATTGCCTCGCCTTCACGGGGTCGACCGCTGTCGGCAAGATGTTCCTGCAATATTCCGGCCAGTCGAACATGAAGCAGGTCTGGCTGGAGACCGGTGGCAAGAGCCCCAATCTGGTGTTCGCGGATTGCGGCGATCTGGATGCGGCCGCCGACATGGCCGCCTTCGGCATCTTCTTCAACCAGGGACAGGTCTGCTCGGCCAATTCCCGGCTTCTGGTGGAACGCGGCATCAAGGATGCGCTGGTCGAGAAACTGGCAGAGCGCGCAACCGCGACCCAGCCCGGCGATCCGCTCGACCCAGCATCCAGGATGGGTGCGATGGTGGACGCGCGCCACGCCGCGACCGTCATGCGTTTCATCGATGGCGGCAGGAAGTCGGCACGGCTGGTGACCGGCGGCGACCGGGTCGCCGTCGATGGGCGCGGCAGTTTCGTGCAGCCCACGATCTTCGACAACGTGTCGCCCGACGACCCGCTTGCCCGCGACGAGATCTTCGGTCCGGTTCTGTCGGTGATCGCCTTCGACACCGAAGACGAGGCGCTTCGCATCGCCAACGATAGTGTCTACGGCCTGGCTGCATCGCTGTGGACCGACAGCCTGTCGCGGGCGCATCGCCTCGCGGAAAGGCTGCGCGCGGGCACGGTTTCCGTGAATACCGTCGATGCGCTGAGCCCGATGACTCCCTTCGGCGGTTTCAAGCAGTCCGGTTTCGGGCGCGACCTGTCGCTGCACGCGCTGGACAAATACACCGCGCTGAAGACCACCTGGATCAAGTACTGAGGAGTGGCCGCGACTTGATCACCAGCCGCAAACCGGCAACATAGAACCATGCCGCTCCGCTTTACGCTCAGACAGCTCGAATATTTCGTCGCCGTTGGCGAAGCGGGTTCGATCGCCAAGGCGGCCGAGCAGGTGAATGTCTCGCCGCCGTCCATCTCGGCGTCGATCGCTCAGCTCGAAGCCGAGTTCGGTGTCCAGCTTTTCGTGCGCAAGCACTCGCATGCCCTGGCGCTCACCGCGGGCGGACGCCTGTTTCTCAAGGAAGCCGCGCGGCTGCTCAATGATGCCGACGCGCTGCACGACATTGCCGGCGACATCGCCGAAAAGGTGCGCGGACCGCTGGCGATCGGCTGCCTGCTCACTTTCGCGCAGATCGTGCTGCCGGCGCTGCGCAAGAAATTCGAGGATGCCTATCCCGATGTGCGCGTCCGGCAATTCGAACGCAACCAGGGCCAATTGTTCGAGATGCTGCAGCGTGGCGAGATAGACGCCGCGCTGACTTACGATCTGGAGCTGTCGCAGGACATGACCTTCGAGCCGCTGATGCAGTTGCCGGCCTATGTGATGCTTCCGGCCGCGCATCGCCTGGCGGCGAAGGCAGGCATCACCCCCGAGGAACTGGTCGATGAGCCGATGGTGCTGCTCGATCTGCCCTACAGCCGCGAATACTTCCTGTCGGCTTTCCAGCCCAGGGGCCTGCGGCCCAAGATCGTCGAGCGCACCGGCGACATCGCCGTGATGCGCTCGATGGTTGCCAATGGCTTCGGCTACGGTATCGCCAATATGCGGCCGCTCAACACCATGTCGCCGGACGGAAAATTGCTGGTCTTCGTGCCTTTGCTGGGGGACCTCAGGCCGCTGACCATAGGCATTGCCTTGCCCAACGCCGAGCATCGCACGCTGACGGTGCAGGCCTTCATCGACCACTGCCGCCGCTTCGTCGTCGAGCAGGGTGTCTTCGGCACCGAACGCATCGTGAAGTGAGGGCTGCCATTCGCATCACGGCCAGCCGTCCGTGAGCCGTTCCAGCAATCTGTCCAGCATCCCGTCGCAACGCCGCAGCTGTTCGACGCTGACAAATTCATCCGGCTTGTGTCCCTGCGCCATCGAGCCCGGCCCGCAGACGACGGCAGGCGTGCCGAGATCGCGGCTGAACAAGCCGCCTTCCGTGCCGAACGCGACTTTCATCGTGTCGTTGGCACCAGTCAGCGATTTGACGAAAGCCACCGCCGCCGATGCGGCCGGCGTGTCGAGGCCCGGATAGGTATTGGTGATCTCGATTTCGATCGCGGCCTCGGCCGCGATCGAAGCCGCGTCCTCAGCGATGCGCGCCGCAGCAATGCGCAGCCTGTCGAGAATGCCGGCGGCATTGTCGGCGGCAACGTTGCGGATCTCGAAATCGACCTGGCACAGGTTGGGCACGATGTTGAGCGCGACGCCGGCATTGATCTTGCCGACATGCACCGTCGTGTAGGGAATGTCGTAGTCGCCGTCGCGGGCGCCGTCGCGGGCCAGCCGCTCCTGTTCGTCGCGCAAGGCGCGCACGAAATCGCAGCCGAGATGGATGGCATTGAGCGCCAGTGGGGCGAGCGCCGAATGGCCTTCGCGTCCCCTGCAGATGGCGCGAGCGGCAAGCTTGCCCTTGTGCCCGGTCGCCACCTGCATGTTGGTTGGCTCGCCGACGATGCACAGCAGCGGGCGTTGCGGCGCCGCGCTCAGCATTTCGATCAGGTCGCGCACGCCCAGGCAGCCGACTTCCTCGTCATAGGAGAGCGCCAGATGCAGCGGCGTCCGAAGCGCCATCTTGGAGGCCTTGACGCAGGCCGCGAGCGCGCAGGCCACAAAACCCTTCATGTCCGCAGCGCCGCGTCCATAAAGCTTGCCGTCATGCTCGGTCATTTCGAACGGCGGCAGCGTCCAGTTCTGGCCGTCGACGGGAACGACGTCGGTGTGGCCCGACAGCATGACACCGGGCCGGTCGGCCGGGCCGATGGTGGCAAAGAGGTTGGCCTTGTGTCCGTCCGCGCTGCGGACGATCTGGCAGGCAACGCCGTTCGCTTCGAGCAAGTCGGTCACATAGCCGATCAGGTCGAGGTTCGAGTCGCGGCTCACCGTCGGGAATGCAATCAGCCTTTCGAGTATCCTGATACTGTCCATGTTCCAGTCTCGCTGTGAGGTCCTGGCTGTCTAGCACCATGCCGCCAATGCCCTGAAGTCGCATTTCGCTCAGCCCCGGTTCAACACAGACTAATCCGCGCCGGCGCGCGCGATTAGGCGCGTCCTAATCGGCGCAGAAGAAATCCGTAGTTTTCCCGCGCCGGCTCCAATCTATGAGTAGTCTCGGCGGGACCGGCAGTGCCGGGCCGGCACGGAGGAAGCACCATGCGCGACCAACGCTACGACATCCTGTTCGAGCCGATGAAGATAGGTCCGGTAACGGCCAAGAACCGTTTCTATCAGGTTCCGCATTGTAATGGCGGCGGCTATCGAGATCCGTCGGCCGCGGCCGAGATGCGCCGCATCAAGTCGGAAGGCGGATGGGGCGTCATCTTCACCGAGCAGACGGAGATGCACCACACTTCCGAGATCACGCCCTTCATCGAATTGCGGCTATGGGACGACGCCGACATTCCGGCCTTGGCCAAGATGGCGAGAGCCATGCACGAGCACGGCGCGCTGGCCGGCATCCAGCTCGCCTATTCCGGGATCAACGGTCCCAACCTCTACACCAAGGAGGTGCCGCGAGGGCCGTCGGCCCTGCCGATCCGCACCTTCACCAACGATCCGGTGCAGGCACGCGCCATGGACAAGCAGGACATCCGCGACCTGCGTCGCTGGCACCGCAATGCCTTCAAACGCGCGAAGCAGGCGGGTTTCGACCTGGTGTGCCTCTATGGCGCGCACGGTTTCGGCATCATCCAGCATTTCCTGTCGACGGCCACCAACCAGCGCGGCGACGAATATGGCGGCTCGCTGGAAAACCGTTCGCGGCTGATGCGCGAGCTGATCGAGGAAGGGCGCGACGCGATCGGCGACACCTGCGGCCTGACGCTCAGGCTGTCGCTGGACGAGATGATCGGCGAGCTCGGCTTTGCCAATTCGGAAGTCCGCGACATGATCGAGATGCATGCCGACCTGCCCGATCTGTGGGATCTCGCGCACGGCGCCTGGGAGGATTGCTCCGGCCCGTCGCGCTTCAAGGAAGAGGCGGCGCAGGAAAACCTGGTGTCGGGCATCAAGAAGCTGACCTCGAAGCCGGTCGTCGGCGTCGGCCGCTTCACCTCGCCCGACGTGATGGTGAGAATGATCAGGTCAGGCACGCTCGACTTCATCGGTTGCGCCCGCCCGTCGATCGCCGATCCCTTCCTGCCGAGGAAGGTCGAGGAGGGCCGCATCGAGGACATCCGCGAATGCATTGGCTGCAACATCTGCATCACCGGCGACATGACCATGTCGATCTCGCGCTGCACGCAAAACCCGACCTTCATGGAGGAATGGCGCAAGGGTTGGCATCCGGAGCGCATGCAGGCCAAGGGCGACAGCGACAGCGTGCTGATCGTCGGCGCCGGGCCTGCCGGACTGGAGGCCGCGCGTGCGCTCGGCATGCGCGGCTACAAGGTGGCCATCGCGGAAGCAGGTACCGAGCTTGGCGGGCGCGTGGCGCGCGAAAGCAAACTTCCAGGCCTGTCCGCCTGGGGCAGGGTGCGCGACTATCGGCAGCATCAGCTCGGCCAGATGCCTGATGTCGACATCTATTTCGAAAGCCGGCTGACGGCGGATGACATCCTGTCCTTCGGCTTCCAGAACGTCGCCATCGCCACCGGATCGACCTGGCGCCGCGATGGCGTCGCGCGTGCCCATGTCGTGCCGATGCCGATCGACGCCGCGATGTCGGTTCATACGCCCGATGATCTGATGGCCGGCAAGGTACCAGGCGGCAAGGTCGTGCTGTTCGACGACGACCACTACTACATGGGCGGCGTACTCGCCGAGCTGATGGCCCGTCAGGGAACGAAGGTGACCTTGGTGACGCCATCGGCCTATGTCTCGGACTGGACCCGCAACACGCTGGAGCAGGGTGCCATCCACCGCCGCCTGGCGGAGCTCGGGGTCGATATCGTGCTCAACAGGAGCGTCGTGAGTGTCGCTTCAGGCGGTGTCGTGACGGCTTGCGTCTACACCGGCGCAACGCAGAATCTGGCGGCGGACGCCGTCGTCCTGGTCACCTCTCGCAATCAGGACGACGCCGTTTGGCGCGATCTCAAGGTCCGGGAAAACGAGTGGGCCGACAATGGCATCCGTTCGGTCAAGGTCATCGGCGACGCCGAAGCACCGGGGCCCATCGCATGGGCAACCTATGCCGGCCACCGCTTCGCCCGCGAGCTGGACGAACCCGACATCGGCGACGCATTGCCGTTTCGGCGGGAAGTCACGGCGCTGGCGGCGGGATAGATCGTAAGGCACGGATCGCAGGAGCGTCGCGCTGCTTGATCGCGCGGCAGATATCAGACCGCCCGTCCTTCCTTGTCGAAGAAATGCAGATGTCCGGGTTCGGCCCGCAGGCCGACCTCGGCGCCGGTTTCGGGCGCCGGTCCTTGATTGTGGATGACGAGGCAGGTCTGGCCCCCATCCAGCGCGACATGGAGCAGCGTGACGGCGCCGGTATATTCCGCCAGCCCTACCTTGCCGCGCAACGTGCTGTTCGAGGGCTGGCCCAGCGACAGGTGCTCGGGTCGAATGCCGACCGACGTGGCCGTCGCGGGGACCGACGCGCCAAGCGCGATCGGCTGTCCGTCGGCAAGTGGCAGAATGTTCATCTTGGGGCTGCCGATGAACTGAGCGACGAAGATGGTCCGCGGGCTGTCGTAGAGGTCGCGGGGCGAGCCGACCTGTTCGATCCTGCCGTCGCGCAACACCACGATCTTGTCGGCAAGCGTCATGGCCTCGATCTGGTCGTGGGTCACATAGATCATCGTCGTCGACAGGCGTTGGTGCAACGCCGCGATCTCGGAGCGCATGTGGACACGCAGTTCGGCATCGAGGTTCGAGAGCGGCTCGTCGAAAAGGAAGACGTCCGGATTGCCGACGATGGCCCGGCCGATGGCCACGCGCTGGCGCTGTCCGCCCGACAACTGACGCGGGAAACGGTCGAGCAACGGTTCGAGCTTCAGCGTCGCGGCGGCTTCAGAGACGCGGCGGGCGCGTTCACTGGCCGGCACTTTGCGGACCTTGAGACCGAAACCCATGTTGTCGCGGACCGTCAGGTGCGGATAGAGCGCGTAGGACTGGAACACCATGGCCACGCCGCGCCTGGCCGCCGGCACCTCGTTGACCAGGCGGCCGCCAATGTGGAGTTCGCCGTCGCTGATATGCTCAAGGCCGGAGATCAGCCGCAGCAGCGTCGACTTCCCGCATCCCGACGGACCGACGAAGACCACGAACTCGCCATCCTCGATCTCGAGGTCGACGCCGCGGATGACCTCGACAGTACCGAAATTCTTGCGGATGTCCTTGAGCAGAACCTTTGTCATGACGTCCCTTATCCCTTGACGCCGGAGAGGGCGAAGCTCTCGATGATCTGGCGCTGGGCGATCAGATAGATGATGAGGATGGGAACCACCGCCAGGCTCGTCGCCGCCAGTTGCAGGTTCCACAGGGGCAGGCCGTAGCTGTCGTTGAAATTGGACAGCGCCAGCGGCAGCGTGAACTTCTCCAGCGAGCTGAGGAAGATCAGCGGTTCGAGGAACAGGTTCCACGAATGCAGGAAAGTGATGATCGCGACCGCGGCAAGCGCCGGCCGCGACATGGGCAGCGCGATCTTCAACCAGACGCCGAAGCGCGATAGTCCATCCATCTTGCCGGCATCCTCGAGTTCCTTGGGCAGCGCCAGGAAGAACTGGCGCATCAGGAACGTCGCCACCACGCCCTGCGGGCCGAAGACCGGCAGCAGGACGAGCGGCCAGTGCGTGTCGATCAGGCCCATGGCGCGGATCAGGAAGAAGTTCGGGATGATGGTGACCTCCTCCGGCACCATCAGCGCCATCACCAGGAACAGCATCAAAAGACCCGCACCCGCAAAACGGATGCGCGCCAGCGCATAGCCTGCCAGCGAGGCGATGAACAGGGTCAGCACCGTCACCGTCGCGGCAATGTAGAGCGAGTTGAAATACTGCCGCGCGAAGGGCTGATAGGTGAACACTTCGACAAAATTCTCGAAGCGCCAGATGCGCGGGATCAAGGTCGGCGTGCCGAAGATTTCGGTGGTGCTCTTGAAGCCACCGGAAATCATCCACAGGAACGGGAACACGAAGGGCACCGCCAGCAGCAGCAGGGCCACGGTCCAGCAGATACGATAGAGGATCTCGGTCCGGCGCGCGGTCACTCCATATCCCTCCGCCGCAGCATCACCTGCACCAGGGTCAGCGCCATGACGATGACGAACATGATCAGCGCCAGTGCGGCCGCGTAGCCGACGTTGAAGAATTTGAAGCCCTGCTGGTAGATGTAGAACGCCAGTACCAGCGTGCCGTTTTCCGGGCCGCCGCCGGTCATCTGGTAGATGTGGTCGAACACCTTGAACGACCCGATCGTCGTCAGAACCATGATGACGAGCGTCGTTGGCGCAAGCAGCGGCCAGGTGATCATGCGGAAGACCTGCCAGCGCGAAGCGCCTTCCAGCGTCGCCGCTTCCTCGTAGTCGCGCGGTATCGACTGCAGCGCCGCGATGTAGAGGATCATGTTGAGCCCGACCATCTTGATGACGCGGGTGACGATGACCGCCGCCATCGCCCAGTTGGGCTCGCGCAGCCAGTTCGGACCGTTTATGCCGATCCAGGCCAGCATCTGGTTCACGGCGCCGCCTTCACCTTGCAGCATGAATTTCCAGACGATCGCCCAGGCAATCGCCGACGTGACCACCGGCGCGAAGAATACCGTGCGAAAGAAGACGACGCCGAAGAACGGCCGCGACAGCGCCAGCGCAAGCGAGAGCGCCAGTGCCATGTTCAGGGGCACGAGCCCCAGCGCGAAGATCACGGAATTGCGCACGACATGCCAGAAGTCGGGATTCTCCAGCAGGACGTTGTGGAAATTGCGGAGCCCGACGAACGTCGCCTGCTGGCTGAGCAGGTTCCACTCGGTCGTCGAATAGTAGAAAATGGCGACCAGCGGGCCGAGGAAGAAGATCAGGAAGCCGATCAGTGTCGGGCTGACGAACAGCCACGCTTCAAGCATTTCCCTGGTCTTCAAGGTCAACCACGGCGCGCCCGCAGCGCGCGCCGCATTGTCCCGGAATGCCTTGCCGGCCACGAAGCGGAGCCCCTGTCAGAGCAGCGGCTGGATGGCTGCGCAGACGCCCTTCAGCGCGTCTTCGACATTGGCGTCGGCCCGCCACAACGCGTCGACGCGCGGCGCCATCGCCGCGAAGATCTGCGGCACATGCTCATGCGAGGGATGGACGCGGCCGTTGACGATCGCAGCGGCCACGCTCTTCATCTGTTCCGGCGGGATCAGCTTGTTGGAATTGACAAAGGCGTTGCTCTCCAGAACGCTCTTGCGGGCCGGCGGGAAGAACTGCGCCATGACAGCCACATTGTCCCTGCTGGTCATCTCGGCGACCAACTGGGCGGCGAGCTCCGTGTTCTTGCCCGATGCAAAGACGGTCAGCGCGGCCTGGCCGATGACCGGAGCCTCGCCGGCAGGTCCCGAAGGCAGCGGAGCGATGCCCCATTTGAAACCCGCCTCGGGCATCTTCGAGGCCCGTGAGATCTGGTTCACGGTCATCGCCGAATTGCCGGAGAAATAGTCGCCCTGTTCCCCCGGCGGCACGATCGACTTGTCCTTGAACACCATGTCGTGGAGCTGCTTGACGGCGGCCACCGCTTCCGGCTTGTCCAGGCCGCACTGGCCGTTGGCCCACAGATCGCCGCCATAGGCGCGCACGGGTGGCAGCAAGGCGTGCGTCATGCGCGATGCATAGCCTTCGCCGTCCTTGAACTCGAAGCCCCATTTGCCGGGATTGGCGTCGGTGACCTGCTTGGCGACCTCCTGGAATTTCTGCATGTTCCACTCGCCTTTCGCGGCAAGCTGGTTGGGATCTTCGAGACCCGCTTTGTCGAACATGTCCTTGTTGTAGTAAATCAGGAAAGGCGAGGTCGAGAACGGCATGCCGTAGACCTTGCCGTCCTTTTGCCAGAGCGCCATCGCCGGCTCGGAGAAATCCTCGAAATTGTATCCCTCGGTCGCCTTCAGCGTCGGGCCGATGTCCATGAGCAGGCCGGCGTTCTCGAAGGCCGGTGCGGCATCTTCCATCATCCAGGCGATATCGGGGGCGTTACCGCCGGCGACCTGGAAGGTGAGCTTCTGCGTATAGTCGGCGACCGGAACGGTCTCGAACTTCACCGTGACGCCCGGGTGCTTGGCGATGAAACCCGCGGCGATGCCGTTCAGCATCTTGAGATGGGCCTCGTTGCCGGTCCACACCGTCATCCGGAGTTCCTGGGCCATCGACTGTGCCGATAGGGCGCACAGCGCCACGGCCGATAGTGCGAGCTTGATTGCGGTCTTCATGATTTCCTCCCGAAACGCTGATGGTCACTCAACAACTGTGGGCGCGATATCAATGGCCCGGCCGGCGGCGTGTGGTCATGCTGTCGCTCCTGGCAAGGCACCGGGCGCGTCACCGATCGTCCAACCGCCATCGACGGGGATGTCGGCACCGGTGATGTAGCGGGCGGCGTCGCTGCACAGGAAAACGAAAGCGCCGACGACGTCGTCGGGCTGGCCGTGGCGTCCGGCGGGAATCTTCGCCGCCACTGCCTGGCGGAAAGCGGCGTCCCGGTACCGCTCGGCGGTGGCCTCCGTCTCGATCGCGCCGGGCGATACCACATTCATGGTGACGCCGTGCGGCGCGACGTCACGCGCCATGGCGCGCACCGCCGTCAGTTGCGCCGCCTTCAGCGACGCGTAGACGATCGTTTCGGCGCGCGGCCGCCTCGCCATCACGCTGCCGGTCGCCACCACGCGCCCCCATCCGCGCTTTGCCATGGCTGGAACCAGCCGCGTGGCCAAGGTGAACAGGGCCGTGAAGTTGGCCGCGACATGTGCCTGGATATGCGCTTCGTCGACTTCGTCCCAAGCACGGCGTCGCTCGATCGCGCCGTTCGAGACCAGGATGTCGATGGCGCCGTCGCCGACTTCGTCCGCGAAGGCCGACATTGCCCTGCTGTCGGTGAAATCGGCCTCGTGCACAACGGTGCCGAGACCGATGGCCGCAGCCGTGTCGCGCGCGCCAGCGGCGTCGCCGAAATGGTGCAGCGCGACCGTGGCCCCCTGCTGGGCAAGGGCGATCGCAACCGCGCGCCCGATGCCGGAGCTGGCGCCAGTGACCAGCGCTCGACGACCGGCAAGGGAAAAACGGTCCTGGCTCAAGGCGACGGCTCCCCGAGCTTGTCGGCGACCTCGAACGAAGCGATGTCGGCCGCGTCGAAGTGTTCGTGGACGCGCCGGTCCGCGAGGTCGGTGTCGCCCGCCGCGATCGCGTCATGGATTGCCTGGTGCCGTTCAACGGTGGCGCGCCAATCCGCCTCGGTGCGATTGGAGCGTCGTGAGAACAGCTCCGAAACCTCCCGTTGGACCGAACGCATCCCTTCCATCTGGATGCGGATCATGGAATTTCCAGTGGCTGTCGCGAGGCCGAGGTGGAACATGATGTCGGCCTGTGTGAAATCACCCGGTTTGCCAATGCCGGCCCGCATGTCGAGCAAAGCCTGGCGCATCAGGTCCAGCCCCCGCGGATCGCGGCGCTCGGCGGCCAGCCGGGCGATGCCGACCTCGATGACCCGGCGCATCTCGTTGGCTTCCTGAAGCCGCGTCAGGCTTGAACGGACGGCATAGGCATAGATGCGGTCCATCGGCTCGCCACTGAGCGCCTTCGCGCGCGCGACCTTGCCTTGCTGCGTCGACACCAGGCCCGCGCTGGTCAGCTGGCGCAGCGCCTCGCGTGCAATCGGCTTGGAGACGCCGAACTCCCGGGCGATCTCGCCTTCCGGCGGCAACGCCTCGCCAGGGGCGATGCGTCCGTCGAACAGCGCCGCTGCGATTGCATCGGAGACCCCATCCGCAAGGCGTGATGGGCTCGCGGGCTTCACGGCGAAAATCGATTTGCGTGCTGCTTCTGTGGCCATTCGGGATCCTCTTTTGGCTGCCTAGCACGATTGTCCCAAACATAGCAACTAAGTTTTCTGGTTGCTAAGTTTATAAGTTAGCGTTATGACGAGCCATCCGCAGGGACGAGGGAAGTCTGGTATCGATGCGCATGAGCGATCCAACCGCGGCCGGGCCGCTGAAGATTGCCGAGGTGATAGCCCATCCCCTCAGTCAGACGCTGCCCAGGCCTACGGTCACGTCATGGGGCGTCTACGAAAAGGTGTCGCTGGTTCTGGTCGAAGTGCGCACCACAGACGGCATTGTCGGGGTCGGCGAAACCCTGGCGCGATTTTCACCCAAGGCCTATGTCGAGTTGATCGAAAGCTCGCTCAGGCCGCGCCTGCTCGGCCAGGACGCCCGCAATATCGGCGCCTTGTGGCAGTCGATGCGCCGCGCTTTGTCGGGCAGGGCAGGCGGTATGCTGATCGAGGCCATCGCCGGCGTCGATATCGCGCTATGGGATATACTGGGCAAGGCAACCGGACAGCCGATCGCCAAACTTCTTGGCGGCGTCGGACGGGATTGCATCGACGTCTACGCGGCGGCCGTCAACTGGGTTGACGACAAAGCCGCCGACGCTGAACTCGACCGCTACGTCGCCGAGGGTTTTACACGCGTCAAGGTCAAGATGGCGCGTCCTGTGCGCGACGCTTGCAAGCGCATCGAGCGCATCCGCAAGCGGGCCGGAGACGCGATCGGGCTCTGTGTCGATGCGAACTGGGCCTACAATCTGGACGAGGCCGTCGAGGTTGGCCGCGCGCTTTCGGCAAATGGCTATTTCTGGTTCGAGGAGCCGCTGCAGCCGGAGAACGAGCAGGGCTATGAGGAATTGCGTCGGCGCTGCGACGTACCGCTGGCCGCGGGCGAGAGCAATTTCACCCTCGACCAGGCGCAACGCCTGATCGCCAACCGCACACTGTCGGTGCTGCAGCCCGACGTGGCGCGCGCCGGCGGCATCTCCGAGACGCGCCGCATGGCCGAATATGCCGCCGCGCATGACGTCCGCTACGCTCCGCATATCGGCATGTCCGGCATCGTCTGCGAGACCGCGAGCGTCCACATGGCTGCCGCGATGCCGAACTTCGGCGTGATGGAATGCGAGTGTGATGCCAGCCCGTTCAAGACGCATCTGGCCGATCTCGCGCCCGGCTGCGTCAGGCAGAAGAACGGTACGCTCGATGTCCCGCAAAAACCCGGACTCGGCATCGAAATCGATTGGAAAGCCGTCAAGAAACTGAAAGCCGAATGAGGCCGAAGACCAGATGAAGAACCAGACTCCAGACCAGACCGGCGACCTGACCGAGGCGATGCGCCTGGCGCTGCTGCGCGCGGACCCCGCGCTCAGCCGTTTCGATCCGCTGCCGCGGATATTGTCGTTCGACAATTTCGCGCGCGGTCATTGCGGCTGGTCGCAGCTTGTCGGCAACTACGAGGACGATCTCGACACCATGCTGCCGGGCTACGCGCAGCACACTAGCGCGATGCTGTCGACGCTCGCCCATTGGGACGCCGGCTCGCATGGCGGGATGGATTCGTCCTATGCCCTCAAGATCGCGACACGACCGGTGGCGGGCGCCCGCAACGTCGCCATCAAACGCCACACATTCCGCAAACGCGGGCCGATCCGTTTCGAAATTTATTTTACCTTCAAGCCGGAGGCCAACACGCTGAAGCTGTCCGAAACCGACGTGCGCTCCGTCGGCCTCCTCTTCGATCTGCAAGGTGGGGACCAGGACGGCAACAACGATCGCGTCATGCCGCATCTGCGCTTCTTGAACGCGCTCGACGGCCAGCATCTGCAGAAATGGCAGTACAAGCGCGAGACCGAAAGGATCACCCCGATCGGCACCGACAACAAGACGATCAGCCACTACCATCTGTCGCCGGAAGGCTGGGTCGATCTTCCCGGCGGATCGCAGCGTCTCTGCTACAACGAAATCCCCACCAAGGTGAACTGGACGTATTTGTGCTTCGATTTCGATCTGGCAACGATGACGGCGCTCGGGCTCAGGTGCAACGATCGCAGCTTTGATCTCTCGGGCTTCGATTCGATCCGCCTCCCGGCGATGAAGAACCTGTGGTGCATGCTCAACTTCGGCCTTTTCGCCGAAACCGACGTCGCCAAACGGGCCTTCCTCTACGTCGATTCCATCTGCATTTCGGGAGATTTCTGATGCTGCCCGAGAACATCACCGCGGTCGTCTCCCGCAACGAGTGCTGGCGTGGCGAAGCCGCCAGCGAGCCCTACGAGGCGGGATGGGCGCGCGAGGCGATCTTCTTCGTGCGGGCACTCAAGCAACCCGTCGGCCCCATCGCCACGGCATGGGTCGAGGTCTCGCCGGACGGCATGCACTGGCTGCGCGAGGGCACCGAGTTTCCGATGCCAAAGGAGCGCGACGCCGTGGCGATGGCGCGGCTAGCCCATTTCGGCAACTGGCTGCGCGTCGCGACAAGGTTCGACAGCGGCGCCGAATGTACAGTGCTGGTGACGCTGCACCTGAAGGCCTGAACCGGCTCGCGCCAACGTCACAGGCCTCGCCTACGGCTGGCCATCCCTCTTTCGATCTCATGGAGAAATCATGATCGACGTATACGCCACATTTGCCCCGGACAGCTTTGCCGGCAAGACCGTGCTGGTGACCGGTGCCGCGAGCGGCATGGGTTTCGAAACCGCCCGTGCATTCCTCTCCAAGGGGGCCGAGGTCGTGATGTGCGACCGTGATGCGGAAGGCCTTGCAAGGCGCCATGACGAGCTGGGCGGGATGGCCGGGACGCCGCACAAGGTGGTGGCCGACATGGGTGATCCCGACAGCATCGGGCGCATGTTCGACTATTGCGATGCCAGGCTGGCGCGGCTCGACAATGTCGTCACCTGTGCCGCGATCATCACCGCCAAGCGAATCCCCGACCAGGATTGGGCGCACTGGCAGCGCGTGCTGGGCGTCAACTTGCTGGGCACCTTCTTCACGGTCCAGGGCGCGGTGCAGCGCATGCAGGGCAGCGGCGGGGGAAACATCGTCTGCGTGGCATCGGACGCCGGCGTGCATGGCGGTGGCGGCCTTATCGCCGACACGGCCTATGCGGCCTCGAAGGCCGGCACGCTGTCGCTGGTGAAGTCGGTCGCGCGCGAACTGGCGGGAAAGGCGGTGCGCATCAACGCCCTCAATCCGGGGCCGACCGATTCGCCGATGCATTCCCACATCGATCCGGCCCTCAAGGACCGCATCGCGGCCAATTTGCCCATACGCCGGATGGGCCGGCCCGACGACATGGCCGCCGCGATCCTGTTCCTGTGCTCCGACGCCGCGAGCTTCGTCTATGGCGCGGCGCTCGACGTCGATGGCGGTTCGATGTTCCGCTGACCGGCGGGGCAGCCGCCCTGCGACGCTCGCTGACCCTCGCCGCCATAGAGCGTTCAGTCGGTCGGACGGTCCGCGGCCGAACGCCGTCCATCGATCCACAAGGCAAGCAAGGTGCAGGCCGCGCCCGAAAGCAGGTAGGCGCCCGCGGCGATGAGGCCGAAATTGCCGGCCAAAAGCAATGCCGCGAGTGGCGCGAAGCCGGCGCCGAACATCCAGGCGAGATCCGAGGTTATCGCCGAACCGGTATAGCGATGCTGTCGCGAAAAGCTCGATGCGACGACACCCGACGATTGCCCGAAGCTCAGCCCCAGCAGGATGAAGCCCAGCACCATGAACAGGGCCTCGCCAACGGTGCCGCCATCCAGCAGCTGCGGGGCAAAGCCGCTGAACGTCGCGATGGCGATCGCCGAACCGCCGAGCAGCGCGCGGCGTCCGACACGATCGGCGAGCGGGCCTGACGCGACGATGGCGGCGATGCCGAACAGCGCGCTCACCGCCTCGATCGCCAGGAAGCGCGCCGGCCCCTCATTTGTGAACAGGAACACCCAGGAGAGCGGAAACACCGTCACCATGTGGAACAGGGCGAAACTCGCCAGCGGCGCGAAGGCGCCGATAACGACATTGCGGCCCTCGGCCCTGATCGTGTCCCTTATGCGCGTCGGCTGGAGGTCGCCGCTCTCGTACAGTTTCGAGAATTCGGGCGTCACCACGATGCGCAGCCTGGCGAACAGGGCCACGACATTGATGGCGAACGCGACGAAGAACGGATAGCGCCAGCCCCAGGCAAGAAAGTCGTCGGCCGACAGGTTGGCGACGAAGAAGGCGAAGAGAGCGCTGGCCACGATGAGGCCGATCGGAGCCCCCAGTTGCGGGATCATGGCATAGAAGCCGCGCCGGCTCCGTGGCGCGTTCAGCGCCAGCAGCGAGGGCAGGCCGTCCCACGTCCCGCCGAGCGCCACGCCCTGCCCGATGCGTGCCAGCGCCAAAAGCCAGATCGCGACCGCGCCGATATCGCCATAGGCGGGAAGGAACGCGATGGCGACGGTCGAGGTGCCGAGCAGGAACAGCGCGATCGTCAGTTTCGCACCGCGACCGTAGGCGCGATCGACGGCCATGAACAGGACGGAGCCGAACGGACGGGCGATGAAGGCCAGCGCGAAGATGGCGAAGGAGTAGAGCGTTCCGACGAGCGGATCATGCGTCGGAAACACCAGCTTGGGGAACACGATGACGGACGCGATCGCATAGACGAAGAAGTCGAAGAATTCCGACGTCCTGCCCACGATCACGCCGACCGCGATATCGCCCGCACTGACCTGGCCATGATGCGAGCCGATCAGCTCGCTGTTTGTTTCGGCAGTCGAAGTCTGAGCCATCTTGTCCGTCGCCACCGCGTGGATGAAATACCTGGGACGCATTTGTAGCAAGCCCATTGTGCAATGCACACTGCGCCAGACCCGGCCCGGCTGGGCATTGGACAAATTGTCCAATGTCACCGTGCCGTCGCCGGCAGTAGCCCTCTGTCGATACCGCACTGCAACATCGCAACGCGCTGCGGCGATCCATCGAGGGCAGTGTCTGATGAAACGATTTGGAGCCTTGCTTCTGCTTTCCCTGGCAGGGCTGTTGAGCGGCTGCGATATGGTCGTGCTCGCGCCGGCGGGCGATGTCGCGGCCCAGCAGCGCGACCTGCTGGTGGTCTCGACCCTGCTGATGCTGATCATCATCGTGCCGGTCATGGCGCTGACTGTCTTTTTCGCCTGGCGCTACCGGCAATCCAACGCCTCGGCGACCTATGCGCCGGACTGGGACCATTCGACGAAACTGGAACTGGTGATCTGGGCGGCACCGCTCCTCATCATCATATGCCTTGGCGCGCTGACCTGGCTCGGCACCCACCTGCTCGACCCATACCGCCGCATCGACCGGATCGAACCCGGCCAGCCCGTCACTCAGCTTCACAAGCCCCTCAGGGTCGAGGTCGTGGCGCTCGACTGGAAATGGCTCTTCATCTATCCGGATTACGGCATCGCCGCCGTCAACGAACTGGCGGCGCCGGTGAACCAGCCGATCGATTTCCGCATCACCTCGTCGGCGGTGATGAATTCTTTCTACATTCCAGCCCTTGCCGGACAGATCTATGCAATGCCGGGCATGGAGACGAAGCTGCACGCCGTCATCAACCGGCCGGGCACCTATAGCGGTTTCTCCGCCAACTACAGCGGCGCCGGCTTTTCGGGCATGCGTTTCGCCTTCCACGGCCTGTCCGACCAGGCCTTCGACCAGTGGGTGGCACAGGCCAGGACCGCGTCGGCGGCGCTCAACCGCGACAGCTATCTCGAACTCGAAAAGCCGAGCGAGAACGAACCGGTCCGGCACTACGCCTCCGTCGATCCCGACCTCTATGGCGCCATCCTCAATCTGTGCGTCGAGCGCGGTAAGATGTGCATGAACGAGATGATGTCGATCGACGCCAAGGGTGGTCTCGGTCTTGCCGGTGTGCGCAACACCTTGCCGCTGCAATACGACAAGCTCGCGCGGCGTGGCGCGGTGTTCGGAAACGACCCCTCCTATGTCGCCAGCATCTGCACGGCGGAAGAGGCGGCTGCCGTCTCACGCGCGTCGCGCGATGCCTGGCCGAGCTATTGGCCGGCGAAGCACCTGTCGCCGCTTCGCGGGGCGGGGCTGCTCCGGCCAGGAACAGACAGCCGCAGCGCCGAGGCGGATACGCCGCCTCTCGGCCTGCTGCGGCGTGAATTGTGAGAGACAGCCGATGCCCGATACGCTGACCAAATTCATTTTCGGCCGCCTCACCTTGGAGTCGCTGCCGCTGCACGAACCCATCGTCGTCGCCACCTTCGTCGCTGTGGCGCTCGGCGGCATCGCGCTTCTCGGCGCGATCACCTATTTCAAGCTCTGGACCTATCTGTGGCGCGAATGGTTCACCAGCGTCGACCACAAGAAGATCGGCATCATGTACATGGTGCTGGGCCTCGTCATGCTTTTGCGCGGCTTCTCGGACGCCATCATGATGCGGCTCCAGCAGGCCATCGCCTTCAACGGCTCCGAGGGCTACCTGAACTCACATCACTACGACCAGATCTTCACCGCCCACGGCGTCATCATGATCTTCTTCGTGGCGATGCCCTTCGTCACCGGGCTGATGAACTTCGTCGTGCCGCTGCAGATCGGGGCGCGCGACGTGTCCTTCCCGTTCCTCAACAATTTCTCGTTCTGGATGACGGTCGGCGGCGCCATCCTCGTCATGGCCTCGCTGTTCGTCGGCGAATTCGCCCGCACCGGCTGGCTTGCCTATCCGCCGCTCTCCGGCATCGGCTACAGTCCCGACGTCGGTGTCGACTACTATATCTGGGCGCTGCAGGTGGCGGGTGTCGGCACGACGCTGTCGGGCATCAACCTGATCTGCACGATCATCAAGATGCGCGCGCCCGGCATGACGATGATGCGCATGCCGGTCTTCACCTGGACGTCGCTCTGCACCAACGTGCTGATCGTCGCCTCCTTCCCGGTGCTGACGGCGGTGCTCTCGCTGCTGGCGCTCGATCGCTATGTCGGCACCAACTTCTTCACCAACGACTTCGGCGGTAACCCGATGATGTATGTGAACCTCATCTGGATATGGGGTCACCCGGAAGTCTACATCCTCATCCTGCCGCTGTTCGGCGTCTTTTCCGAGGTCACCTCGACCTTCTCCGGCAAGCGCCTGTTCGGCTACACCTCGATGGTCTACGCCACGGTGGTCATCACCATCCTGTCGTATCTTGTCTGGCTGCACCACTTCTTCACCATGGGCTCCGGCGCCAGCGTCAATTCCTTCTTCGGCATCACCACGATGATCATCTCGATCCCGACCGGGGCGAAGATCTTCAACTGGCTGTTCACAATGTACCGGGGCCGCATCCGCTTCGAGCTGCCGATGATGTGGACGCTGGCCTTCATGCTCACCTTCGTCGTCGGCGGCATGACCGGCGTGCTGCTTGCCGTGCCGCCGGCGGATTTCGTGCTGCACAACAGCCTGTTCCTGATCGCGCACTTCCACAATGTCATCATCGGCGGCGTTCTGTTCGGTCTGTTCGCCGGCATTGCCTACTGGTGGCCCAAGGCCTTCGGGTTCAAGCTCGATCCGTTCTGGGGCAAGGTCTCGTTCTGGTGCTGGGTGGTCGGCTTCTGGTTCGCCTTCATGCCGCTCTACATCCTCGGCCTGATGGGCGTGACGCGCCGCATGCGTGTGTTCGATGATCCCTCGCTGCAGATATGGTTCGTCATCGCCGCCTTCGGCGCGGTGCTGATCGCCTGCGGCATCGCCGCCTTCCTGATCCAGATCTTCGTCTCCATCCGCAGGCGTGAGGCGCTTGCCGATCCGACCGGCGATCCCTGGGACGGCCGCACGCTCGAATGGTCGACCTCCTCACCGCCGCCCGCCTACAATTTCGCCTTCACGCCGGTCATTCGCGACAACGATGCCTGGTGGGACATGAAGCAGGCCGGCTACATCAGGCCGCTCGCCGGCTTCAAACCGATCCACATGCCCAGCAACACCGGGACCGGCATCATCCTAGCCGCCTTCAGCGTCGCGCTCGGCTTCGGCCTGATCTGGTACATCTGGTGGCTGGCGGCGCTGAGCTTCGTCTGCCTCATCGCCACGGCGATCGGCCATACCTTCAATTATCACCGCGACTTCCACATTCCGGCGGCCGAAGTCTCGCAGACGGAGGAGGTGAGGACGACGCTCCTCGCCGCTCAGGGTTAGGGTTTGAGCATGACATCGACGGCAATCACGGCCGACACCGAACCGGTCTTCCACCTGGAAGAAGAGCATGCGCACGCCGAAGGCGGCTCCACCATGCTCGGCTTCTGGCTTTACCTGATGAGCGACTGTCTGATCTTCGCGATGTTGTTCGCCGCCTATGGCGTGCTTGGCGGCAACTATGCGGCCGGGCCCGCGCCCAAGGACCTGTTCGACCTCGATCTGGTGGCGGTCAACACCGCCATGCTGCTCTTCTCCTCAATCACCTATGGCTTCGCCATGCTGACCATGGACAAGGGGCGCGTCGCGGCGACACAAGCCTGGCTTGCCGTGACCATGCTGTTCGGCCTGGCCTTCCTGTCAATCGAACTCTACGAATTCGCGCACATGATCCATGAAGGCGCCACGCCGCAGCGCAGCGCTTTCCTGTCGTCCTTCTTCACGCTCGTCGGCACGCACGGCCTGCACGTGACCTTCGGTATAGTCTGGATGGCGACGCTGATGATCCAGGTCGCGAGACACGGTCTCATCGAGGCCAACCGCCGCCGGCTGATGTGCCTCAGCATGTTCTGGCACTTCCTCGACGTCGTCTGGATCGGCGTCTTTACCTTCGTCTACCTGATGGGGATGTTGCGATGAGCACTCACGATCATGCCGAGGGGCACGGCCACGCCCATGGTGGGGCAGCACACGGATCGATCAAGAGTTATCTGATCGGCTTCGTCCTGTCGGTGATCCTGACCGCCATTCCCTTCTGGCTGGTCATGAGCGGCGTCATCGATGACAAGCAGGCCACGGCCATCGTCATCATGGCCTTCGCGGTCGTGCAGATCGTGGTCCACATGGTCTTCTTCCTGCATATGAACACCGCCTCGGAAGGCGGATGGTCGATGCTGGCGCTGATCTTCACGCTGATCCTGGTTGTCATCGTGCTGACCGGTTCGCTCTGGGTAATGTATCATCTCAACGCCAACATGATGCCCGGGCTGCACGACATGCGCGAGATGCCATGAGCCCGGCGGGCTCTGGGAGGACCACCATCGAGGCGATCGGACAAACAGGCATCGGCCCGCGTCCCGTCCTGCAAGAGCGCGGCGGCAGGTCGTCCGTGTCGCGCCTTGTCCTTGTACTGCTCGGGCTCCTCGGCGTGCTGGTGTTTGCCGGGCTCGGCATATGGCAACTGGAAAGGCGGGTCTGGAAGCTCGACCTGATCGCCCGTGTCGACCAACGCATTCATGCCCCGGTTGTCGATGCGCCTGGCCCGGAGAGCTGGAACGGCATCACCGCGGCCGGTTACGAATACAGCCATGTGCGATTGGCGGGACGCTACCAGGGCGGCGCCAACACGCTTGTGCAGGCGGTGACGGAGCTTGGCGGCGGCTATTGGGTGCTGACGCCGATGCGGACCGACCGTGGCTTCGTCGTGCTGGTCAACCGCGGCTTCATTCCCCTGGAGCGCAAGGCTGAGTTCGAACGGGAGAGAGGCGGCCCAACCGCGCCGGCCGTCATCGACGGCCTGTTGCGCATGAGCGAACCCGGCGGCGGCTTCCTGCGCAAGAACGACACCACGGGCAATCGCTGGTATTCGCGAGACGTCGCCGCCATAGCAACCGCGCACGGCTTGACGAGCAATGTCGCTCCCTATTTCGTCGATGCGGAAGCGTCACGCATGGAGGGCTGGCCGCGCGGCGGACTGACCGTCGTGACTTTTCGCAACAGCCACCTGGTCTATGCTTTGACCTGGTTCGCGCTCGCTGCGATGCTCGCCATTGCCCTGGCCAGGCCGATGATCGGCCACGGCCGACGGCGAGGACCCGCGAGATGAGCGTCCCCACGCAAGCGCTTCATCATGACAAATCCCTGGTGGCGGCATCCCTAGCCGGCAAGAACGGGGCAGTATCGCACCCTGATGCAACGAACAGGAAGAACCTGTTCCTGCTCATCCAACTGCGTTGGCTGGCGGTGGCGGGTCAGGTGCTCACCATTCTGGCGACGGAATACTGGTTCGATATCCCGCTGCCGCTGCCGGAGATGGCCGGCGTGGTGCTTTTCCTGCTGGGCCTCAACATCTTCAGCCTGCTGGTCCTGCGCGGCACCAGGCCCATCAGCAACACCCAGCTCTTCGTTGCGCTCATCTTCGACATGGCGGCACTGACGACGCAGCTCTACCTGAGCGGCGGCGCGTCCAACCCGTTCGTATCGCTCTATCTCCTGCAGATCACGCTTGGCGCAGCACTGCTGACGCCAAGGTTTACCTGGATCCTCGTGGCGGCTGCATCGGCCTGCTTCGTCTTCCTCATCTTCCTCTTCCAGCCGATCGCGATCCCGCATCATGGCGGCAGCGATCTCCTGTCCCTGCATATCAGGGGCATGTTCATCTGCTTCGTGCTGGCGGCCGGACTGATCGTGATCTTCATGACGCGCATCAACCGCAATCTGCGCGAGCGCGACGCCTATCTCGCCGATCTGCGCCAGCGCTCGGCCGAGGAGGACCACATCGTGCGCATGGGCCTGCTGGCCTCCGGCGCCGCGCACGAACTCGGCACGCCGCTTGCCACGATATCCGTCATCCTGTCCGACTGGCGCCAGATGCGCACGCTCACGCGCAACCGCGAAATGGCGGCCGACATGGCCGAGATGCAGGCCCAGATCGAGCGCTGCAAGCGCATCGTGTCCGGGATCCTGATGTCTTCCGGCCAGGCGAGGGGCGAGGGAACGATACGCACGACCATTCGCGGTTTCCTCGACGATCTGGTCGAGGAATGGCGCATGAGTCGCCAGCCATTCAAGCTGGAATACAAAAACGATTTCGACCCGGACGAGCAGATCGTATCCGACACGGCGCTGAAGCAGGTCATCTTCAACCTGTTCGACAATGCCCAGGAGGCGTCGCAGGATTGGGTCGGCGTCACCGCCGAGCGGCAGGGCGACAAGCTGGTGATTTCCGTGCGCGATCGCGGGCCGGGTTTCGACGAAGGTATTCTGGCAGCACTCGGCCAACCCTATATGTCGAGCAAGGGACGGCCGGGCGGCGGTCTTGGCCTGTTCCTCGTCATGAACGTGGTCCGGAAACTGGGAGGCGATTTTTCGGCGCGCAACATGGAACAGGGCGCCTGTGTTACTCTTTCGCTGCCGCTTGCGGCGCTGACCGATGGAGATGATCGTGAGGCCTGATCGATCCCTGTTTATCGTAGAGGACGACGCCACCTTCGCCAAAACGCTGAAGCGCTCCTTCGAAAAGCGCGATTACGACGTCGTCGTCTGCCACGACCGGGAAGCATTGCTTAGCGCCCTCGAAACAACTGTTCCGGCTTACGCTGTCGTCGACCTCAAGCTTGGAGCCGGCGGCTCCGGACTGGAGTGCGTCAAGCTGCTCAGCGCCCGCGATGCTTCGATCAGGATTGTCGTGCTGACGGGGTTTGCTAGCATCGCCACGGCTGTCGAGGCGATCAAGCTCGGCGCGAGCCATTACCTGGCGAAACCCGCCAACACCGATGACATCGAAGCCGCCTTCGGCCGGGCCGAGGGCGATGTTTCCGTACCGCTCTCCTCCCGGCCCACCTCGATCAAGAATCTGGAATGGGAGCGCATCCACGAAACGCTGGTCGAAACCGGCTTCAACATCTCCGAAACGGCGCGCCGGCTTGGCCTGCATCGCCGCACTCTGGCCCGCAAGCTCGAGAAGCGCGTGGTGAGATAGCAGAGCGCATTTGCGTTCGCGACCGGGCCGGGTGCGACCATTCAGTGCTTCCGTGTGCGCTCCGGGATACCTATTTGTCTGAGATTCGCGGGCACCGGAGCAGGCAAGGACGTGGCGCAACGATCGGGCAGTGCTGATCTTCCCCTTCACGGCGGACGTGTGCCGAAATGGCTGGGCGATCGCATGACGCGTCTCGGCGCCGTCATGTCCGAGGCGATCATCCATCACTATGGCCGCAATGAATTGCTGCGGCGGCTGGCGCATCCGTTCTGGTTCCAGTCCTTCGGCGCCGTCATGGGCATGGACTGGCACTCGTCCGGCATCACGACCAGCGTCGTCGGCGCCTTGAAACGCGGTCTCACGCCGCTGTCGGGCGAGCTTGGCATTCATGTCTGCGGCGGCCGTGGCGCACATTCGCGCAAAACCCCGCATGAACTAGCCGCCATCGGCGAGCGTATCGGCTTCGACGGCGCGCGCCTGGCAACCGCCAGCCGGCTGGTCGCCAAGGTGGATAGCGCCGCCGTCCAGGACGGTTTCGATCTCTATTTGCATGGCTTCATCGTCACCGACGACGGCGACTGGGTGGTGGTGCAGCAAGGCATGAACGGCGACAGCAAGGTGGCGCGCCGCTATCATTGGCTGTCCGAGGGTTTGAAGAGTTTCGTCGACCAGCCGCATGCCGCAATTGAAGGCGCCAACCAGGGCGAGATCGTCAACCTGACCGACCGGCGCGCCGAGGCCTCGCGCCAGGGACAGCTGGACCTGCTCCAGGATCTCGGGCCTGACCGCATCATTCGGGAGTTCGCCGCCTTGGAACCCGGTGCCGCACCGGCTCCGGCGCAGCCATTGCTGCCGCATCTGATCATGCCGGCTCACCATGACGTCCGCGAAAGCGATGTCGTGATGCATCGCCTTCACGGCAACATGGCCGCCGCCGCCGAGCGGGGTCCCGCCGATTTCGCCGAGCTTCTCCTGGTTCCCGGCGTCGGCGCCCGCACGGTGCGCGCATTGGCGCTGGTTGCCGAAGTGGTGCATGGCGCGCCGTGCCGGTTTTCGGACCCTGGCCGGTTTTCGCTGGCGCATGGCGGCAAGGACAGGCATCCGTTCCCTGTTCCGCTCAAGGTCTATGACGAGACGATCGGTGTGCTGAAGTCCGCCGTGCAAAAGGCCAGGCTTGGCCGCGAAGAGGAAATCGGCGCATTGAGGCGGCTCGACGATCAGTCGCGGCAGGTCGAGCGATACGTCACCGGTCCTAGCCTCAAGGAAATTGTCGCCGGCGAATTCGACCAGTCGCATCTGCTTGGCGGCCGCAGTGTCTTTGGTTGGGAGCCGGCGCCGGATGAGGTGACCGCCGGGCATAACAAGAAGGCGTGACGGGTCGCTGGCGGGGTATCACGCCACGCGACGGTAGCTGTAGCGATCCTTGATGAATTTATTGAAGAAGCGGCCTTTCGAGGAAGCCCTCATGAGCGCCGCATAGATCGCCGGGGCGACTTCCTCATAGTCATAGCGGTTGCCGTGCGGCACGAACCAGACCGAGAGGATCCTGGTCGCGGGATCGTATTGCGTGCTTCGAATGACGGTCGACGGCATGGTGGCACCTGACGGCTCCTCCGATTAACCCGCCAGGCATGGTCCGGTTCCGTACCGCCCGAAGGTGCTACCTGTCGCGTGGATTGCCGAATTTCTCGTCGCGTGTCCTCGAATATCGATCGATGCGCGGCAGCTTGTCGGCAATGTTGACCCAAGGCAGCCTCAGGTCCCAATAGGCATGGGCATGTGGCCGCAGCCCTTCGGGTCTGTCGAAGAACCCGATTGTCAGATACAACTCGTCCGGCAGGCCTTCGTCGCTATAGCCTATGGAGCTCCCGCAGTCGGGACAGAAAGTGCGGGCTACGCCCGGCGTTCTGGAGAAAGCCTTTGGCGTTCCCTTCAAAAGGCGGAACTGACTCGGCCGATATCCGACCCAGATGGTGAGCGGACTGCCGATCGCCCGTCGGCAATCGTCATCGTGATCGTAGCATATCCAGAAAGGCTCACCGTCCATGGCGGCGGCAATCGCCCCGCAAAAGCAGGCCCCGGTTTCAACGCGCGGCATCCGGCACTCCAAGGCTGGAACAAGTCCGGCGGCCTCCGACGGAGCCGCCGTTTCCTAAACTTTCACGCCGCTCCGGTGTTCCGTTGCGCCGGTTTTGAGATGTGTCCGAGGCAAGCAAGCGCGGTTCCCGTCTTGCCCTGCGGTCCGGCCTTCACCATCTAGGCACGATGTCGTCGCTCAAACCGAAAACAGCCGGCCGTGTGGCCCAGTACGATCTCTTCAGTGCCGCTCAGGATGTTTTGCCGGAGGGCTTCGTCTACCAGCCCGGGCTCATCACGCCGCAAGAGCAAATCGAACTTGTCCGACAGCTTGAAGGACTGCCCTTCAAGGCCTTCGACTTCCACGGCCATCTGGCGAACCGGCGTGTCGTCGGTTTTGGCCTTCGCTACGATTATGACCGGCGCGAGGTCGTCGAGGCGCCGCCGATCCCTGACTTTCTGCTGCCCCTGCGCGAAAAGGTCGCGGCCTTTGCGCGTCGGCCCACCGAAGCCTTCGCGCAGGTTCTGATCAATGAATACCGGCCCGGAGCCGGCATCGGCTGGCACCGCGACAAGCCTCATTTCGAGGACGTCGCGGGCGTCTCGCTGCTGGCGCCCTGCGATTTCCGCCTTCGGCGCGAGAACGGGTCCGGATGGGAGCGCCGGACCGTCACCGTCGAGCCGAGATCGGCCTACCTCATGACGGGCCCTTCGCGAACAGAATGGGAGCACAGCATTCCTCCGCTTGCCGAACGCCGCTACTCGATTACCTTGCGAACATTGCGGCCTCGGAATCCCTGAGCTGCACTGAGGTTGCACGGGAAAGCTGTCCGCATCCATCTCGCCATGAGTGCTCAACCCGACCCGCGTGCGGCGGAACGGGGTGAGCAATGTCGTACTGTAAATTTTCCTGGAATTGCTCCTAGGTCAGGATCAGCACGATCTTGTATGTATCCGGATCGACGATGACGATCCGGCCGTCGGCGAGAACGAAATACTCGTAGGCTTCGTAGGCCGGAACGATCTTGACGATGCGAGCCGGCAAACGATGCAGCCTGATCTTGTGCCGCGGAACTTCGATGCCGACGGAGACGTCGAAATTGACGCTGGCGACCGGCTCGACCTTGGTTTCCCTGAACACCTGGGTGATCTGGGTCTTCTGTTCGACCGTTACATTGCTGATGGACGCGGTCGAAGTCTTGTCCTGCGTGGAGGCCTTGCCCTGAGCCTGTTGATCGGTCTGGACCTTGGCCTTGCCCTGGGCCTGCTGGTCCGTCGTGGTGCCGGCCTTGCCCTGGGCCTGTTGTTCCGTCTGCATCTTGGCCTTGCCCTGGGCCTGCTGGTCGGTGGTGGCGCCTGCCTTGCCCTGGGCCTGCTCGTCCGTCTTGGTGCCTGCCTTGCCCTGAGCCTGCTGATCGGTCTGGACCTTGGCCTTGCCCTGGGCTTGCTCGTCCGTCTTCATCTTGGCCTTGCCCTGAGCCTGCTGATCAGTCTGGGCCTTGGCACCCTGTGCCTGGTCCTTCATCTTCGAGCCGTTTTGGCAGTTGGTCGTGCCGGAAGCGCAGTTTGTGTCCGCTCCTGATTGGCTTTCGGCGGGCTGTGTCTGAGCCATCGCCGCCCCGCAGCCGAGCCCAATCGCAAGCATGCTGGTCATGAGAACATGTTTCATAGGAAATCTCCTTCGGAGAGTTCGTCCCTTCAAAGGGGAGAACTTCGACCAAAAAAGAATGTTCCGAACTGGATGCGTTAATGCCACCACCCATGGCTGATAGGACCTGAGCCTTTGGGATCGATCACATGATGCCGAAAGTCCTGTAGGCTTCCACCGCGCTCATGCCTTCGCGGATCGCCTTGGCGACGAGCTTTTCGCCACGCACTTTCTCCAAGGCCAGCCGCACCACTTCTTCCTCGGCCTGACGCGGGATGACGATAACGCCTTCCTTGTCGCCGAACAGCAGCGTCCCCGGCTCGATCCGCACGCCGCCGATTTCGAGCGTGCACCGGTAGTCGATGACCTTACCACGCACGCCTTGATCCTGTGCGTAGTAGCCGGTGCAGAAGCAGGGAAATCCCAATGCCTTGATGCCGTCCGTGTCGCGGGCGAAGCCGTCGACCAGGGCGCCATGCGCGCCGAGGATTTTGGCGCGGGTCGACATCAGCTCGCCCCATAGGGCGTAGCGGGGCGAGGCGCCGCTGGCGACGTAGATCTCGCCGGGCTTCAGGTCGTCCAGCGCCTCGAACATCAGCCCGAACGGCTTGGTCATCAGCGGATTGTGCGTCGGTCCATTGGACAGGAAGATGTCTGTCTCAAGCACCGGCATGGCCCGCCCGAGCAGCCGTGTCTTGTCGTCGACGGGCTTGAACACGGGCGGCAGGAACTGGTGCTGCAGCCCGATCGTGTCCATCACGTCGCCAACCACGGCGACGAAGAGTTCGGCCTCGAACAGGCGATACATTTCGGCGTCGTCACCATGGAGGCGAATAGATCCGGCCATCAGGCTTGTCTCCGAGCGTCAGTGGATTGGCTGGTGCGGGAAGGTCCGAGAGCCGCGGCGTTCTGCACCAGCGCGCGCATATAACCCAGCGCAAAGGCCTTTCCGGCATGCCAGGGCGCGTCGCAGGACATTTCCGGCGTATGGTCGGGGATCATCACGCCTCCATAGTTTTCGTCGCGCAGGATGCGGACGATCTCGGCCATGTCGATGTCGCCGTCGTCGACGAAGGTCTCGTGATATCTGGGCACCTTGCCGCGTACGTTGCGGAAGTGGATGTAGCCGATGCGGCCGCGTCGGGCGAAGCGCCTTACATGGTCGTAGATATCGTCCGCGCCAGGCATTTCCTGCAGCGAGCCGAGGCACAGCTCCAGCCCATTGGACGGCGAATCGACGATGTCCATCAGCCGGTCGTATTTCTCCGGCCGGTTGACCAGCCGCGCCGCACCACGCAGCACCTCGGCCGGCGGATCGTCGGGATGCGCCGCCATCACGACGCCGGCCTCTTCGGCCACGGGCACGATCTCGCGCAGGAACACGTCCAGCCGCTGCCAAAGTTCCTCGCTGCTGACGCGCACGGGTTCCGCATCCGGCCTTCCCGCACGGTAACGCATGTTCCAGACGACGCCGTCTGGCAGCGGCAGATCGGCATCGATGGCGGAGAGATCGAGCCCGACCGACATCGCCTCGCCGCGCGCGAAAGGTCCACGCGACCAGCCCCAGACCCCGGCAATCGAGAAATTATAGCCGATGCAGGGAATGCCGGCGCGCCCGGCGTCGCGGATAAGGCGCTTCAGCCCCTCGATCTGCTTTGCCCTGTCGGGACCACCGAGCAGGATGTCGGACCAGAAGCGAGGCGAGAAATTCTCGATCGCGGCTATTTCCAGACCATTGTCGCGCACGGTCTTCACCAGGCCGGCGAAATCCTCGTAATTCCAGAGTTCGTCAGCGGAGCAGTCGCCCCAGCCTTCTTTCTCGCTGCCGGCGGACAGCGAAGGGTCGCGGCCGCGAAAATAGTTGGTGAGGTGGGCAACGATGTGGGTCGCGCCTGCCTGTCGGGCAAAGCGGAAATTATCCGGCGTGAGCGACTCCCGGTAAAGGCCAAGACCGATCTTCATGGTGCTACTTCACGCCAATGCCGGCGGTCAGCCCGCCATCTATTCTGTAATCGGCGCCGGTGCAGAATCCGGCCTTCGACGAGCACAGGAACGCGATAAGCTCCGCCACTTCCTCGGGCTCGCCGATGCGGCCGAGCGGATGGGCGGCGCCAAAGCGCCTGTAGGCCTCTTCGACGTCGGCATCGCTGCCATTGTTGCCGCGCGCGGCTTTCTCCAGGATCGGTGTTCGGATCGAACCCGGGCTGACCGAATTCACCCTTATGCCCGATGCGGCGTAATCGAGCGCCAGCGACCGCGTCAGCGTGTGGATGGCGCCCTTGGTCGTGGCGTAGGCGGCGACATTCTGCTGGCAGGCAAAGCCCTGCACCGAGGCGACGTTGACGATGGCACCGCCGCCGCGCTTGACCATTTCCGGGATGCCGAAATGCGCGGTCAGGTAGATCGAGCCGACATTGACCGTCATCGCCCGGTTCCAGGTTTCCCAGTCGGTCGTCGTTGCCGTTCCATAGGGATGCACCGCCGCCGAATTGACGATGACATCGATGCCGCCGAATTTCGCGACGCCGGCCGCGACCGCCTCGCGCACCTCGTCGGCAACGGAGACGTCTACGGTTTGCACCAAAGCGCTCGCCCCGGCCTTGGCGAGGCTTTCCTGCATGGCGGCGTTGGCTGCCCTGTCGATGCCGCAAGCGACGATCGAGGCACCACCTTGGGCCAGGCGCCTGGCGGTGGCCAGCGCGATGCCGGTCGTGCCGGTGATCAGCGCAACCTTGTTCTCGAAATCAAGCATGGGGCAAATCCTTGGGAAGTGTTCTGTCTGGCGACGGGGTCACCGGCGCGGTTCGGGCGTTTTCGAGATCGTCGGGAACGAAGCGCAGGCCGAAGTCGAGGTGCCGGCTCATCAGGTAGCTATAGGCGATGCGGTCGCGCGCACGCAGCGCCGCGATGATCTCGCCATGGGCGTGGCGTGTTTCGCTCAGCACCGGCCGGATGGATTTGCCGACGGTCATGATGTGGAGGATGACCGGCGACAGGAACTGGTAGGTCTGCACCAGCATGCGGTTGCCGGCGAGCTTCATCAGCGCCAGGTGGAAATCGAAATCGCGCTGCGCCGCCTCCTGCACATCCCTGGCGGTTTCGATCAGGCCATTGACCTCGTCCAGGGCGTCGAGTTCGGCGATGCCGGCATTGAGGATGATGTGATCGCCGACGCTCACCTCGATGATGCGGCGAAATCCCTGTATGTCGTGAAAGGACGTCTTCGATATGTCCATTTGCGCGGCAAAGAAATTCTGGATCGCGACGCTCTGCCTGTCGGCCAGCACCGCGCCGACACGCGGCTTGGGGTCGATCAGGCCATAGGTGCGGATGGTGCGCAGCGCCTCGCGAATCGTGTTGCGGCTGGCGCCGAACAATTCGCCGAGCTCCCGTTCCGTAGGCAGGACGTCGCCGACGGACAAGGCCCGATTGCGAATGAGGTCGAGGATCTGCCGCACCGTCTGGTCGACGGCCGAACTGCTGATTCCTGCTTCTTCAGACGCTTCCATCGGCTCGCGGCTCGCCTGTTCCAACAGCTAGTTCCTTGCGATTTGTTGGACCAGATTAGAGTTCTGTCGATCAAAAATCAACCTTGAGCGGCAATAAAGGTTCTGTTGACAGGATGGTGGTCCAACAATATGGTCGCCGCCAAACAGTGAGGAGACTTCATGGAACAGTGTTGGCGCTGGTACGGTCCCGATGATCCGGTGACGCTCGAGCATGTCAAACAGGCTGGCGCCACCGGCGTGGTTTCGGCGCTCCACCAGATTTATGACGGCAGGGCCTGGCCCGAGGCCGATGTGCTCGAGCGCAAGCGCATCATCGAGGCCGCTGGGCTGACCTGGTCGGTTGTCGAGAGCATCCCGGTCCACAATTCGTTCAAGATCGGCGCGCCGGAGCGCGAGCGCTATGCCGGCTATTATCGCGACAGCATCCGCGCGCTCGCCAAGGCCGGCATCGCGACGATCTGCTACAATTTCATGCCGGTGGTCGACTGGACCCGTACCGATCTGGCCTACCGGCTGCCGACGACGGGCTACGCCTTGCGTTTCGACGCCATCGACTTTGCCGCCTATGATCTCTTTGTCCTGCAGCGCAAGAATGGCGCGGCAAGCTACACGCCGGCGCGTATCGCCGAGGCCGAGCAACGCCTGAAGGCGCTGACGCCGGAGCAGATCGACCAGATCGAGCGCAACCTGATCGCCGGCCTGCCGGCAACGGAGCGCAGCTATAACAGGGACAGTTTCCGCGAGGCCCTGGCGGAATACGATGCGATCGGGCCGAAGGAACTGCGCGACAACCTCGCCTGGTTCCTGCGCGAGATCATTCCGGCGGCTGAAGAGGCGGGGGTGCGCATGTGCATCCACCCCGACGATCCGCCATTCTCGCTCTATGGCCTGCCGCGCGTCGTTTCCACGGCCGAGGATGCGCGTTTCATCCTCAACGCTGTCGACAGCCCCGCCAATGGCTTGACCTTCTGCACTGGTTCCTACGGCACGCGCGCCGACAACGACATCGTCGCCATGGTCAAGGAATTCGCCGACCGCATCCATTTCGTCCATCTGCGCAACATCACCATCGAGGACGACGGCTCGTTCTATGAGGCCGAGCATCTCGAGGGTGGCACTGACATGGCGCATGTCATCCTCGCTTTGATGCAGGAAGAGGCGCGCCGCCGCGCACAAGGCCGCGCCGACTGGCGAATCCCGATGCGGCCGGATCATGGCCACCTGCTCGCAGACGACATCGGCAAGAAAAAGATCAATCCCGGCTACTCGCTGATCGGTCGGCTGAAGGGCCTCGCCGAGCTGCGCGGCATCATGCGCGCCGTCGAGCGGTTCGGCCTGGCCTGAGGCCATCGGAAGGCGAACTGCCGTTTGCATATGTAAAAGTTACTTGTCTATGTGAAAATACCTGCTACTAGTCGGCGGGCCGGGCAGTCATGCCCGGCTCCAGGGAGGAATGCCTGAAATGACAAGGCTGCGCGGTCTTGCGTGGGATCATCGACGTTGCTGGGGTCCGCTGGACGCCAGCGTCGCGCCCTATTGCGCTGGCAATACCGGCCTCGAAATCGAATGGGACCGCCGCAGCCTGTATGAATTCGGCGAGGGCGCGCTCGGTCCGGTGCTCGGCACTTACGATCTGGTAGTGTTCGACCATCCCTTCATAGGCGACATCGCGCAGGATGAGCTGATGGTGCCGTTCGACGCGCATCTGTCGGCGGAGCAAATACGGTTCTTCGAACACGATTCAGTCGGCGGGTCCTGGCGCTCCTACGAAAGGAACGGACGTCAATGGGCACTGCCGATCGATGCCGCCTGCCAGGTCGCGTCCTATCGCCCTGACCTGCTGGAGCGCTACGGGCCGGTGCCGCGCACGCATGACGAGGTGCTGGAACTCGGCCGGCTTGCGCGCAAGGACGGCAAATGGCTCGGTCTGCCCTCGGTCCCGACGGATGCCATGTGCATGCTTCTGACGCTCGGCCATCCGCAGGAGGCCGGTGAGCAATTCATCGCCAGGCAAAGGGTCGAGCAGGCCATCGCGCAGTTGCGGGAGCTGGCGGCGCTTTCGCATCCGGACTCGTCGAAATGGAACCCGATCCGCTGCTATGACCACATGATCGCGCATGACGACGTGGTCTATGTGCCGTTCGCCTTCGGCTATGTGAATTACGCGGCGAAAACCGACGGGCCATATCTGCGCTTTGCCGACGTGCCGACGCCGGGCTCCGCCGGCGCCTTGCTCGGCGGCGCCGGCATCGGCGTCAGCGCCCAGTCGAAACACAAACAGGCGGCGATCGACTATGCGCTCTTCCTGTGTTCGCCCGACTACCAGCGCGGCGATTATGTGAAGGCGGGCGGACAGCCGGGATCGCTCGCCGCCTGGAAAGACGCCGAGGTCAACGCGCTTTCAGGCGGTTTCTTCAGCGCCACGCTTCGGACCATCACGTCGTCCTATCTGCGTCCGACGCATCCGGGCTTCATCGCCTTCTTCCGCGAATGCGCGCCGCATGCGGCGGCCGCCATCGCCGGCGAGGTATCGGCGGCCGACCTTACTGACCTCGTCAATCGCCTCTACCGCGAAACCAGGCAACCGGAAGGCAGCATTGCGTGATGGCCGCCAGCGTTGCCGATACACTCGACGACGGCGAAGCCGGCCGCAACGGCTATCGCGTGCCGGCGGTGGACAAGGCGCTCGACGTTCTGGAGTTCATGGCCTCGAGTGCCGAGACGCTGACCCAGACCGAGATCGCGGCCGGCTTGGGACGCTCCATCCACGAGATCTACCGCATTCTGCTTCTCCTGGAGAAGCGCGGCTACATCTTCCGCACCCAGTCGGACCGTTTCCGTCTGTCGCTGAAGCTGTTCGAACTGGCGCATATGCATCCGCCGGTAAACCGGCTGGTCGAATGCGCACTGCCGGCAATGCGCGAACTGACCGCCAATGCCGACCAAAGCTGCCACTTGGTGGTGCGCGAAGGACAAAACGCGCTGGTGGTGCTGCAGATCGATTCCCCGCTGCCGATGCGTTACTCGGTGGCGCTGGGGTCGCATTTCCCGATCCTCGAAACCAGTTCGGGCGCCGTGCTGCTTGCCCATTCGAACCGGGCCGAGCGCGACCGGATCGTCGAGCGCATCGTGGCCGCCGGCGAAGGCCAGGGCAGTCGGGCTGAAATCGAGGCGCGGCTGAACGAGGTCGCGAGGCTCGGCTACGAGATGCGCGCCTCGCTGGCGGTCGAAGGCTGCACCAACATCTCGATGCCGGTGCGCGACCACACCGGTGCCGTCATCGCCGCGCTCACCGTTCCGCTGCTGCCGCAAAAGGCGGCGCGGTTCGGCCGCGAAGCCGTTTTCGAACGTACCCAGGCCGCCGCCGAAAAGATATCGGCGGCACTCGGCTGGTCCGACTCCGCCTCTTCTTTACGTGCCGACCCGGAACGGCGGGACTACCCGTTCAGCGACTAACAAAAGCGATAAATCTGGGAGAAGAAAATGCTCTGGTCCAAGTCAATCCTGTTTGCGTCAGCCGCCATGCTGGCGCTCGGCGCCGCCACCGCGCATGCCGAGAACATGCCCAAGCGCATCGGCTACGTCACCAACTACGCCACCCACGAGTGGTATCAGAACGTCATCAAGGGCATGAAGGCTCACGGCAAGGAACTCGGCATCGAAGTCGAGGTGCAGGACGCCAATCTCGACATCGCCAAGCAGGTCGCCGCGGCCGAAGACTTCATCGCCAAGGGTGTCGACGTGCTGATCATCACCCCGGTCAACGAGGAAGGCGTGGTGCCGCTGTTGCGACAGGCCAAGGCAGCCAACGTCCCGGTGGTGCTGGAAGGCAACCCGGTCAAGGGCATGACCACGATGGTCGCCATCTGCGACTACGATACGGGCTACATGTCCGGGGTAGAAGCCGGCAAATACGCCAAGGAAAAGCTTGGCGGCACTGCCAAGGTGATGAATGTCGGCCTGCCGCTGCTGTCGGCCACGGTGCTGCGCTCGCACGGCTTCATGGACGGGCTGAAGACCGTCATTCCTGATGCGGTCATGGTCCACGACCTCGACGGCGGCGGCAACCCCGACCGTGCGCTCGAAGTCTCCTCGGCGGCGCTCGCCAAGAATGCCGACATCAACATCATCTACGGCATCAACGACTCGTCCTCGCTTGGCGGCCTGCAAGCCTGGAAGGCGGCAGGGAAGTCGCAAGACGGCCTGTTGACGGTCGGCACCGGCGGCGAGGGCCTCGCCTTCATCAACGCCATGCAGAACGAACCATCGTACCGCATCGAGGCCGCGATGTTCCCGGAAAAGGAAGGGTTCACCGCCATCGACGCGGCGGTCAAGCTCTTCAACAACGAGGAAGTGCCCGAGCACATCGTCAGCCCGACGGCGCCTATGAACGGCGACGACTGGAAGAAGTACTATGATTATGACGGCACCACCCGCACCATCAAATGGGATGCCGTCAACGCGCTCCAGCCGCCGGCAAAGTGCATGAAGACCTCCGCCGACCTGAAGCAATAAGCCTGATGACGCTGCCCTTCCCTGACGCGGGAAGGGCAGTGTCAGGCAAGTGGTCTGGAATGGACTGAAATGAGCGAGCTTACACACGCCTCCGCACCGAAGCGTTTCATCGGCGGCCAGCTGCTGGGCAGCAGCCAGCTCGTGCTGGGCGTCATCCTGGCTGTGCTGTGCATCGCCATCTCGATCGCGGCGCCGCAATTCCATTCGGAAGCCAACATCATCGCCATCCTGCGCCAATGCGCGCTGGTGCTGGTCGTTGCCTCGGGCATGACCATGCTCATCATCACCGCCGAGGTCGACCTGTCGGTCGGCGCCTCGCTCGCTTTCGTCGGCTGCATCGGCATGGCGGTGCTGAATTCCACCCACAGCCTGGCGCTCGGCATGCTGGCGGCGCTCGCCTTTGCCGGCGGGGTCGGACTGTTCAACGGCCTGGTCGTCACCAGGCTGAGAGTGAACTCGCTGATCGCCACCATCGGCACGATGATGATGCTGCAGGGCGGCGTCTATCTGTTCACGCGCGAGGCGGTGCAGAACCACAATCAGCTGGCAAGCTTCACCGACCTCGGCGCCGGCTATGTCGGGCCTGTGCCTGTGCCTGTCATCCTGGCCGCGCTGATCTTCGTGGTCGCCTATGTCACGCTGCGCTTCACCACGCTCGGCCGCTACCTCTACGCGGTGGGCGCCAATGAAAAGGCGGTGCGCCTGTCCGGCGTACGTTCCGAACGCCTCAAGCTGTTTGCCTTCGTCGTCACCGGCCTATGCGTCGGCGTTGCCGGCATGATCCTTTCGTCGCTGATGAATGCTGGCCAGCCGACCGCCGGCCGTGGTTTCGAACTGACCGTCATCGCCGCCGTCATCCTCGGCGGCACCAGCCTGCTCGGCGGGCGCGGCTCGCTGTTCGGCACCTTGCTCGGCGTGCTGGTGCTGAAGGTGATCGACAACGGCATCATCATCCTCGGCTGGAACCAGGATCTGCAGATGGTGGTGCCGGGCGTCGTCATCATCCTGGCCACCTATCTCGACATCATCCGGAACAGAGCCAATGTCCGTTGATTTTCTGCACCCCGGCGAGGGCGCGGCCATCGATACCGATGTGCCGGCACTGGAATTGCGCGGCATCGACAAGCGCTTCCCGGGTGTCGTGGCGCTCGACAATGTCGACTTCACCCTGAAGCCCGGCAAGATCCATGCCCTGATGGGCGAGAACGGCGCCGGCAAGTCGACGCTGATCAAGATCATGGCCGGCGTCTACGGCAAGGATGCCGGTACCATTCGCATGCGCGGACGCGAGGTCGATATCCAGTCGCCGCGCGACAGCCTGAAAGAGGGCATCAAGGTCGTCTTCCAGGAGATTGCGTTGATCTCCGAATTCACGGTTGCCGAGAACATCTTCCTCGAGGGCTACCCGACCGGCAGGACGGGCTCGATCGACTGGAAGAAAATCCGCGCCGATTCAGCCGCCCTGTTCAACCGTATCGGTTTCAATGTCGATCCGGCTGCGCGCACGGGTTCGCTGCCGGTCAGCCAGCAGCAGATGGTCGAAATCGCCCGCGCGCTCGCTCATGAGGCCCGCGTCGTGGTGATGGACGAGCCGACGTCCTCGCTGACGCCGAACGAGGTGTCGCTGCTGTTCACCGTCATCCGCCGTCTGGCCAGCCTCGGCATCGCGGTGGTCTATGTCAGCCACAAGCTCGACGAGGTGTTCGAGATCGCCGACACGGTGACGGTGCTGCGCGACGGGCGCCACATCTCGACCAAACCGATCGGCGAGCACAGCAACGACACGCTGATCCAGGACATGATCGGACGTCGCATCGACAATCTGTTTCCGCGCCAGCGCGGCGCGGCAGGCGGCAAGGTTGCCTTGTCGGTGGAGAAGCTCAGCACGGCGAGGAAGCTCGACGAGGTGTCTTTCGAGGCACGCACCGGCGAGGTGCTCGGCTTCTTCGGCTTGATGGGCGCGGGCCGCACCGAACTCGCCAAGGCGATCGTCGGCTATGATCCGATCACCGCGGGCACGATCAGCGTCGACGGTCAGCGCCTCACGCCACATGACACGCGCACCGGTGTCAGGCTCGGCATCGGCCTGCTCACCGAGGATCGCAAGAGCGAAGGGCTGATGGGCGAGCTGCCCGTCTACCAGAATGCCAGCCTCGCCTCGCTTGGCGCCTTCGCACGCATGGGCTTCATCGATACGGCGAAGGAGCACCGGGCGGTGCAGGACTATGTCGACCGCTTCCGCATCAAGACCCCCAGCCTGTTCCAGCAGGTGAAGAATCTGTCGGGCGGCAATCAGCAGAAGGTGCTGATCTCGCGCTGGCTGATGCGAGGCCTGAAGGTGATCGTCGTCGACGAGCCGACGCGCGGCATCGATGTCGGCGCCAAGTCGGAGATCTTCGCGCTGATCGACCGGCTCGCCGGCGAAGGCCTGGCGGTCGTCATGATGACATCGGAAATGCCGGAGCTGCTCGGTCTCGCCGACCGGATCGCCGTGATGTGCGAGGGCCGTCTGACCGCGATCATGTCGCGCGATGAAGCCACGCAGGAAAAGATCCTCAATGCGGCGATCGGATAAGACCATGAGCCTTGCCAATATAGCTTCCGCAAAAGCTCAACCCTCCCTGCTGGCGCGGCTCTTTGCCCGGCAGGAACTGGCATTGTTCGTCTGCCTCATCCTGGTACTGGTCTTCTTTTCCGTCACGGTCGAGAATTTCTTCTCCGTGCGCAACATGACCAACGTGCTCGGCCAGGCTTCGCTCGCGCTCACCGCCGGCATTGGCTGCGCCATCGTCTTCATCTCCGGTGAGGTCGATATCTCGATCGGATCGTTGCTCGCGACCATAGCGTTGCCGCTGATCATCATCATGAACGACACCAACTCGCTGCTGCTCGGCGTCAGCGCAGCACTGCTGTTCGGCCTGATCATCGGTGTGGTGAACGGCTATCTCACCGCCTATGCCGGCATCAACTCGCTGATCGTGACCTTGGGCACGATGTTCATCATGCGCGGCGGCGTCTATCTCTACACCGGCCAGCGCGCGATCCCGGACAATGCCAGCCTCGACAGCTTCATCGCGCTCTCGGATGGCCGCCTGTTCAACATCATCCCGTATTCGGCGGTCATTGCGATCGTCCTGCTTGCCTCCTTCGGCTACATGATGCAGCACCGGCCGTTCGGACGGCAGATCTATGCCGTCGGCGGCAATCAGGAAGTGGCGCGGCTTGCCGGCTATGATGTCCGGCGGGTGAAGTTCATCTGCTTTATCATCAGTTCGCTGCTGGCGACGGTTGCCGGCATCATCCTGGCCGCGCGCGTCGGCTCGGCGCAGCACACGGCCGGACTCAATTTCGAATTCCAGGTCGTCGCGGCAACGGTGCTCGGCGGGGTCAGCCTCGCCGGCGGCATCGGCAGCCTGACCGGCATGGCGCTCGGCGTGCTGATCCTCCAGTTTCTGTCCAATGGCCTGCGCGGGCTTGGCCTGCCGACCGAGTGGCAGCTGGTCATCACCGGCATGATCATCATCGCCGCGGTCGCCTTCGACGAGGCGAAGCGCCGGCGCGCGAACGGAGGCTGACATGGCTCGTCTCGAAGCAAAAACCGCCGTCATCACCGGTGCGGCCGACGGCATAGGCCACGCGATTGCCGAGGCGATGGCGCGCGAAGGCGCGCATGTCTTCATCGGTGACATCGCCGACAAAGCAGGCGAGGATTTCGCCGCCGCGCTGCGCGCGGCCGGCCGCCGTGCCGATTATGTGCATTGCGATGTGTCGCAGGAGGCCGATATCTCGGGGCTCATCGACAGTGCCGTCAAGAAGACCGGGCACCTCGACATTCTGGTCAACAATGCCGCCATCGCCATTGGCGGCATGCCGGTGCATGAGATGACCGACGAACAATGGCACCGGCTGATGTCGGTCAACCTGACCAGCGTGTTTCGCGGCTGCAAACACGCGCTGCCGCACATGATCGCGCAGAAATCAGGCTCGATCATCAACATGGCCTCGGCCCAGGGCCATATCGGGCTGGATGGCTGGACCGCCTATGCCGGCGCCAAGG
The DNA here is from genome assembly GCF_004792025.1 of Mesorhizobium sp. M8A.F.Ca.ET.181.01.1.1. Taxonomy (NCBI): domain Bacteria; kingdom Pseudomonadati; phylum Pseudomonadota; class Alphaproteobacteria; order Hyphomicrobiales; family Phyllobacteriaceae; genus Mesorhizobium; species Mesorhizobium sp. M8A.F.Ca.ET.181.01.1.1. The sequence continues at coordinate 83,200 of NZ_SRTV01000008.1, read as the reverse complement.
GCGCGGTGATGGCGATGACGCGCCAGATGGCGGTCGAGTTCGGCCCGATGAACATCCGCGTCAATTCGATCTCGCCGGGCACCATCAACACGCCGATGAACGACAAGCTGATCAAGGAGATCGGCGGCAACCTCGCCAAGGCCTGGGTCAAGATGCATCCGCTCGGCCGCATAGGCGAGCCGTCCGAGGTTGCCGAAGCCGCCGTCTATCTCGCCTCCGATGCAGCCGGCTTCACCACCGGCACCGACCTGCGCGTCGATGGCGGCCTGACCGCCGCCGCGCGCTACGTTCCCGAACTGCTTTGAAACACAAAGAGACATGACATGAACAAGGCTCTCGAAGGCGTCCGCATCCTCGACTTCAGCCATCTGCTGCAGGGGCCGTTCGCAACGCAACTGCTGGGCGACATGGGCGCCGATGTCATCAAGATCGAGCGCGCAGGCGCCGGCGACATGTTCCGTGGCATGACATTCTTCGCCAAATGGGTTGGCGGCTCGGAGAGCCCGAACTTCCTCGCGTGGAACCGCAACAAGCGCTCGATCGCGCTGAACCTGAAGAGCCGCAAGGTACATGCCATCATCATGGAGATGGCGAAGAGCGCCGACGTCGTCGTGCAGAATTTCCGTCCCGGCGTGCTGGCCAAGCTCGGCTACGGCTATGAGGACTTCAAGGCTGTCAATCCGCGCGTCATCTACTGCTCCGGGTCGGGCTATGGCGAGGAGGGACCCTATGTCGAGCGCCCCGGTCAGGACATGCTGATCCAGGGGTTGGCAGGGCTGATCGCCAACACCGGCCGCGGCGACCAGGCTCCGGTTCCCGCCGGCGCGGGCCTCGCCGACCAGATCGGCGCCATGAACATGGTCTATGGCATCCTGTCGGCGCTCTATTATCGCGAGAAGACCGGCAAGGGCCAGAAGATCGAGGTCAATCTGCTGGCCGGTCTTTTGGCGCATCTCAACCAGGAATATGTCGCCGTGCTCAATCTCGGCGAGGATTTCGTGCGGCCGAATTCCGGCATCGGCCATCCCGGCATGCAGGCGCCGTTCGGCATCTACGAGACCAGCGACGGCGGCTACATCTCGATCGCCATGAGCCCGTTCAAGACGCTGTACGAGGTGCTGCGGGCGCCACAGCTTGCCGTCTACGACGATCTCAAGACCCTGTTCGACAAGCGCGACGAGGTGTTCGAAAAGGTCAATGCCGAGACCAAAAAGTTTGGCACGCAGGATCTGTTGGCGCGGCTGCTGGCAGCCGACATCTGGTGCGCGGAGGTGAAGGACATCCGCCGCGCGGCCGAGGATCCGCAGGTCACGCATATGGGCATGATCACCAGCTACGATCATCCGCGCGGCGGCAAGGTGCGGGTGGTGGCACCGGCGGTGAAGATGAGCGAGACGCCGGCGACCATCGAGCGGCCCGCGCCGCTGGTCGGCCAGCATGGCCGCGAGATCCTGGCCGAGTTCGGTCTCTCGAAGGATGAGATCGCAGCGCTGGAAGCATCCGGCGACATGACCGTGGATGCGGCCTGACGATGCGCGCCTACCAGACACTCACGGTTGAAATATCAAGCCGCGTCGCGGTCGTCACTTTCCGCCGGGCCGACCAGCTCAACGCCATGAACCGGCTGATGCAAGGTGAGATCACCGAAGCCTTCGAGGCGCTGTCCGGCGACGAGGGCGTCGGTGCGATCGTGGTGACCGGCGAGGGGCGCGGCTTCATGGCCGGCGCCGACATCAAGGAATATGCCGCGCAGACCGGCCCGGAGTTCGACATTTTCCAGGCCGCCGGCACGCGCATGTACGCGGCGATCGAGAACAATGCAAAGCCGGTGATCGCGGCGGTCAACGGCTTCGCGCTGGGCGGCGGCATGGAACTGGTGCTGTGCTGCGACATTGTCATCGCCAACCAGTTCGCCAAGCTCGGCCTGCCGGAGATCAAGCTCGGGCTGATCCCCGGCGGCGGCGGCACGCAGCGCAGCGTCGCCAAGCTCGGCCGCAACCGCGCCAATTTTCTGCTGATGACCGGCGCGATCGTGCCGGCGTCCGAATTCGTCACTGCCGGCCTGGTCAACGAGATCGTCGACGTCGACAGGTTGATGCCGCGCGCGCTGGAACTGGCCGGAATGATCGCCGCCGAACCCGCCGCCGCGATCGAAGGGTTGAAGAGGCTGACGGCGCATGCCGTGGCGGGCGATCTGGCTGCCGGTCTCGCCATGGAGCGCGACATATTAGGCGACCTCTACCGCGGCGAGATCGGCCAGCGGCGCGTCAGGGAGTTCGCCGAGAGGAGTATTGCGAAGGTGAAGAAGGCCGGGCCGTGAAGGGCGGCGACGACTATCGCGGACTAGGTTGGGCCTACGGCGCGCTGACCGTGCAGCGGCTCGGCGCCATGCTGGCGCCGGTTACTTTCATTCTGCAAGACGGCAGGCAGGTCTCGCCGATGCACATCGCGCCGTGGTCGAACGAACCCGGCACGGAGGCGCTGCCAGGCATCCTGCGCAAACTGCGCGGCGAATGGCCCTGCGTGCCCTTCGGTTATTCGGTGCCTGCCGAGGGATGGCCCGGGAACTGGGCGCGCGTGATGGGTTCGCCGGAATCGGAGGAGGAGGTCCATGGCCACGGCTCCAACCATGACTGGACCTGGCGGGTCAGCGGCAGTGGGTCGTTGTCGCTGGAGCTGACCTATCCCCAGGCAAGCCCGGTCGAGCGCGTTGAACGGACAGTGACGCCCGATCCGTCGGCGGCGGCCATCGACATCGAGTTCAGGATCGTCGTCCGCCGCGCCTGCCGCCTGCCGATCGGCCTGCATCCAGTATTCCGGCTCCCGTTCGAGACCGGTGCCGCCTCACTGGAACTCGGCAGCTTCGATGAAGGCCGCACCTATCCACACGATGTCGAACCCGGCGCGGAACTGTTCGCCCGCGGCAAATCCTTCACCGACCTCACCAGCGTGCCCGCGCGCGCCGGCGGCACGGCCGACGCCTCGCGATTGCCGCTCACCGCCGATACCGAGGAATTGCTGCAGATCGAAGGGCTGGACGGCACCGCGGCGCTTGCCAACCACGCGGAGGGCTATCGCGTAAAACTCTCCTGGCAAAAGGCGCATTTCCCGAGCCTCCTGCTGTGGTACTCCAATCGCGGCCGCAAGGCCGCCCCTTGGAATGGGCGTCATGTCGCCATCGGCATCGAGCCGATCTGCTCGCCCTTCGGCCTCGGCCCTGCAACCGCCCTGGCCGACAATCCGATCGCGCAATCCGGCATTGCGACGGCGCTGGAATTCTCGCCCGAAAACCCGTTCGTGACCCGCTACCGTATCGAGGCATCCGCGCTGTGAGGAACAGTTCTGAGACGTCCCTAGTCAAACCGAACCGGCCGCACTTCACCAATATCGAGGGATTGGCCGCGATGGTCGGCCATGGCGACTCGCTTGGCGTCGGCGGCCACCATTTCGCCCGGCTGCCGATCGCCTTGCTGCGCGCTGTCGCGCGTTCCGGCGTCAAGGACTTGCACTACGTCTGCTGGGCTGGCGGCTTGCCGCTTGAACTGCTGCTCGAAGCAAATGCCGTTGCGAAAATCGATCTCTGTTTTTCCAGTCTCGACATATTTGGGTTGCCGCCGAGGTTCCGCGCGGCTGCCGAGGCCGGCGCAATCCCTGTTCGCGACTGGACGGCACTCGCCATGATCCAGGCGCTGCGGGCGGCGCAGCAGAACCTGCCGTCGATGCCGTTCCAACTGCCACTGGGATCGGACATGCTGGCGCGTGTGCCGGGCGCGAGCGCCAGGCCTGACCCGGTGACCGGAACAGATACGGGATCTATCCCGCCGCTGCGGCTCGATACGTTCGTCGTCCATGCTCAGCGCGCCGACGAAAGCGGCAATGTGCAGATTATCGGGCCACGTGCCCTGGACTTCGCCATGGCCGGTGCTGCTCGCAAAGTGCTGGTCACGGTCGAGGAAATTGTCCCGGTCGGGGCGCTGCGGCAGGACGGCCGCCAGAGCATCCTCACCCGTAATCAGGTCTCGGCTATAGCGCTCGCGCCAGGCAGCGCTTATCCGGCATCCTGCCTGCCATTCTACGTCACGGACTACCCGGCATTGTCGAAGGCGTTCGCGGCCAAGGACGCAGCCCTGGCGGACAATCTGCGCATGCCTCCGGAAGGCGTGCCGGAGCCGCTCCAACAGGCTGCGAAAGTCAGCGCCGAGACTGTCCTCGCGATGCCTGGTCTCGTGCATGGCGACAGGAAAGCATCCGTCGACGAGATCATCGCCGCAAGAATCGCGGCCGAACTCGACAATGAAAGCTTCGCCAGTGCCGGCGCCGTCTCGCCGCTCGCCAATGTCGCCTACCGGCTGGCCAAGGCAACGCACGCGCCGGACATGATCATCGCGACGATGAGTTGCGGCCATCTCGACATCGCGCCGAGCCCGATGATCCTGTCGCTGATCGAAAGCCTCGATTGCGAGACGGCGGCGGCGCATGCAGGCGGCGACGATACTTATTCGACCTACTACCAGGCCGGTGCCGTGACGCATGAGATCGTCGGCGCAGCCCAGGTCGACCGGCGCGGCCGCGTCAACACCATCGCGCTGCGCAAGCCAAGCGGCGGACTGATCCGGCTGCCGGGGCAGGGCGGCATGGCCGATGTCGCCAACATGCATCGCGACTATTTGCTCTACGTTCCCCGCCATTCGGCCCAGTCGCTGGTCGAGGGGGTCGAGATCGCCAGTTCCGCACGCGGGCTGCTGACGCCGGCCGAGCGCGAGCCGATGGGCTATCGCACCGGCAAGGCGCTGGTCTTCACCGACCTCTGCATCTTCCGGCTCGACCAGATATCCCGGGAATTGATCGTCATCGAGACAATGCCTGGTACCACGCAGCCGCAGATCCGCGACGCCACCGGATTTGCGGTGACCTTCGATGCCGATTGCCGCGAGGTCCCGCTGCCTTCCAGCGATACGCTCGCCGTCCTGCGCAATCGCATCGATCCGCTCGGCTTGCGCCGCCTGGAATTCGTCAGTGCCAAGGAGCGCGGCGCGCTGATCGCGGAAATCCTCGCCGCGGACCGCGTCATGGTCGAGCGCTGTATAGCAGCAGAGCAGAGGTCGTTCACCGCAAGGAGCTGATCCATGCCAAAGCCGTTGCTCGACATGTCGGCCGCGCGCGTCTTCTTCGACGGCATCTTCACCAGCCCGCGCGTCGCGCATCCTGAGGGCGTGGCGGTCCACCGGGATGGCTCGATCTGGTGCGGCACCGAGACAGGTGACCTCCTGCGGCTGGCCTCCGACGGCGGTTCGGTCGAGCGCATGGGCGGCACGGATGGCTTTCTGCTCGGCATCGCCTTCGATAGCGCGGGCAACTGCTTTGCCTGCGATCTCAGGCATGCCGCGATCTTCCGCCGGGACGCCGCGACAGGTCGCATGGAGCGCTTCGCGTCGTCCGGCATCCGCGTGCCGAACTATCCGATCGTCGATGAGGCCAGGGGCTGGCTCTACGTGTCGGACAGCGTCGGCGAAGACAGTCGTTCGGGCATCTTCCGCTACGACCTCAAGACCGGCGAGGGTGGCCTGTGGTGCCGGGAGGCGATGTCCTTCGCCAACGGCATGGCCATGGCGCCTGATGGCAACGGCCTCTATGTCGTGGAGAGCGACGCGCCCTGCATCAGCCATGTGCCGATCCTCGCCGACGGCACGGCAGGGCCGCGAAAAGTCGTCGTCGAAGGCGTGCACAATGTTCCCGATGGGCTCGCCTTCGCGTCTGACGGCGCGCTGTTCATCTCGTGCTACGAGCCAAGCCGCATCTATCGCTGGCGGCCGGACCGAGGCCTCGAAGTGCTGATCGAGGACCCGGCGGCCACCACACTGGCGCATCCCACCAACATCGCCTTCAAGGGCAACAAACTCTACACGGCGAATCTCGGCCGCTGGCACATCACCGAGATCGATCTGACGGCGCTTCGAGAGCTGAAAAGCTGAACCACCATCCAATTTTCGCCACGGCATGTACTGGCGGCCGCGGCGCAGTTCTCGAAGTCTGGCCGCGGCGACGAGAAGCGGCCTCGACGGGTGGTCAACAATTTCATCGAGCTGGCATGCAAATTTTCGAGACCGGTCGTGTAGTGCTCGTTGACGCACGTCGTGCTTGGCTTGCGACTTTCGCGCCACCATGACCAGCCATTCGGCGTCGGGCCACGCTTATGAACAAGGATAATCCTTTGACGATCTTCCCTTTCACCGAGGCCAGTCCGGTCCAGTTTCAGGCGCCGCTGCCGAAGACGTCGGATGTGGTCATTGTCGGCGGTGGCATCATCGGCGTGACCGCGGCCGTGTTCCTGGCCCGGCGCAACATACCGGTGACTTTGCTGGAGAAGGGGCGCATCGCCGCGGAGCAGTCCTCGCGCAATTGGGGCTGGATCCGCCAGCAGGGCCGCGACGCGGACGAACTGCCCATCGTCATCGAAGCGCAGCGTCTCTGGCGCCAACTGGCCGAGGAGTGCGGCGAGGACATAGGCCTGACGCAGACCGGCGTGACCTATCTTGCGCGCACCGACAAGGAAATGGCTGATTTCGCCAAGTTCCTGAAGGTCGCAGAGGCCCATGGCGTCGACACGCGTCTCCTCGACCAGGGCGAGACCGCCAAGCTGATCCCAGCCATGTCTCGCTCCTTCAAGGGTGCCATGACCACGCCGTCGGACATGCGCGCCGAGCCCTGGGTCGCCGTGCCGGCCCTTGCCCGCCTGGCCGCTCGCCAGGGTGTCACCATCATCGAGAACTGTGCGGCACGCATGCTCGATATCTCCGCGGGGCGTATCAGCGGGGTCTGGACCGAAAAAGGCCGCATCGCCACGTCGAATGTGCTTGTCGCCAGCGGTGCCTGGACGTCGCTGTTCCTGCGCGCGCATGGCGTCTCGATCCCGCAGCTCAGTGTCCGCACGACCGTCGCGGCGACCGCGCCGATGCCGGAAATCCATGCTGGCGCCGCCGCGGACGAACGCATCGCCTTCCGGCGTAGAAAGGACGGTGGATACACGCTGGCGGCGGGAGGCAGCCACCTGCTCTATGTCGGGCCGGATGCTTTGCGTCACGCACCGAAATATCTGCCCGCCCTGAAGGCGAACCCTTTCGGTAGGCGCTACCTGCCGGCGGCGCCTCGTGCATATCCCGACAGCTGGTCTACCCCGCGCAAATGGGATGCCGACAAGCAAAGCCCGTTCGAACGGATGCGCGTTCTCAATCCTGTGCCGGAGCCCAGGGCGCTTCACGCCATCGATCGTGGGTTCAAGGAGCTCTTCCCGCAATTCGAGGCGGTGCCGCTCAGGGCAAGCTGGGCCGGCATGATCGATGCGATGCCGGATGTCGTGCCGGTGGTCGATCGCGCCGCAGCGGTTCCGGGTCTCGTCATCGCGACCGGGATGAGTGGCCATGGCTTCGGCATAGGGCCCGGCATGGGCCGCGTCCTGTCCGACTTGATCCAGGGCAACGAGGCTGGACACAACCTTCACAGGTTCCGTCTATCCCGGTTCAGCGACGGCAGCCGTATCCTGATGGGGCCATCGCTCTAGACGAGATGGCCCCGACGTTTCACGCGGCGTAGATAGCCGCGATCTTTCTATTAGTCGGGTTTCGACTGGCCCGGATTGAACTTGCGCCGGGCGTTTTCCAGATGCTCCCGCATCGCTTGGCCAGCGGCTTCGGGATCGTGCCGTTCGATAGCTTCGAACACGTTTTTGTGCCCGGCGAAGCTGATGCGGTTTTCGAGCTCGGTGTTGGCCATGTGGATGCGCTGGTTGATCAGCCATTCCACCAGCGCCTCGTGCGCGGCGAGAAAAATCGGATTGCCGGGGATCGCGGTCAGCACGCGGTGAAAGGCGACGTCGGTGAGGGCGAAAGCGCGGGCGCGTGAAATGGCGCGTTCATTTTCGGCAAGCGCCGCCGCCAGCGCGTCGATCTGTGAACGTGTCGCCACCTCCGCGGCATGGCGCGCGATCGAGACTTCGAGAAACAGCCGCAACTGCTCGAAATGACCGATGCCATCCGGCTGGTCCATCAAAAGATGCGCGGTGCCCGTCAGCTGCTCCAGCATGTTCTTCGGCGTCGGTCGCGTCACCTTGGGCCGCTCGCCGCTGTTGATGCGCACGAGGCCCATCTTTTCCAGCGCAAACAACGCCTCGCGCACCGAGGGGCGCCCGACATCGAACATCGACATCAACTCGCGCTCGGACGGCAGCGAAGCGCCGACCGGATAGACCTCGTCCCGGATCATCGCCTCCAGGCGGAGGCGGACTTCGTCGGACAATTTTTTTCGAACCGGCATATTGTGCATGGTGTACCTTTTAAGCTATTAGACCAGTCACCGCAAGCGAGCACAGGGCAAGGAGTTGTGGATCGCTGGGGCTTGGCGCGACCGAAGGGTAGGAGGAGGTCGCTGCTTGCAATGAGCGACCGGACGCCCAACCGCGACCAAACGACCGCGAGAAAGCGCGCTCAGACGTCAGCCACGACCGGCCGAGACAATCCAAGGGAGGAGAATTCCATGAGACGATTTCTGATCAGCCTTTTGCCGGCGCTGGCGCTCATGCTTGCTGCGGGTGCCGTGAAGGCCGAAGGAGGTGGCACGTTCCGCTCCGCCATGCGTACCGGCTGCATCGAGATGGGCACGCTGCACACCACCTGCGGCCATCGGCTCGACGAGACCGTGCTGCAGGGCCTCGTCCACATCAAATGGACGGGCGACGGCGTGCAGCCGATGCTGGCCGAGAGCTGGAAGACGGCGGACGGCGGCAAGACCTATGTCTTCAACCTGCGCCATGGTGTCAAATGGCATGACGGCACGCCTTTCACCGCCAAGGACGTGGTGTTCAGCCTGAATCTCTACGCCAATCCGAAGGTCGGTTCGCCCTGGGCGCAGAAGCTTTCCGCCGTGGCCGGATACAAGGCCTTCCAGGATGGCTCGGCCACCTCGCTTGCCGGGGTGAAGGCGTTGGACGACGCGACCGTGCAGATCGAGCTCGACAGCGCCAAGCCGCTCTGGGTCGAGCTGCAGCTCATCGCCATCAGCATCTTTCCCGAGCACATCCTGGGCAAGGTCGCGCCCGCCGACGTCAAGGGCAATGCGTTCTGGGTCAATCGAGTCGGCACCGGCCCGTTTATCTGGAAGAAGTATGAGAGCGACCAGTATGTCGAGGTCGACCGCAATCCCGACTATTTCCTCGGCGCGCCCAAGCTCGACCGCATCATCTACCAGATCTACAAGGACGTGCCGCCGATTATCGCCGCGCTCGAGACGCAGGAGGTCGACGCCATGTCCTATGAGGGCGGCGGCGTGCCGATCTCCGAACTGCCCCGCCTGCAGAAGCTCGACTATCTGACGGTGCTGCCGAAATTCTCCGCCGGCTTGCCGACCTATCTTCAGTTCAATCTGGAGAACAAGCGCTTCGCCGATGTGCGCGTGCGCCAGGCGATGCTCTATGCCATCGACCGCAAGGCGATCATCGACACCGTCAAGCAGGGCGCCGGCGAACTGTTGAACACGCTGTTCCCGCAGGATTGGGCGCGCGCCAAGGACCTCGAACCCTACGACTACAATCCCGACAAGGCCAAGCAGTTGCTTACCGACGCGGGCTGGGATGCGAGCCAGCCGGTCGATTTCATCTACTACTATTCCGACCAGATGAACGTCGACACCGTCACCGCCATCCAGAGTTATCTGGCCGCCGTCGGCGTCAACATCCAGCCGCGCCTGCTCGATCCGGCGGCGATCAACCAGGTCTATGCCGACGGCAGCTTCCAGATGGGCTTCTTCGCGCAAGGCATGGGGCTCGACCCCTCGCTCGGCTCGCCCCTGGTGGTCTGCGGCGCCAAGCCGCTCGCCATGGGCTACTGCAACCCCAAGGTCGATGAGCTGTTCAACAAGGGTCTGGAGTCAAACGACCGCGCCACACGCGCCGCGAGCTATCAGGAGGCCTCGCGCATCCTCAACCAGGACCTGCCCAAGGCCTGGCTTTGGAACGAGGTGCGGCCGCTCGCCTTCAACAACCGCATCGTCGGCCTCGCCCAGCACTTCAAGCAACAGCCGCTCGTGATCTTCAACCACCCCGTCTACAACGAAGTCGAGAAATGGGAGGTGGCGAAATAGCCGCGGATAGCCTTGCCGGTCGTGGGGCTCTGACCGAGCCTCCCGATCCGTTGTCTCAAAACCGCCTTCAGCCATAGGAGAGGCCGGTGCTCAGCTATCTCCTGCGCAAACTCTTGCTCAGCATCCCGGTGCTGTTCGGCGTCACCGTGATCGTCTTCGCCATCGCGCATGCCATGCCGGGTGACGCGGTGCTGGCGATGATCACGGCGGAGGCGCCGTCGAGCGAGGAACTGATTGCCATGCGGCGCGGCGAACTCGGCCTCGACCAGCCGGTCTACATCCAGTACCTCCACTGGATCGGCCAGATCCTGCACGGCAATCTCGGCCGTTCCTTCGTCAATGGCCGCAGTGTCGGCGACATCATTGTCGAGCGGTTGCCGATGACGCTGGAACTGATGGGCGTCGCACTGCTCGTCGCTTTCGTCATCGGCACCACGCTGGGCGTGATCTCGGCGCTCAGGCAATACAAGCTCACCGACTATTCGCTGACGCTTGCCGGCTTTGTCGGCGTCTCGATCCCGGACTTCTTCATGGGACTGCTGCTCGTCTACGTCTTTGCCCTGGAGCTGCGCTGGCTGCCGTCGTCGGGCATTTCCACGGCTGGTGAAAACTTCTCGCTCCTCGACAATCTCAGGCACCTCGTCCTGCCCGCGGCCGCACTTGCGTTGTTCCGTGCCGCGATCTTCATGCGCTATGCCCGCGCCGGCATGCTCGAAGTGCTGAACCAGAGCTATATGCGCACCGCCAAGGCCAAGGGCCTCAAGCCCCGCACCATCACGTTGCGCCACGGCCTGCGCAACGCGCTGATCCCGCTGGTTACCGTCTTCGGCCTGGCGCTGCCGACGCTGTTCGGCGGCTCGGTGGTGATCGAGACCATTTTCCAGTGGCCAGGCATCGGCCTGATGTTCATCGATTCCGTGGTGAACAGGGATAGTCCCGTGATCATGGGCTACGTGCTGATCACCGCCATCATCGTCATGCTGGCCAATCTCGGCACCGACCTCGCCTACAGCGTGCTCGACCCCAGGGTGAGCTATGACTGACGCCGCCCTCGACATGACGATCGCCGCCGGCGCATCGCGCGGCCTGTGGGGCGAGGCGGCGCGCCGCTTCCTCAACCACCGCCTGGCAACGCTCGGCCTGATCATGCTCGCCATTATCGTGCTCGCCTGCGTGCTGGCGCCGCTGATCGCCCATTACGGCCCCAACGAAATCGATCTCAGAGGTCGCAACCAGCCGCCTGGCGGCATGCACTGGCTGGGCACGGACGGCACCGGCCGCGACATCTTCGCCCGCATCCTCTATGGCGGCCGCATATCGCTGACGGTCGGCTTCGTCGCCGTGGCGATCTCGGCGGCGATCGGCATCTTCATCGGCTGCGTCGCCGGCTATTTCGGCGGCAAGGTGGACCTCCTGCTGATGGGCCTGATCGACATGGTGCTGACCTTCCCGCGCCTGGTCATCATCATTGCCTTCGTCGCGGTCGTCGGGCCCAGCATCTTCAACACCATGGTGGTGATCGGACTGCTCAGCTGGCCTTCCATCGCCCGCCTGACGCGTGGTGAGATCCTGGCCTTGCGCAACCAGGAATTCATCCTGGCCGCGCGCTCGCTCGGCACCTCGCCCCCGGTCATCATCCTCGAACACATCCTGCCCAATGTGCTCAGCCCAATCCTGGTGGCGATCACGCTCGACGTGGCGACCGTCATACTGCTCGAAGCTTCGCTCTCCTTCCTCGGCCTTGGCGCGCAGGCGCCGGCCGCCAGTTGGGGCAACATGCTGCGCGACGCCCGCACGCTGTCGATCCTGGAGAGCCAGCCCTGGATGTGGATCCCGCCCGGCGCGATGATCGCCATGGCCGTACTCAGCATCAACTTCGTCGGCGACGGCCTGCGCGATGCGCTCGACCCGCAGCACATCATGGGTGGCAAATGATCGGCGCCGACACGCTTGCCGTCGGCAGGGCCGCGAAGGGGATCGGGCAGCAGGCGGTGCTTTCGGTGCAGGGGCTGAGCGTCGAATTTGGCCCGAGCGGCAATTCCGTCTATGCCGTCAACGACGTTTCCTTCGACCTTGCCGAGGGCGAGTCGCTGGCGATCGTCGGCGAGAGCGGCTCCGGTAAATCGGTCACCGTGCAGACGCTGATGGGCCTGATCCGCAAGCCGCCCGGCCGCGTCACCGCGGGCCGGGCGCTGTTTCGTGGCCGCGATCTCCTGGCCATGCCCGACAGAGAGCTGCGCCAGATACGCGGCCGCGACATCGCCATGATCTTCCAGGATCCGATGTCGTCGCTGAATCCGGTGCTGACCATCGGCCTGCAACTGACCGAGGCGCTGCGCGAGCACCAGGGCCTGAACGACGCCGAGGCCGAACGCCAGGCTCTCGACATGCTGGCGCTGGTCGGCATCGCCAACGCGCCGCAGCGCATGCGCGCCTTTCCGCACCAGTTCTCGGGCGGCCAGTTGCAGCGCATCGGCATCGCCATGGCGCTGGTGTGCAAACCGTCGATCCTGATCGCCGACGAGCCGACGACCGCGCTCGACGTCACCATCCAGGCGCAGATCGTCGAGTTGGTCGTGCGCCTGCAGAAGCAGCTCGGCATGGCAATCATCTGGATCAGCCACGACCTCAGCCTCGTCGCCGGCTTCGTCGATCGCGTCGCGGTGATGTATGCCGGCTCGATCGTCGAAAGCGCGCCGGTCGGCGATTTGTTTTCGGCAACCAAGCATCCCTATACGATCGGCCTGTTGAACTCGATCCCGTCGCTGACGGCGGCCAACACCAGGCTGGTGCCGATCAAGGGCGCGCCGCCCAATGTCACGCTGGCGCCGACCTTCTGCGCCTTCGCGCCGCGCTGCGACCATGCCGAGGCGCGCTGCCGCCAGGCAAGGCCGCCGCTGGAAGCTGCCGGTGCCGATCAGACCGTCGCCTGCTGGCGCTGGCGGGAGGTGGAACGGGGGCCGCGCACGGGCGCCGGCGCCGCTGACAAGCCGGCCGTGACGGCACCGAAGCAGGAAGCGCTGCTCACCGTCACCGATCTCAAGGTGCATTTTCCGATCCGGCGCGGCGTGCTCAGGCGGCAGGTCGGCGCGGTGCATGCCGTCGACGGCGTCAGCTTCGAGGTGATGCGCGGCGAGACGCTGGCGCTGGTCGGCGAAAGCGGCTGCGGCAAATCGACGACCGGCCGCGCCGTGCTGGGCCTTGAGCGCCCCAGCGCCGGCAGCATTGTCTTCGAGGGCAGGAATTATGCGGGCGCGACAGGCGAGGAGCTGAAGCAGCGCCGCCGCGACATGCAGATGGTTTTCCAGAACCCGTTCGGTTCGCTCAACCCGCGCATGACCGTCGGCCGCATTATCGGCGAAGGGTTGCGTGCGCAGAAGATCGGCACCCGCGCCTCGCGCGATGCCCGTGTCAGCGAATTGCTGGCGCTGGTGGGTCTCCGGGAAGCGCTGCGCAACCGCTATCCGTTCGAACTCTCCGGCGGCCAGCGCCAGCGCGTCGGCATTGCCCGCGCGCTTGCCGCCAATCCGAAATTCATCATCGCCGACGAGCCGATCTCGGCGCTCGACGTTTCGATCCAGGCGCAGATCGTCAATTTGCTCGACGACCTCAAGCCGCGCCTCGGCCTGACCTATCTGTTCGTCGGGCACGATCTGTCGATGATCCGCTATCTCAGCGACCGCGTCGCGGTGATGTATCTCGGCCGCATCGTCGAGATCGGCACCACGAAAGCGGTGTTCGGCGCACCACTGCATCCCTATACGCGCGCGCTGTTGTCGGCGATCCCGGAGCCCGATCCCAAGGCGGGGGGCACACGCCGCCGCATCGTGCTCGGCGGTGGCGTGCCCGATCCGTCGAAGCCGCCGCCCGGCTGCCATTTCCATCCGCGCTGCCCCCTGGCGACCGAGATCTGCACCAAGGTCGATCCGGCACGGCGCGATTTCGGCTCCGCCGGCACCGGCCAGCATCTCGTCGCCTGCCACCACGCTGGCGAAGCCACATCATGACAAATCTGGAAAACCGAGGATCCCAATGACCAAGCAATTGGCGGGTATGTATGCCGCCCTGATGACCGGACTGAGCGATGCCGGCGAGTTCGATCCGCAACGGCAGCGCAACATCAACGACTATGTGCTGCGCCAGGGTCTGGCAGGCCTCTATGTCGGTGGCAGCAGCGGCGAATCCGGCCTGCTGACGGTGGACGAATTGTTGGCGCAGCAAGAGGTGGTCTTCGCCGGCGCGGTCTCAAGTGGCGTCAAGCTGATCGCCCATGTCGGCATGCCGAACCTGCGTGATTCCATCCGTCTGGCGCGGCAGGCGCGCAAGCTCGGCTATCACGCGCTGTCGGCGTTGCCGCCGCATTCCTACCCGTTCTCCGACGAAGAAGTCTTCGGCTACTACCAGGCGCTGGCGGCGGCGACCGACCTGCCGCTTATCGTCTACGAAATCCCCTTGCGCACCGGCCGGCCTCTGCCGCTTCCCCTGCTGGTCCGGCTGCTCGATCTCAGCAAAGTCGTCGGCATCAAGTTCACCTCCACCGACCTGTTCAAATATTCCCTGCTGCGCAAGCGGCAGCCGCAGAAGCTGTTCTACTACGGCTTCGATGAGATCTATGCCGCCGCCGGCATGCTCGGCACCGAGGGTGGTATCGGAACTACCTACAATCTGCTCGGCAGGCTCTACGTGGCGATTGATCAGGCCGTTCGCGGCGGCGATCTGCGCCAGGCGAAGGCGCTGCAGATGGTGTCGCAGGATTTCGTCGAGGCACTGCTGGAAACCGGTGTGCTGCCGGGCATGAAGGCGGCGTTCCGCGTCATCGGCGTCGAATGCGGTCCGACCCGTGCCCCGATGACACTGGCTGTCGCCGACGCCGAGGACCGCATGCGTGCCGTTCTCGCTCGCCCGGCGATCAAGGAGTGGCTGGCGTGAGCCGCGGCTCCCGTTACTGATAAAGCGGTGCCACGCTGAGTGCCGATCTGCGCGATGGTCGCGCGTCATGTCCGCGCAGGTCGAGATTCTTTACGAAGTTGTCTCCGTCTCGCGGGCGGGCAGCGCCGCCGCCAGCCGGTCCGCCCATTCCTCGATGCCGGACCGTGTCGACAGCAGGTCCTGCCTTATCTCGATGAGGACAGCAGGGATGCCGCGATCATCGCCATGGATGGGCACGGCGTAGTCGGCGTCGCGGCTGATCACATAGGGCACGTTGGCCGCGACGTTGAGCGACGCGTCGGCGCGCAGGCCCGAAAGGATCGCTGCGGCGAGATCGGCTGCACGCGCATACAGCACGCCCGCATGCCATGGCCTGGCAACACCAAGGAACACCGGCGTGAACGAGTGGATG
The DNA here is from genome assembly GCF_004792025.1 of Mesorhizobium sp. M8A.F.Ca.ET.181.01.1.1. Classification (NCBI taxonomy): domain Bacteria; kingdom Pseudomonadati; phylum Pseudomonadota; class Alphaproteobacteria; order Hyphomicrobiales; family Phyllobacteriaceae; genus Mesorhizobium; species Mesorhizobium sp. M8A.F.Ca.ET.181.01.1.1. Next base: position 67,728 of record NZ_SRTV01000008.1, on the reverse strand, counting down.
GTCACGATCCGCGTCGGCCGGCCTTCGGCAATTCTTCGGTCGAGATGCGCGGTCACCCGCTCATGGAACGGCGAAAACATGATCTTGGCGCGTCGGTCCCGTTCCGCCGCGTCGATACCGGCATTGCCGGGAATGTCGGTGTCCTCCGACAGCAGGGGGATGCTGCCCGGGCTGTCCAGCGGCCGGTTGAGGTCGATCAGCAGCCGGGAATAGCCGCTGAGGAAGGCCGGCGCATCGAGCCGCGCCGACAACAGGCGCGTCACCTCCGCGGCGCCGATGTCCCAGGCGATGTGGCGCCGCAGGTGGCTGGCATCGAGCCCCAGCTGCCGATATTCGGCCGGCATGTGGTTCGACGCATGCTCGCACAGCAGCACGATGTCGCAGCGGCCGTGCTCGTTGAGAACCTCGACGGCGTCGGGCCAGTCTCCTTGAGCGGGCGTGTTCCTTTCACTCCGTGCGGTCATCAATAGAGCGTCCGGTAGAGATCGCAGATGGCGGCCGGATCGAGGCCGGCCAGGCGCTCGGCTTCATGCTGCTTCAGCCCGACGAAGGTCTCGATGAAGATCGGGGCGAACCATCCCGTGACGGTCTTGTCGGCCAGAAGCGCGTCCAGCGCCGCCGGCAAGGTTTCGGGCAGCCGCACCAGGCCAAGCTTTGCCCGTTCCGCCTCGCTCATCAGCGTCGGGTCGCCGGTGACCAGCGGCGGCGAGGGAAGATCCGCCTTCAGCCCTTCCAGCCCGGCGCGGATGATCGCGGCCAGCGACAAATAAGGATTGCCGGTGGCGTCGGCCGCCCGGTACTCGACATTGTACTGCCGTGCCGGATCGCGTCCGCCGATCGTCACCGTCGGGCAAATGCGCAGCGACGCCTCGCGGTCACGGTCGGCGAGCCAGGTGTAGGACGAACTCCAGCTGTGCGGCTTGAGGCGATAGAAGGATGATACGCTCGACGCCGTCATGGCGGTCATCCCAGGCAGATGGCGCAGCACGCCGGCACAGAAGGCGCCGGCCTTGGCGGAGAGGCCGCCGGGCCGCGCCGCATCGTAAGTCGCCGGCTTGCCGTCTTCGTCGACGAAGCTGAAATGAATGTGCACGCCGTTGCCGACGGCATTGGGGGCGATCTTGGGCGCGAAGCTCGCGCGCCAGCCGGCATTGCGCGCCACTTCGCGCGTGATTTCGCGGATGGCGACGGCGCGATCGGCTGCCGTCAGCGCATCGGCCGGCTCGTGCGTCACTTCGAATTGTTCATTGCCGAATTCGGCGATGACGACTTCGGGGCCGACGCCTGCCTCCTCCAGCGCCGCCATCAGATTGGGGGCGAACGGGTCGGTGCGGCGCAGCGCCGCAAAGGACATCGAATGCGCCGGCGCGAAGCTGCCATCGGCAATGTGGAATTCGTGCTCGAAGGCGGCGATGACGGAAAGGCCGGTCGCAGCCTTCAATTCCGCCAGCGCGTCCCGGAGCATGGTCCGCGTGCAGCCGAGCCACGGGCTGCCGTCGAGCTCGACGATGTCGCCGGCCACCATGTCGAACGGGGTCGCCGATCCCGTCCGTTCGGTGCGGAAGCGTGCCTTGAGATCGGGGATCAGCCGAAGGTCCCCCGACGAGCCCCAGGGGTTGGGATCGACGATCGAATTGAACGGCGTCATCGACAGATTGGCCTGCAGCCAGCCGACACCGGTCGCGGCGGTTTTTTGCAACTTGCCTTCAGTAACGAAGCGGCCCCGCGTAATGGCGGAGAGGTCTGTCGTGACGACGGCAACGAGGGGCTCGACGGTCGATGTCATGCCGTTTTTCCCAGGGCGTTGAAGCGGTCGACGACGGTGTCGGTGTCCGTGACCCAGCAATAGCCGCCGAAGGCCTTCAGCGCGATGTCGTGACGTTGCTGGGTGATGGTGGCGCAGGCATCCGACACGCAGGTGACGAGATAGCCACGGTCGGCTCCGTCGCGCACCGTCATGTCGACGCACTGGTCGGTCAGCACGCCGACCACGACGAGGTAGCGGATGCCAAGGTTTTTCAGGAGGTAGTCGACATTGGTCGAGTTGAAGATGCCGGACGAGGTCTTCGGGAGCATGATCTCGTCGCCGACCGGCGCCAGCGATGCAACCGGCAGGCCTTCGGGCAGGCCGGGCGCGACATGGATCGGCGTCAGCTTGTGGTCGAGCGAACGGTCGCGGCCATCTTCGGTCAGGCTCTGTATGATGGTGTGCAGCACCTCGACGCCATTGGCCCGCGCCGCCGCCAGCAGGCGCTCCTGGTTGGGGATCGTCTGCAAGGCTGTCTGCCGGTAGAAATAATGGTCTGGGCCGCGCTCCGGATGCGAGGGGTCTGCGCCCGGCTCCAGCCAGATGCGCTGCATGTCGACGAGCAGCAGCGCCGTCTCGCCGGCACGGAAGGCTTCGTCTCGCTTGGGTAGGGCCAGCTTGGATAAGGTTTGGGTCATGCCTTGTCGTCCTGCTTTGCTGCTTTGGGTCCAGGTGTCTTGCGTGGTCCAGCTGTTTTTCGGGGGCCAACCGTCTGGCCTTCCGCATCGCTGTCGAGCGTCACCGCATTGGCGCGCCGCACTTTCTCGATTCTCTCGATACGAGCCCGGGCGTCATCGCCCAGCGTTGAAACGATCTGGGCGGTCAACGCCTCCATCTGCGCGATCGCCGGCGCCAGCGTGTCATAGGGTGAGGCGACTTCGAGTGGGCTGACGATCGTGACTTCGGCGAGGTCTGATATCGGCGACAGCCATTGGTCGGTGAACAGAAGAATGCGCACATCGAGCGCGGCCGCCTGGCTTGCATAGGCCATCACGTCGAGCTGATAGCGGCGATAGTCGAAGACGACGAGCACGTCGCGGCGGCCGAGATCGGCCAGCGTGTCGAATGTCTGGGGGGAGAGCACGCCGAGATCGCGGACTCCGCTGCGGAACTGCGCGAGATATCCGGCCAGCATGCCGGCGATGTGGCGGCTGAACCGGCCGCCGACCAGAACGATCTCGCCCTTGGCCTCCATCAAAAGGCGGGCGGCCCGTTCGTAGGTCTGGACCGGTGTCGCGGCGGTGGCTTTCTGCAGGGCCGCGGTGACGGAATCGAGATAGGCGAGCACCGCGCTGTCGCTGGAACCGCTTTGCCGCTTGGTCTCCATCATCAACAGAGGCGAATGCAGCCTGGCCTCGACCTCGGCGAGCAGCTTTGCCTGGAAATCCGGAAACCCCTCATAGCCGAGCTTGACCACCAGCCGGACCACGGTGGGATCGCTGACGCCGGCGCGCCGCGCGAGCGACGAGGCGGTGCCAAGGCCGGAGGTCGGATAGTCCGTCAACAGCAGCCGGACGATCTTTTCCTCCGACGGCGTCAGCGCTAGATCCCCGCGCATCAGAACATCGCGTATCGCCACTGGCCTCCCCGAAATCCACGGTCTCTTGTTTTGTAAAAACTATTACAGATACTTTAAATAGTGTCAACAATGAAGGGATGTTGACATCGGGCGATCGCCGGCCTTCGGCATCTTCGTCGAATATCCCCAGCAGACCCCCATCGAAGGCGAGATCCAGCAGCATGTGCCCGATAACCTGTGGCAGGTCATATCAGGCGACCAAGGGCCGGCGCGATGCCGCCCAGATCACGCTGTTCGATTCCGTAGGCTTCGCCATAGAGGACTTTTCGGCGCTGGGTTATGTCAGGGATCAGCTGAAGTCGACCAGCCTCTACCAGGAACTCGACATGCTGGCCGACCCCGACGAGCCGCGCGAACTCTTCGGCATGCTGCTCAGGGCTGACCCTTCAGGCAAGGCATCGGCTGACCCATGCTGGTCGCAGGCAGCGCCTCGATCTATCGGACATCATGGCGAAAATCCGTCCATCCGGGCAGCACGCAAGATGCGATTGCCGAGCGGCGGCCGATATTCAGCTTGGCGAAGATCCGCCTGATGTGTTCGCGCACCGTGTAGCCGCTGATGCCGAGCTGGCGTGCGATTTCCTTGTCGAGCTTGCCTTCGGCGATCAGCAGCGCGATCTGCAGCTCGCGCCGCGTCAGTATATCGGCGGCCGTGAGCGGTGTGTCGGCGGTTGCCGGAACATAGACTGCGTCATAGATCAGATAGTGAGTGCCGGCGCATACGATGCGGCCCACGGGGCGCTGATCGCCATGGCCGCTCGGGCCGCCAGGCTCCTCATCTTCGAGATGCCGGATGGCGACCAGCGAATGGCCGTTCACCACAAAACTCGATGTGTCCGTATCGGTGTTCCGCTCATTCCGTGACGCGGAGAGTTCTTCGGCGAACTCCGAAAGCCTCTGCAAGTTCTCGGCATGCCCAATCATGACCGAACGCCTTAGTTGGCAGGAAACTCATTACAATCACAAGCCCTGGCGCCTTAGCAAACGGCCACGCCACCGGACCACGGCGCAACCCGTATGAATGCTGCATTGATGGCCCGAACTATAACACTTCCCGGAATATTAGCATTCCCAAAATCATTTGGGGCCATCAATTTTCAGGTCAGGGTGCGAATCCGGAGTTGATAGAGCGCAACAGGTCCGGCGTTATCCTGACACCGCGGTTGAACAGCCCGGCCGGCGCCAGCGGCACACCCGGCCGGCAGCCCCAGGCGCCGCCCGAATGCGGGCGCGGACCGGCGGTGTGAACGGCGATGATGACCGGCGGGCCGGCCTGCTGGCGCTGGATCCAGACCGGCGCGCCGCTGTGTCCCGGACAGGTGTCGACGCTGTAGAAAAGCTGCCGCTCGGTGATCCGGTCGAGACGCTCGGCATGCTCCCACTGCGTGCCCTCCGGCTTGTCGGCCGGATAGCCTGAAATGTGCAGCAGACGCGAGGCCCGGAGCCTGTCGAGATCCTGCCGGCTCGGCGACCACAGCCGGAAAAAACCCGGCGCCGGCGAGAACGGCCGCTCGAGTTCGATCAGCCCGACATCGTGCAGCGCGGATGGCCGACGGCGGTAGGGCGGATTGACGTGCCAGCGTTTCGCCCATTGCCAGCCGAAGGGGCGCGCGTCGCGGGACGCACGGCCCGGCGTGACCCGGATGCGCACGGCAAGGTTGGGCAGGCCAAGCCGCTGCCGGATCGGGCTGGTGATGCAGTGTGCGGCGGTCAGCAGGCGCGTCGGCGAGATCAGGAAAGCGGTGCAGCCGGTCAGCCTGCCGTCGCCGAAGTCGCGCTCGATATGGCAGACCGCGCTGTGCGGAAAGCGGTTGGTGTGCGCGACTCTGGCGCGGCCGTCGGTCGGCCCGACCACCGCATAATCCGCTTCGTCGGCCAGACGGTCGAGTTCGAAGGGCGCTGGCGAGAACAGCGTCATGTGTCTTGCTCGGCTTGTGGTGGCTCGGCTTGCGACGGCGCGACATCCGGCGGAGCCACATCGTAGATCCCGCCTCCGCTTGCCACCTCCCGTGGGACGTCGGTCGCGGCCATGTCCGCGTCCGCTGCCGGGCCGAGCATGTCGCGCAGGCGGTCCACTAGAAGATGGGCCTCTTCGCCCCGGCCCTCAAGGTAGGCCGTCGCGCGATCCATGAACTCCTCGTCGGAACCAAATTGTGGTTCCGCCGGGCGCGGCGGGACCGAGCGCAGCGCCTTGACCTCCTGGAGAACGATGGCATCGAGGTCGGCCCATACCGACCTTGCATGAGGTGCGACTTGCCCGTGCATGGAGATCTCCCTTGGTTCAGTTGGTGTACATCAGCCCCGCTTCATCGAATGTGGTGCTGTTGGGGTCATAGAGCAGTGGCCGCTCCCGGTCCTGCAGCCAGCCCTCATAGTTCCGGGCCCGCCTTGGATGCATCGCCTGGCGGGTCAGGCGAGCCGCCTGGACCAGGACCTGGCCCGGTTGCAGGTTGCGGATCGCGGTGTTGACCCGGGGGTCGGCGCGGCTCGGCTGCCGGTAATGTTCGACAATCCTCTGCGCGATCGAATTGGTCCCCTTGGTCATGCCGATGCTGAGCGGACGGTCGCGGTCTATGCCGGCGCGGGTGATGCGATAGACCTGCGGCCCCGGCGCCAGGAACGGCCGCAGCAATGGATCGACGGCTTGGCCCCTGCCGGCGGCGGTGCGCGCCGCATCGATGGCGGCCAGCGACACCGGCGGCGTCCAGCCGCGCCAGCCCGGCAGTTGCGAACCCCGAGCCCGTGCCGGGGTCTGGCCGCGCGCCGGCCGCGGAGCACGTCCCCGCCGCACGGTGGCTTCGTCGAAGGAGGTGTCGCCGCCGCAACCGCAGCCGCAGCCACCGCTTGGGAAATGCCGGCGCCTGACCTCCACGGCGCGAAAGCCCTGTTGCCGGCGGCATTGTGCGCAGCCGCATGGCCGGCGGTGGCCGACTGTTTGCGCTGCCTCGTCAACCAGCGCGTCGAGTTGTTCGTCGAGATATGACATGCCGGCTCCCTTCCTGCGTTGTGTTCAATGTCGCTTGCCCGCCGGAGCTAACCCGGACCGGCATCCACCTTTGCGTCTGCCGCCGTCGCCCGCCGGCGCAGCCGCGCCACGGTTCTTTCCCGCTGTTCGACCGTGGGCAGCGGAAAGGAAGGCCGCGCCGGCCGTGGCGGCCTGATATCGAGATAGCTGGCGATGTTGGCGCTCGGATCGAGCTCAAGCTGCAATAGCGAAGCCGGTGCCGAAAGCAGCGAGACGACACCCGGGCCATGACCCGCCACGGTGCTGTCCGAGTGCACGATAACACCCACCGAAACATGCCCGCCCAGCCGCGAGCGGCCATAGCGGTTGTCTGCGTCCATGATGCCGACAATGTCGCCGAAACGCAGCGAGCCGAGCTTGTAGCGACGCACCATGCCCGGATCGGACATCTGGATGTCGTAGTCGCCGCGCAGCACATTGTTGCGGCCCAGCCCCGAACCCATGACGCGGGCGGGAATGCGATGCGTGACCTTGACGTGGATCCTGCCGTTGCGCTCCACCGGCCGCCAGCGCGCGAGCAGCCGTGGCGAGCAGTTCCAGATCGCAACGTCGGGATAGTCGGTCAGGCGCAGGCCAAGTCCATAGGCCCAGACCTGGATGCGGTCGCCGATCGCCATCTGACGCATCGCCGGCAGCGGAAAGTCGATCAGCACCGTGTCGACGCCGCCATGCTTGCCGGTCACCACGCCGCGCGCGCCGGCGGCGCGCCCCGTCGTGACGATGGCGTGATTGCCGACGCAGGAATAGCTCTGCAGCGCCTGGTTGGCGGCATCAGGGCTGCCGCCGGCCGCGCGCGCCTCGTTGCGGATCGACACCGCCGGTTCGACATGATCGCCGGCGAGCCCGACGCAAGGGTCGCCGACGCGATGGTTGAGCACGATGCCGCCGGTGCCCGGCAGCGAGCGCGGCCTGCCGTCGTAGCCGATGCGCCACGGCGTTCCCTTCTCTGTCGGCGAAGCCACTTGCCCGGCGACGCTGATCATCACCAGGTCGCGCGCATTGGTGCGCAGGCCGTGGACCGGGTGGAGGCGGGCCGGTTTCATGCCGCCGCCTCCACTGGTGCCAGCTCGTACCAGAGCGCGCAGGCATTGCGCCAGGGATCGTCCGGCGTCTCGTCATGGTCGGCTGGATCCTCCAGCGCCCAGTCGGTTTCGCTCCAGCCGTCCGGCAGCGCCAGGATGACCGGCGCGACGACCTGCACGATGGCGGCGCTGCGGCCGCTCGCGGCGATCGGGGCGGCGGCGGGCCAGAAGGCCGGACCAGACCAACCCGGGATCGCGCCCGGATGACGTGTGGCCGGAAACGCGAGCCGCTCCAGATAGTCGCATAGCGGCGGCCGGGCACCGGCGCTGCCGGCGATGGTCAGGATGTAGGTGCTCTCGGGCTGCAGCGCGGCCGACAGGGCAATGACGTCGCGCGCGCATTCGTCGAGCGGTGCTGCGGTGCCGGCGAGGTCGCCAAGCCGGGCTTCAAGCGCGGCACAACAGCCTTCGAAGCGCGGCAGCAGGGCAGTGCCTTCGCGCTCGGGCAGCGCGCTCTCATATTGCGCGTCGCCGACCCAGTGCACGCGTGACGACAGCCGGCCGTTCTGCCAGGCGCGGCGCCACGGCTCGAGCTCAAGCACCAATTCCCTGAGCGTCGCGTCCCGCGCATCGGGATGCAGCCAGCCGCCGCCCATCTGGTCCGGCCGGTGGCGGTAGTACTCGTCATTGTCGAGCAAGGTGTAGAAGCCGCGCGGCAGCCACACCCGAGCCGACTGCGACAGCGTCACCGTGACGAGCAGCCCCATCGGCGACAGCGCCAGCGGCGCATCGATGACGATGTTCGGGGGCTTGGGCGAAAAGCGCCCGGGAAGAGCCAGATGGTGGTCCATCGCGGACACCCTTCAGAAACAAAGAGTTGGAGCTGTCCGGCGACTCCACCGGATGCTGAACAGCTGCAACGGTTTAGGCGGCGATGCGCGAGGCGGTGTTGCGGTTGAGCCCGTACGACCAGTGCACACGATCGCCATCGAGGCCGGGGAAGCGGCGCCCTTCGCGCGTCAGCCGGTAGGCGGCGAGCCACGCGTCGGCCTGCGAGCCCATCTTCTTGGCGTCGGCGTCGAACTCGGCCGGCGTGATCGTCGTGCGGAAATCGTTCTCGGCGATGTATTGCAGCGTCCTGCGCCCCGCATCCGCCATCTTGGCGCGCTGCGACATCTCGGCCGCGCCGCCCAAGTGCCGGTTGGCGACGGCTTCGATGACATCCCATTTGGTGTTGGCGTCGAAGGACTTCTTGATGTCGGGCGCGTCGAACAGTTCGAAGATTTGCTGCACGTACTGGCCGGTTTCACGGGTCAGCGCCAGGATGTTGCCATAGCTTGAACGGTCGAGATGGTAGCGCAGGTCGGTACCCACACGCTGCACCGTGGCGAGCGCCGCGAACGGCCGGTCATTGATGGTCGAGCTGCCGCGGATGACCTGGCCGATGGTCAGATCCTGGAAGTATTGCGACATCGCGTTCATGAAGGCGACCAGCATGAAGTGGAAGCTGCGGTTGACGATCGCCCCCGACGGCACCGGCGCGCGGCCATAGTTGAAGACGCGGCGATAGGCGATCAGCCGGTCGCGGCGCTTGTAGCGGATCGGCCGCCACTTCTCGAGGATGTAGAGCCCGCGCGCGCCGGGGCCGCGCTGGATGCGGATCTGGCCGTTCTGGAACAGCCGGCGCAGCACATCGACGACCTGGAACAGCTTCATGCGGTCCATCTGGTAGATGTAATAGAGTTCTGCCGAGGCCTGCAGCTGCGGCGGAATGATGGATTCGTCGAAGTCGTTGCGCAGCAACGGCATCTGCAGCGCGTCGAACGGCTTGAGCGGCCCGTCGCCGAAGCCCACCAGATCCGCGAAGCTCGTTGTCGTCGCACTGGACGAGCGATCGAGCAGTTCACCGTAGCGGCCCTCGAACTCGCTCTCGAAAGCGGCGCGGTCCGCCGGCGACAATCCGGGCAGCTCGTCCCTGAAGAAGCGCTGGAACAGCCTTTGGATGACCTCATTGGATTCGCTAGCCATAACAGACCTCATGTTGCTCGAATTGGCGGCTCATGGTTTCAGGCTTTGGGCGGCTCGCTGGAGCCAGTGTCCTGACTGGCATTGATGGCGCTGATCACGGCCGGCACCAGGTCGAAGAAGCGCGCCAGCTCGCTGTCGGTGATCGCCGCGGGAAGGCCTGGTGGGGCGGGCTCGACAGCGCGCACGCGCTTGACGAACTCGCTGCGCCGTTCGTCCTGCGGCTTGGTCTTCTGAAACTTGACGATGGCCTGCAGCGACGGGAATTCCGCCCGGATGAGCCATTGGCCCGCATTCGTACGGCCAACGATGTCGCCGGTCGTGTCGACCGCCGCCGCGTAGAGTGCCGTGACATTGTCCCTGTCGCGCAGGCCAAACGACCGCACCGTTTCGTCAAACCTGTCGATCGCCTTGCCGATGTCGCCAAGCTTCTTGTCGATCTCGCTACCCTTGGGCTGGTTCTGCAGCGCGGTGGCGATGGTCTCCATCGCGGCGGTCAGCCGTTCGAAGGTCTTCGACTGGTCTCCGTCGGGATATCTCCTGATCGCCTTGGCAACGTCGCCGATGGCCTTCTGGGTTCCCTGGCTGCCGGTATCGACCTGTTTGGTCAACAGGTCGATCGATTGCGGCGTCTGGGCCTCCACTTCGAAGCGGGCCTTGACCCCGGCGTGGAACTTGTTGGCCGGATGATAGGGAAACGGAATTTTCGCAGCCATTGTCCTGCTCCTCTCATGCCTGCTCACGCCGACCAGTAGTCGGGACGGTTCTGACCCATGCTAGCCATCGAGCTCGCGATAGGCGACGGCATCTGGACCGGGCTCGGCAGGTTGGTGCCCTGGTTGAACGTGTTCTGCAGGATCGTGCGGATCATCCAGCGGATCAGCGACTGGTTGTTGCGGAAGTTGAAAACGTTGAAGTCGCATTGCTGGGTCAGCGACCGCACCAGGCGCTCGGTCTGCTCCTCGGCCTGGTAGAAGGTTCGCAGCTCACGCACCATCAGCCCCTTGAGACCGGGGTCCCAGGCGCCAGCGCCACCGAACGGGTCGAGCAACTCGCCGGAGATGGTGGCGAGCTTGGTCTTCAGCTTGTCGCTGAATTCGCACAGCAGCACGCCGGGGTTCGCCACCTGGTCGGTCAGGTCCAGCACCGCGCCGACGGCGAGGCCGACGGCGGTCGCGCGTCTCTCCTGTTCACCGAGGCCGTCCGGATCGATGCCGACCGCATAGAGATCGATCGCCCGGTCGAGCAGGAACAGCATGTAATCCAGGAGCACCTGGCAGCTGATCTCGTTGTCGTCGCAGCCGCAGCCGGCGAAGCAGTCGACCTGCTCGAGCAGGAAACCGCGCGCGATGGTGAGGTTCATCAAGCGGACGGCGCCCTGGTCGGGACCGCCGGCGCCATAGAGGCCGTAGACGATGATCGGCGGGCGCGCGACATAAAGCAGCCGCGAGCTGCCTTTGGCGACGAAGGCATCGACGAAGAGCTGCAGGCTGGAGACGAACGCCACCAGCGGCGGCGATTCCGGTGGTCCCGATGTGATCGGCACGTCGATCGGAACCGGAATGCTCTGGCCGAACTGGATCAGGCGCTGGAAGCGGTGAACCAGCATCGCCGACGCGGTCGATAGTTCACGCAGGCTCTCGACGCTTGCCCCGGTCGAGAGGTCGACCAGGTCGTCCATCGCCTGCGACAGCGCGTTCTCTTCCAGAAGGGCACGCAGGTCCGCCTGGCCGCCGGCTTCCAGTTGCAGGACCAGATTGCGATAGGCTTCGATGCCGCGCGGCCAGTCCTCCTGGCCAAGCGCGCTTTCGATCGAGCCGGTCAGGCTGCGCAGCGCCATGATGACGGCATTGCGGCGCGCCTGCAGCTCACCGGCCGCCGAACGCACGATCGAGGTGCTGCGTGTGATGCCGTTGGACGCCAGCCCCTCGCCGATGGCGACAAGGATGAGCCCCGCCAGCACGTCGCAGCTCTGGGCAAAGCGCCGGAACAGGATGGCGCTGCCATCGGTCAGCGTGCCGACATAGCGTGCGAGGCGCGAATACTCGCCGAGCTGGCGGCGCGCCGACATGGCGCGGTCGTGGTTGACCGAATCCAGCGAAAGGCGCGCGGCGGCCAGCCCGTCATTGGCGAGCTGCCGGATCGAGCGGCCCCAGCCAATCATCTCGATGCGGATGTCCTTCAGTGGCGAGGAGGTCGAAAGCGTCTGCAGGTCGCGCTCGAGATCGTCCTGCGCCTGGGCCATTTCGACCGAGGACGGACCCGTGTTCCGTACCTGCGGCACATAATCGGGCACGCTCGAATAGGCCAGACCGGCGCGTTCGCGGCGGTCCCTGTCCGCTTCCTGCGGGTAGAAGTTCAGCAGCGCGTTGGCCATCTGGTCGGGATCGCGCGGATCACTGACGCGCAGCGTCTTGCGCAGCAGATTGTCGACGGCGACCGTGGCGGGCGACCGAAATTTCGAGACCGGGCTGGCGGCGGTTGTAGACAGGTCGGCCATGACATCTCACCTCATGCAACGAGTGCGGCTGGGGACGGTTGCGCGGCGGGCCGTCGGCTTGCCTGGCGCTGGGCCAGGTTCCTGATGACGAGCTTGGCAATGGCGTCCGGTTCGGCGCCGGCCTCCAGCGCGAAACGGCTGGCCGACACAAGAAAGCGTGGCGGCAGGTCGGGTACGTGCCCCGCCGCGATCTGGATTCCGCCGCGCCGGATGCGGGCTTCGTCGGCGCGCGTGAATGGAATGGCATCGGCCAGCGCGTGCTGGCCCAGCCCCCGCCGAGGCTGGTAGGCGATCTCGTCGACCACCGCCGGGATGAGGCGCGGGACCGACGCAAGCAGCACCGGAGGCAGCCTGTGGCCGCGCGACGGATTGTAGAGCGCGCGCCAGACGCGTTCGGCGCGCGCCGCATCGGCGGCGAAGCCCATGCGGCGCAGCATTTCGGTCAGGATCAGGACCCGGATCCAGCCGGTCGGATGGGCGCCGCCGGGGCGATAGGTCAAGGCGCGCGCGCCGGGGTGGGCCAGGAACTCCATCATGCCCCAGACCGACGCCGTGCCGCCGAGCAGCAGCGCCGCGAGGTCCGCGAAGATCTCCTTGTGCCAGCGGCGCAGAATGGTCACCACGAGCGGATCGAAGCGCATCGAGGCCAGCCGGTTACCGACCGCCTGCGCGTTTTCCTGCCACAGGCCCATATCGGCCTGCAGATTGTGCGCGACCTCGTGCAGGAATACCGATTGCCAGGGATTGTCGCGGTCCCAGGGGACGCGGATCACCGGGAACGGATTGCTGTCGCCGAGCAACCGCGCCAGCGCCACGCCACGACGCTGCGTCGCCGGCGAATAGCCGTGTTCCATATAGGTCAGCGGCTTCAGCAGCGGGCCGGCGAAGACGCCGGGCAAGGCCGCGCGGACGACGGTATAACAGTCCATCGCGATCGCGTCATGGGCGGCCAGCGCCGGCGCGAAGCCCGAGCCGCGCTGCGACATCACCTCGAAGAACATGCCGAAGCTGCGGCGCAGCCGGTCGATGCTGCGGTCGAGCAACGCCATCTGGGTGAGAGCCGCCTGCGCCGTTGCCGGCGGCCAGCCGCGTTCGATCACGGCGATCTGCCGATTGATGGCGTTGCCGATGGCGGCCAGCCGCCGGTTGGCGGCGTGGAAATGGGCTCGCGACGGCGCATAGGGCAGGTCTTCGGGACGCAGCCCGATGCGCCGCGGCGTCAGCCGGTTCAGGCGCTGCGCGCGCGCCTTCAGCGCCCGCAACTTGGTGTCCAGGAACCGCCTGGTCGAAGAACCCGTGCGCATCGCCACGATCCTTCTGGTTGCACCGAGAGGGTTTCAGTTGGGCCGGATGGTGATGCTGACCGGACCGCGGATGACGATGCGCCGCCGGCGCCCGGAACCCTGGCCCTGGCCATAGCCCGGAGCATACCCACCGGTCCAACCGCCAATGCCGCCCATTCCCCCGAGCGCCCGCCCGGCGGCGCGCGCCAGGATGCGTGCCGGAGCCATGCCGGAGCGGACCGCCGCGGCCGTGCGGCGCACGATCCGCCGCCCTCTCTGCAAGGGCTGCGTCAGCTGCCGGCGCAAGCCATGCCCGCGTGCCGCGACACGGCGCGCGGTGCGCGCCAGCACCATTGGCCGCACAGAAGCCGGGGTGCGCCGGGTGACCGCCGTGCGGCGCACGCTGTTGGCGATGCGCGGCAAGGCGCGGATCGCGGTCGGCCCGCCACGGTTGACGAGCTGGGTGGCGGCGCGGCGCACGGTGCGCACCGCCTGGATGCGGGCGGCCGCCGGCATGCGGGCGGCGGCGGGGCCGAGCACGCGTCTGGCGGCGAGCCCCGCGACCAGCGGGATGGCGGCGCGATTGCGCACCGCGAGCTCGGCGAAGGCGTCGAGCGCTTCGTCCTCCGAGGCTTCGTCCGCCATCAGCTGGCCGATGACATTGGCGACGCCGCCAATTGCCGTGCCGTAGCCTGGGATGAGGCTGGCGACCGGCGCCACGGCGCGGGCGATGCGGCCGATGGTGGGAGCGGCACGCCGCACGGTGCGCACGGCGCCGCGTATGCCGCGGGCGATGCGCCGGAAGAACTCGTCGCTGTCTTCAGCCGCGAGCGCGAAGCCCAGCGCTTGGTCCCAGCCGTCATCGTCGCCCTCGTCGAAATCGTCGCTCTCGTCGAAGTCGTCGCCTTCATCGAATTCGTCGCCGGCGTCCATCTCGTCGAAGCTCGAAGCCTCGTACTCGTCGCCCGCGTCATACTCGTCGCCCTCGTCGCCTTCATCGGCACCTTCGAAGCCGTCGCCTTCGTCCATTTCGTCGAATTCGTCATAGCTGTCGGCGGGGCCTTCCGCTTCATCAAAGGCTAGGTCGTCGAACATCGATTCGTCATACCCGTCCATCTCGAGATCTCCTCTTGAGCGATCGGCCCCTCAGGAGAGCGGGACCAAAGCGATTAACGCCGGTCGGGATAGTCCCCCCTGAAGTGATCGCCCTCAAGTCGGCAGGACTGGGTAGCTCGAAGATGGTCGTCAGTATCGGCGACTATTCAGGTGCGGAATTTTGTGCTTAAAACAAATATATTGCGAGTATTATTTTACTATAATTTTATTATAAACGGATTTACGGCTGATATCTGACGTGAAGCGCCAAAAATTGGAGAAAGGCCCATAAATACTTCGCGGCATGCTGAAAGCCGCCGTCGCCGGCCAGGCTCGCCATAAGGTTGGGAAGTCTTCCTCGTCTTTACCGCAACGCAACACCCTTCTCAGTTCGGCCATATCTCCTGCCGTGATCACGATCATCATCATATCGCCTGCGCGGCGTGGAAAATTATTCGTCGCGATGGCTTTTGAAGGGCCAATCGTTTCTTTCCGGGCAAGGGGGAGTCGATGAGACTTGTAGGCATTGGCGGCGGAAGGAAACCGGTAAAGGAGCCTGATATGCCCAGAATAGTACCCGTGCTCGATTTGAGCCGCTTTGAGCAAGGCGCATCGGAACGTCGGACATTTCTGGCGGATCTCCGCTCCGCCTCGCGTGACATCGGCTTTTTCTACCTGGCCGGACACGGGATCTCCTGGGCCGAGATCAGCGAGGTGCTCACCGCGTCCCGCCGCTTCTTTGCCTTGGCCGAGGCCGACAAGCTCGCGATCGAGATGGTCAAGTCCTCGCAGTTCCGCGGCTATACGCGCGCCGGCGGCGAGCTGACCAAGGGCAAGGCCGACTGGCGCGAACAGCTCGATATCGGCGTCGAGCGCCAGCCCATAGCGCAAGGCCCCGGAATTCCCGCCTGGACGCGGCTGCAGGGGCCGAACCAGTGGCCGGCTGCGTTGCCAGAACTCAAACCCGCCCTGCTGGCATGGCAGGCCAAGGCGACAGGGGTGGCCATCAGGCTCTTGAAAGCCTTCGCGCTGTCGCTCGACCAGCCAGAGGATGCCTTCGACCCGATCTACCGTGAGCAGCCAAACCACCGCATGAAGATCGTGCGCTATCCGGGCCGTGAGGCGACCGGCGGTGATCAAGGTGTCGGCGCGCACAAGGATGGCGGTTTCCTGACGCTGTTGCTTCAGGATGACAATAAGGGGCTGCAGGTCGACTATGATGGCAGCTGGGTGGATGTGGATCCCATTCCCGGCACGCTCGTCGTCAACATCGGTGAATTGCTCGAGCTGGCCTCGAACGGCTATTTGCGTGCGACCGTGCATCGCGTCGTGACGCCGCCCGCCGGCATTGAACGCATTTCGGTGCCGTTCTTCTTCAGCGCCAAACTCGATGCGACGATACCGCTGCTCGAACTCCCCGAGGAATTGGCGACGCAGGCGCGCGGGCCGGCCAGCGATCCGGACAATCCGCTGTTTCGCGATGTCGGAACCAATGTGCTGAAAAGCCGGCTGCGCTCGCATCCCGACGTCGCGCGCCGCCATTACGCCGACCTGCTTGAGCCGGAAACCGGAGCGGGTTGAGCCTGTTGCCACAAGAACGAATGGATTTTTTGCAGTCCCGGCTGATTTTGGAAAATCGTTCGTCGCATCTGCGTGAAGATCGGTTCAAAAGAGAAAAATCCGTTCGGTGTTCTCCTCCCATTTCGCTGAACGGTGTTCCCCTCTGAAGGTTGTGACCTTCTTTTGGCCGGGCGTTTCGCGCCCGGCCATTTTTCTTTCCGCCTTGCGCGTTGCCGGTGCGGCGTTGATCCGGCAGACTTCGGCATGCGCCAACCGTTGCAATCAGTGGAAGAAGGAGAGGTCACATGACATCCAATGTCGCCGTCATTGCCGGAGCGGGTTCTGGATTGAGCGCATCGCTGGCGCGTCTTCTCGCCAGGGAAGGGTTCCAAATCGTCCTGGCCGCTCGAAATATCGAGAAGCTCGGTGCATTGCAGGCGCAAGCCGGCGCGCAAGCCGTGGCGACGGATGTCTCGGATCCGGCCTCGGTGGAGCAGCTGTTTGATGTCGCCGACAAGGCTGGCCCGCTTTCCCTCGTGATTTTCAACGCCAGCGGCCGCGCTCGCGGCCCGATAGCAGAGCTCGATCCCGAGGCGGTCCGTCAGGCGCTATTGGTCGGGGCCTATGGTGGGTTCTTGGTGGCTCAGCAGGCGGCCCGCCGGATGCTGGCCTTGGGCTCGGGGTCGATCCTTTTCACCGGCGCGACGGCAAGCGTGAAGGGGTTCGCCGGGTCTGCCGGCTTTGCCATGCCCAAATTCGGATTGCGCGGGCTGGCGCAATCCATGGCCCGTGAACTGGCGCCCAAGAACATTCACGTCGCGCATTTCATCATCGACGGGGCCATCGCCTCGGCCGCGTCTGGACAGGAGTCCGAGCTGCAGGACCGCCGGCTGTCGCCGGATGCGATCGCCGCGGCCTATCTCTCCATCCACCGCCAGCACCGCAGCGCCTGGACCTGGGAAATGGAGCTCAGGCCATGGGTCGAAAACTTCTGACCGCATCAGCGATCCATGCGACCTTTGCATGGCTCGTGTGCACAGGCCTTGAGGAGAGTCGACATCGCATGAGGATGTCACTATATAGCGGCGGCTTCGATGGCTCGCGCCTTGAAGCGTAACGTCATAAGGCGGCTGCAGCGACAGCCATTGAGATACGAAACGGACTGGAAGCCGTAAAAGGTAGAAGCAATTGCTCGGAGCGGGCAGATCCCGCCAACGGTACAGTCCTTCAGAATCAGAAAATGTTCTTCACCCCTCGATTTCCTTCGGCTCTGTGGACCCTGGACGGCATTGGCTTGCCGGCTGGCCGCGACTCGGCTGGAATGGGAGCATGCATCCTTTGCGGGATGCCGACGTTTATGATTACCAACCGGCTTTGCCGCCAGGGAAAAGCAGTATGAGTGAACATGCGATCGAGTTCTTGCGGGGATGGATCGGTGAAAAGGTCCATTGCCAGTCCCACGCCAGGATCGAGAAACAGGCCGAGACATTGGCCCGCGAATGCGCCGCCAAGGCAGCCGAGGTCGGCATACCGCTGGAGGACATCCAGGAGGAAGTCGGCGACATCCAGGAATTGATCGCTTCCCGGCTCGAGGAAGCTGCCGAGGCGGACGAAAACCAGCAGGCTTCCAGCAAGGCCGCGGAATAGATTTTCAGGGACAATCCTGTCTGAAAGCGCGGGCCGTTCGGCCCGCGTTTTCGTCTCAGCCGAACTTTTCTTTCAACCACGTCTTTGGCAGCGCCGGCACGAAATTGCCGTCGCGGCCGGTCATGTCGTCATTGGCGACCAGGGCGTTGAGGATCGATTCCTCCACCGCCTGGATCACCGCGTCGAAGAACGGGTCGATGTCTGCGTCGGGAATGAAATCGGCGCTGGCGATGCGGCCAGACAGCCCCAGCGCCGCGGCGGGATTGGCCGTCGAGAAGGCGAGGAAGATGTCGCCCGAACTGTGATAGCCGAAGCCGCCGGTCATGGCGACGCCGAGCGGCACACGCCGTGCCAGCCGCTTCATCTGGTGCGGCAGGAACGGCGCGTCGGTGGCGATGACGGCGATGATCGAACCCTTTTCCGCGCGCGACGTGGCTTCGCGGATCGCTGGTTCGGTGAGTTCGGGATCGGCGCGCCGGCCACGCATCGTGAAATTGTGCCGCTTGCCGAAATTCGACTGCACGAAAGCGCCGGCCGTGTAGGTGCGCCCCTGCCATGCGACGATGCGCGATGCCGTGCCCGAGCCTGCCTTGAAGCCGAAGGTGATCATGCCGGTGCCGCCGCCGACGCTGCCTTCCTCGACCGGTCCGCCGGCCGCGCCGTCGAGCGCCTCGGTGACATGCTCCGATGTCAGATGGTGGCCGTTTATGTCGTTGAGAAACCCGTCATAGGTCTCCGCCGCCACCGGCAAACCCCAGGCGCTGTCGATCGCGGCCGGCAGCACCCGGTTCATCCAGCGCAGCGTGCCGTCACGCGAAACACCGCAGGAATGCGTGTTGGTGATGGTGATCGGGAAGTTGAAAGCACCGGTTTCCTCGATGATGTGCGAGCCGGTCAGCTCGCCATTGCCGTTTTGGCTGAAGATGCCGGCGAAGACCGGCGTCGCCAGCTCGGCGCGAGGCCTGGGCAGGATGGCGGTCACGCCGGTGCGCACCGGTCCCTTGCCGACGACAAGCGCACCATCGCCTGAAATCAGCGTCGTATAGCCGACCGCGACCCCTGGCACGTCGGTGATCGCATTGAACGGCCCAGGCGTGCCGTCGAAGTCGATATTGAAGCTTCGCGCGCGCGGCTTGCCCGACGGTGTTGCCAGATGGTGCGGATTGTCGGTCATGCTCTTAGAACAAGGATCCCTGATTGCCGGGTTCTCTCGTCTTGGCAACTGGGGCCTTGGCCGCGGGCCTGGCGGCGGGCTTTGGCCGCGCCGCGCCGCTGGTTGCCACCGCATCGGCAGTGCCGTCGGCGAACTCCAGCGAAAGCGCCATACCCGACGCCACGTCCGCGGCCTGCTTGATGACGGCGCCGTCGGCATCCTTCACCAGCACGAAGCCGCGCGCCAGGACGGCCTTGTGCGACAACGTCGCCATCAGCCGGTCGGCCTGGATGATGCGGCCGCGCAACCGCTCCAGCCTAAGCAGCATCGCCTGGCCGCCGCGTCGCGTCAAAGCGGTCAGCAAATCTCTATGAACACGTTGCCGCCGTGCTGTCGGCTCGATCGTGATGCGGCCCTGCAGCAAAGCCAGTTGCTGCCTGTGCCGTTGCAGCGATGCCTTGGCGCATTTTGGCAACTGATCCGCTGCACGATTGAGTTCCGCCCGCCGGCTTCTCGCCAGAGTACGCAGCGCCCGTTGCGCACGCAAAAGATTACGGTCGTTGGTGCGCCGCGCCTCGGCAATCCGCTGCGACAGCATCGCCGGCGTCAATTTTACGGCGAAGAATCGTGCCCGCTTGCGCTCGGTGGAAACCATCAGGCCACGGCCGAGCCTCGACGTCGCTTCGTCGAGGCGCCGGCGCGGCAGCGCCAGCAATTGATCGGGCGAAGGCAGCGCACGCGCTGCTGCACGTGTTGCTTGCCGCTTGCGCTCGAAATTGCGCAGGACGGCTGCCTTGAGCCGTGCGCCGAGGCTGGCCAGCGTCGCTTCGAGGTCCGCCTTCACCGGTACGGCGATTTCGGCCGCGCCTGTCGGTGTTGGCGCCCGCACATCGGCGACGAGGTCGATCAGCGTCCAATCGGTCTCGTGGCCGACCGCCGAGATCACCGGAATGCCCGAGGCGGCGACGGCGCGGGCGAGTGCCTCGTCGTTGAAGCCCCACAGATCTTCCAGGCTGCCGCCACCGCGCGCGACGATCAAGAGATCGGGACGCTGGATAGGGCTGTCCCATGCCAGCGCGTTGAAACCGGTCACGGCATTGGTCACTTCCGCACTCGCCGTGTCGCCCTGCACGCGCACCGGCCAGACCAGCACATGCAGCGGAAAGCGGTCCTTGATGCGGTGGATGATGTCGCGGATGACCGAGCCGGTCGGCGAGGTGACGACGCCGATGACGCGGGGCATGAACGGCAGCCGGCGTTTGCGGCCCGCATCGAAAAGCCCTTCCGCCTGCAGTCGGCGCTTGCGCTCCTCGAGCAGCGCCATCAGCGCCCCGGCGCCGGCCGGCTCCAGATTGTCGATGACGATCTGGTAGTTGGACTTGCCGGGATAGGTGGTGAGTTTGCCGGTGGCGATCACCTCCATCCCTTCCTCGGGACGGAATTTCAGCCGGCTCATCGTGCCTTTCCACACCACGGCGTCGAGCCGGGCGCGGTCGTCCTTCAGCGCGAAATAGGCGTGACCCGAGGAATGCGGCCCGCGATAGCCCGAAATTTCGCCGCGCACCCGCACATTGCCGAAGACGTCCTCGACCGTGCGCTTCAGCGCGCCCGATATCTCGCTCACCGTGTATTCGGTGGCGTTGGTGCGTGATTCGGATGCTGCTTCGCTCATTGGCCGATTGGGGGCTGGTTGAGCGCCGACGTCAAGGCGGCCATGTCAGCCCCGATATTGATGATCCGCATCTACCAGCCCGGCAGGATCTGGTTCGGCTTGCTCCGCTTCATCTTG
This sequence comes from Mesorhizobium sp. M8A.F.Ca.ET.181.01.1.1, assembly GCF_004792025.1. Classification (NCBI taxonomy): domain Bacteria; kingdom Pseudomonadati; phylum Pseudomonadota; class Alphaproteobacteria; order Hyphomicrobiales; family Phyllobacteriaceae; genus Mesorhizobium; species Mesorhizobium sp. M8A.F.Ca.ET.181.01.1.1. The sequence goes on along the minus strand of NZ_SRTV01000008.1, from coordinate 47,243 downwards.
GCGAAGGCGAGGGCCGCGAAGTCGAACGTTCCCGTTTCCTCGCCAAGCGGGATCGAGATGTTGTCCAGGCTTTCCGAAATATGGCGGGCAAGCGCATCGACAATCTCCGGCCGCGAGGTCTGGCCGCGCATGATGCCGATGCGGCAGTCCGGCAGGGCGCCGAAGCCATCGGCTTCGCCCAGCACCCGCATGCCAGGCCTGAGCGCGCATTCCGGCAGCACCGAGACCGCCAGGCCGGACAGCACGGCCGCGGTGATCACGGTCGCCGAGAAGCTGGTGAACAGGATGCGGTAGTCGCGGTTCTGCTGGTCCAGCACGTCGACGGCGGCGCGCCGCCAGATGCAGTTCGGCCGGCCGAAGGCCATCGGCAGGATTTCCTGCTCGTGCGTCGCGTGGTTGGCCGAGGATACCCACAGCAGCGGCTCACGTCGCACGACTTCCGACTGGCCGCGCACATCATTGTGCGTCACCAGCGCCAGGTCGAGATTGCCGCGCTTGATGTGTTCGACCAGTCCCGGCGTCGGCTCGCAGATGACGGTCAGTTCGACGCGCGGATTGGAGCGGGTGAAACGTGCCATGATTTCCGGCAGGAAACGATCTGCATAGTCGTCCGGCGTGCCGATGCGGATCGTGCCTTCGAGCCGCTGGTCGTCGAAGGCGGCGAGCGTCTCGCGGTTGAGATAGAGCAGCCGCCTTGCATAGGAGAGCAGCTTGTCGCCTTCCTCCGTCAGCCGGTTGGTGCGCCCCTCCTTCTCGAACAGCGGCTTGCCGATCCGCTCCTCCAGCCGGCGCATCTGCATCGACACCGCCGACTGGGTTCGGTGCACTTCTTCCGCTGCGCGCGTGAAGCTGCCAGTGTCGGCGATCGAGATGAAGGTCTGCAATTGATCGAGATCGAGCGGCGCTTTCATCGACATGATCCATCACTAGTGTTGATGCCAAAGATTAAAAACATTCGTTGGATTAATCAATCGGTCGATGGCAAATTCGCATTGTCCACATGAAGGCATGTGAATCGAAGCCGGAACGGCCGCTGTCGCCAGCGCCGATCGTCGGGTTTCGTCTGTTCGAGTCTGAAGGAGACCGACATGACCACGATCGATTTCGCCACCGAGACCTCGCGCATCACTTCGCGTCCGTCCGTTGCGGCGCGCGTGGTCAACACGGCCTTCAATATCTACCGCGCCTGGAAAAACCGCCGTGCTTTCTACCGCCTGGGCGAGATGTCGGATGCCGAGCTTGCCGATATCGGCCTGACGCGCGCCGACCTGCATGTCGCGATCGACGTGCCGTTCGGCCGCGATCCGACGGCAATCCTGCGTGAGATCGCCAGCGACCGCGTGGAAACGATCGAGGATATCGCCCGCAAGGTAGCCTGATTGGTTCAGTTTCGGTCTTGTTGAACCTTTCTGCGGTTCAGCGCGACCAAGGTTCATGCAGGCTCCCCACTCCCTGCCGGTTCCCCGCCGGCCTGCCTGCACGCTGCCCGGTCCTCCCAAGGACCGGGCTTTTCTTTTCTAGCTTGCCGGGAAATGGCTTTGGCCTGACGCCTATCGCCGGTCCATGTCTCGCTTGAACTGGTCGAAGATCGTTTCCACGCCCTTCTGGTAGTCGTCACGCTGCTGGGCGCCGGTCTCGAACATCTTGCCGAAAATGTCGTCGAACGGGTTCCGAGGCCGGCCGCTTGGATTGACCTGCGGCTGTGGTGCCTGGCGCGGCTGCGGCTGCGGCGCTTCAGGCTGTGGCCCCGGCTGCCCGCCGGGCAGGCCGAAGCCTCCGCCTCCGCCTTGCCGCAGCATCTCCTCGAAGATTTTCCCAAGCGGGTTGTCGCCGTATGGGCTCTGCGTCTGCTGGGGCTGGGGTCGGCTTTGTGGTTGCTGTGGCGCGCCGCCGCCGAACATATCCTGCAGCACCTTGCCGAGCGGATTGTCGCCATAGGGATTTGGCGCCGGCTGCGGCTGGCTTTGTGGTTGCGGTGAGCCGCCGCCGAACATGTCCTGCAAGACCTTGCCGAGCGGGTTGTCCATGGGGTTCTGAGGCGACGGCGCCTGGCGCTGTTGTGGCGCCGGCGCCTGCATGCCGCCCTGCCGCATCATCTGCTCGATGATCTCGCCCAGTGGATTGTTGCCGCCGCCACCCAGACCAGCCGCTGCCTGCATCTGGCTTGTCGTCTGCTTGAACAGTCCGCCCATTACCATCGACGCGATCGCGGGCAGCATCTGTTGCAGCACTTGCTGGCTGACGCCGCTCGCCTGCGCCGCCTGGCTGGCCACGGCACGCGACAAATCCTTCGACCCGAACAGATGGCCCAGAATGCCGTTGCCCTCGTCGACGCCTTGCGGTGAGAAGGCGCGCGTCGCGTCCTCGAAATACTTGGCGTGCTGGCCGCTTGCCATCGCCGTCATGAAGGCGCCGAGCCCATAGGGATCGGCGGTGTTGCGCTGCAACCCTTGTGAAAAGGCCGGCAGCAGTGCGGCGACCGCCGCCTGTGTCTGCTGCAGCGAAAGCCCGTATTGTTGGGCAAGCGCCTGCATGCCGTTGCCGTTCTGGGCCTGCGTCAGCATGTCGAACAAGGTAGGCATCGGCTTCTCCTCCGGGAAATCCTCGAAGAGAGCCTAATTCGTTTCAACGCCCGATTGAAGCGGCTTTTGCCGCCCGTCAGCGCGCGGGGTTAATAGGCATATTCCATGAATACAGGCTCGATCGAGCCACCCCAGCGCGTGTGATAGGCCGACAGCATCTCCTCGGCGCTGGTGGTGCCGCGCGCCACGACCTCGTCGAGCGTGTTCAGGAACGAGGTTTCGTCGTAGCCGTCGCGGTTCTTCTTGCCGCGGTTCTTCAGCCCGGTGCGCGAAATGGTCATGACGTCGCGGGCGACCTCGCGCAGCGTGGTGTTGCGGAAGGGTGCGGAAATGCCGAGTTCAGGCATGGCATTGCGCATCGCCAGCACTTCCTTGTAGGTCCAGCTCGACGTCAACGCCTCGGCGGCATCGAGCGCCGCCTCGTCGTAAAGCAGGCCGACCCAGAAAGCCGGCAGCGCGCAGATGCGCCGCCAGGGGCCGCCATCGGCGCCGCGCATTTCCAGGAAACGCTTCAGCCGCACGTCGGGGAACAAGGTCGACAGGTGGTTCGCCCAGTCGCCCATCGTCGGCAGCCCGTCCGGCACTTCGTTGCGCGCGGCCCCGGCCATGAACTGGCGGAAGGTGATATGCGTCATGTCGTGATAGTGGCCGTCGCGGATGACGAAATACATCGGCACGTCGAGCGCCCATTCGACATAGTCGGCGAAGCCGAAATCGGGCGAGAAGCAGAATTCGAGCAGGCCGGAGCGTTGGTTGTCGGTGTCGCGCCAGATGTCGCCGCGCCAGCTCTGCAGCCCGTTCGGCCGGCTGTCGGTGAAGGGCGAGTTGGCGAACAGCGCCGTCGACAGCGGCTGCAGCTTCAGCGACACCTGCATCTTGCGGCGCATGTCGGCTTCGCTCTCGAAGTCGAGGTTAACCTGGATCGTACAGGTGCGATACATCATGTCGAGACCCTTGGTGCCGACCTTGGGCATGTAACGCGTCATGATTTCATAACGCGACTTCGGCATTTTCGGCGTTTCGGCCAGCGACCATTTCGGGCTGCCGCCGAGGCCGAGGAAGCGGATGCCCATCGGCTCGGCGATCTCGCGCACCTGCGCCAGGTGGGCATTGCCCTCGCGGCAGGTCTGGTGGATCGTTTCCAGCGGCGCGCCGGAGAGTTCGAACTGGCCGCCAGGCTCAAGCGAGATCGCGCCCTGGCCTGTCGGCTCGACCAGGCCGATGATGCGGCCGTCATCGATGATGGGATCCCAGCCCAGCTTGTTCTGCATGCCTTCGAGGATGGCGCGGATGCCGCGCTCGCCGCCGTAAGGCACCGGTGCGTTGCCATCGACATAGAACGGGAATTTCTCGTGCTCGGTGCCGATGCGCCATTTTTCGCGCGGCTTGTTGCCTTCGGCTAGATGCTCGACAAGCTCGTCTACGCCTTCGATTGGCCGGAAATCGGTTGTGTCGCGCGCCATTTTCAAGCCCTCAAAGGCGGTTGGACCCACCGCCGGCGCTAAATGGACGAAATGTCAGTAGCCGATCAAGCGAAAAATCCTGAGCCACAGGTCAAGAGGAATTGAAGACCTCGGCCCGCGAGCACCTCTTGCAACAGACAACGTCCTACCAGTCGCCAATTGTCGCCTGCATCGCCGCGAGCGCGGCCACGGCCGCGGTGTCGGCGCGCAGGATGCGCGGCCCGAGCGGAATGGCGGTCACGAAGGGGAGGGCGCGGAGCATCTTGCGCTCCTCGTCGGAAAAGCCGCCCTCGGGCCCGACCAGCAAAGCGAGCTTCTTCTCCCTTACTGCCTGCAAGGCAGGCAGTGGGTTGTTGGTCGAGGCGTCCTCGTCGCAGAAGATCAGCCGCCTTTCCTTGTCCCAGCCGGTCAGCAGGCGCTCGAATTTTTCCGCCTCGCGAACTTCCGGCACAGCCAGGATGCCGCATTGCTCGGCGGCCTCGACGACATTGGCGCGCAGGCGATCGATGGAAGGCTTTGCCACCTGCGTGTGCTGGGTGATGACCGGTTGCAGGATGCCGGCGCCCATCTCGACCGCCTTTTGCACCAGATAGTCGAGCCGGCCCTGCTTCAGCGGCGCGAAGCAATAGATGAGGTCGGGCAAGGGCGGTTGCGGTCTTTGCGGCGCCAGTACTTTCAGCCGCACCGACCGCTTGGATTTCGCTGATATCGCCGCCGACCACTCGCCGTCGCGGCCATTGAAGACAAGGATCTCGGCGCCTTCGGCGAGCCGCAGCACATGCAGGAGATAATGGCTCTGCTGCTGGCCGGGTTCGAACTCGATGTCTGGTCCGAGGTCGTCGGGCACGAACAGACGTTGCATCTTGTAGTTGGCGCGCATGGCCGAGGAATGAGCGAGACGGCCGCCTGCGTCAAGCCTTGGCGGAAGGATGCCACACGGGTTGAAAGCCATGGCGCAGCACGGCAAGCGTCGTTTCCGGGGTCAGCAGCACAAGCGTCTCGTCCCCGAAATGATCAGGGCTGGTTGGCGGGCCGTATCCGGCAAAAGTCCATGGCAATATCTTGCCGTGGCGCAAGGCACAGGCGCTGCCGCCAGCTGCGATCATCGCGCCGTCGGGCAGGCCGGCAAGCGCATCCATCGCGACCGCAGACCGCTTGCCGCCCGACGCCAGCCGCTCCTTATGCAGCCGCTTGTCGACCTGTGGCGCGCGCGGCTCGGCAATACCGAAGGCTTGGCCGAAGCGATGGACAAAATCCTTGGCCCGTTCACGTTGGCAAAAGAAACAGGGGCGATGTCCGGCGGCGAGCGCCGTCACCTCGTCGAGGAAGAACAATTCGGTCCAGCCGGCCTTGCCACCGGGCCGGTTGCGGCCCATCGGCTCGCGCTGCACATTGCGGAATTGGCACACGCAGATGATCCAGGCCGGAAGCGCCCAGCGCTTTTTCAGGAGCGTCTTTGTCGCGGGGGCGTGGATGATGCCGCGATTGCCGGTGAACAGGCCGCGCTCCGGCACGGCGTGAATGGCGCCGAACGGATCGACCCGGTTCTGCAGTGGCATAGTTTTCTCCTGGGATACGCATCTTGGCTGAAACGCCGGCGCCATGATATCGCTCGCGACAGCATTTTCATGTCAGCAGGGTTTTTCGATGCGGGTGCTGGTAGTCCAGAACTACGACAATACCGGGCTCGGCCAAGTCGGTGCGGCACTGGCCGAAGCGGGTGCCGATCTTGATGTGCGGCTTCCCTATAAGGGTGATGCGCTGCCACGGGACGCAACCGGCCACGATGCCATGGTGGTGCTCGGCGGCGGCCAGAACGCGCTGGCCGACGAAGAATATCCCTATTTCCCGGCGCTGCTCGAACTGACCCGCGATTTCGCTGGCAAGGACCGCGCCGTGCTCGGTATCTGTCTCGGCAGTCAACTCGTCGCTCGCGCCTTTGGCGGCGCGAACCGCATCGGCGGGGCCAACGAATTCGGCTGGCGCGGCGTGTCGCTGACGGCCGATGCCAAGGCCGATCCGGTGTTGGCTGAGCTGCCGGAAAAGTTCCCGATCTTCCAGTGGCACGACGACACGTTCGAGCTGCCGGAGGACGCCGTGCGGCTCGCCGGCAACGATGTCGCCGAAAACCAGGCGTTTCGCGTCGGCCGCGCCGTCTACGGCTTCCAGTTCCATTTCGAGGCCGACCGGCCGATGGTGAAGGACTGGAGCTCCTCCTTCGCGCCGACCATCGCCGCGCGCCATCCCGACTGGGCCGGCAAGCTCGACGGTGAAATGGCCAGCAACGGCCCTGACGCCGATGCCGCTGGTCTGGCCATCGCCCGTGCCTGGGTGGCGACGATCTAGAGCAATTCCAGGAAAAGTGTGTAGCGGTTTTCCCGGGAGAAGCGCGCAGCGCTTCCCCTTGGGAATTGCGTAAAAACAAGAAGTTAGAGCGGGTCAGAGATTCTATCAAACTCTGATCCGCTCTAAACGTCCGTTCATGCTCCGCGTGACATAATTGGCACGCGGCCGTGAAACCGTTTGGGGAAAACCCCTTTCATCCTTGGCTTGTGTCCGCCCGCCATCCTAGAAGGCGCGCGCCCTATGTCGGCTGTGCAACCGGGATGAACCTTTTGTGTGACCCGTGCGACACACCATCGATACAGAACACACCTAGAAGCGCGAAATCGTCGAAACTTTGACACGTATTTTCCGTTTCAACGCATTGGTAACCGCCTCGTGCACAGATGCAGGAAGCTCAACAAGAGATGACCTCCGTGAAAGCAGCGCTTCTGTCCTTTGCCATGCTGTCCGCCATCGTACTTTGCGGTCTTGGTATTTATGCCGCCGATGCCGCCAACAACCACAATGCGGTTGACGGCTACGGCGTCACCGCCTCCCTGCGCTAAGCCAGGGCATCCCTCGCGCCCGGATCCCTCGCGCCCTTGGGCACCGGGGCCGTTAAGGCTCCCTTATCGATATTTCCAGGATGCGTTTGTCCGCGCCGTCAACGACGAGCGCGGTAAGCATGCCTGACTGCCAGGCAAGCGTGTCGACATTGACGCGGTTGGCCATCACTTCCGCCTCGGGGACCGGTGTGTGGCCGTGCACCACGATCTTCGGGAAGAGGCCGGTGTGATCGTGGAAAACGTCACGGATCCAGATCAGGTCCTGCGGGCTTTGCTTTTCCAGGGGAATACCCGGCCTGATGCCGGCATGGCAGAAGAAGAAGTCGCCTGATGTCACCGAGAGTGGCAGCGACCGCAGGAAGTCGACATGGCTTTGCGGCACCGCTTCGAGCAGGGCTTGATGACCCTTGCGCATGGCTGATTCCGCCTTGCCGAACCAGGCGCCGTTGCCGCTGTTGATCGTCACTCCGTAGGATTGCGCGGTCTGAATGCCGCCAAAACGGATGAAGAGCCCTTCCGGGTCGGGTGTCTTGAGAAAGTCGAGAAAGCCGATGTCGTGATTGCCGGCCAGCATCAGGTTTCGCGGATCGCGTTCGCGTGCCTCGATCAGGAAGTCGACGACGCCCTTGGAGTCCGGTCCGCGATCGACATAGTCGCCAAGATGGATGATGCGCCAGTCGGCGACCCTGTCCCTCGCAATCTCGGCCTCGATCTGGCCATGCATGGCGGCCAGCAGGTCGACCCGGCCATGCACGTCGCCGATCGCGTACAGACGCACGCCGTCCGGCCCGTGTGCGTCGAGGAAATGGATGCCGGGTTCCGCCAAGGTCTGGGTATCTCCGTGGTCAGATGTCACTGACTTAGCGTCGGAGCTGCTCCTTGCCCATGTCGGTGACCAGACGCTTTCCGCACAGCGCCAGCGTGATGTCCATCTCCTTGCGGATGATTTCCAACGCTTTGGTAACCCCTTCCTTGCCGAGCGCGCCCAGGCCGTAAAGAAATGGCCGGCCGATATAGGTGCCCTTGGCGCCCAGGCAGAGCGCTTTCAACACGTCCTGGCCGGAGCGGATGCCGCCGTCCATATGCACTTCTATTCTGTCGCCGACCGCATCGGCGATTTCTTCCAGAACCATGATCGACGACGACGCGCCATCGAGCTGGCGCCCGCCATGGTTGGAAACGATGATGGCATCGGCGCCGGTCTTGGCCGCCATCAGCGCATCTTCCTTGTCGAGGATGCCCTTGAGGATCAGCTTGCCGCCCCAGCGCTCCTTGATCCAGGCGACGTCCTTCCACGACAGCTGCGGATCGAACTGCTCCGTCGTCCAGGACGACAGCGAAGAGACGTCGCCGACGCCCTTGGCGTGGCCGACGATGTTGCGGAAGGTGCGGCGCTTGGTGCCGGCTATGCCCAGGCACCAGCGCGGCTTTGAGGCCAGGTCGATGATGTTGGCCAACGTCATCTTGGGCGGCGCCGAAAGCCCGTTGCGGACATCCTTGTGGCGCTGGCCGAGGACCTGCAGGTCGAGCGTCAGCACCAGCGCCGAGCACTTCGCCGCCTTCGCCCGGTCGATCAAATCGAGCACGAAATCCTTGTCGCGCAGCACATAGAGCTGGAACCAGAACGGTTTCTTCGTCACCGAGGCGACATCCTCGATCGAACAGATGCTCATCGTCGAGAGCGTGAACGGCACGCCGAATTCCTCTGCCGCCTGCGCTGCCAGCATCTCGCCGTCGGCATGCTGCATGCCGGTCATGCCGGTCGGCGCCAGCGCCACCGGCATCGACACTTTCTGGCCGATCATGGTCGATTCCAGCGAGCGGTTGCTCATGTCGACCAGCACGCGCTGGCGGAACTTGATCTTCTGAAAGTCTTCCTCGTTCGCCCGGTAGGTGCTCTCGGTCCAGGCGCCCGAGTCGGCATAGTCGAAGAACATCTTGGGCACGCGCCGGCGCGCGAGATCCTTGAGGTCTGCGATGGTCAGAATGTCGCTCATGGTGGTCCCCGCTTGATCGAATTGATTAGGAGCGTCTGCGCGCTGGTTCGCCGTCGCCGGCTTCCGAACGCTGCCTCAGCCTCAGCCGCGACACGCGTTGCCAGTCGCCGCTGCGTTCGGCTTCCGCCATCGAACGCTCGACATAGGTCATGTGGTCCATCGCCGCCTGGCGGGCGCCGGCCGGATCGCCGGCCTTGACCGCGGTGTGGATCGCCCGGTGCTGCGCCAGCAGCGCCTCGCGCGCGCCGGGCACGGTGAACACCAGGAGCCGGTTCTGGAACACGCCTTCCGACAGCAGCCGGTAGCAGGAGCGCAGTGTGTGCAGAAGCAGGATGTTGTGCGCGCATTCGCAGATCGCATGATGGAATTCGACGTCGATCTCGGCCTCGTCGTCGAAATCGCCGGTACGATGCGCCTCGTCCATGCGCGCCATGATGCGATCGAGCAAGGCAAGGTCCTCCGGTGTGGCGCGCCGCGCCGCGTATTCGGCGGCTATGCCTTCGATCTCGCGGCGGTATTCCAGATAGTCGGTCACCGCCTTGCGATGCGTCGAGATCAGGTCCGCCACCGGCTTGGTGAACAACTGGCCGATAATGTCGGCGACGTGCGTGCCGCCGCCCGGACGGGTCGACAGCAGGCCGCGCGCTTCGAGCGCCTTCAGCGCGTCGCGCAGGATGGGCCGCGACACATCGAACTGGCGTGCCAGTTCGCGCTCGCCCGGCAGCCGGTCGCCGGTGCGCAGCACGCCTTCGAGGATGAGGCTTTCGATCTGCTGCACCACCTCGTCGGCGGTGCGCGAATGCTCGATCCTGGAGAAAATGTCGCTCAAAGGAAGCGCCTGGAGAAGGGAATGATGTCGCGCAGATTAGAGCCTCTGTCGCCAACTGGTCAAATTATTTATCCAATTCGTCTCGTTCGGTCGATTTTCGCGCCGCGCCGGCATATCGCCTCGCGCTAAATTTTGCTGTTTACGTCCCTTGCCGATTGCCGCAAGACGACGCCATTGCACGAAGGGTCGAAACCAGGGGGACCAGACGTGTCGGACGAGACGTCCAATCTTGAATTCCAGCCGCGCAGCCAGGGCAGCGTCATGGGCTTTCCGGCGCATGAAGGCCGGCCCGGCGCGCTCGGCGAGGTTCACGCCCGCCCCCATCCGCTGGTCGAGAAGCCGCGCGTGCTTGTCCAACTCTCCTTCATGACCGAAGGCGGCTCAGCGGTCGACCACGCCGTGCTTTCGGAACTGTCGCGCCGTCTCGGCATCGCCGCTCCCGAGCGTCACGCCCGCCACCACGCCATGAAATGGGGCAAGGGGACGCTGCGCTGGGAGCGGCACACGGAATTCTCGACCTATCTCTGGGAAGGGCCGCTGGCCGAGAATGGCCGGGGGCAAGAGGATTCGCCCTTTGGCAATGGCTTTTCGCCGCCGGGAACCGTCATCTCGGGCATCCGGCTCGAGATCCGCAAATGGACGCAGGCGAGCGAGAGGCAGGTCGCCGGCTTCGACCCGACCAGCCTCTGTTACTCGCTTGTCGAGCGTGGCAGCGCGGCCATCGTCACCGACTTCCGCCAGGACGGCGACGGCATGACCCGCATGCTGGTGCTCGACCGCGGCCTGACCCCGGCCAGCACCGGCGCGCTGTCGCAGCGGCTGATCGACATCGAGACCTACCGCACGCTTGCCATGCTCGGCCTGCCGCTGGCGCTCACCTTGTCCGGCCGCGCCCGCCGCATCGAGGACCGCTTGGCGCAGACGACGCTGGAAATGAAGGTCGCCGAGACCCGCGACAACCAGACGCTGCTCGCCGGTCTGACGGAGCTTGCCGCCGAACTGGAGGCCGATGCCGCTTCCAGCCTCTACCGCTTCGGCGCCAGCCGCGCCTATGACGGCATCGTCACGGAAAGACTGGAGGCGCTGGATGAGGAGCCCGTGCAGGGCTACGACACCTGGGCGGGCTTTCTGCTGCGGCGCATGGCGCCAGCCATGCGCACCTGCCGCTCGGTCGAGGAGCGCCAGGCCAATTTGTCGCGCAAGCTGACCCGTGCCACCACGCTGCTGCGGACCTGGGTCGACGTCGAGGTCGAGAAGCAGAACCGCGACCTGCTCGCCTCGATGAACAACCGCGCCCGCCTGCAACTGCGGCTGCAGCAGACCGTCGAAGGCCTTTCGGTCGCCGCCGTCTCCTATTACGTTGTCGGCCTCATCGGCTATGTCGCCAAGGGCGCGTCGGTCTTTGGCCACGCCTTCGCGCCCGAGGTCGTCACCGCCGCCTCGGTGCCGTTCGCCATCCTGCTGGTCTGGTGGGGCGTGCGCCGCGTGCGACGGATGCATTCCGAGCCGGCGAAACATCCGGGCGAATAGTCCGCGCCATGCTTCGGACGCAACGGATGTGCAGCGGCAGATTGCCGCTGCGGAAGCTTTGCCTGCATCCGCCGCCCTGACGCCACCAAAGCAAGATTTGCAACAAATGCCGCTAGCTGGTAAATCATTTTTACCAGTCGAGTGGAGGAAGCGCCGATGTCCGGCCTTGCCATGCCCAAGCCAGACGCCGAGACGCTGCGCCGGCGCAGCGAAATCGTCGCCGACATGCGCATCATCGTGCCGGGCGAGGGCGTGGTCGACGCGGCCAATGAAATGCGTGCCTTCGAAAGCGATGGCCTGACCGCCTACCGGCAACTGCCGCTGGTCGTGGTGCTGCCCGAGACGGTGGCGCAGGTTTCGCGCGTGCTGAAATACTGCAACGACCGCAACATCCGCGTCGTGCCGCGCGGATCGGGCACCTCGCTGTCGGGCGGCGCGCTGCCGCTGGAGGACGCGGTGCTGCTCGTCATGAGCCGGTTCAACCGCATTCTCGAGATCGATTTTCCCGACCGCATCGTCGTCGCCCAGCCCGGCGTCACCAATCTCGGCATCACGTCAGCCGTCGAGCAGGAGGGGTTTTACTACGCCCCCGATCCATCCTCCCAGATCGCCTGCTCGATCGGTGGCAACGTGGCGGAGAACTCCGGCGGCGTGCACTGCCTGAAATACGGCCTCACCGCCAACAATGTGCTCGGCATCGAGATGGTTCTGATGAATGGCGAGGTGGTGCGGCTCGGCGGCGGTCACCTCGACGCCGAGGGCTATGACCTGCTCGGCGTCATGACCGGTTCGGAAGGCCTGCTCGGCGTCGTCACCGAGGTCACCGTGCGCATCCTGAAGAAGCCGGAGACGGCGCGCGCCCTGCTGATCGGCTTTCCGACCAGCGAGCAGGGGGGCCAGTGCGTCGCCGACATCATCGGCGCCGGCATCATTCCGGGCGGCATGGAAATGATGGACCGGCCGGCGATCCATGCCGCCGAGGATTTCGTCCATGCCGGCTATCCCCTCGACGTCGAGGCGCTGCTGATCGTCGAGCTCGATGGCCCCGGCGTCGAGGTCGATCATCTGATCACGGCGGTCGAGGCGATCGCCATCGCCAACGGCTCGACCACGTGCCGCATCTCGCAGTCCGAGCAGGAGCGGCTGAGTTTCTGGGCCGGTCGCAAGGCGGCCTTCCCCGCCGTTGGCCGCGTCTCGCCCGATTACTACTGCATGGACGGCACCATCCCGCGCAAGGAACTGCCGCGCGTGTTGGCCGGCATGCGCGAGCTGTCGGAAAAATACGGTCTCGGCGTCGCCAACGTTTTCCACGCCGGCGACGGCAATCTGCATCCGCTCATTCTCTACGATGCCAACGTGCCGGGCGAACTCGACAAGGCCGAAAGCTTCGGCGCCGACATTTTGCGGCTCTGCGTCAAGGTCGGTGGCGTGCTCACCGGCGAGCATGGCGTGGGGGTCGAGAAGCGCGACCTGATGCCGGAAATGTTCAACCAGGTCGACCTCGACCAGCAAATGCGCGTCAAATGCGCTTTCGACCCCAACCATCTTCTCAATCCCGGCAAGGTCTTCCCGCAGCTGCGCCGCTGCGCCGAACTGGGCCGCATGCACGTGCATCGGGGCCAAGTGGCGTTCCCGGACATTCCGAGGTTTTGAGCGGATATGTCGGCGCGCGAACACCCCCCTCTGTCCTGCCGGACATCTCGCCCTCAAGGGGGGAGATTGGCTGTTTGTGCGCTTCGGCTTTTCTTCAACGCAGAAGATTGGCGAAACCCTGCGCGACATCTGATCGCCCCCCTTGAGGGGGAGATGTCCGGCAGGACAGAGGGGGGCGCGACGGAACTCGGCCTATCCTGTCTCCCCCACTTCGCGGGGGCGAGGAAAGGCGCGAACTCATGACCACCTTCACCCCACTTACCCCAGCCGAAGTCCTCTCCACCGTTGCCTGGGCGGCGGCGGAGGAAACATCGCTCGAAATCCTCGGCCACGGCTCCAAGCGCGGCATCGGTCGTCCGTTGCAGACCGAGCATACACTCGACCTGTCGAAACTCTCAGGCGTGACCCTCTACGAACCCGCCGAACTGGTGCTGTCGGCAAAGGCCGGCACGCCGCTGGCCGATATCGAAAGGCTGCTGGCGGACAACGGTCAGCAGTTCGCCTTCGAGCCGATGGATTACGGCCCGCTGCTCGGCGGCGAGCCGGGAAAAGGCACCATTGGCGGCGTGCTCGGCGCCAACCTGTCCGGTCCGCGCCGGCTGAAGGCGGGCGCCGCGCGCGATCATATTCTCGGCATCAACGTCGTCTCCGGTCGGGGCGAAGCGTTCAAGTCGGGCGGCCGCGTGGTCAAGAACGTCACCGGCTACGATCTGTCGAAGCTGATGGCCAACAGCTGGGGTACATTGGCCGTCTTCACCGACCTCACCTTCAAGGTGCTGCCAGCCGCCGAGACCGAAGTCACGCTCGCCGTCCGTGGCCTGCTCGACGATGCCGCCTGCGCCGCCATGGCCCTGGCGCTCGGCTCCAGCGCCGAAGTGTCGAGTGCCGCCCATTTGCCGGAGCGCATTGCCGCGCGCGTCGCGGGCGGAGCGCTCGGCACTGAAGCCGCCACGCTGCTGCGCGTCGAAGGCTTTGGCCCGTCCGTTGACTATCGCATTGCAGCGCTGAAAACACTGCTCGGCAAGGCCGGCCCGCTGGACGAGATTACCAGCGAGACCTCCAAGGCAATCTGGCGTGATATCAGGGATATCAGGCCCTTCGCGGACGGCAGCGGGAAGCCGGTCTGGCGGGTCTCTATGACGCCTGCGCAGGGCCACCAGATGGTCCTGACGCTGCGCATGCAGGCCGCCGTCAGCGCCTTCTATGACTGGCAGGGTGGGCTGGTGTGGCTGCGTATGGAAGAGGGGGATCCGGAAGCCGCTTTGCTGCGCGGTCTCTTGAGAAAACACGGCGGCGGCCACGCGACGCTGGTGCGCGCCGCGCCTGCCCACCGCGCTGCCTTGCCGGTGTTCGAACCGCAGGCGCCGGCGCTGGCGGCACTCAGCCAGCGGCTGAAGCAGGAATTCGATCCGAAGAACATCCTCAATCCCGGCCGCATGGCCTAGGACATCAGAGATGCAGACCAATTTTTCGCCCGCACAGCTAGCTAATCCGCATGTCGCCGAGTCCGAAAAAATCCTGCGCAAATGTGTCCATTGCGGCTTCTGCACCGCCACCTGCCCGACCTATGTGACGCTTGGCAACGAGCTCGATTCGCCGCGCGGGCGCATCTACCTGATCAAGGACATGCTGGAGAACGGCCGTCCCGCCGACAAGGAAATCGTCACCCATATCGATCGTTGCCTGTCCTGCCTCGCCTGCATGACGACATGCCCCTCAGGCGTGAACTACATGCATCTGGTCGACCATGCCCGCGCCCATATCCAGCAAACCTACAAGCGGCCGCTGCTCGACCGGTTGACCCGCGCCATGCTCGCCTTCGTACTGCCCTATCCCCGTCGCTTCCGCGCCGCGCTCAAACTAGCGAAGCTCGGCAAGCCGTTCATCGGCCTGTTCGAAAAAATCCCGGCGCTGAAGCCGCTCGGCGCGATGCTCAAGCTCGCGCCGGCATCAATCCCGGCAGCCTCGCCGATGGCCTTGCCGGGCATCCATGCCGGACAGTTAGCGAAAAGAGGACGCGTGGCCATCCTGACCGGCTGCGCGCAATCGGTGCTGGATCCCGGCATCAACGATACGGCCATCTCGCTGCTGACACGGCTCGGCGTCGAGGTTGTGGTGCCGCCGGGCGAGGGCTGCTGCGGCGCACTGGTTCATCATATGGGACGGGAGGAAGCCGCTCTTGCTTCGGCCAGGCAGAATGTCGATGCCTGGACCCGTGCCATCGATGAGGGCGGGCTCGACGCCATCATCATCACCGCGTCGGGCTGCGGCACGACGATCAAGGATTACGGCTTCATGCTGCGGCTCGATCCGGCCTATGCCGACAAGGCCGCGCGCGTGTCGGCGCTGGCCAAGGACATCACCGAGTATCTGTCCGCCATCGATCTGCCCGAACCGGTGCGCAAGCCGGGCGCGGTCGTCGCCTATCACTCGGCCTGCTCGATGCAGCACGGCCAGAAGATCACGCGTCAGCCGAAGGAACTGCTCGCCAGGGCCGGTTTCATCGTGCGCGAGCCGCGCGAGGGCCATCTCTGTTGTGGCTCGGCCGGCACCTACAACATTCTGCAGCCCGAGATTTCGGCCAGGCTGCGCGACCGCAAGGTGAAAAACATCGAGGCGACGGGCGCCGCGATCGTCGCCACGGGCAATATCGGCTGCATCACGCAGATCGCGTCCGCTGCCAGGATGCCGGTGGTGCACACGGTCAAGCTGCTCGACTGGGCCTATGGCGGGCCGCGACCGGAAGGCGTCTCCGAGGAAAGGCTGGTTGCGGCTGAGTAGCGCGGCGTTGCCCCTGTCAGAGTTACGGCAAATCCCCCTCATCCGGCCGCTTCGCGGCCACCTTCTCCCCGTCGGGGAGAAGAGGTTGACGCCGGCGGTGATAGTCTCCTCTCCCCTCGGGGAGAGGTCAGCCGAGCAAAGCGGAGGCTGGGTGAGGGGGGTGACGCCGCCCTGTCTTATTCCGCCGCCAGCCTGTCGGCCGTGCCGTAGGTCGCCTCGTAGAGCGCGCGCTGGCGGCTGAGCGCGACCATCGTGTTGCGCAGCAAGATGGCCACCGTGATCGGGCCGACGCCGCCTGGAACCGGGGTGATCCAGGAGGCCACGTGCTTGACGCTGTCGGTGTCGACGTCGCCGACGACGCGGCTGGTGCCATCAGGCCCGATTTCGGAATTGATGCCGATGTCGATGACGGCCGCACCTGGCTTCACCATGTCGGCCTTGATCAGCCTTGGCTTGCCGACGGCGACGAACAGCGCGTCGGCGCGCCGCGCATGGGCGGCGACCGACCGGGTCATGTGATGGCAGACCGTCACGGTCGCGCCTTCGCTCATCAACAGGAAGGCGATCGGCTTGCCGACGATTTCCGAATGGCCGACGACGACCACTTCCAGTCCCTTGAGGTCGAGGCCGGTTTCCTTGAGCAGTTCGACCGAGGCCGCGGCCGTGCAGGGCGCGAGGTCGAGCTGGTTGTAGACGATGTTGCCGATCGAGGCCGGGTGCATGCCCTCGACATCCTTCAGCGGATGCACCGCTGCCTGCAGCGTCTTGACCGGGATATGCGCGGGAACCGGCCGCTGGATGATGATGCCGGTGACGCGCGGATCGGCGTTCAGCCCGTGGATGGCTGCTTCCAGCTCACCCGAGGTGATGGTGGCGGGAAAGCGCCGCTCCTCGAAATCGATGCCGGCGAGCTGAGCCTTGGCGCGCTGGTTGCGTACATAGACATCGACCGCGTCGGTATCGCCGACGGTGATCGAGATCAGCTTGGGCGGGAAACCCTCGGCTTTGGCAATGGCCGCGTCCTCGCGCACGGCGGCGATGATGCGCTGGGCGACCGGGCCGCCCTTGAGATAGCGGCTGTCGTCGGAGAGGGACATAGCTCGAACCTTTGGTGGGAAGATTGTGCACTGCAATAGCAGAGCATGGCCCGGAAATCAGCCCTGAAAGCGAAACACCGTGCCTCCGGGGCGACCTGTCGCACCGTGAAACGAAAAGGGCAGCCCGGTTACCCGTGCTGCCCTCTCGTGACTGGCCGTATCCCCACACGGCCCGTCCCCCGTTAACTCGCCGCCAGTCTAAGCACGTCTTCCAGAAGCGCGCTATGGCTTGAGGGCAACAGCGCGCAAAAACCTGCTCAGCACTGCTTAACCGGCTGATTCGCTATCATTATATCACCTCGACCGTGGTTCCGACATTGACCCGCTCATAAAGGTCGACCACGTCCTCGTTGCGCATGCGGATGCAGCCCGACGACACCGCGCCGCCGATCGTCCAGGGCTGGTTGGTGCCGTGGATGCGGTACTCCGTCGTGCCGATATAGAGCGCGCGCGCGCCGAGCGGGTTTTCCATCCCGCCGGCCAGATAAGTCGGCAGGTAGCGGCCCTTGGCCGCCTCGCGCTTGATCATCTCCGCAGGCGGACGCCAGTCCGGCCAGACGCGCTTGTTGGTGATCTTGTGGGTGCCCGACCATTCGAAGCCGGGCTTGCCGGTGCCGACGCCGTAACGCCGCGCCTTGCCGTTCTTCTCGACCAGATAGAGGAAATTCTGCGTGGTATCGATGACGATGGTGCCTGGCTTCTGGCCTCCGTCATAAGCGACTTCCTGCGGCAGGTAGACCGGGTTGATCTGCGGGCGCATGACCATGCGCTTGGCCGGCGCCTGCACGCCCGCCGTCTGCACACGGTCGGGCTGCGCGGTGCGCTGGCGCGGCTGCTGCACGGCCTGTCGGTTCTGCCGCACGATGCCCGGCGCATGGCCAAGCTGCAGCACCCAGGGCGCGGAAAGGTCGGGGCTCACCATCACCGGCGGCCTGTCGGCATAGCGGTCGTCGGCAAGGGAGGGCATGACGCTTGCGGCAAGCACCGCCGCGCTGAACAACGGAAGCAGGAATTTCATCGGGAACGCACCTTGATAGCCTGATACGCCGGGCAAGAACGCTCCCGGTTTGCGCGATCATTGGCGGCGAGCAGCAACCGAAACATGAATCGGAATGCGTAAAATGCGGTTCTGTCAGTAAACCTTTTGTGTGGTTACCGCCGGGTTCAGGAATCTGGTAAAGCCACGGTAAAAGCAGCGCGGAAGCGCGTTAACGGATGGATCTCTTGAGATGAGCAATGAAAACACCGGCCTGCTTGCCGGTCCTGACGGTGTCGTGCGCTGCTTCTGGCATGGCAATCTGCCCGACTATCTGCACTACCACGACCATGAATGGGGCCGGCCGGTGGCCGACGACCGTAGGCTGTTCGAGAAGATCTGCCTCGAAGGGTTTCAGTCGGGCCTCTCATGGCTGACCATTTTGCGCAAGCGGGAGAATTTTCGCGAGGCCTTCGCCGGCTTCGACTTCGACAAGGTCGCCGCCTTCACCGACAAGGATGTGGAACGCCTGCTCGGCAATGCCGGTATCATCCGCCATCGCGGCAAGATCGTCTCGACCATCAACAACGCCAAACGCGCCCGCGAAATGGTCGACGAGTTCGGCTCGCTGGCCGCCTGGTTCTGGAGGTTCGAACCCGGCAAGGAGGAACGGCCGCAAACCGTCGATCTCGCCCATCTGCGCGCCAACCCGACCACCGCGGTTTCCGTGCGGATTTCGAAGGACCTGAAGAAGCGAGGCTGGAGCTTCGTCGGCCCGACCACGGTCTACGCCTTCATGCAGGCCATGGGGCTGGTCAACGACCATCTCGAAGGCTGTGTATGCCGCAAGCAGGTCGAGAAGCAGCGGAAGGCTTTCAAGCGGCCGAAATAGCTGCTTTTTCCTTCTCCCCGTTCACGGGGAGAAGGTGGCCGAAGGCCGGATGAGGGGCGGCGCCGACCTTGCCAGGTGTCGCGCTGCCCTCACTTCTCGAACCGTCCCTTGTGTCCGCTGCCATTGATGTCCCACACCAGGCTGCGGCCTGAAATGCTCAGCACAAGGCCGCTGAAACCGCTGTCGTCGGGCGTATGATGCGTCGATGCCGAACTGCGTCCGGCGGGGATGACCTCGACCGTCGAGCCCTTTTTCACCCAACAGCCCTTACCGTACTGGTCATTGGCGCCATAGGCGAGCATGAACTCGAAGCTGCCGTCCTTCTTCAGCAGCAGTTCGGAGCCGACCTCCATGACGCCGCGCAGGTAGTAATGGCCGGCAAGGCCCGCGTCCCCCGGCTTGCAGCCTGCGGCGCTGGCCGGATTGGCCGCCCCAAGTAAAAACGCGCAGCCAAGCGCGTATGCGTAGCCCAGTCGCATGCTCAATCCCCTGATCAAGAATGAAAATCGCATCCAGCGAAACGGACGGTTTCAGGTGCCGTTGGCGCCGGCCAGGAACAGCCCGGCGACGATTGCCGCCACGGTGGCCACTGTCGGATAGATCACCAGCAGGCCGGTCACCAGGGCGTCGCGCAGGGAAGATCCCTTGCCGGTGTCGGCGGGTACATCGAACGGCCCGGCCGCCTGGCCAGCCATTTTCGGTGCATGGGTGCCCGCAGGGCGCAAGCGTGTGGGCAGTTCACCGGCCTCGCCGTTGGCCTGGAATTCCGTTGCACTGGTCATGTCCTGAACCCCTTCGTTTCGATGCGCTGTATCGGCCGCGATTGTGTCGGCACGATGCCGCGCTCATGGCGGCATTGTTTCACTTCTGGCGTGTTTTTGTTTCAGAGGGTTTCGATTTTTCCTGATCTCGTCGGGTGCGCCGCGGGGCGCCAACCCTTGCCGCTCCCGGCTTCATCGGTTAGGAAACGCGCGCTGTGGAACGCGGTAGATTTACCGCGCCACGAAGTCATGAACCATCGGGTGCCCAGATTATGGCCGACAAATCGGAAAAGACGAAAGCGCGGCTGCCGCGCGGGTTTGCCGACCGCGGCGCCGAGGACATCCGCGCCGTCGAGAAGATGATGGCGACGATCCGCTCGGTCTATGAGCTCTATGGCTTCGAGCCGGCCGACCAGCCGCTGATCGAATACACCGATGCGCTCGGCAAATTCCTGCCCGACCAGGACCGGCCGAACGAAGGCGTGTTCTCCTTCCAGGACGATGACGACCAGTGGCTGTCGCTGCGCTACGACCTAACAGCGCCGACGGCACGCTTCGTCGCCGAGAATTTCGAACGCCTGCCCAAGCCATACCGCAGCTACCGGTCCGGCTGGGTGTTCCGCAACGAAAAGCCCGGCCCCGGCCGCTTCCGCCAGTTCATGCAGTTCGACGCCGATACGATCGGCACGCCGGGCGTTGCGGCGGATGCAGAGATGGCGATGATGATGGCCGACGTCATGGAAGCGCTCGGCATCAAGCGCGGCGACTATGTCATCCGCGTCAACAACCGCAAGGTGCTGGACGGCGTGCTGGAAGCAATCGGCCTTGGCGGCGAGGAGAATGCCGGTCGTCGGCTGACCGTGCTGCGTGCCATCGACAAGCTGGACAAGCTCGGCGCGGAAGGTGTCCGGCTTCTGCTTGGCCCAGGGCGTTGGGATGGCGGCAAGGAAGGCGAGGGCGACTTCGCCAAGGGCGCCGGGCTGAACGATACTCAAGCCCAAGCCGTCCTTCTGGCGACGGCGCGCAATGCGCAGGCCGGCCAGGATGCCAGCGTCAGCGGCAACACGGTCTACCAGGAGGGCGTCGGCGAACTCGCGACGATCGAAGCCTTGGTCAGGGCCGCCGGATACGGCGAGGACCGCATCGCCATGGACCGTTCCGTCGTGCGCGGCCTGGAATATTACACGGGTCCCGTCTTCGAGGCCGAACTGCTGGCCGAGATCCCCAATGAGGACGGCCAGATCGTACGCTTCGGCTCGGTCGGTGGCGGCGGCCGCTATGACGGATTGGTCTCACGCTTCCGCGGTGAGCCGGTGCCGGCGACGGGCTTTTCCATCGGCGTCTCCAGGCTGATGACGGCGCTGAAGAACCTTGGCAAGCTCGGAAGCGCCGACGTGATCGCGCCGGTTGTCGTGCTGGTCATGGACAAGGACACGGAAAGCCTCGGCCGCTACCAGAAGATGGTGGCGGAACTGCGCGCCGCCGGCATCCGCTCCGAAATGTACCTCGGCGGCGCCGGCATGAAGGCGCAGCTCAAATATGCCGACCGTCGCGGCTGTCCGGTCGCCATCATTCAGGGCGGCGACGAGCGCGCCAAGGGTGAACTGCAGATCAAGGACCTGATCGAAGGCGCGCGCATGTCCGCCGAAATCACCGACAATGCCGAATGGCGCGCCGCGCGCCCGGCGCAGGTGACGGTGGCGGAAAGCGAGCTGGTCGCCGAAGTGAAGAAGATCTTGGCGGCGCAGGCCCAGGAGCGGACCAAGTGACGAGCGCCGCGCGCTCTTGTCCTTCTCCCCTTGTGGGAGAAGGTGGCCTCGCGAAGCGAGGTCGGATGAGGGGTGTTCCAGGGAACGCAAACGCTTCATTCCGACACGCACCCCTCAACCGTCTCGGCGCTGCGCGCCGATCCACCTTCTCCCACAGGGGGAGAAGGGAAGGGCGCGGCATATGACCTCCCGCTACCCCGCCATATCAGCCGACATCATCGCGCTCTTCGCAACCCGCAACACGCATGCGGTGGAAGTTGCCGTGCTGCAGCCGGCCGATCCGTTCCTCGACATGGCCGGCGAGGATCTGCGCCGGCGCATTTTCCTTACGGAGAGCGAGACTGGGCAGACGCTCTGCCTGCGGCCCGAATTCACCATTCCGGTCTGTCTCGACCACATAACCAGCCAGGCCGGCACGCCGCGCCGCTATTCCTATCTCGGCGAGGTGTTTCGCCAGCGCCGCGAGGGCGGCAACGAGTTCTTTCAGGCCGGCATCGAGGATCTCGGCGACCGCGACACGGCTGAAGCGGATGCCCGCTCTGTCGCTGACGCGCACGCACTGCTTTCGCTGGTGCTGCCCGGCAGGCCGCTGGTGGTCACGCTCGGTGATCAGGGCATCTTCGAGGCGGTGCTGGCGGCACTCGGCCTGCCGCGCGGCTGGCGCATGCGGCTGGCGCGCGCCTTCGGCTCGGCGCCGATGCTGGAGGCGGCACTCGCCGATCTCGCCAACCCGCCGCGCAACGGCCAGCTCTCCGGCCCGGTCGCAGCGCTTGTCCTCGACGGTGATCTGGACGGCCTTTCCCAGCACATTGCCGGCGGCATGGAGGAGGCCAGCCTCTCGGCATCGGCCGGCCGCGCGCCGTCGGACATCGCGCGGCGGCTCATCGAGAAGGCCGAGTTGCGCAGCGTGCGGCTGTCGAACGAGGCCTTCGCGGCGCTGAAAGGTTTTCTGGCCATCGACGTGCCGCTCGATGGCGCGGCCCAGGCATTGGAAACCTTCGCCGCCGGCGCCGGACTTTCATTGGGTGCGGCGCTGGAAAAATTCGCGGCCCGCGCCAAGGCGATCGAGGCGCATGGCTTGCCGTCGGGAAAAATCCGCTACGACGCCGCCTTCGGCCGTCCGCTCGATTATTACACCGGTGTGGTCTTCGAAGTCGCGGCCGCAAGTGGCGAGCGTCCCCTGGCCGGTGGCGGCCGCTATGACAGATTGCTGACGCTGCTCGGCGCCAAGACCGCGATCCCCGGTGTCGGCTTCTCGGTGTGGCTCGACCGCATCGAGGCGTTGCGGGAGACGGCACCATGATCACGCTGGCGATCCCGTCCAAGGGCCGGCTCAAGGAGCAGGCGCTGGAGGTGCTGGCCAAGGCCGGCCTCGCCGTCAGCCTGCCCGGCGACGAGCGCAAATATCACGCCCGCGTCGAGGGCCTGGACAATGTCGAAGTGGTCTTCCTGTCGGCTTCCGAAATATCGGGCGAAATAGGGCAGGGCGCGGTCGATCTCGGCATCACCGGCGAGGACCTTGTGCGGGAAAATCTCGCCGACTGGGAAGCGCGGGCCGAGATCGTCGCCCGTCTCGGCTTCGGCCATGCCGATGTCGTGGTCGCGGTGCCCGAGATCTGGCTCGATGTCGACACCATGGCCGATCTCGATGACGTCGCCGCAGATTTCCGCCAGCGCCATGGCCGGCGGCTCAGGATCGCCACCAAATACTGGCGGCTGACGCAGCAGTTCTTTTCGCTCAAGCACGGCATCCAGGTCTATCGCATCGTCGAAAGCCTCGGCGCCACCGAAGGCGCGCCGGCGGCCGGCCTTGCCGACGTCATCGTCGACATAACCACCACGGGCTCGACGCTGCGCGCCAACCATCTCAAGGTGCTGGGCGATGGCGTCCTGCTGAAGTCGCAGGCCTGCCTGGTGGCCTCGAAGAAAGATCGTTCCGCCGCCGATGAGGCCATCTTCCGGGATATAGCCGCGAAAATGACGGCGACGGTCGGATAGCCTGCTTTCCCTGGCGGGAGGGGTGTCACTACCATCGGCGGGATTTCCACCGTTCCGGCAGGCTGATAGGCTCGGTCCGTGCTGGGAGGAGAGAGCGATGCCGGTCAATCTCGACGAGCTGAAGAACGCCACCAATCTGCGCGGACGCGGCGCGCGCTCCGGCATTGTCTTTGTCGCGCCCGTCGACGGCAAGGCGCATGTCTCGGGCGAGCGCAAGGTGCCGTTGCTGGAGGAGACCATTCCGGCCCTGTTCTCCGATACCGTCAGCAAATACGGCACGCTCGATGCCGCAATCTTCGTCGGCCAGGACAAGCGCTTCACCTGGAGCGAACTGTCGGACACCGTCGATGCGCTGGCCGCCGGCTTCCTGGCGCTCGGCCTGCGCAAGGGCGATCGCGTCGGCATCTGGTCGCCCAACCGCTGGGAATGGCTGGTGACGCAATTCGCCACCGCCCGCATCGGCCTGATTCTGGTCAACATCAACCCGGCCTATCGGCTGACCGAGCTGGAATATGCCCTGAACAAGGTCAGCTGCAAGGCCCTGGTGACGGCGGCGAGCTTCAAGACCTCGGACTATCTCGGCATGATCGAGACGCTGGCGCCGGAAATCGCCACGGCGACGCCGGGCAAGGTGAAGGCCGCCAAATTGCCGGCGCTGAGGATCGTCATCCGCATGGGCGAGGAGAACTCGCCAGGCATGTTCAATTTCGGCGACGTGCTGGCCATGGCCGGCCGCGACGAGCATGACAGCCTCGACCGCATCTCCGAGGGTCTGAAGCCGGGCGACGCGATCAACATCCAGTTCACCTCAGGCACGACAGGCGCTCCCAAGGGCGCGACGCTCACTCATCTGAACATCGTCAACAACGGCAACTTCGTCACTTCGGCCATCAAGCTCACCGTCGACGACCGGCTCTGTATCCCGGTGCCGCTCTATCATTGCTTCGGCATGTCGATGGGCACGATGGGTTGTGTGTCGAAAGGCGCGACCATGGTTTTCCCTTGCGAGGGTTTTGATCCCGGCCTGACGCTGAAAGCGATCGCGCAGGAGCGCTGCACGGGCCTCTACGGCGTTCCGACCATGTTCGTCGGCATGCTCGACCATCCGGATTTCTCATCCTTCGATCTCTCCAGCCTGCGCACCGGCATCATGGCCGGCTCGCCATGCCCGATCGAGGTGATGAAGAAGGTGGTGTCGCTGATGCATATGTCGGAGGTGACCATCGCCTACGGCATGACCGAGACCAGTCCGGTCTCGTTCCAGAGCAGCACCGACGATCCGCTGGAAAAGCGCGTGTCGACCGTCGGGCGCATCCATCCGCATGTCGAGGTCAAGGCGGTCGATGCCGATGGCGCCACCGTTGCCGTCGGCGCGCCGGGCGAGCTTTGCACGCGCGGCTACTCGGTGATGAAAGGCTATTGGGACGACGACGAAAAGACCCGTGAGGCAATCGACACCGACGGCTGGATGCACACTGGCGACCTCGCCACCATCGACGCCGAGGGCTATTGCAACATTGTCGGCCGCGTCAAGGACATGGTCATCCGCGGCGGTGAGAACGTCTATCCCAGGGAGGTCGAGGAATTCCTCTACCGTCATCCCAAGGTGCGGGAAGTGCAGGTCTTCGGCATCCCGGATGCCAAATATGGCGAGGAGTTGTGCGCCTGGATCGTGCTCAAACCCGGCCAGGTCGCCACCGAACAGGAAATCAAGGCCTTCTGTGCGGGCCAGATCGCCCATTACAAGATACCGCGCCACATTCGCTTCCGCACCGAATTGCCGATGACGGTGACCGGCAAGCCGCAGAAATTCCTGATGCGTCAGGCGATGGTGGAAGAGTTGGGGCTGGTGGCGCAGAAAACGGCGTGAGGCGGGATCAGCCGCGTCGTACGAAGGCACTGATGCTGTCGAGCAGGGACTGCCGGTCGCCGACCCAGAACCAGTGGTCGTCGCCGTCGACCTCGATGAACCGGGCGCCCGGAATCCTGGACGCGAGGAACCGCCCGGCCTCGATGCGCACGGCGCGGTCGCCTGAACGGTGGAGGACCATCGTCGGGGCGGAGACTTTTGCCAGGAGGTGACGGACATCTGCATCCCGTAATGCCTCGAGCAGGCCCGCGACCGCGCCCGGGCTGGAGGCTGCCCTGAGCAATCCGGCCCACCAGATCCTCGCCTGACGGTCGCCAGTGAGGCTTGGGGCGAAGGTTTCGATTTCCGCTGGGCCACCCCAACCCGCGAGCAGGCGTTGCTTCCACAGATCATACTGCGCGACGGTCAAGGCGTAGGGATAGTCGGGGGCGCGGCTGCCCTTCGCCAGCGAGCCCCAGAGAACAAGGCCGCTCAGCCGGTCGCTATGCTCGACTGCAAAACGGATGCAGCCCGGCCCGCCCTCCGACGCACCGACCAGCAAGGCCCGGCGGCTGCCGGCCGCGTTCATGACCGCCAGAATATCCTGCGCCGTTGCCTCGACCGTGGGACGGGCGCCGACGCGGTCTGAAAGCCCCATGCCGCGCCGGTCGAAGAGGATCAGGCGACCCAGGCGCGAAACCGCGGTCAGCCAGGCGCGGCAGCCTGCGTCTTCCCAGATACGCTCGACATGCGAAATGAAGCCGGGAACAAGCACGATGTCCGTCGGGCCGCTACCGACGATCTGGTACGCGATGTGAATGCCGTCCACTGCGACGTAGCACGTCCTGGGCAGGTCCAAGGTAGCGTCCTGAGTTGGCTCGCGCAGCATGGCTAGCGTGGCGGGGTCCGGCGCCACGCCGAGTTCGTCCCGCAAGAGCCGGATGCACGTCTCGATCTGGCGCTCGGCCGCCGCCCTGTCCCCGGCGGTCAGGTGGACATGGATCAGGTGGCGGTGCGCGCTTTCGCTCAAGGGGTCGAGCGCCGTCAACCGTGTCGCATGAACGACCGCGCCGCGCGGCTCGCCGCCGGCGATCTTGGCTTCGACGAGCCGCTCCAGCGCCTGCACCAGCCGGCCGCGCAAGGTCTCTCGCCGGAAGAAGATCCATTCCTCGAATTCCGGACTGTCCGGCAGCGAGAAGCCGGCGAGATAATCGTCGTTGTAGATGTCGGCTGCCTCGTCGAGAGAGCGGGAATTGCAGGCCTGCTCGAAAACCCTGGTGTCGATCTCGGCGGACAAGGCTGGGTGTAGGCTCAGCGAGGCGCCTGTGGCGGCGATGATCTCTCTGCCGAACGCGATGCGGATTTTATAGAGTGTCCGCCGAAGGCGGGCGCGAGCGGCCTGTTCGTCGGTCTCGGGCCACAGAAGCGTGGCGACGACATCGCGCGCCACCGGTCCGCCGGCCTCGGCCAGGTAGATGAGGAGCGCCGCCGCCTTGCGCAAGGCAAGTTCCACCCGCCGGCCGCTCAAGCGGAACTCCGGAAAACCCAGAAATCGGAATTCCAATCGCTCCATCGATCCGACCACGGCCATGCGGGGACGCTGAGGGGACGCCGGCCTTCTATCCATTCCCACGACATCGGGCCGATCGGGCCCGATCATGAGACTCCCTTGGAGCGAGAAATGTCACTGGTCAATACTCTCATCCACCATTGCACAGCAGGGCCTGTTGCCGGCGGTGGCGCCCCTGTTGGCGCTGCTGGCGCAGGGCAAGGAGGCTGAGACATGTGCCAATCCTGTCTCTCCTGGTACGCGCGCTGCATGGCTCCCTACTTCGTCCACGTCGGCTGTTCAGCCCGCACTTTCACGCATATGCGACGGCGCCTGATCCCACGGGCAGACGGCGTTGTCGTCGAGGTCGGTTTCGGGTCCGGCCTGAACCTTCCCTATTACGACGCCGGCAGGGTGAAGCGGCTGGTCGGCGTCGATCCCGACGGCACGATGCTCGGCCTGGCCGAACCGAAGAGCCGTTCCTTGCCATTCAATGTCGACTGTATCCGGGCCAGCGGTGAAAGACTGCCGTTGATCGACAGCTTCGCCGACACGGTCGTCGTCACCTACGCCTTCTGCACCATTCCGGATCCCGAGGCGGCGCTGACCGAGATCCGGCGCATCCTGAAGCCCACGGGCCGGCTGATCTTCATCGAGCACGGCCAGGCCGAGGGGCCGCGCTGCCGCAAATGGCAAGAGCGTCTGAACCGGTCCTGGGGCCGACTCGCCGGCGGCTGCCACCTCAACCGCGATCCATTGCACCTGATCCGGGCGGCGGGCTTCCATGTCGTCGAAGCGGAGCGTGAACGGTTCCGGCTACCCTTCTGGCAGTTGGGAAGCCACCATGCCGGCATCGCGATACCCCCAACGGGCTGATGCGCCTTCGCCCTGCTATCGCCGCCCACCACGTATTTCCACCGGCCTCGGCGCCGAACCCGGCTCTTGGACCAGCGGGCCGAGCAGCACTTCGCCGAACAGCGGCTGGTAGCTCCGGCGCACCGCCGGGTCCTCCTTGAAGGACAGAGCGTATTGGCCGATCTGGTGGAAATAGGTGATGCGGGCCCTGACCAGGCTCTCATCCTCGGGATAACCCATGGCGCGGAAGGAACGGATCAGGAGCTCGATGCGCAGGTCGTCGATATCCTTGACTTCCCGCGCCAGCTTTTTCGAAGTTCGCGACCAGTCGCGCACGGCGAGGTCGAGCAGGGGACTGAACGGGGCCTCGTCGACCCAGACATGCACGATGTCGGTGAAGAACTGCAGGCCGTCTATATCTAGTATCTCGCGCATCGCCCAGAAGGGCTCGCAATTGATGTCCCGCCATTCCTGCAGCAGTCCGTCACGAAGATCGGCCAGGCTGGTGAAATGGAAATAAAAGCTGCCGCGCGTCACCTTGAATTGCTTGGCGAGGCGGTCGATCTTGACCTCGCCGATGCCGTGTTTCTCCAGCACCTTGCGCGCCGCCGATATCCAGGCCTCGCGGCTCAGCGTCTGCCGCGCCGCCTTCGCGGGCGCGGCGGCTTTGGGCGGTCTCTTGCCTCTGGCAGGGGCGCTGTCGACTTTCATGTGGTCAAGACCTTCATCGCCATGCTCAACGCCAGCAATCCGTTCGCCGGCTCCGATGCGCTTCGCGACTCATCAAGTGTCCATCTATCGCGGAAGGCGCAACTCAGGGCAATGAGCTTATCCGCTCCAGCATGAGTTCGAAGAACGGCGCCGGATCGATGCGCCGCAGCACATTGCAGTTCTTGCGCCGGCCGGTGACATGCCACCAGTCGACGACCGTCATGCCGATCGTCTCCGGCGAGACAATGTCGACCGTCACCGCGCACTGGCGCTGTTCATAGATTTGCGGCGCCAGGAGATAACCTGTCACGCAGGCATCGTGGATGGGGCGCGCCGGCGTCTCGAATTTGTGGGTGCCGTACTGGCGGTAGAAGTCGGCCAGGTTCGCGGCCTCGATCGCGGCGCGGCTGCCGGTGGCGCGCAGGCGGTCCAGCCATTCGGGCGTCATCAGTGCGGTGTAGGTGCAGTCGATACCCGCCATGGTCACCGGCACGCCGCTGGCGAACACCTTGTGCGCGGCGTGCGGGTCGACGAAGATGTTGAACTCGGCGGCCGGCGTGGCGTTGCCGCCCTGGAAGAAGCCGCCGCCCATCAGCACCACTTCGCGCAGGCGAGGCACGATCCTCGGCTCCATGGTCATGGCCATGGCCAGATTGGTCATCGGCCCGAGCGTGCAGACGGTCAATTCGCCTTCAGGCGCGTCCATGATCGCGCGCACCAGGTAGTTGACCGCGTGTTCGTCCTGTAGCGGCGTCACCGGTTCGGCAAGGTCGGCGCCGTCGAGGCCGGTTTCGCCGTGGACATATTCGGCGGTGATCAGCGTGCGCACCATCGGCGCCGGGCAGCCGGCATAAACAGGCACATCCGGCCGCCCTGCAAGCTCCACGACCTTGAGCGCATTCTTCGAGGTCAGTGCAAGCGGCACGTTACCGCCGACCGTGGTGATGCCGACCACGTCGAGTTCATCGGGCGACCCCAGTGCGAAGAGGATGGCGAAGGCGTCATCCTGGCCGGGATCGGTGTCGATGATGATCTTGCGTGGTGCCATGATGCCGCGTCCTTCGTTTTGCGATCGAAAGCCTATTGATGAGGCCGTTCGGATGTGTAGAAATACAGTACTGTATCTTATGTTCAAGACAGGGTGTTCGAAAATGGATGGACAAGAGCGCGGCGATTTTTCCGAAATTCCGATCCTCGACGTCTCGGCGCTCTATGGCGACGACGAAGCGGCGATCCGGGCAACGGCAGCGACACTGCGCCGCTATCTCGAGACGATCGGCTTCCTCTATGTCACCGGCCACCCCATTCCGCGCGCCGATGTCGAAGCGGTCCGCGAGGCCTCCAAGCGTTTCTTCGCCTTGCCCGAGGAGGAGAAGGCCAAGCTGAAGATCGACAAGAATTTCCGCGGCTTCCTGCCCTTTGCCGGCTCGACCATCGTGACCTCGTCCGTGGCGGCGGTCAGCAAGCCGAACCAGAGCGAATCGATCTTCTTCATGCACGAGGTCGGCGCCGACGATCCCCGGGCTTTGGCCGGCAAGCCGCTGCAAGGCCCCAACCAGTGGCCTGACGAGGCCGCTCTTGCCGGCTTCAGGGAGACCATCGAGCGCTATGTCCAGGAGATGGGCACGCTCGCCCGCAAGATGGTGCGTGCCATCGCGCTCTCGCTCGGGCTGCCCTCCGACAGCCTCGACCGCTATTTCGAGCAGCCGACGACCTTCCTGCGGCTGCTGCACTATCCGACGCAGCCCCAGGAAGAGGGCCTGTTCGGCTCGGCCCCCCACACCGACTATGGCTTCATCACCCTGTTGGCGCAGGACAATGTCGGCGGCCTCGAGGTCAAGAACAAGGCCGGTAACTGGGTTCCAGCACCTCCGGTTCCGGATTCCTTCGTCATGAATGTCGGCGACATCCTGGCGCGCTGGTCCAACGACCAGTTCGTCTCGACGCCGCACCGCGTCATCAACCGCTCCGGACGCGAGCGCTATTCGCAGCCCTTCTTCTTCGATCCGTCCATGGATGAAACGATCGCCGCACTTCCGGTCTGCGTGCCGGCCGGCACACGGCCGAAATACGAGCCGGTGCTCTATGGCGATTACCTGATGGAGCGCATCGACAAGAATTATCACTACCGCAAGAAGAAGGCGGCCGAAGCCGCTGCTTCGTAAGGAATGCCGAGCCCGCGCCGGCCACCGGCTCGGGCTCTGCCACAAAGATCGTAAACAGGACAAGAATCGTAAACAGGACAAGAAAGGGGAACAGCAATGAACAGATATCTGCGAATGACCAGTCTCGCGCTGGCGGTCTCCGCCACCGTCTGGGGTGGGGTTTCCAAAGCCGCCGATGTGCCGAAATCGGCTGAGGTGAAACAGAGCGGAACGCTCGCCGTCGCCAACACGCTGGACTTCGCGCCGTTCGAATATCTCGACGCCGACGGCAAGCATACCGGCATCATCATCGAACTCGCTGGCGAGGTGGCCAAGCTCGTCGACGCCAAGCTCGATATCCAGCGCACGCCGTTTCCGTCGATGATCCCGGGCCTCGCGGCCGGCCGCTTCAAGATCGCCTGGGAGACCTTCTCGGCCACGCCGGAGCGCCTGAAGCAGGTCGATTTCGTCATGTTCCTGAAAGCGGGCCTCGCCGTATCGACGTCACCCGACAAGAAGGCGAGCTTCAGCGGCGACACGCCGCTTTGTGGCAAGCGCATAGGCGTCTCGGCCGGCAGTGCTTCGGATTTCCTGGTCGACAAGCTCGGCAAGGAATGCACCGACAAGGGCCAGAAGGCGATCGAAAAGTCGGTGTTCAATTCCTCTACCGATATCGTCCAGGCTGTGCTTTCGGACCGCGTCGACGGGCGTATGGACGATGCCACGGCATCGAGCTATTTCGAGGTGACGAGCAAAGGGCAACTGGTGGTCCTGCCGACGCTTTATGAAGTCGCGCCACTCGGCATGGCGATCGCCAAGGACGACAAGGAGACCGCCGGCATGATGGTGGCGGCACTTGCCGAGCTGTTCAAGAACGGCACGTACAAGGCTATCCTGGAGAAGTACGGCATGGGTGCCTACGCGATCAAGGAACCGTATTTCGTTGGCTCCATGGACGCGCTTCGCGCCGAATAGAGACTACCGGCGTCTGATGCTTCATCAGGCGCCGGCCCGCAACCTGGAGACATCCGATGGGCTTGGCCCACCCGACCGAGATCGGCATCGAGCCGGGCGCCGCCGCCGCCGTGTCACGGCTGATCGTCGTGCCGCAGCGCCGCTATGGCATCTGGATCGGCACGGCGTTCGCCCTGCTGCTGGCCTTCCTGATCATTCGCGCTTTCGCCAGCAACCCGGCCTTTGCCTGGGGCACGGCAGCCGGCTACCTGTTCCATCCCTCGATCATGCGCGGCCTCGGCAACACGCTGATGCTTACCGTCATCATCATGGTGCTGGCGATCGTGGTCGGCACCGTCATCGCCATCATGCGGGTGTCGCCGAGCCCGGTGCTGCGCGCCTTTTCCGGCGTCTATGTCTGGTTCTTCCGCGGCGTGCCCGCGCTGATCCAGCTGATCTTCTGGTTCAACCTGTCGCTGCTGGTGCGCGAGATCTCGCTGACGCTGCCGTTCCTGGGCACGCTGTTTTCCGTGCGCACCAATGATTTCATGACCCCGTTCTTCTCTGCCGTGGTGGCGCTTTCGCTGTGCGAGGCCGGCTACATGGCCGAGATCATCCGCGCCGGCATCAAGTCGGTGCCGTCCGGCCAGTCGGAAGCGGCGAGCGCGCTCGGCATGCCTTATCGCATGATCCTGAAGCGCATCACCTTGCCGCAAGCCATGCGCTTCGTGCTGCCGCCGACCGGCAATGAGGCGATCAACCTCCTGAAGATGACCTCGCTGGTAACGTTCATCGCCGTCGATGACCTGTTCTACACCGCGCAGAGCATCTACGCGCGCACCTTCGAGACGATCCCGCTGCTGATCGTGGTCGCCTTCTGGTATCTCGCCGTGGTCAGCATCATGTCGGTCGGGCAGCATTTCCTGGAGCGCCATTTCGGCCGCAGCGATATCCGCCGCGACCCCCTGACGATGCGCGCCTTGCGCAACGCCATCAGCCTGCGCGGCCTTGCCCGATGAGCGATGTGAAATCCGAAAATCGTGCCCGCTTCGGCGTGCCGGCCGATTCCATGGTGTTCGCGCGCGGCGTGCGCAAAACCTATGGCCAGCTTGAAGTTCTCAAAGGCGTCGACCTCGATGTGCCGGAGGGATCGGTCGCCTGCATCATTGGTCCGTCCGGATCCGGCAAGAGCACGTTCCTGCGCTGCATCAACCATTTGGAAAAGCTCAGCGGCGGCATCCTGCTCGTCGACAGCCAGTTCGTCGGCTACGACCTCCAGGGCGACAAGCTCTATGAGGTGAAGGACGATCTTCTGTGCCGGCGCCGCGCCGAGATCGGCATGCTGTTCCAGTCGTTCAACCTGTTCTCGCACATGACCGTGATGGAGAACCTGATCGAGGCGCCGACGCAGGTGCGGCGAATCCCGCTGGACCAGGCGAAGGCCGAGGCGGAGGTGCTGCTGCGGCGTGTCGGCCTCGCCGACAAGGTCGACCGCTATCCGCGCGAACTGTCCGGCGGTCAGCAGCAGCGTGTCGCGATCGCGCGCGCCATGGCGATGAAGCCCAAGGTGCTGCTCTTCGACGAGCCGACCTCGGCGCTCGATCCGGAACTGGTCGGCGAAGTTCTGCAGGTCATGCGCGACCTTGCCGAGAGCGGTATGACGATGGTCGTCGTCACCCACGAGATCGGCTTCGCCCGCGAGATCGGCGACCAGCTCGTTTTCATGGACGGTGGCGTGATCGTCGAACGTGGCGCGCCGCGCGAGATGATCGCCAACCCGACATCGCCGCGCACCCGCGAGTTCCTGTCCAGGGTTCTGTAGCGCCGGTTAGACCGGCTCTCAGCCAGCCAGCACCGCCGCGCCGAGGCCCCGGATGATCTTCGCCAGCTCGACGCATTCGCCATGCCGCGCATTGTTGCGCCGCCAGGCAAGGCAGATCATGCGCTGCGGCATCGGCTCCTGGAACGGCACGATCTTGAGGTCGGGGATAGTGCCGGCGGGGCCGACCGCCATTTCGGGGATGAGTGTGACGCCGAGCCCATGCGCCACCATCTGCAGGAGCGTCGTCAGGCTGGTGGCGCCGTAGCTTGCCATCGCCACCGGCCGCACATTGCCGCAGACGGCCAGCGCCTGTTCGCGCAGGCAATGGCCTTCTTCCAGCAGCATCAGTCTCTCCAGCGCCGGGCTCTCGGGTGGAACCGGCGGCGATGCAAAGGCCGGATCGCCTGATGGCACGGCCAGGAAGAACCGGTCGGGAAACAGCGCCTCGGTGATCAGCCCGGGATGGTCGAGCGGAAGTGCGGCGATGAAGGCATCGAGTTTTCGCGATGCGGTGTCCTCGACCAGGGAGGTGGTGACCGCCTCGCGCAATTCGAGCAGCAAGGCCGGGAAATGTTTCTTCAGTTTGGGCAGGGCGCGCGGCAGAAGATAGGGCGCGACGGTCGGGATGATGCCCAGCCGGAAGCGTCCCTCCATCGCCGTGCGGCCGCGCCGGGCCGTCGTTTCCACGTCACGTATGTCAGCCAGGATGCGCTCGATGCGCGGCAACAGAGTAATCGCTTCGTCCGTCATGCGCACCGACCTGCCCCCGCGTTCGAACAGCCGGCAGTTCAGCCGTTGCTCCATTTCGGCGATCTGGGAAGACAGCGCCGGCTGGCTGACGCCGGCAAGTTTCGCCGCGCGCCCGAAATGCAGCGTTTGCGCCAGCGCGTCGAAATAGTGCATCTGGCGAACTGTCAATCCGATCATGCAGTCAAGCCTGTCATAAGAAAATCCTATCGAAATAAACAGGAAAGGCAATTTGTTTTTATCGCCAGTGTGGCCTAGTCTGGAACCGTTCCAGATTGGCGCGGGCCGCCGGCCGCCCCCAAAATCTCGGCAAAAATCAACCTCGGCAAAATCAAACCTCGGCAAAATTGGAGTGAGAGATGGACGCGAAAACCGACGATAACAGCGCGGGCAAATGCCCCGTGGCGCATGGATCCGCCGGCCGGACCAACCGTGACTGGTGGCCGAACCAGCTTGACCTCGGCGTTCTCCACCAGCAGTCGAACCTGTCCGACCCGATGGGCGAGGACTTCGACTATGCCAAGGAATTCGCAAGCCTCGATCTCGATGCGGTCATCAAGGATCTGCACCATGTGATGACGGACTCGCAGGATTGGTGGCCGGCTGACTTTGGCCATTACGGGCCGCTGTTCATCCGCATGGCCTGGCACAGCGCCGGAACCTACCGCATTGGCGACGGCCGCGGCGGCGCCGGAGCGGGCCAGCAGCGTTTCGCGCCGCTCAACAGCTGGCCGGATAATGCCAATCTCGACAAGGCGCGCCGTCTGCTCTGGCCGGTCAAGCAGAAATATGGCCGCAAGATTTCCTGGGCCGACCTGTTGATCCTCACCGGCAACGTCGCCCTGGAATCGATGGGCTTCAAGACCTTCGGCTTCGCCGGCGGCCGCGCCGATGTCTGGGAGCCAGAGCAGGACGTGGACTGGGGTTCCGAAACCAAGTGGCTCGGCGACGAGCGCTATTCGGGCGACCGTGAGCTTCGCGGCCATCTCGGCGCCGTGCAGATGGGCCTGATCTACGTCAATCCGGAAGGCCCGAACGGCAAGCCCGATCCGCTGGCCTCGGCCCGCGACATCCGGGAAACCTTCGCGCGCATGGCCATGAACGACGAGGAAACCGTGGCGCTGATCGCCGGCGGTCACACTTTCGGCAAGACCCATGGCGCCGGCGACGCCTCGCTGGTCGGTGCCGAACCCGAAGGCGCCGGCATCGAGGCGCAGGGTCTCGGCTGGTCGAGCAAGCATGCCTCAGGCATTGCCGGCGACGCCATCACCTCGGGCCTCGAAGTCACCTGGACGACGACGCCGACCAAGTGGAGCAACAACTTCTTCGACAATTTGTTCAACTATGAATGGGAACTGACCAAGAGTCCGGCCGGCGCCCATCAGTGGACGCCGAAGGCTGGCGCCGGTGCCGGCACGGTGCCGGATGCGCACAACCCCTCGAAGCGTCACGCGCCGGCCATGCTGACCACCGACCTCGCGCTGCGGGCGGACCCGGCCTACGAGAAGATCTCGCGTCGTTTCCACGAGCATCCGGACCAGTTCGCCGATGCCTTCGCCCGCGCCTGGTTCAAGCTGACCCACCGCGACATGGGTCCGGTCGTGCGCTATCTCGGCCCGTTGGTGCCGAAGGAAGAGCTGATCTGGCAGGACCCGATCCCCGCGATCGATCATGAACTGGTCAGCGACCAGGACATCGCATCGCTGAAGGCCAAGATCCTGGCCTCCGGCCTGTCGGTTTCCGAACTGGTCTCGACAGCCTGGGCCTCGGCTTCGACCTTCCGCAACTCCGACAAGCGCGGCGGCGCCAACGGCGCCCGCATCCGGTTGGCACCGCAGAAGGACTGGGCCGTCAATGAGCCGGCCCAATTGTCGAAGGTGCTGGCCAAGCTCGAAGCCATCCAGAAGGAGTTCAATGCCGGTGGCAAGAAGGTCTCGCTGGCCGACCTGATCGTGCTCGGTGGCGTTGCCGCGGTCGAGAAGGCGGCGAAGGATGGCGGCAACGACCTGAAGGTGCCGTTCACGCCAGGCCGCATGGATGCCTCGCAGGAGCAGACGGACGTCCACTCCTTTGCCCCGCTCGAGCCGAAAGTCGACGGCTTCCGCAACTATGTCAGGGGCAAGCAGCCCATGTCGGTCGAAGCCATGCTGGTCGACCGGGCGCAGTTGCTGGGCCTGACGGCGCCGGAGCTGACGGTGCTTGTCGGCGGTCTGAGGGTGCTTGGAGCCAACACCGGGCAGTCAAAGCACGGCGTGTTCACCGACAGGCCGGGTACGCTGACCAACGACTTCTTCGTCAACCTGCTCAGCATGAGCACGGTGTGGGATCCGGCTGCCGGCTCCGAGCCGGGCTCGGAAGAGGTCTACGAGGCGCGCGACCGCAAGACCAAGGCGTTCAGGTGGACCGGCACCCGTGCCGATCTGATCTTCGGCTCGCACGCACAATTGCGTGCATTGGCCGAAGTCTATGGATCCGGGGATGCCGGGCAGAAATTCGCCCGGGATTTCGTTGCGGCATGGACCAAGGTGATGAACGCCGATCGCTTTGATATCGCTGCCTGATCCGAACTTAAGGACCTACAAAAAAGGCGCGGGCCATGGCCCGCGCCTTTTGCATTCGGGCTTTGGAAATCAATCCTTCTCGAAGACACGCGCCTTGGCGACGACGCCGGCAATGGCGCCACCGATCAACGGCGCGACGATGAACAGCCAGAGCTGGCTAAGCGCGGCACCGCCGGTAAAAAGCGCCGGACCGATGGAGCGCGCCGGATTGACCGAGGTGCCGGTGACCGGGATCATGGCGAAGTGAATGCCCGCCAGCGTCAGGCCGATGACCAGACCGGCAAAAGCCGTCGAGTGCTTTTCAGCGGTAACGCCGAGGATCACCGTGACGAAGGTGAAGGTGCCGATCAGCTCCCACAGGAACGCCGAGCTCATGCCCCATTTCGTCTCGTCCCAGCCATTGGCGCCGAAGCCGCCGGTGTGGCCGCCGGTTTGGCCGGAAACGATGATCCACAACGCCAGCGAGGCGATGATGGCCCCGATGATCTGCGCGATCCAATAGGGGATGACGTCCTTGGCGGGCAGCCGGCCGGCAAGGAAGACGCCGAGCGTCACCGCCGGATTGAGATGCGCGCCCGAAATCGGGCCGATCGCATAGGCCGCTGCGATGAGGCCGATGCCGAATGCCAGGCCGATGCCCTCCTGACCAAGCGGCAGCGCGCCGCCGAAGCCGCCCGTCACCACGGACGCCGTACCGATGAACACCAACAGAAATGTGCCTAGAACTTCCGCCAGATAAGTCTTCATTGCCCTCTCCTCGTGACGATCCGCCGGTCCACGGTTTCCGCGCCGCGAATCATGGCGGCAAGAGTATTCCCAACCGAAAAACTTGGAAAGCAGAGCGGTTGCGCCACAAGCCGTGCTTGCAGTCGCCAGTTGCGAACATTAGAGACCTTTCATCTATTGATCGATCTGCTTTCGCGGACCGGGGAGATTTATTGGACGGCTTGATCCGTGGGCGTGGTCAGCAGTGTCTCGGCGGTGCTCGACGGAGCGGGGTTCAATCCGGACGTGAAAGGCTCTAAGAGCAGGCCCTGGGATTCATGTGCTCGATTTGATGGAATGACGAATGCGACTGGGCGGACGGCTGGCTGCGGCCATCGAAGTGCTGGAGGACATTGGTCGGCGTCACCGGCCGGTGGCCGATGCGCTGAAGGATTGGGGCCTGTCACATCGCTTCGCCGGCGGTGGTGATCGCGCCGCGATCGGCAACATCGTCTACGACGCGCTGCGCCACAAACGCTCCGCCGGCTGGTTGCTGGGCGAAGACACGCCGCGCGCCATCGGCTTCGGGGCGCTGCTGCTCGAATGGAGCCAGACGGGGCAGTCGCTCAACGCTGCGCTCGAAGGTGACAAGTTCGCGCCGCCGCTGCTCAGCGCAACGGAACTCCAGGCAATCGCAGACCGCCGGCTTGCCGATGCGCCGCCTGCGGTTCGCGCCGACATCCCCGATTGGTGCGAACCGCTATTCGAACGGGCCTTTGGCGGGACATGGGTCGAGGAGGGCGCAGCACTTGCCACGCGTCCGCCGCTCGACATCCGGGTCAACACCCTGCAGGCCGATCGCGCCAAGGTCTTGGCCGAACTGGAGCAGACCGGTGCCAGCGCCGCACGGATCGCACCCTACGGCATCCGCATCCCGCCGATCGACGGTGACGGCCGACACCCGAACGTGCAGGCCGAGCCGGCCTTCCAGAAAGGCTGGTTCGAGGTCCAGGACGAGGGGTCGCAGATTGCGGCAGCGCTTGCCGGCGCGACGGCAGGCATGCAGGTACTCGACTTTTGCGCCGGCGCCGGCGGCAAGACGCTGGCGCTGTCGGCTGCGATGGGCAATCACGGTCAGATCTTCGCTCACGATGCCGAAAAGGCGCGGCTGGCGCCGATCTTCGACCGTATCCGCCGCTCGGAAAACCGCAATGTGCAGGTCGCCACCAAGCCGGCCGAGCTTGCCCCGCTCGCCAATCATATGGACATCGTGCTGGTGGACGCGCCCTGCACCGGCAGCGGCACCTGGCGGCGGCGTCCCGACGCCAAATGGCGGCTGACGCAGAGACAGCTCGACGCCCGCAAGGGCGAGCAGTCGACGATCCTCGATGCCGCCAGAACCTATGTCAAACCCGGCGGCCTGCTGGTCTACATCACCTGTTCCGTGTTCGACGAGGAAAATGGCGAACAGGTCGCCGCGTTTCGCGAGCGGCACGGCGGCTTTGCCCCGGTCGATCATCGCCAGCTTTGGGACAGCCACTTTCCAGGCCATGCCGCCGCGATGCGGATCGGTGCCCTGGGTGGCATTTCGCTCTCGCCGGCGCTGAGTGGCACTGACGGATTTTACTTCTGCGCCATGCGCCGGGTGAACTGACGCCGTTGACAGGTGCCGGCAACGCCCCTGGTTGCGTGACCCGGCGGGCATCGCGATGAAGATCTGGGGCGCCCAGCAACGGCGATCGGCTTTCCGGCTGGCTGTTCGCGCCCTATGCGGCATGGGTGGCGTTCGCCACTCCGCTCGCCGCTTCGTTTCTCTGGTTGAACTAGTTTTTCGTATAGTCAGGCCCAAACCGTGTCGGCAGACCGTCGGCGAGTTTCAACCAAGGCAGCTTCTCCTCAAAAGCGACATGCAGCGTTGGTGCGAATTTTTCCGGCTCCTCCATCGCTGCCGAGAAAAAATGCATGACATTGGACATCTTCTTTGAGCGGAAGGACAGCGGCGTGCCACAGTGATCGCAAAATGTTCTTTCCACACCGGGAGAAGAGTTGAACAGCTTTGGCGGCTTGCTTAGCCATCGCCATTGGCCGTTCAGGACGCCAATGTAGGCGGTCATCGGCGCGGAACATTGCCGCCGACAGCTTTCACAATGACAGACCACGCATGCTTGTGCCGGGCCGTCGACTTCAAAAGCAATAGCGCCACATAAGCAATGACCACGCATGCAAGGCCTCCTTGCCAACTGACCTGACCAATAATTTGTACCGGGCGTAGCGAGAGGTCGCCATGAGATGCGCCGAGCTGGCGCTCAAATGCGACATTCGGCGTTAGCGATTGTGCTCGCGTGCGCGAGCATGGCCTTGGCGGCCATCAGCTTCGCTTTTACGAGTCCGTAGCCCAGGACGCCTCGATGTCGTTTTGTTGCAGTGCAGCAAAAGCATTTGCCTGCCGCCCATGCCTCTGCGATAAGCTTTCCCGGCAAACGTGAAGGCAATGGCGATGGCAGCGAAGATCGTACCGGCTCCGGACTATGAGGATCGCGTCAGGGCGTCCTTCGCGCGCCAGCAGGCGATGGCGACGATCGGCGCCGAACTGACATTGGTGACGCCCGGCATCATCGAGATCGAGATGCCCTATTCGGCGGCGCTGACCCAGCAGCATGGCTTCCTGCATGCGGGGGTCATCTCGACGGCGCTGGACTCGGCCTGCGGCTATGCGGCGTTCTCGCTGATGCCGGAAAATTCCGGCGTGCTGACCATCGAGTTCAAGGTCAACCTTTTGGCGCCGGGCCGGGGCGAGCGCTTTCTGTTCCGCGGGTCGGTGACCAAACCCGGCCGCACCATCATCGTTGCCGACGGCCAGGCCTATGCCTTCGCCGCCGACGGCGAGGCCAAGCTGATCGCAACCATGACCGGGACGATGATGACGGTGGTTGGGCGTGACGGGATAGCTGGCTGATCCGATGAGCAACGTCGTGCGAATTGGTGGCAAGGATGTCCTCTTCGTCATGGCGGCGAAGGCCGAATACGGCCCGCATTTGCAGCGGCTGTTCACCCCGCTGATGACGGGTGTCGGGCCGGTCGAAGCCGGCGTACGGCTGGGTGCCGAGCTTTCCTGGTTGAAATCCGCAAAAGCATTGCCGGACCTTGTCGTATCGCTCGGCTCGGCCGGCAGCCGGACCCTGGAACAGACGGAAATCTACCAGGCGGTCTCGGCCGCCTATCGCGACATCGATGCCTCGCCGCTGGGCTTCGAGAAGGGCGCCACGCCGTTTCTCGACCTGCCGGTGACCGTACCGCTGCCGCTGCGTATTCCCGAAATCAAGCAGGCGACACTGTCGACGGGCGGCGCCATCATTACCGGCTCGGCGTACGAAGCGATCGCCGCCGACATGGTCGACATGGAAACCTTCGCCTGCTTGCGTGCCTGCCAGCTGTTCGACATCCCTCTCATCGGGCTGCGCGGCATTTCCGACGGTGCGGCTGATCTGAGGCACGTCGGCGACTGGACCGAATATCTCCATGTCATCGACGAGAAGCTGGCCGACGCCGTCATGCGCCTCGAACAGGCGATCGGTTCGGGTTTGCTGCGGGCGGCTTCATCCGACGATCAGCCCAGACCAGTCTGAAAGTCAGGCTACGCAACCCATTGCGCAGACTCGTTTCTTTCTCTAAACGCTCGCCATGACAACAGCCAATCACCCCGACACCGTCCTGATTGTCGATTTCGGCAGCCAGTTTACGCAGCTCATCGCCCGCCGCATCCGTGAGGCCGGCGTGTTTTCCGAGATCGTGCCGTTCCAGTCGGCCGAGGCGGCATTCAAGCGCATCAATCCGAAAGCGGTGATCCTGTCCGGCGGACCGGCCTCGACATCCGATATCGGCAGCCCGCGCGCGCCCCAGATCGTCTTCGATGCCGGCGTGCCGGTGCTTGGCATCTGCTATGGCCAGATGGCCATGTGCGTGCAGATGGGCGGCGTCGCCGAAAGCTCCAACCATCGCGAATTCGGCCGCGCCTTCGTCGAGATCGAGAAGGACAGCCCGCTGTTCGAGGGCCTGTGGGCGACCGGCCAGCGCCATCAGGTGTGGATGAGCCATGGTGACCGCGTCATCGCCCTGCCACCGGGCTTCGAGGTGTTCGGCAAATCGGAAAGCTCGCCCTTCGCCATCTTCGGCAATGTCGAGCGCAGGATGTACGGCATCATGTTCCATCCGGAGGTGGTGCACACGCCGGACGGCGCGAGGCTGCTGAGGAATTTCGTCCACAACATCGCCGGCATCGAAGGCGACTGGACGATGCGCGCCTACCGCGAGCACGCGGTCGAGGCGATCCGCAAGCAGGTCGGCAAGGGCAAGGTCATCTGCGCGCTCTCGGGCGGCGTGGATTCCTCGGTCGCCGCCCTTCTGATCCACGAGGCGGTCGGCGATCAGCTCACCTGCATCCTCGTCGA
This sequence comes from Mesorhizobium sp. M8A.F.Ca.ET.181.01.1.1, assembly GCF_004792025.1. Lineage (NCBI taxonomy): Bacteria > Pseudomonadati > Pseudomonadota > Alphaproteobacteria > Hyphomicrobiales > Phyllobacteriaceae > Mesorhizobium > Mesorhizobium sp. M8A.F.Ca.ET.181.01.1.1. The sequence goes on along the minus strand of NZ_SRTV01000008.1, from coordinate 5,679 downwards.
CCACGGCCTGATGCGCAAGGACGAGGCCGCCGGTGTGGTGGCGATGTTCCGCCAGTACTATAATCTGCCGCTGATCCTGGTCGATGCTTCGGAAAAGTTCATCACCGCGCTGGAAGGCGAGTCGGACCCGGAAAAGAAGCGCAAGACGATCGGCCGGCTGTTCATCGAGGTGTTCGAGGAAGAGGCGAAAAAGCTCGGCGGTGCCGATTTCCTGGCGCAGGGCACGCTCTATCCAGACGTCATCGAGAGCGTCTCCTTCACCGGCGGCCCGTCGGTGACGATCAAGTCGCACCACAATGTCGGCGGTCTGCCGGAGCGCATGAACATGCAGCTGGTCGAGCCGCTGCGCGAACTGTTCAAGGACGAGGTGAGGGCGCTGGGCAAGGAGCTCGGCCTGCCCGAAAGCTTCATAGGCCGCCATCCGTTTCCAGGCCCCGGTCTTGCCATACGCTGTCCCGGTGGCATCACGCGCGAGAAGCTGGAGATCCTGCGCGAGGCCGACGCCATCTATCTCGACGAGATCCGCAAGGCCGGCCTCTATGACGCCATCTGGCAAGCCTTCGCCGTGTTGTTGCCGGTGCAGACCGTCGGCGTGATGGGCGACGGCCGCACCTACGAATTCGTCTGTGCGCTGCGCGCCGTCACTTCGGTCGACGGCATGACGGCTGACTTCTACCACTACGACATGGCCTTCCTGGGTGCCGCCGCAACCCGCATCATCAACGAAGTGCGCGGCATTAACCGCGTGGTCTATGACGTCACCTCGAAGCCGCCTGGGACAATCGAGTGGGAATGATTCAGGCCTATCCGAACGCCGCCGAAAATACGCTGTAGTTCGACGCAAGCCATTGAAATCAAAAATAAATCCTCTCTAAGACATTCGGCATCTATCGGCAGGCAGGTTTTGGCGCTGGCGGTCCGCCTGACGGACCTCGCCCATATTGCTCCCACCAATTTTTCAAAGTACCGTCACGACCAATGAGGCTCGTGACGGTACTTTTTTCGTTTTAACCTATTGAAGACAATAGGAAATCCCTGCCAGGAGCCCCCGAAATTGCGCTGACGGTACTTTTCAGGAGGCAGCAGGAATGCTGACGGACACAGCCCTCAAGGCATTGAAACCAAAAGATAAAATCTACAAGATTGCGGACCGCGATGGCATGTACATTCGCGTCATGCCGAGTGGCGCGATCTCATTCCGGCTGGATTACAGGCTCAACGGCCGTCGGGAGACTGTCTACCTGGGCAAATACGGACGCGACGGCATCTCACTTGCCCTGGCGCGAGAGCGGTGCCTCGATGCAAGACGAGACATTCGCGACGGCCGATCTCCTGCGATTGAGAAGCAGCGGGAGAAGCGCCGTATCAAGGAGGCAAAGAGCTTCGGCGAGTTCGGTGAAAAGTGGTTGACTGCCGGACCCATGGCCGACAGCACTCGCGCGATGCGGCGTTCAATCTTCGAACGTGAACTGCTCCCGGTCTGGAGGAACCGCCTTCTGACGGAAATCACGCCTGACGACCTCAGGGTACTTTGCGGCAAGATCGTTGATCGTGGTGCTCCTGCCACAGCGATCCACGTGCGCGATATCCTCAAGCAGATCTACAGCTTCGCGGTTCTTCATGGCGAGAAGGTCGCCAATCCGGCTGACGACGTAGGGCCGGCCTCCATCGCCAACTTCGTTCCACGGGATCGCTCACTCACCCCTTCAGAAATTCGAGTGATGCTGAAGCAACTCGAGCATGTCGCAACGCTTCCGACCATCCGCTTGGGGATGCGCCTCTACCTCCTGACCATGGTGCGCAAGAGCGAGCTGCAGGACGCCGTCTGGGACGAAGTCGATTTTGAGAACGCAGTCTGGACGATCCCGAAGGAGAGGATGAAGCGTTCGAAGGCGCACAACGTCTATCTGTCGCGCCAGACGCTCGACATCATGATCGCCTTGAAGACCTGTGCAGGCAATTCAAGATATCTGCTGCCGTCTCGATATGACGCGGATGCATCGATGTCGCGCGCGACCTTCAACCGCGTGACCTATGCTGTCGTCGAACGGGCCAAGATGGAGGGGCTGCCCCTTGAGCCGTTTACGGTTCACGACCTGCGGCGGACAGGTTCGACGCTGCTGAACGAACTTGGTTTCAACAGCGACTGGATAGAAAAGTGCTTGGCGCACGAAGACGGACGCTCGTCGCGTGGCGTTTACAACAAAGCCGAATATGAGGTGCAGCGCCGCCATATGATGCAGGAATGGTCGGACATCATTGATGCCTGGGTGGATGGCAAGAGGTACCTGCCGACGCTCGTTCCGCCGTCGCTGCCGATCCTGGCGCCCGATCCGGCGCTTTGACTGAACGAGCCCGTGCCGGTCTGAACGCGCGGAGAATTGGTTTTGGCGATGGACTGCAAGCCAGCGGTGGAATCTAGCGCACCTCGGTCTGAACAGCTTAAATACTAGCTATTATATTCTGATTTCCCTGAAAGAGCTGATATTTTAGTCGTTTGCTCGTGTTTCGTCCAAAACCCCCATCAGGTGGATCGTCTTTCCCTCGCAAAGCGAGCGCACTCCGGCCTGCCATTCCCTAAGCATGTCTTCGCCGACCTCAGGGAAGCGGGATCCTTCAAAATAGGCCTTCACCCTTCCCGAAACGTCTGAGAGCGAGTCGCAGGTCTGCTCCACGATCTCTGCTACGCGCCCCGGTCGGAGGTTCGCGCGGGTGACGCCCAACCGGTCAAGCCTCTTTCGGTCGGGCCAGGCAGTGGTGCCGTCGAGCGTAAGCGCCATGGCATCGTTCTTGATGTAGGCCCTAGTCGTGATGAGGTCATACACGGGAGCCAGCCGTACCGGACTTTCCGCGTCTTTGTAGACGACGCCGAAATTCTTCAGGTGTGCATCGCCATTGCGGATGGCGCAGTTGATCACAAACAGGCGGAAAGCGGCTTCCAATGACCCGACGGCATTTTCGGGAGAGACGAATTCCTTGATCCGCCTAAAGAGCTTTGTTTCATACCCTCCGTTGTACTTGTCCTTGCTGGTCACGCCGTTCAGCACACAGAAGTCCTCATATCCGAGGTACGAGCTGTCGGTCAGGTCGAATCTCTCGACCACCAGGGCAAGACCATCCTCGGATAGCCGGAAGTCCGGCACTTCGAGGCCAACTTCCCGAGCTGCCATAAGGCAGAAGAACTCATTTGCTGCCAATTCGGGATACTCGTCGGGATCCCACATTTTGACGATGTGGGTAGCTCCGCGGACGTTGAGCGACTGGCGTCCGTCCAACGGACTATCCTCCCTGGCTCGCACCAGGACCTTCGGCTGCACTCCGGCGACCCCTGAATGGACTGCGTATGTTTCCAGGAGCTCGTTATAGAGATCGCCGGCCCGACGAGCGCGCAGCAAGTCGTCAATGCTTCGGAAAGGGACGTCCTCCACCAGTTCCTCTTCCATTCCAGTGAAGCGGATACGGCCGATCTGCGACCGGCCGACAACGGCCAGCAGGTCGATGTCATCGAACCGGCCCAATGCCTTCGCGAAGGCCGCCCTGATCTTCCCTTCAAGTGCCCCCTCGGGAAGGTTCATGTCGAAAATGGGAAGGAGCCCGAACTCCGAATTCCATGATTCGGTCCGCTTGGGCATTGTGAGCGACACGGCGTCAGGACCATCGGTCTTCACATCGTACACGAAAGTCGAACCACGCTTGCCGGATCTGTCCAGGACGCCGACTGGCTTGCTACCCACCCAAACGCGCAGCATCGTCTTCCTCCAAGATGTCTTCGAGTGTGGGCCGCTTGTTGTTGAAGGTCGTCAGTCGGAAATCGAGCCCTACAATGTTCATGAGCGTGAGCACGCCTTTGAAACCCATGTCGGATACCCTGCCGTTCTCAAGCGCTTCGATCCTCGCCCGACTGACGCCGGAGAGTTCAGAGAGCTTTTCGCGTGTCAGCTTACGCTGCTTTCTGGCATTCTTGATCTCATTGCCAAGATCGTTCAGGTCGATCATTTTCGCCTCACAAATTAGCTGTTTAGAGCCATTGTGAAAAAAATAGCTCATATAATGGCTGTTTTCAAGAGTGTGACGCTTCGTAACTTGAGACGGCATCATGCCGATCGTAAGCAGCAAGCCGAACGCGCTATTGATCCTGATCATCATCGGCATCATGGGGACGACGTGATCGTGCCGGCATGACCATCGCTGATCTTCGGCAGGATGGATGGTCATGACAGATGTCTCAGATGTCGGGTGAGCAGCGCTTTCGACGTTCGCGACCGCTCAATCTGGTTTCTTGGACGCGTACCCGGGAGCTGCATTCAGGCATTGGAGTGACGTGGCCAGGGGGCTTTGCGGCGCCATGTGTCCGCGGCAGCGGCAAATTTACCCGAACGGATTGATCATCGACCTCACCGTGGCGCTCGTCCCACTATGCTTGCGGCATTTGTGCCCGATCTCGCGCTCTGACAGGAGAGGTTTCCGTAAACGCACATCAGGAGGACTCGCACGGGAGATCGGAACTGCCCTGCGGGCCTTGAGCCAGGCTTCTACTTCGGCGAGATCCCAAACCACGCACCGAGGAGTGAGAGCGAAACGTCGTGGAAATTGCCCGCGTTGTTCCATTTCATAGATTGTGCTGTCGGCCAGAGGTACGATTTCGCGCAGCTGCTTGCGGCGGATCGTCCGCTTTAGTTCACTTTCCCTGGGACCTGTCATGACGCCATTCCTCCTTCGCTAAGCAGACAATTGAAGCCGATAGCCTTCACGGGTGGAAAGGGCGAAAGCCGGCAAGCGTATGCCGGGCGGTGATTTCGTGGATATCGGCCGGTGAGGAGTAGCTGTGGCCCGGATCGACCATGCGTCATGCCCGACGGCTCGCTTCCTGATCTGCGCTGAAGTTAGCGAGCAAAGTTTCATATGGCGCCCTTCGCCGGGGGCTGTCGGTCCCGCATCCCGCCTCACGGCGGCGCTATGCTGATGCTCCTTCGGCCGCCCTGTTGAACCGGTCTCAGGCCCACGAACCTGCTCCAGCACCGAACTGACTTATTCCCGCTCACGGACATTTCGGGGCTTCCGCCTTGTACGCCCTTTTTCGCATTTGGTCGGGAGAGCAGAGGGCTCTCCCGACGGAGAGTGAGAGGAGGGTCGGGTTTTCACGACGGGTTAAAAGCGGAAGGAAAGGCCTTCGGCGCCCGTCGCGGAGAACCGCGATGTCTGTCCGGAACAATCGAAACCATGCCGTCGCCGACCGGTCCAATCTCTACGACGACATCACTGGCAAGATAATTGCCGAACTGGAAGCGGGTCGTTTTCCTTGGGTTCAGCCATGGGGGACTTCCGCGGCAAAAGCGTCGCTTTCCTTGCCTAAGAATGCCAGCACGCATCGTACGTACAGCGGGATCAACGTGCTTATCCTCTGGGGTGCCGTCGTCGAACGCGGGTTCCCAACGCAGAGTTGGCTAACCTATCGACAGTCTGTCGCGCTCGGCGGGAACGTCCGCAAAGGCGAACGTGGGACAACGGTCGTTTATGCCGATCGTTTTGTCCCGGATCATGAGAGGAAGCGCGCTCGCGAGACAGGCGAGGATGCCCAGGCGATCCCTTTCCTCAAGCGCTTCACCGTTTTCAATATCGAGCAATGTGAAGGACTGCCTGATGAAGTCGCGGTTTCGGCTCCGCTGCCGGTGGCTAGCT
>NZ_SRTV01000089.1:0-372 GCF_004792025.1 Mesorhizobium sp. M8A.F.Ca.ET.181.01.1.1 | reverse complement strand
CGCGCGGTTGCTGAAACCGTCTCAGGGTGAGCGCCTGCGCGAGGATCTGACCGATGCGCTGATGGACGACACTGAAATAGGCGCCGCTTTTACGCCCGAAGAACGGGCGATGCTACACAACATCCTCCGTTTCCGTGAGATCAGGGTCGAAGATATCATGATCCCGCGGGTGGATATTGACGGTCTCGATCAGAATATGACGATCGGTGACGCGCTGATCCTGTTTGAGGAAACCGGACGTTCCCGCATGCCGGTTTATGAAGAGACGCTGGACGACCCCAAGGGGATGATCCATATCCGCGATCTGCTTGCCTATGTTGCCAAACAGGCTCGCAACAAGCGCCGGGTGGGATCGCGTGGCGTCGCTTACGG
>NZ_SRTV01000088.1:0-372 GCF_004792025.1 Mesorhizobium sp. M8A.F.Ca.ET.181.01.1.1 | reverse complement strand
GCTCGGCAATGCCGACGTCGAAATAACGGTCCGGAAAGCGCTTCTCGAACTCCACCATGCCCGAGCCTTCGCGCATGGCCGGCGTAATGCCGACTACGCGCGCGTCGAGTTCGGCGGCGTCGCACAGCCACTCGCCGAACACTTGCGTGTAGGTCTTCTTCGACGGCGACACGGCCGGCTTGATGCCTTCAGCCGGATTGAACTTGCCCGGCCCGTGATACAGCACCGGATCGGCCTCGGCGAGCTTGTAGCCCTGGCCTTTCTTGGTCACCACGTGCAGGAATTGCGGGCCGCGCAGTTCCTTGATGTTTTGCAGCGTGGGAATCAGCGAATCCAGATCGTGGCCGTCTATCGGGCCGATGTAGTTGAAGC
>NZ_SRTV01000087.1:0-373 GCF_004792025.1 Mesorhizobium sp. M8A.F.Ca.ET.181.01.1.1 | reverse complement strand
GCCAGAATGCCGGCGAGCCCCGCAAGCGCCGCGCCCAGCCCGTAGGTGAGCGTCAAGAGCAGCGGCACGTTGACGCCGAAGGCCTGGACGAGCTCCGGGTTTTCGGTGGCGGCGCGCAAATACGAGCCGAGCCTGGTCTTCTCGATCAGGAGCCAGGTGCCGAGGCAGACGATGAGGGAAGCCAACACCACCCAGCCGCGATAGTTGGGCAGGAACATGAAGCCGAGATTGGTGCCGCCGGCAAGCAGCGCCGGCACGGCATAGGGATTGCCGGAGACGCCGTAATAGTAGCGGAACACACCTTCGATGACCAAGGCGAGGCCGAAGGTGAAGAGCAGTCCGTAGAGCGGGTCGCGGCTCTACCGCCTCGACC
>NZ_SRTV01000086.1:0-374 GCF_004792025.1 Mesorhizobium sp. M8A.F.Ca.ET.181.01.1.1 | reverse complement strand
GCCAATTGCAGGGCAAACTGCAGAGCTGATTGCCTGGCTAACTGCGGCCGGCTGCGCGGCCAACTGCGTGGCTAATTGCCCAAGTCGAGCAGCGGATGCTCGCTCGCCGGCCACGGGCTTTCGAACATCTTAGCCACGTCGGCGGCACTCACGTCTTCAATGCGCGCAAAACGCCAGCGCGGCGCGTTGTCCTTATCGACGATACGCGCGCGAATGCCCTCCACCGCGTCGCCGTGCAAAAAGCTGGAACGCGTGAGATCCAGATCGCCGCGCAGCACGTCCGCCATCGAGCCTTCCGCGCGCGTCACCACCTCGAGCGATACCGCCATGGAAAGCGGCGAGCGCTCGCGCAACACAGCGATTGTCTGCTCGGC
>NZ_SRTV01000085.1:0-376 GCF_004792025.1 Mesorhizobium sp. M8A.F.Ca.ET.181.01.1.1 | reverse complement strand
TCGGAGAGCACCTGGCGCAGCGGATCGTGCGGCGCGATCCACGGTCCGACTATTGCAACGATCACGAGCACCATCAGGATCGCAAAGCCGAATACGGATAGCGGGTTGCCCGCGAAACGCCGCCAGCGGCGATAGGCGAGACCCAACGCGGCCTGTCTGCGCGACGCGGGCGTGTCCGTGAGGAGCCACTGCTTGCACGTGAGTCGCGGGGCATTCATCGGCCAGTCCTGCGTCGATTGTTCAAGAGGATGACGCACGTGGTTAGTCTCCGTTGCATCAGCGGGCGCGAGGATCGAACACGCGATAAAGCGCATCCGTGAGCAGATTCAATGCAATGAAAGTGGCGCCGATCACGAGCGTGCTGCCGAGCACGGCG
>NZ_SRTV01000084.1:0-377 GCF_004792025.1 Mesorhizobium sp. M8A.F.Ca.ET.181.01.1.1 | reverse complement strand
CTCGTGCCGGCTGCGGTAGTGCCACGACAGCTTCATCGTCGGCAGGTTCGCTCCGATACATTCTTCCAGAATGCTCTCGAGTTCCACCTCGACATCCGTATCGTCGACGTCGGATTCCGCACGGTCGAAGAAGCTGGTCGGCGGGAGCTGCTTCGGGTCACCGACCATGATGACTTGCCGCGCCCGCGCCATCGCACCAATCGCATCCGAGACTGGAATCTGAGAAGCTTCGTCGAAGACCACGACGTCAAAGTCAGAGGTCTCAGCCGGTAGATACTGCGCAATCGACAGCGGGCTCATGAGCAAACAAGGAGTCAACCTGAGAATTGCACCAGAAGCCCTCGACATAAGTTCGCGCAACGGAAGATGTCGCGTAT
>NZ_SRTV01000083.1:0-377 GCF_004792025.1 Mesorhizobium sp. M8A.F.Ca.ET.181.01.1.1 | reverse complement strand
GTCTCCTGAAGCGACTGGGCCGCGAGCATTGCGTCGCGGATGTCGATCACCGCTGGTCCGACCCGTTCTACAAACGTCTTCCCCGCATCGGTCAGGGACACGCTTCGCGTCGTCCTGTTGAACAGCCGGATACCGAGGCGCTGCTCCAGCTTCGCGATGGAGTTGCTCAAGGCCGTTGTTGACATTCCAAGGTCGAGAGCCGCTGCGCGGAAGGTTCCAAGGCGGGCGATGCTGAGGACGGCATCAAGGTCAGCAAGGACGGAACGGGTCATTTATCCCTCTTTTCGCAATACCTCATCCTTGTTTATCCTGCTTATCCCGTCAATAAGCTTCATCTATCTTCCAGCCAGTGGATATCGCGAAGGCGGAGCCACAGC
>NZ_SRTV01000082.1:0-378 GCF_004792025.1 Mesorhizobium sp. M8A.F.Ca.ET.181.01.1.1 | reverse complement strand
GCCAAGGTCTTCCTCATTTCGCCCTTCGTCGGCCGTATCCTTGACTGGTACAAGAAGTCGACCGGCGAAAACTACACCGCCGAGACCGATCCGGGCGTCGTTTCCGTGCGCAGCATCTACAACTACTACAAGGCCAATGGCATCAGCACCGTCGTCATGGGCGCGTCCTTCCGCAACGTCGGCGAAATCGAAGCGCTTGCCGGTTGCGACCGCCTGACGATCAGCCCGGCGCTGCTGGAAGAGCTGGACAAGGATACCGGCAAGCTGGAGCGCAAGCTTTCGGCAGACAACGTCAAGGCCGAGCCGCTGCAGTCGCTGGACGAGAAGGCATTCCGCTGGGCGCTGAACGAAGACGCAATGGCTACCGAGAAGCTCTCG
>NZ_SRTV01000081.1:0-378 GCF_004792025.1 Mesorhizobium sp. M8A.F.Ca.ET.181.01.1.1 | reverse complement strand
CCCGTGGCCGCCTTTTCGAACTCCGGCAGCATGCGGCCTTCGCCCAGCACGAACGCGAAGTCTTCGGCGCTGCCGCCCTGAAACGCTTCACCGTCGATCTTGCCGATGAAGTCGACAGACACGCGATCGCCTTCTTTCGCTGCCGTGTCAGCACCGCCGTCGCCGTGCTCGCCGGCTTCGCCGCGAGCGTGGTAATGCACGCGCTGCTTGCGCAGGATTTCCAGCGTGCGGTCGATTTCCGCTTCGCTGATGGTGGTCGTGGTGCGCTCGATTTCCGCCGTGGCGACGTCGCCCAGCTTGACTTCGGGATAGACCTCGAAGGTGGCGTCGAACGCGTAGGCGCCTTCAGCGGCGTCGGCCTTCGGCGCGAAGCTCGGC
>NZ_SRTV01000080.1:0-380 GCF_004792025.1 Mesorhizobium sp. M8A.F.Ca.ET.181.01.1.1 | reverse complement strand
CGGCGAACACAGTCATTTGAAAAGACCGTAGACATCAGTCGTAGAAGCGAAGATCAACAAGCAACCGCCTTCGCGATCGGCGTCAAAGATATGGGTCTGTCTCCACTTTTTTCGTGCGATCCACCCTAAGAAGTGGTGATGACCGTTATTCTATTGATGCTTGTGATGGTTGATTGACGCAATTTTGAGGTATCTGTGAACCAATTTTTGCATTAATCGGTGCTTGGATACGGCCTCGGAAAGGGCGAAGCGCCATGGGAGACTGACTGTGGACGTGATAACGCACGTACGGACCTTCGCTGCTGTAGTACAACACGGAAGTTTTGCTGAAGCAGCGCGGGAGTTGGGCGTCGCGCCATCCGTGGTGGCGCGGCGCATCG
>NZ_SRTV01000007.1:53484-386520 GCF_004792025.1 Mesorhizobium sp. M8A.F.Ca.ET.181.01.1.1 | reverse complement strand
AACGGTAAGCAACCAAAGGTCGCCATCGTCGCCGTGGCCCGAAAGATTATGACCATCCTCAGCGCCATGCTTCGACACAACCAACCCTGGTATCCAGACAAAGCCTGAAAACACAGTTGCTCATCCGTCGCCTTCGGCGACACCTTCTCCCACAAGGGGAGAAGGAAGAAGCGTCTGGGCGATCATCGATTCGACGGCAAGCGCGTTGCCCAGCGCATGGCCGGCGGCCGTGTTGTCGAAGATGCCCCAGACCTCGGCACCGAAAGCCGCCGCCGCCTCCATTTGCCGGCCAAATCTGGCGAGGCTATCGGCATCGTAGTCGGAGTAATAGGCGCGCGGCGCGCCGTGCCAGCGGAAATAGGCGAGGCCGGGCCAGCCTGCCGGCGCCGCAGCAGTTGGCACCGGAGCGGGGTCGGCGGCGACACGCGCGATCCGGCGATCGGCCAGAAGCGCTTCAGCGTCGGCTTCGAACCAGCTGGGATGGCGCGGTTCGCAAACCAGCCTTGCTTGGGTTCGCTTGCCGACCATGTCGAAGAAACCGCTCGCGACGTCCGGCTCGAAGGATAGGCTCGGAGGCAGCTGCACCAGAAGCACGCTCAGCTTTGCGCCGAGACCTTCGGCCTGCAGGAGAAAGCTCTCAAGGAGGTCGTCGCAGCCGGCGAGGCGGTGCTCATGGGTGATGGCCTTCGGCAGCTTGACGGCGAAGCGGAAGTGCTCCGGCACGGCGCGTGCCCAGCGCTCATAGGTCTCGCGGCGGTGCGGCTTGTAGAAGGATGTGTCGATCTCGACGATCGGAAAGTGCCTGGAATAGCGTTCGAGATGCGATCCGGGTTGCGGGAAGTCTTGGCTGTATCGTGTCGGAACGCCCCAACCGGCCGTGCCTATGAAACATGCCTGTTTTCCCATGCATGGGATGTGGGCCGGATGAGGTGTGGGTCAAGGCGGAGAGAGGCTGCGCAAAGCAACGGCCCGCCGCTCAGGCCGCGGCCAGTCTTCCAGCCTCGACATGTGCCTGCAGCCAGGCAAGCACCCGCGCCCAGCCCTCTGCATGTTCCGCCGCCGCTTCGTGCAGCCCGGCAAAACCGCCATGGCAGATGGTAAGGCGCGTGCCCCTGGCAGTCGGCTGCAGCAGCCAGGCTACCGTGGTTTGCCGCCGGCCAAGCGTGGGATGGTCCCATGCATAGGCCCGCGTCTGGACGATCCGGCGCGGCGCCTCGATCTCGAGGAATTCGCCGCTGGCCGGCAGGTCCGTGCCGTCGGCCGTTCGGACAATAGCGGTCCAATGGCCGCCGACTCGCAGGTCGGCCGACCAGTCGACCATCCGTTCGGTGTCGGCCGACCCCCACCATTGCCCGATTTCCTCGCCGACCAGTGCCTCGAAGATGCGTTCCGGAGGCGCTTCGATCTCGGCCGATGCCATGACGGTGTCGCCATTGGTCATGCTCCGTACCCTGGGAGCGTGGATCATGGATGCCTCCACATCAAATTTGTTTCGTTGACGAAACGAGCCTTTAGCCCTTTGATGGCGGACGCTCGAAGCCCTTGCCGGTCTCAAGCAGGCTCTTCAGGCTGGCCAGCACCAGCGGCCAGCCCTTGGCGACGTTGCCGATCAGCCTGTGCGGCCCGTCCGCTTCATGGGTTACGGCAAGCTTCATCAGCTCGCCGTCCGGCTCGATGGTGAAGGTGCAGCGCGTATAGCCGTCTTCCCTGAGCTCGGGCATCCATTCATTGCGCCATTTGATGACCAGGCGCCGCGGCGGATCGATCTCGAGGATCTCGCCGCTGTCGGCGACCCGCCCGTCGGGGAAGATCAGCTTCCAGCTGGAGCCCACCTTCCATTCGCTCTCCTGATAGGAGCAGAGGAAGAACTGCCGGTTGAACTCCGGGTCGGTCAACGCTTCCCAGAGCTTTTCGGCCGTGGTGCGAATATAGGTCACATAAACGAAGCTGTTGCTCATCAGTCTTCCCTTTCGAGGCGTTTCTTCAGGTCGCTGAGGGCGGTCAGCCGCCCCCGCTCGAATTTGCCAATCCAGCGGTCGGCGATCTCGTTGATCGGAACCGGATTGAGGTAGTGCTCCTTCTCCCGGCCCCGGCGGATGGTGGTGACGAGGTTTGCTTCCTCCAGGATCGCCAGGTGCTTGGTCACCGCCTGGCGGGTCATGGCCAACTCGGCGCACAGCGCGTTCAGCGTCTGTCCATTCCTGGCATGGAGGCTGTCCAGCAATTGCCGGCGTGTCGGGTCCGCCAGGGCGCGAAAGACTGCATCCATGCTCATAGCTCTAATATGCAACCATTTGGTTGCATGTCAAGCGGCAAGATCGCACGCCATTGACGACCGGATAAGATTGCACGAGAGAGAAAATCAGCGCTTGCGGGAGATCCAGAAGGCGTCGGGCATGCGCTTCATGCCGATGCGTTCGTAGAAGCCGACAGCGTCGGGCATCGAAATCAGGCTGATGGCGACCGACGGTCCGAGCTGCCGGGCCACCTCGTCCATCAGCCCCTTGCCGATGCCTAGTCCCTGCGCCTTGGCCGATACGGCGAGGTCAGAGATGTAGCAGACCCAGGAAAAGTCGGTCAGGCAGCGGGCAACGCCAATCAGCGGCTTGCCTTCCATGTCGAGACGAGCGGTCACGATCAGGTCGGCGCCCTCCAGCATCGCCTTCAGCCTGGCCTCGTCATCGACGGGCCTGACTTCGCCGAGGCCGGATTCGGCCAGCACGCGGCGGAACTGCGCGGTATCGAGGGATGCTTCGCGGGCGTAGAGGACGTGGGAGTTTTCTGCCATCACAGCCAGAGTGCACCATCGGGCGGTGAATTCGAAGCCGTTTCGTCGGCACCCTGGCGCCGGCGCGCACGAACAGCTGCCTTTTATTTGCCCGCGGCTTTGTGTAAACCGGGCTCCAGAAAATCCCCCGCAACGAAAACACGGGCCAAAGCCATGGAAAAATTCACCAAGCTCACCGGCGTCGCCGCCCCCATGCCGATCGTCAATGTCGACACCGACATGATCATCCCGAAGGATTATCTCAAGACGATCAAGCGCACCGGGCTTGGCACCGGCCTGTTTGCCGAGATGCGCTACAAGGACGACGGTTCGGAAAATCCGGACTTCGTGCTCAACAAGCCGGCCTACCGCAAGGCGCAGATCCTGGTCGCCGGCGACAATTTCGGCTGCGGCTCGAGCAGGGAGCACGCGCCATGGGCGCTGCTCGATTTCGGGATACGCTGCGTCATCTCGACCTCGTTCGCCGACATCTTCTACAACAACTGCTTCAAGAACGGCGTGCTGCCGATCACCGTCAGCCCCGAGGACCTGGAGAAGCTCATGGACGACGCCTCGCGCGGCTCCAACGCAACTCTGTCGGTCGATCTCGAAGCCAAGGAAATCCGTGGCCCGGACGGCGGCGTCGTGACCTTCGATCTCGACGACTTCAAGCGGCATTGCATGCTCAACGGGCTCGACGACATCGGCCTGACCATGGAAAAGGCCGGCGCCATCGCCTCGTTCGAGAAGAAGAACGCCGAACTGCGCCCCTGGGCCTGAGCGGCCGATAGGCCCGGCCTTTCCTGCCGGGACGCGACTGAGGGAGGGACAGTCATGAGACACCAGCTTCTGGCCGGCGCCTGCGGGGTGGCCTTGTTGTTGGCACCCACCGCGTTTGCGCAAACCCAGACCCAGACGCCCGCCGCGGAGCAGGCGCCGGCGGCCGAAAAGCCAGCCACCGGCCAGGACACGGGAACGAACGCTGCCGACGCTTCCGAGGACGACAAGCAGGCGCCGATCCCGTTCGAAGGCGGCCAACTCACCATCACGCAGCCGGAGCAGGACGGCGAGAAGGTGCTGTCCTATGACGGCAAACAGCTGGCCAGCAACTATGACGTCTTTTTCGATAAGATCGTCAAGATCGGCGACGTCAATGTGGCGCTGGTCGATGTCGGCGATGGCGGCAACCAGTGCGGCCCGGCCAAGGTGATCGTCTGGAAGCCGGAGGGTGGCGCCATCCAGAGCATCACGGTCGAGCAGGACGAGTGCGGCGCGCCGCCCTCGGCGGTGTCCGACAACGCCATCTATTTCGTGCCGTATCTTTTGCCCGGCGATGAAAAGCCGGCTTTGCAATGGTCGCCAGCGAGCGGACTGACCATTTCGGGCAATCTGGCCTACATGCCGGAGCCCGGCACGGACTGGAAGGATATCGACCCGTCGAAATACGACAACATCATCGACGCCTTCCACAATGAGGCCGTCTACAAGGAAGCCCAGAAACTGCTCGGCAAGGACATGCCCGACATGGCGACCAGCCTGCTGGTCGGCGGCGGCACGGAAAAGACCGCATCGGGCGCCTTCTATGCCAGCGGCTGCGTACCGCATGATTGCGGCGGCAATGACGGCTTCATGGCGGTTGACCCGGCCAAGCACCAGCTCTACTTCGCCCGTCGCGGCGACAATGGCCAACCGAACGCCTGGCCGCCGGTGGCGACATGGCCGGCCGATGTGAAGAAAGCGCTGGACAAGGCGCTGGGGTCGGCGAACTAACCGGGGCATTTCCGGCGAAAACCGGGCGCACTTTAGTGCTCTGTCCCTTTGTTTCTACGCAGCAGGCGAATCAGATGCCAAGTTGCAGCCGATCAAACAGGTCAAATTCGCACACTGTGGCCACCGCGGATGGGGACAGTCGGTCCGCGTCTATTCCTGTGACCGGCGCTATGCTGACGCTCCTACGGCTGTCGTCCGCGCGGGGCTAATTTCCTCTGCCTACGCGCGACAACCGTCCATCGTTGCCGACGCGCGCAGGACCGCAGTTTATGCGCCGTTCTTCCTTTGAGCGCCGCCGGTCGCCGGCGCGGAGATCGAGGATGGCCTTCTGCCCAACCAGACTCAACGGCGATATTTGCTGGGACAAACGGAACCAGATCGGCCGAGCGGCGTCATAGAAGCAGCTTCGCGCGGCAGTGCCTGGAGTAACATTGATGGTCAGACTCGTTCTTCTGGCGCTTGTTTTGTTCGCCTTCGCGGCTGGCGCCACAGAGGCGGCAAAGCTGGACGCAGCCACCGTCAACAATGCTCAATTCGGCGACGCTGCAACGAAGGGCGTCGATGCGACCGTGCTGAAGGCACAGATCCTTTTGGATCGCGCGCGGTTCTCGTCGGGCCTCATTGACGGCCACCAGGCGGAGAACTTCACCAAGGCGGTGCGGGCATTTCAGGCGGCCAACGCGCTGCCCGCCGATGGCAAGCTCAACCGGGAGACCTGGGACAATCTGGTCGCAACCTCGCAAGGCGCGGTTCTTGTGAACTACGAGCTGACGCGCAAGGACGTGCGTGGACCGTTTACCAAGCGCATTCCGGCCAGCATGGAAAGAATGGCTCACCTGCGCAGGCTCGGCTATCGCAGTTCGTTGGAACGGATCGCAGAGCGCTTCCACATCAGCGAACAATTGCTGCGAAGGCTCAACCCGGGCATCAGCTTCAGGACGGCCGGCGCAAAGTTGCTGGTGCCGGCTATCGCCCGAGGCGATCCCTCCTCAGCCGTTGCCAGCCTCGAAGTCGACAAGGCCGCGCGCCAAGTTCGCGTTCTCGACAATTCCGGCAAAGTGATTTCGGTCTACCCCGCCTCGATTGGAAGCGAAGAGAAGCCGGCGCCGAGCGGCGAGGCACAAGTCACGCGCGTGGTCCACAATCCCACCTATCATTATGATCCTCACTTCGCCTTCAAGGGGGTAAGAACCAAAAGGCCCTTCACCATCGCTGCCGGACCTAACAATCCTGTCGGATCGATCTGGATCGATCTGTCCATTGAAAGTTACGGGATTCACGGTACGCCCGAACCCGGCAAGATCGGGAAGACCTTCTCGCATGGTTGCATCAGGTTGACCAATTGGGATGCCGAAGACCTCGCCCTTGAGGTGCACAAAGGCACAAGGGTTGTCTTCACCGGAGAAACAGCTGAATCGGCCAAGGACCAACCCGGCTGACGCATGGCGGGCAATGCAGAACCCCTGACCGGGACCGCAGAGCACCTCACGGTAGCCGGCGCACAAGGTCTTCAACGTCAAAATCCATAGCGGCGTCTACCGCTCGGAGCCGGCCATGGGCCAGCCGGAACTGCTCGCAATCCCAACCGGACAAGCTTCAATTTGCTCCCAGGCTCAGCGCTTTCCTGCGGTCGGCCTTGGCGCGCTTGGTGTTGCCTTTTGCCTCCCAGGAACGGCCCCGGAAAGTGTAGGCATCGGCATAGTTGGGGTAGAGCTTGATGGCGTGAGTGAAGTTGGCGATCGCGCCGTCGTGATCGCCCGCGCGTGCCTGCACCAGGCCTCTGCCGAAGTAGCCGCCCGGACTGTTCCGATCGATCTGGATCGCCATGTCGAAATCCGCCAGGGCGCGCTTCGCATCGCCCTTGGCCATCCAGACGATACCGCGATCGACACGCATTTTGGCGACGCCCGGACTAAGGCCGATGGCTTCGTCATAGTCTGCTATGGCGCCGTCGTAATCGCCTATGGTCATCCGGCTGATCCCGCGAGCGTGGAAATGCAGGGCGTAGGTGGGATCGAACTCGATCGCCTTGCTGAAATCGTCGATGGCCCGTTTGTGGTCGTTCTTGGCCGTCCAGGCAAAGCCACGGGCGGAATAATAGCTGCCGTTCTTTGGCTCGAGCGCAATCGCGCTGCCGTAGTCCGTTATGGCGCGATCGTAATTGCCCTTCTGCCCCCAGGCGAGACCGCGATATCCGAAAGCCTCGGCATCGTTGGAATCGAGCGCCAATGCCTGATCGAATTTGGCGATCGCAAGGTCGTAGCGACCCTTGTTGTAGAGGGCTATGCCACTCTTCGTGATGTCGCGCGTCGTTGCCGCCGCGCCCCCTGTCGTTGGCGCCTGCTTGTTTGCCGCTCTCGCCATGGCCGCATCGTCGCGCTCCTTGCTGGCATTGGCGTGGTTTGGATCAAGGCGTAAAGCCTCATCCAGGTCGGCGATGGCGCGGTCGTATTGCTTCTCCCTGTTCCAGCAGAATCCGCGGTTGAACCATGCTTCGGCATCCGTTGGCCGCAGTCGGATCACCTCCGTGGAATCGGCGATGATGCCGTCGCAATCGTGTTTCACGGCGCGGGCCCGGCTGCGCAGCACATAAGCGTCGGCATTGGCCGGCTGCAGCGAAATGATGGTGCTCAGATCGGCGATGGCCCGGTCGATCTTGCCTCTCTGCAGCCAGATGGCGGAACGGTAGAAATAGGCGTCGGTCGACTTTGGATCGAGCTTTGTCGACTTGTCGTAGTCGGCCATGGCCCGGTCGGGGTCGCCTTTCAACGCATAGGTGAAGGCGCGCAAGGTGTGGGCGCCGGCATTGGATGGGTCGGCGGCGACCGCTATGTCGTACTGCTCGATCGCCCGGTCGAACTGATTTTGGGCGCGCCAGATCGTTCCCTGCTCGATAGCGTCCTCGACGATCTTGGTTCGCGCCTGGCCGGCGGGCTTGGTTGCCGCGGCCTTGGCTTTCGCCGCTGGCTCCCGGCCGGCGTTGGCCGCCGCCTTGCGGGCGATGGCATAGTCGGGATTGCCGGGGTCGAGCTGCAGTGCCTCGTCGAAGTCGACGACGGCGCCGGCATAGTCCTTCCGGTCGGCCCGCGCCATGCCGCGCGCATAATAGCTGGCGTCATCCTTCGCATCGATCCCGATCGCGACGGAATAGGCGGCGATCGCACGCCCGGCGTCGCCCTTGGCGTGCCAGGCCACGCCCTTGCAGTAGAAGGCGTCGCGCGCCTTCGGGTCGAGGTCGGCGGCGCGGCCGCAGTCGGCAAGCGCACCATCGGCATCACCCGAGGTGGCCTTGGCCAGACCCCGGTGCGAAAGCGCCGCGCCAAAGTCGGGACTGGTCCGTATGGCCTTGTCGTAGTCCGCGATCGCCTTGCCGTAATCGCGTTTGGCGGCCCAGGCCCGGCCGCGGCCGAAATGGGCAAAGCGGTTTTCGGGATCGAGCTCGATCGCCTTGTCGTAGGCGCCGATCGCCTGGTCATACTTGCCCATGTCGAGAAAGGCGTCGCCACCAAGGACGGCCTCCAGGGCGCGCGGATCCTTTGCGGCCAGCGCCCTCTCGGTCAGCGCCTTGCCTTGCGCGGCCGTCATCTCCGGAATGGCCGATGGCGGCTTCTCGGGCTCCGCCGCTGGTGCGTCCGGCGGTGGCGCCAATTCGACGCTGTCGCCCGTGACCTGCTTGTCGCAGATTCCAGCCCGCCGCGGATCGAGTTCGACGGCGCGCCGGCAATCCGCCGCGGCGCCGGCCTTGTCGCCACTCAATGTCCTCGCGCGGCCGCGTACGAGATAGGCCTCGGCATTGTTAGGGTCGAGGCTGATCGCCTTGGAAAGATCGAGAAGCGCGCCACCGACGCTATAATCCGCCAGCCGCGCCTCGGCGCGTTCGACCAGGACTTTTGCGGCGGCCGGGTCCCTCACATTCCCGGCTGCCGACTGGTCCGGTTCGCCGGGCGCATGCTCGTTGCACGAGCCCGCGCGCCCGGGGTCCAGTTCAACGGCGCGTCGGCAATCATTGGCGGCAGCGGCGTAGTTGCCCTGCGATGCCTCGGCGAGCGACCGATCGTAAAAGGCCTCGGCATTGTAGGGATCGAGCTGAATGGCAGAGCTGAAACTTGCGATTGCGCCGGCGACGTAGCCCTGTACCTGCTGCTCCAATCCCCGCTTCAGTTCCCAGGCAACGCGCTCGGAATGGTCCTCTTTCCTGGGGTAGAGTTGAAGCGGCTCGTATACGCGCGGCGCGGCAGGCTCTTCGGCTGCTTCATAAGCCGGACTGGCCGCGGGGTCGGGGGGCCGTCGGGTGGCTTGGAGGCTCAGCCTTTCCTCGGCGTATTTAGGGTTGGCCGGATCGAGCGCGATGGCCTTGTCCAGATCGGCGATGGCCTTGTCGGGATCGATCGTCTTCCAGACCAATGCCCGGATAAAGTAAGACCCTGGATCGGTCGGCTTCAAGGAGATGGCTTTGTCGAGATCGGCAAATGCTTCTTTTGCCTTGCCGATCCGGGCCATCGTCATGCCGCGTACCCGGTAAGCCTGGGCGTCGGCCGGGTCGAGGCGGATCGCTTCATCCAGATCGGCGAGAGTCCGGGCATAGTCGCCCTTCAAGCCCCAGCTCTTGGCGCGGTTAAAGCGGAAAGCCGAATTTGCCGGGTCCAGCCGGATCGCCTCGTCGAACGAAGCAATGGCGCGGGTGTGGTCGCCCTTGTCCTGCCAGGCAATGCCGCGCACGCCGTAAGCCTTTGCGTTGGCGGGGTCGATCTCGATCGCTTCGTCGCAGTCGACGATGGCGCGGTCGTGCTCGCCTTTCCTGCTGAAAGCCTTGGCGCGATTGACATAGAGGCCGGCGTCGTCCGGCGTTAGCGCGATCGCGCGGGTACAGGCAGCGGTCCGCTGGTCGGGGTCGACCTTGCCACGGCTGAAACAGGTTGCATGGTCGGCGCCGGCCGCGAACGCCGGCGTGGCGAGAACGATAATGGCTCCCATCCCAGCCAACGACAGCCAGACGCGCAAAGAACCAACGAATGCGCGCGCAAGCGCGTCGGTGCCGCCTGACATGGCTCTGATCCTCCCCCCGGAGCTGCCGCGACGGGTCTCGCGGCTGTTTCATATTAGTTCTGTTTTTGTTCCGGAATGCAAGCAGAAATTGCAATGGCGGCATACTTCACGGATTCCCGTCCTCGCGGAGGCCAACAGGGCGCGGAGGCGGACAGGGCGGGCCCGTCGGTGGCGCCGATTCTGCGCTGCCGATCCATTCGTATTGGCCCATGGCAGGATCGGCGTTTTCGCCACAGAATGGTTGCAATCATGGCGAGGCTCCTCATGCGCAAACTCATCTCCACCGGCTCACCCTTCGAAAAGACCGCCGGCTATTCGCGTGCCGTGGTGCAGGGCGACTGGTGTTTCGTGTCCGGGACGACCGGCTATGATTATGCGACCATGACGATGCCGGAGACGGTCGAGGCGCAGACGCGTAACTGCCTGGCGACGATCGGCAAGGCGCTCGGGGATGGCGGCTTCGAAATGGCGGATGTGGTGCGGGCGCATTACTACATCACCGATCAGGCCTTCGTGGGTGTCGTCTTCCCGATCCTCGGCGAGACGTTCGGCGACATCAGGCCGGCGGCGACGATGATCGTGTGCCAGCTGAACAAACCGGAAATGAAGATCGAGATCGAGGTGACGGCGCTGCGGCGTACCGCCTGAGAGACCAAGGCGATGAAGGTCCGGCGCATCGTGGCCAATATCGAGACACGGGACGCGGCGGCGGCCAGCCGTTTCTACCACGATGTGCTCGGCCTCGATCTGCTCATGGACCAGGGCTGGATCGCCACCTACGGCTCCGGGGAGACGATGCAGGTGCAGGTCAGCTTCATGGCGCAAGGCGGGTCCGGCACGCCGGTGCCGGACCTGTCGATCGAAGTCGACGATGTCGATGCGGCGCTCGAAGCGATGCAGGCCGCCGGTTTCGCCATCGAATATGGGCCTGCCGACGAACCCTGGGGCGTGCGGCGCTTCTATGTGCGCGATCCCCTCGGACGGCTGGTCAACATTCTCTCGCACCGGTGATGGCATCTGCCATGGGGCAGTAACTTGGGCATCCCGGCGGCCAGCGCCCCCCTCTGCCCTGCCGGGCATCTCCCCCACGAGGGGGGAGATCGGCAGCTTTGCTAACGGCGCTATCTGTAAACGCCTGACATTTGCGAAGGCCGATATGATAGCCAATGTCCCCCCTCGTGGGGGAGATGTCCGGCAGGACAGAGGGGGGCGCGAAGGATCGCCGATGGTGCCCTTGTTCGCATCGCGGCGTTCTCCCTCCCGTTACGGCTTGCGCTGCAACCACTTGGCGTTTAGCAAGGCCGCGGTTCAAATCTTTCTGGGACGGTTTTCTCCATGGCAACGAAGCATCTTTTCCTGCTCCCCGGCGACGGCATCGGCCCCGAGGCCATGGCCGAGGTAAAGAAGCTGATCGCGGCGATGAACGAAAAGCTCGGCAGCGGCTTCGTCACCGATGAGGGCCTTGTCGGCGGCTGTGCCTACGATGCGCATGGCGCGGCGATCTCCGATGCCGACATGGAAAAGGCGATGGCGGCGGACGCGGTGCTGTTCGGCGCCGTCGGCGGGCCGAAGTGGGATGCGGTGCCTTACGAGGTGCGCCCCGAGGCCGGACTCTTGCGCCTGCGCAAGGACTTGGAGCTGTTCGCCAATCTCAGGCCCGCAATCTGCTATCCGGCGCTGGCGGCATCTTCCTCGTTGAAGCAGGAAGTGGTCGAAGGCCTCGACATCCTCATCGTGCGCGAGCTGACCGGCGGCGTCTATTTCGGCGAGCCCAAGCAGATCATCGATCTCGGCAACGGCCAGAAGCGCGGCATCGACACGCAGGTCTACGACACGTTCGAGATCGAGCGCATTTCGGGCGTCGCCTTCGAGCTGGCGCGGACCCGCAAGAACCACGTCACCTCAATGGAAAAGCGCAACGTCATGAAGTCTGGCGTGCTGTGGAACGAAGTCGTCACCCAGACCCACAAGGCGCGCTATTCCGACGTCAAGCTCGACCATATGCTGGCGGACGCCGGCGGCATGCAGCTGGTGCGCTGGCCAAAGCAGTTCGACGTCATCGTCACCGACAATCTGTTCGGCGACATGCTGTCCGACATCGCCGCCATGCTGACCGGCTCGATCGGCATGCTGCCGTCGGCCTCGCTCGGCGCGCCCGACGTGAAGACCAAGAAGCGCAAGGCGCTCTATGAGCCGGTGCACGGCTCGGCGCCCGACATTGCCGGCAAGGGCATCGCCAATCCGATCGCCATGATCGCCTCCTTCGCCATGTGCCTGCGCTATTCCTTCGGCATGGTCGATGAAGCCGACAAGCTCGAAGCTTCAATCGCCGCGGTGCTCGACCAGGGCCTGCGCACCAAGGATATTTTCTGGCCGGGCATGACCGAGGTCGGTACGGTCGAGATGGGCGACGCGATCATCGCCAAATTCCTGGCGTAACGCTCGTTCGGCCTCAGCGGATCTCGCCGGCAAGCTGACGCAGCAGGCCGACGAGCCTCGCCTCGTCCACCGGTTCGAAGAAGGCCGCGTCGGCGGCCTCGACGGCGACAATGGCGCGCTGCGCCGCCGCCGCCCCGGCTGATGTGACGCGGATCACCTTGGCCCGGGAATCCCGGGGATCAGCCTCGCGTGCGATCAATCCCTTGGCTTCCAGCCGGGCGATGACATCCGAGGTCATCTTCACCTCAGTGCCGGCCTGGGCGGCGAGCTGCACCTGGTTGGGCGGCTCGCCATCGCGGCCGAGCCACATCGCCGATGCGAGCAGCACGAACTGGACATGCGTCAGGTCGAGCGGCGCCAGCGCCGCCGTCATGACGCGCTGCCAGCGCATGGTGGTTCGCCAGAGCAGCAAGCCGGGGCTCTCCGAAGGTCCGCTGAAGCGGGTGTTCAAATCCTGACCGTCAGCCATTCTTCGCCAACGCCTCCGCTTGCTCGAACAGCTTGGCCATCGAGACGTCGAAATCGCCGCTGATCTGCGGCCCGAGTTCCGGGCCGACCTCGGCGGCCGAAGGGCCCGAGATATCGAGCCGGTGCGTCACCTGCGTGCCGCCTTCGACCGGCACCAGCGTGTGCCGGAACAGCAGCGTCGTGTCGCCGAACGAGGTTTCGTCGGCATAGGTCACGTTGTCGACGAGATCGACGATGACCGATTCGAATGTGTCCTGACCGACCGGTGTCACCGAGACGCGGGTGCCCTTGGCGAACGGCCCGTGCAGCACGAAGGTGTCGGAGCCCTCATAGGTCAGGCGGCCTTCATGCAATGCCCTGAGCGCGTTCCAGATGGCTTGCGCCGGAAGCGGGGAAGTCGCGGTGTATTCATTGGTCCACATCGTCTTGCTCCATCCGTCTTGCGTGATCGATTATTCGATCCGTGCACAGACTATCTGTGCACGGATTAAATTGCAAGAGAAATCTTCAGCCATGATGACCTCCGGCCCACGGTGGATCCTGGGAGTGACCTAATCCTCCGCAATATGCACGCTGGCTAGATTCTGACCCCCGCCGGCACCGGTCCCCATTGGTTTTCCCGCGCCTGCGTCGGGATCAGCGCGAAGACCAGGATGATCAGGCTGCCGATGCTCGGAATGAGGATCAGCAGATAGAGCCAGCCCGACAGGCCGATGTCGTGCAGCCGGCGTACGGTCATGCCGAGGCCGGGCAGGAATGTCGCCAGCAGGAAGGTGCCGCACAAGCCAACGGTGACCGCCGCCGAGACGTCGGTGTCGAAATTGCCCATCTCGATATCGGTGAAGATGCCGATGCCGAAGATGATCAGCAGGCAGACCATCCAGAACAGGCAGTAGCCCCAATATTCCTTGCGGCGGGCGCGACCGGCGAAGTTGAAGTAGTTCTGCGTCAGTCCACGCCAGAAATAGCTCCAGAGATCACTGGGTTCGGTTGGCTCGCACATCCGGCCGAAATGCTGCGCGTGCGATGCGGCAGCCGCAGGCGCGGGACCAGTTTGAGCCGGTGCGGGGCTTGCGCCGGCGTCGGCGGCCGGGCTGGCCGCCCGGGCGGAGATCGAAAAAACGTCACGCGCCTGGCCGCCGCTGGCCTGGAATTCGACCAGCGTGCCAGTGGGCATCGTGGTTTGCCGGCGAAGGTTCTCCCGGGTGAAAGTGTAGCGGTTGCCATCGGCTCCGGTGATGAAACCGAAGCCCTGGACCTCGTCGTAGTGAAGCACTTCGCCGCGCATGACCCACCCGCTTGTCGCCGCGTCCCAGTGAAGGTGTGGCACAGGGCTGAGCCTGGGGGCAAGCCGTGTTCCCAGGCTACCGCTTCCCCGGCAAATGAAGCATAAGACATCGAGTGCAACCGTTTCGCCAAAGCAGACAATGACAGTCGAACGTTCCGATGCCGGCGCTGTGATCGAGGACGGTAAGACCGCGACGCCTTCGACATCGGCCTCCCCCACATTGGCCATCGACGTCACCGGGCTGATGTTGTGGCCGGCCGGCAAGGGCCTGGCGGGCATTCCGCGCGTGGAGAGCTTTCTCGTCAACGCGGCGCTGGCGGATCCCGATCCTTGCGTGGAGGTGGTGGCGTTCAGGCCGAACGAGGGCAAGTTTCGGCCGCTTGCCCCCTATGAACTGGATCACGTCGCGACGGGCCGGATTTCACCGCACCGCGCCAAACAGTGGCCGGGAAGACGCACGGCCCTGTCGCAGGCTTTGGCTGCGGTGAGGCAACAGCCATGGCACAAGCGCGAGACGGACCGCCATCTTGCCAAGACGGTGACAAGCGGCCGCAAAGGGGCTGCCTACCAGGCGACGCAGCTGCTGATCCGCGCCTATCGCCTGTACCAGCGGGCGCGGATCCGGCTGTGCGTGGAGCCCGATGCTCCGGGCCGGAGCACCGAGGCGGAGCCGGGCCTCGTGCTGATCAGCCATCACGTCCTGACCCAGCAAGACCGCTCCGCGGTTTCAAGCGCCGCCGGCAAGCTTGCCTTGCTTTGCCATGATCTCATCCCGGCGCTGCGCCCGGACCTGGTCGGTTCGGGCATCGGCGAAACCCGTTTCGGCTCTTATCTCGAACAGCTGGTGCGCAGCGGCGCGCCGGCGTTCTGCGCTTCCGACGAGGTTGGCGCGACTCTGACCGATCACATGCGCAAGGCCGGCGTCTCCGCGCCTGTGGTGTACCGCTTTCCGATGCCTTCGATCCTGCACGAAACCGCTTCGCGCATGGGCGCGACCTCGCGCATCGAGACCGGCGAACCGTTCGTCATCTATTGTTCGACCATCGAAGTGCGCAAGAACCACATATTGCTGGCGCGGATCTGGCAGCAGGCACTGGAAGAAGGCGTAAAACTGCCGCGGCTTGTCTGCGCCGGGCGCTGGGGATGGATGATCGAGCCGCTGCGCGCCTATCTCGCGGCGCATCCCGAGCTGCTCCAGTCGGTCACATTCACCGGGCTGGTCAGCGACGAGGAGCTCATCGGCTATTATCGCAGCGCCGCTTTCGGCGTCTTTCCCTCGCATATAGAGGGCTGGGGCTACGGCGCTTCGGAATGTCTCGATTTCGGCGTTCCGGTCATCGTCTCGACCGCGCCGTCACTGATCGAGGCGACCGGCGGAATGATGCCGGCGATCGACCCCGACGACCAGGCCGGCTGGTACGCTGCGATCCGCAAAATGGCGGAAGACCATGCCTGGCGATCCGCACTGGCGGGGCGCATCGCCCAAAACCACCGGCCGACGCCGGCATCGGCAAGCTGGGCCGCCATCAAGGCCGGCCTGAAGGAGAGCGCGGCCCGCCAGCATTCCGAGACGGCCTGACGCAAAATCCGCGGCCCGCTTTCGCGTCGGTCTTACGACGGACGCTTCTTCGTCTTCTTGTGCTTCGGCGCGCCGGTATTTTCGAATTTCGGCTTGTTGGGTTTTTTCGCCCACGGCTTTGCCTCATGCGCGGCGGCCGGGCGCTGGTCGACCGGAGCACGCTTGTCGAATTTGCGCTTCGGCGCGTTCGGATCGAACGGCGCCTTGCCGCGATGCGGCTTCTTGTCCGGGCTCGGCGGCTGATAGCCGGCCCGCGACAGGTCCGGCGTTCCGTCCAGCCGCTTCACCAGGATGGTGCCCTGCAATTTGCGGTCGGGGCCGATTGCCGCCACGAACCGGTCCGCCCAGTCGGCGGCGATCTGCACGAACGTCTCTTCCGGCTGCATCTTGATGGCGCCGATCTCGCGCTTCGAGATGCTGCCGGCACGGCACAGCATCGGGATCAACCAGCGCGGCTCGGCATTCTGCCGGCGTCCCACCGAGAGCGAGAACCAGACGCTGGCGCCGAAATCGTCGCGGCGGCTGGGCGTCTCGTCGCGGTGCGCGAACTTCTCGCCCGCCAGCCTTTCGCGCGAAGGTGTGAACGGCGCGACGTCCATGAGGTCCTCGGGCGCCGAGCGGCTGGAGCGGCACTGGCGCACGAAAGCGGCCGCCACCTGTTCGGCACCGTGCCTGGCGAGCAGCGCGTCGATGAATGCACGCTCGTCATCCTTCACCGGTTCGTCGAAAGCCGGATCGGCAAGGATGCGCTCGTCGTCGCGCCGCATCACGTCGTCGGCCGAGGGCGGGCTCGCCCATGTCGCCGTCAGCTTGGCGCTTTGCAGCAGCCGCTCGGTGCGCCTGCGGGCGCTGCCCGGCACAATCAGTGCGCTGACGCCCTTGCGCCCGGCACGCCCGGTGCGGCCGCTGCGGTGCAGGAGCGTTTCCGGATTGGTCGGCAGGTCGGCGTGAATCACCAGCTCGAGGTTGGGCAGGTCGATGCCGCGCGCCGCGACATCAGTGGCGATGCAGACTTTGGCGCGGCCGTCGCGCATCGCCTGCAGCGCGTGGCTGCGTTCGTTCTGGCTGAGCTCGCCCGAAAGCGCCACGACCGAAAAATTGCGGTTGTTGAAGCGCGCGGTCAGATGGTTGACGGCGGCGCGCGTGTTGCAGAACACCAGCGCGTTCTTGGCTTCATAGAAGCGCAGAACGTTGATGATGGCGTTCTCGCGGTCGGCCTGGGCGACATTCAGCGCCCGGTACTCGATGTCGAGATGCTGCTTTTCCTCGCCGGCGGCCGAGATGCGTACGGCATCGCGCTGATAGCCCTGGGCGAGCGTGGCGATGGAGCGAGGCACGGTGGCCGAGAACATCAGCGTGCGACGGTCGGCCGGCGCGGCGTCGAGGATGAATTCGAGGTCTTCGCGAAAGCCAAGATCGAGCATCTCGTCGGCCTCGTCGAGAACCACGGCCTTGAGCGTCGACATGTCGAGCGAATTGCGGGTGATGTGGTCGCGCAGCCTGCCGGGCGTACCGACGACGATATGGGCGCCGCGCTCCAGCGCGCGCCGTTCGGTGCGCATGTCCATGCCGCCGACGCAGGACGCCACCGTGGCGCCGGTCGGCTCGTAGAGCCATTCGAGCTCGCGCGTCACCTGCAGCGCCAGCTCGCGCGTCGGCGCCACCGCCAATGCCAGCGGCGCCGCGGCCGGGCCGAAACGTTCCGCGCCGTCGAGCAGCGTCGGCGCCATGGCAAGGCCGAAGGCCACGGTCTTGCCCGAGCCGGTCTGGGCCGACACCAGCGCGTCGGCCTGGCCGAGTTCCAGTACCGCCTTCTGCACCGGCGTCAGGTCGGAATAGCCGCGTTTTTCCAGCGCTTGGGCCAGCGCGGGAACAATACCATCGAAGTTGGACATCTCGTTCTTTCGGAATTCAGGGTTCTGCGCTCATCATGGAGCACATGACGGGGCTGGCGCCGCGCCAGCCGAACAATCTTGGCCGTTCGTACTTCCTGCCGCCCTTCTTGTACAGGGTGCTGCGTAGCACGGCGATTGGCGAAACCGCTGGCGGGAGCGCCCCTCTCCCCGTCACTATACGGGGAGAGGATGCCGGCAGGCAGGTGAGGGGCGGCGCGAATGCTGATAAGTAAGGCGAGGAGGCTCACTCCGGACGAGCTATCTGCCAACGTCAGCGCCGCCCCTCATCCGCCCTTCGGGCACCTTCACCCTGTATAGTGACGGGGAGAAGGAAGGGCGCGCCAATTGACTCTTTATCGAAACCGCGTAAAAGCCCGCTTCGAACGGGATCGTTTTTCGATGCGCGGCCTTTTGATGGCTCATCTTGCATTCGATGCCCCCAGCCTCAATGCGAACCATTGGGCCGGGCGTGTCGGCGCGTCCGCTCGTTCCAGCAAAACCATGGCCAAAAAAACCACCACCAAAACGGTGTGATTCCCTTGGCCTAACCACCCTCTCCCGGGTCCGGCCCGGGGGACGGAACCCGCACTTGGCCGGCGGGTTTTCTCCAAAAACCAAGCGGAGAGGGACAGGAGATTTCTATGAGTTTCAAGGTTGCAGTCGTCGGCGCCACGGGCAATGTGGGCCGGGAAATGCTCAACATACTGGAAGAGCGCGGCTTTCCGGTCAGCGAAGTCGTGGCGCTGGCCTCGCGGCGAAGCATGGGCACGGAAGTGTCGTTCGGTGACCGCACGCTGAAGGTCAGGCCGCTCGACCAGTATGATTTTTCCGACACGGACATCTGTATCATGTCGGCCGGCGGCAATGTCTCCAAGGAATGGTCGCCGAAGATCGGCAAGCAGGGCTGCGTCGTCATCGATAATTCGTCGGCCTTCCGCTACGACCAGGACGTGCCGCTGATCGTGCCGGAAGTGAATCCGGACGCGATCTCGCTGTTCACGCGCAAGAACATCATCGCCAACCCGAACTGCTCGACGGCGCAGCTCGTCGTGGCGCTGAAGCCGCTGCATGACGCCGCCACCATCAAGCGCGTCGTCGTCGCCACCTACCAGTCGGTGTCGGGCGCCGGCAAGGAAGGCATGGACGAACTGTTCACGCAGACACGCGCGGTGTTCGTCGCCGACCAGGTCGACGTCAAGAAGTTCACCAAGCGCATCGCCTTCAATGTCATTCCGCATATCGACGTCTTCCTCGACGACGGTTCCACCAAGGAAGAATGGAAGATGGTCGCCGAGACCAAGAAGATGCTCGACCCCAAGATCAAGCTGACGGCGACCTGCGTGCGCGTGCCGGTGTTCATCGGCCATTCGGAAGCGGTCAACATCGAGTTCGAAAAGCCGATCACCGCCGACGAGGCGCGCGACATCCTGCGCGAGGCGCCGGGCTGCCAGGTCTTGGACAAGCGCGAGGACGGCGGCTACATCACGCCGCTCGAATCGGCCGGCGAGGACGCCACCTTCATCTCGCGCATCCGCGAGGATTCGACCATCGACAACGGCCTGTCGATGTGGATCGTCTCCGACAATCTGCGCAAGGGCGCGGCCCTGAACGCGGTGCAGATCGCCGAGCTGCTGGTCGAGCGCGGCCTGATCCAGCCGAAGAAGAAGGCGGCATAATTTTTCGCTCACGGGCCGCACCGCCGCTGCCGCGGCTGGCCCTCCGCGGGGGCGCCGGACGACCGGCGGCCCGCGGTCGCGGGCTCAGCGTTCGGCCGTTAGCTCCCTTCTCCCCGTCACTATACGGGGAGAAGGTGCCGGCAGGCGGATGAGGGGCGGCGCCGGCCGCGAAATCCGCTTTCGTCGCGGGGCTTGGTATGATTGATAGCGCCAAAATTGCTCTGCGCCCGGCCGTCGCTTCCGATGCAGCCGCCATCGCCAGAATATTGCGGGCGGCGCTCAACTCCTTCGATTGGATGCCGGTCATTCACACCCCGGCCGAGGACCTCGCCTTCATCCGCGATATCGTGTTGCCCAACCAGCAGGTCACGGTCGCCGAGGACGGCGCCGACATTGTCGGCTTCATCGCCGTCATCGGCGATTGGGTGGAACAGCTCTATCTCGACCCGGCATCGACCGGGCAAGGCATCGGCAGCCGGCTGCTGATGGACGCGACCGCCGCGCTGCCTCAAGTCAAACTCCATTGCTTCCAGGCCAATACCGGCGCCCGGCGGTTCTATGAGCGCCATGGGTTCCAGGCGGAGGCGTTCGGCGACGGCACGACCAACGAGGAAGGGCTGCCGGACATTCTTTATGTCCGCAGGCGCTGATTTCAGGTCGCGCTGTCCTCCGCCAGCCTTAGCAACAATGCCATCGCCTCTTCCGCCCGCTCGGCCGGCACGAACAGATGGTCGTGATAAAAAGCCGAGACCGGATTGACGCCCATGCCGGCGGCGGCGAGGCGCGCGGTGATGGCGGCAAGGAAGCCGACCGCTTCCAGCGAGGAGTGGATGTCAGTGTGATCATCCGGCAGCGGAACGAGGCCGCCAGCCCCATGGTCTGCGCGGCTTCCTCGGTCACGATCAGGGTCGTGCCTTCGCGCTCGCGAAACACCATCACCGGCTCCAGGCCTTCGGGCCGCGGAACGCCGGGCTTCAGCGTGGCAAAGACATAGGTGCCATCAAGCAATTCCGGCGTCATCGACGCCAACAGAGTCCTCAGATCGGTCTCGCCGGTCATTTTTCTCGCCTGTATCGGGACGGCCGCGGGCTTCTCAATATCCGCAACCAGCACACACCGGTAGTCCGCACACCGTGTGGACGACATGGCGATGTCGTTGGCGGCTGCGCTTGCGCATCTGGCGCATCGCACAATAGAGGATCTGAGGGCCGACGCCGGCCCGTGAAAGGCTCCGAATGATCGTTCGCCCGCGCCCCACCTTCCTGCAGCTGTTCTTCATCATGCGCGGCTCGGTGGTGCCACGCATCCTGCCGCAGATTTTCGGCTTCGCGATCTATTCGGCGGTCATCCTTGTCGTGGCGCGCTGGTTCCAGCTCGATCTCGGCGTCTTCAACATCACACCCTTCGGCCTGGTCGGCGTCACTTTGTCGATCTATCTGTCGTTCCGCAACAACGCCGCCTATGACCGCTGGTGGGAGGCGCGCAAGCTGTGGGGCGCGCTGGTCTTCGAAATCCGCAATCTGGCCCGCGCCACGACCAGCCTCATCCCCGATCGGACCGAGCAACGCGCCCTGCTGATGGAGGCGTTGGCCTTCTGTCATTTCCTGCGCGGCCAGTTGCGCAGGATCGACAGCGTCAAGGACGTCCGTGCCTTCATCGAGGCAGAAGCCGAGACGGCGGCGCGTTTCGCCAATCCGGCGGACGAGATGGTCAGGCGCATGGGCCGCCGCGCCAACGCGCAGCGCCAAATTGGCGAGTTCGACACGATTGGTTTCCGCATCCTGGATGAGAGGCTGGCATCAATCACCGCCATCCAGGCCGGCTGCGAGCGGATCGCCGGCACGCCCTTGCCCTTCGCCTACACGCTGCTGGTCCACCGCACGGCCTACATCGTGTGCCTGCTGTTGCCGATCGGCCTGATCTCGACCACCGGCTGGGCGACGCCATTGTTCACCGCGCTGATCGCCTACACCTTCTTCGGCCTCGACGCGCTTTCGGAAGAACTCGAGGATCCGTTCGGCACCGAAGCCAACGACCTCGCGCTCGACGGCCTGTGCCGGGTCTGTGAAATCTCTGTGTTCGAGGCCCTGGGCGAAACGCCGCCAAAGATGCTGCCGGCCGAAAAGTTTTACTTCTCGTAGGGCCGCATCGTCAAAGAATCCGGACACTTGTCGGATCGACGCCTCACGGCACGTCCTTGGTTCGACCCCGCTGAAAAAGGGGCTGACCAACCGGAGGGAACACCTATGAGCATTTCCGAAATCGCGCCCGTCTCGTCCGGCGCCTTGTGGACCGGCCGCGTGCTCAGCGGCCTCATCGTCCTGTTCATGATCTTCGACGGCGCCATCAAGCTGCCGCCGCTCGATATCGTCACCCAGACGATGGTGCCGCTCGGCTGGCCGGCCGACGCCAACGTCGCGCGCATGCTGGGTGTTATCGGCCTGGTCTCGACCGCGCTCTACGCACTGCCGCGCACCTCCGTGCTCGGCGCCATCCTGCTCACCGCCTATATGGGCGGCGCCATCGCCACCAATGCGCGTATCGGCAATCCGCTGTTTTCGCACACGCTGTTCGGCGTTTATCTCGGCATCATCCTGTGGGGCGGCCTCTATCTGCGCGATCCCAGGGTGAGCGCTCTGATCCCGCTCAGCCGATAGCAGTTCCGCGCCACCCGCTGCTGGCTGCCGTGGCGATCTTGATTCTCTCGGGATCAAATTAGCCGCCTGAGAGTTAAGCCCTTGGCGGCGAGACGGCGACCCGCATGTGAGAGGAACGACAAATGAAGAAAATCCTGACCATTCTGGTGCTGACGACGGCGCTCGGCGCCTGTTCGCAAACGGAGAAAGGCGCGGCCGTCGGTGGTCTTGGCGGTGCCGCGGTCGGCGCAGCGGTGGCTGGTGACCCGGTGCAGGGCGCAGTCGTCGGCGGCGCTGTCGGCGCGGTGGCCGGGGCGCTGATCGGCCATGCCAGCGAAAGCGGCCAATGCCGGTACCGCGACCGCTACGGTCGCACCTATGTCGATCGCTGCCCAAGCGGCTATTGATCGGCGACCAAGATTGAACACAGCAAAACGGCGGGCACAGGCCCGCCGTTCTGTTTCCGCAAGGAATAGGAAGCGATTACTCCGCCGTGGCGGCTTCCGCTTCGGCCGGTGCGGCAGTGGCCGCGGCGACGGCGGCAGCGGCGTCTTCCTGGGCCTTCTTCAGCAGGGCGGCGCGTTCCTGCGCCTTCTTGCCGGGCTCGGCCTTCTTCGGGTTGGAGCGGGCTTCGCGCTTGGCAAGGCCGGCTTCGTCGAGGAAGCGCAGCACGCGGTCGGTCGGCTGGGCGCCGTGCGACAGCCAATGCTTGACGCGGTCGGCGTCGACCTTGATGCGCTCGCCGTCCTTCGGCAGCAGCGGGTTCCACGAGCCGAGCGACTCGATGAACCGGCCGTCGCGGGGCGAACGGGCGTCGGCGACGACGACGTGGTAGTAAGGACGCTTCTTCGAGCCCGCACGGGCCAGTCGGATCTTCAGTGCCATTTTCTTTTCTCCTAAAAGCTCTGATTTCGTTGATTAATCGAGGCTGGTCATCAGCCGGTTTTCGTCACGCCGTTGGCAGCGAGTTTTTTGACCCGCCGCTGCTCGAAGCGGCGATCTGTTCGTGGTGGCGGATCACTTCGCGGACGACGAAGTTGAGGAACTTCTCCGCGAAATCGGGGTCGAGATGCGCGTCATGCGCCAGCTGGCGGAGACGCGCGATCTGCTGCTGCTCGCGCGCCGGGTCGGCTGGCGGCAGGCCGTGCTCGGCCTTGAGCACGCCGACCGCCTTGGTGCAGCGGAAGCGCTCGGCCAGCATATGGATGAGGGCTGCATCGATGTTGTCGATCGAGGCGCGGTAGCCGGCCAGGATGATGCGGGCGTCGGCCATGTCCTTTTCTTCGTTCATCCTTGTCCTCACTTCTTCTTGCCCAGACCCGGCAGACCGCCACCGCCGCCAAGGCCGGGCAGCCCCGGAAGTTTCATGCCGCCGGGCAAGCCCGGCAGGCCAGCGCCGCCCGGGGCGGGCAAGCCCTTCATGCCGCCGAGGCCGGCGGCCTGCGCCTGCTTCTGCAAGGCTTCGAGCTGCTTGGGGTCCATCTTCGACAGATCGGGCATGCCGCCGCCCATCATGCCGCCCATGCCACCAGGCATCATGCCGCCGAGGCCCATCTTGGAGGCAAGACCGCCCATCATGCCGCGCATCAAGCCGCCGCCTTTGCCCTTGCCGCCCATCGCCTTCATCATGTCGGCCATGCCGCGATGCATCTTGAGCAGCTTGTTGATCTCGGCGGCATCGGTGCCGGAGCCGGCGGCGATGCGCTTCTTGCGCGAGTGTTTCAGCATGTCGGGATTGGCGCGCTCGGCCTTGGTCATCGAGGAGATGATGGCGAGCTGGCGGCCGAACATCTTGTCGTCGAGACCGGCGGCGGCCATCTGGTCCTTCATCTTGCCCATGCCGGGCATCATGCCCATGATGCCGCCCATGCCGCCCATTTTCGACATCTGCTGAAGCTGCTGGGCAAGGTCGTTCAGGTCGAACTTGCCCGACTGCATCTTCTTGGCCATCGCCGCCGCCTGCTCGGCGTCGATGTTTTCCGCCGCCTTCTCGACGAGCGAGACAATGTCGCCCATGCCCAGGATGCGGTCGGCGATGCGCTTGGGGTGGAATTCCTCCAGCCCGTCCATCTTCTCGCCGGTGCCGATCAGCTTGATCGGCTTGCCGGTGACGGCGCGCATCGAAAGCGCGGCGCCGCCACGGCCGTCGCCGTCCATGCGGGTCAGCACCAGGCCGGTGATGCCGACGCGCTCGTCGAAGCTTTTCGCCAGGTTGACGGCGTCCTGGCCGGTCAGGGAGTCGGCGACCAGCAGGATTTCGTGCGGGCTCGACACCTTCTTGATGTCGGCCATCTCGACCATCAGCGGCTCGTCGATATGGGTGCGGCCGGCGGTGTCGAGGATGACGACGTCATGGCCGCCGAGCTTGGCCGCCTGCACGGCGCGCTTGGCGATATCGACCGGGTTCTGGCCTGATATAACGGGCAGCGTCGCGACCTTGACCTGCTCGCCGAGCTGGCGCAGCTGCTCCTGCGCGGCCGGGCGCCGCGTGTCGAGCGAGGCCATCAGGACCTTCTTGTTCTGCCGCTCGGTCAGGCGCTTGGCGATCTTGGCCGAAGTCGTCGTCTTGCCGGAGCCCTGCAGGCCGACCATCATGACGACGACCGGCGCCGGCGCGTTGAGATCGACGGCGACGCCCTCGGCGCCGAGCATGTCGACCAGCTCGTCATGGACGATCTTGACGACCATCTGTCCCGGCTTGATCGACTTGAGCACCGCCGCGCCGACGGCCTTCTCGCGCACCTTGTCGGTGAAGGAGCGGACCACTTCCAGCGCCACGTCGGCCTCGAGCAGCGCACGGCGCACCTCGCGCAACGCCGCCGAGACATCAGCCTCCGACAGCGCGCCGCGGCCAGTCAGGCCGTTCAGGATGGAGCCAAGGCGCTCCTGCAGCGATTCAAACATCTTGCTTCCTTCGATCCCGGTTCATTCGACCCGAGACGTAATGCGTTCGCGCCCAGTCTCCAAGCAAAAGCCAGTCCAAGCAAAAGCCCAAAACCAAAAAGCACCCGGGGGCGCACAGCGCTGCCGGGTGTTGGCCTCCAGGATCTGTTTACAGCACTTGGCCTCAAAGAGGCTTCGGCGTCCTGGTCGGCTTGCTCGGAGGGATACTCGTCGCGGAATTCGGGGGCTGTAGACAGGAAATCGGCGCGAGAGTCAAGGCAAGGCCCGCGTCACGCCGTTTCCCGGGCCGCGATCAGGCCGCACGCGCGCCGTCCGTAACCTCGGCCGTAACCCTCAGCGGCGAGCGCGGATGCAGCAGCAAGACAATCGTCAGCAGGCTGCAGGCGATGCCGATGAGGGCAATGAGAATGGCATCCGACATCATCCAGCCCGGCCCTTCGAGCGGCTTGGCGGTGAACAAGGCGAAGGAATTGTAGCTCTCCTGATGCGAGATCAGCAGGAAGCCGGTCAGGTTGTTGCCGAGATGAACGCCAAGTGCCGCGCCGAGATTGCCGGTGGCATAGACCACGAGCGTCAGAAGCAGCGCGAAAGCGGCGATCGAGACCAGGACGCAGGCGTTGATGGCGGCCGAGGAGCCGCCGCTCCAGTGCAGCGAGGTGAACAGCAGGCCGGGCAGCAGCCCCCAGATGAAAGGGTTGCGGAACCGGTTGGCCAGGCCGCGCAGCAGGTAGCCACGAAACAGCACCTCTTCCGACGAGGTCTGCAGCAAGACGAGCGCGACGATCGGGATCGCGAACAACAGCCAGGACGACAGGCTGATCGTGCCGCGAGCGATCCCCGGCTCCAGCAAATAGAGCAGGATTTCGGACAAAGCCGAGGTGATCAGCACCGCGATCAGCCCCTTGAGGAAGTCCGGCCGCGATGCGCGGCGGCCGGCGCCGAGGAGGGCCGACAGCGGCTCGCCATGCACCCAGCGCATGGCGATCGACAGGCCGATCCAGATCCCGCCGAAAGAGGTGAGCGCGCTGAGGATGCCGATGGGCGAGGCAAGGAAACCCTCGATGCCGTATGGCGAAGCCGCCGCCTGCCAGGCGAAGTAAACATGGCTGCCGCCGAACAGCACCGCCGCGGTCGTGGCGCCCCAGAACAGGACGACGATCAGCGTTCCCAGCAACAGGCGTGGCAAGGTCGTCCTGGCGTTCGGGGTGTTGCGATAGCGCTCGAAGGCGGTGTCGTCGATTGTCACGCTTGTCCTCGATCCCAATCCATCGTTCCTGGATCTAGCCGATGGCCTCGGGAATCGAAATCAATATCAGCAGGGATAGGCGCAAACCGGCGGCCGCGGCACCCGGCGCTGGCCAGCCTGCCGCGATCGCCAACCCAGGTGTCGTCAGCGGCCGCGACGGCGACCGCCGGCGTCTATCAACGCACCACGTACATGATGCGCCGTGTCTGTGGATCGATCAGCGCGCGCTGGCCGTTCACATAGACATAACGGTAGTTGTAGTCAGGAATTTCGCGCAGCTCGACCGTGTCTGGCAGGGTCGCGCCGGTGACCACCTCGCCGTCGAGATAGACGGGGTCCAGCCGGTGGGTGTCGACATAGGTCCGCACCGCGGCCGGCGGCGCGGGGAACTCGCCTACGACAGGATCACTGGAAATGATCGCGCCGGTATAGTCGGTGGAGTAGTTGCCGATGTCCTCCGGCGGCGAGACGACGGCGACAGCGGAGCGGCGCTGCGTTAGCACCACACGGCTGCCGCCGAAATCGGCGGTGACGTAGTCGGAATAAACCCAGCCCTGGCCGCCGGCTTCGGCGATGGTGCACCATTTGCTGTTTTCGATGCAGCCGTTGAGCGTCGCCGACTGGCCCGCGGCGAGCACGCCGATCACCGGATATTGCGGACCCGGACCGGCGCGCACATTGAGATCGGTGACCGCCGAGACAGCGGTATCGGCCAATGCGGCGCCAGACATTGCGGTCAGCATCCCGGCTATTGCGGGAAACAATAAGGATTTCATGGGTACTCTCCGTTTTCGTGACCCCTCGGCTGTGAAAACGGGGCAGCGGCGCATGCGTTCCGGCTAAAGTGCGCGAGCCAACTCACGATTTGTTCCCGCGCCTTTCGGCAAATCGGTCACAAGGTCGTGAACAAAGGCCAGTTTTTGCGCCGTCACGTCCGAAATGACGAAGGGGTAGAGATCGGGCAGGCCCATGCAGCGGTTGATCGAATTGGAGGCTTCCGACAGCACCAGCCAACGGACAAGGATCCTGTCGAAAGGCTCGGGCGTGTTTGCAGGCTCCGAAGGCGCTGGCTGCAGTTCACCGCCGGTGTCGCCCCGTGACAGTTCGTTCGCCTCCACCGTTTCCAGCCGGCCGAGCGGGAAGTTCAGGGCATGGACCATCTCCAGCGTGTCGGTGATATGCAGGTGGTGGGCCCAGGTCTCGGCCCAGTCCTCCCATGGGTGCGAGGTGGCGTAGGCCGAGATGTGGTTTTGCTGCCAGTCGGGCGCGGCGCCGTTGGCGTAGTAAGCCTTCAGCGCCTGTTCGTAGTCGGCGCGTTCGTCGCCGAACAAAGCGCGAAAGGCCTCCAGCCCTTGCGGATCGTCGCGGATCAGGCGGTCCCAGTAATAATGGCCGAGCTCGTGGCGGAAATGGCCGAGCAGGGTGCGGTAGTTCTCGCCCATCTCGATGCGACGTTTTTCACGCTCGGCTGAATCGGCCTCCGCGACGTTCAGCGTGATCAGGCCGTTGTCGTGGCCGGTGAGAATCCGTTCGCCGCCCGGGCCGCCACCGATCGGATCGGCGAGGAAGTCGAAGGCCAGCCCGATTTCGTCCGTCGGGCTCTGCTTGGGCGCGACCGGCAGGCCGAAGGCGAGCAGCGAATAGATGGCGCGCTTCTTCGCCGCCTCGACACGGATCCAGCGGCGGCGGTTGCCGTCGACGGAGAGGTCGGGGATCAGCTGGTTCAGCACGCAGGCACGGCAGAAGACCTGCCCCGGCTCGGCCATCCAGTTGCAGGCGCATTCGTCGGCGTTGGTGCACTGGATGGCGCCATCGACGCCGGACAAGACAAAGTGCGCGCCCTCGGGATCGTAGAGCACGAGACTGCGGCAGTTCAGGCATTGGGCGTTCTCGAAATAGAGACGGTGGCCGCAATGCGGGCAGTCGAAAAGTTTCATGTCGGTCTCAATTCATCAGGAAGGCATAGGATGCATGGCGGCCCGTGCCCAAACGCGAACCACCGGCCGGCGTTCCGCACTCCATCGAGACTATTTCGCTTCGCCGGTCCGGCCGCCCCGCCGATGCTGTCCACGGCCGGCATCAACGTCTCTCATGCCTGGCCTCGCCATAATAATCACTTGATCGTAGGCAAATTCCCCGGCATTCGCCAGCATCGCGCCACAGACGGTGACAAATGCGCGTTTCGCTGGCAAATTCGCAATCGGGACGTGAATCAGGCAATCAGGAGAACAACATGGCATTTCTTGCCAAGGGTAGGATTTTAGCGGCCGCAATGGTGGCGGTGCTGGGGCTGGCAACGGGCGCGCAGGCGGCGGCCAGTTGCGGCAAGACCGGCGCCGGCTTCGACGCCTGGAAGCAGGATTTCGCCGCCGAGGCCAAGTCCGAGGGTGTCGGGTCGAGGGGCCTGGCCGCTCTGGCGGGCGCGACCTACGCAACGAGGACGATCTCCGCGGACCGCGCCATCCACAAGGCTTTCAGCGGCTCGGTGGACGATTTCATGAAACGCCGTGGCGGGTCGGCGATCATTTCCAAGGGCCGTTCGCTGAAGAAGTCGAACGCGGCGCTGTTCAACCAGATCGAAGCCAGTTACGGCGTGTCGCCGGGCGTGTTGCTCGCCATCTGGGGCATGGAAACCGGCTTCGGTGCCTCGATGGGCAACCAGAACACGGTCTCAGCGATTTTGACGCTTGCCTATGATTGCCGCCGTCCGGACTATTTCCACCCGCATGCCATCGCGGCCCTGAAGCTGGTTGACCGCGGCGCGTTGACCTCGTCGTCGGTCGGCGCCATGCATGGCGAGGTCGGCCACACGCAGTTCCTGCCCGGAAATGTCTTGAAATATGCGGTCGGCAACGGAAACCTGCGCGACAAGGCCACCGCGCTGGCTTCCACCGCCAACTACCTCAAGGGTCATGGCTGGCGGGCCGGCGCGAGCGCGAGCGCCAATATGGGCGCGATTGCCGGCTGGAATTCGGCAAACGTCTATCAGCAAGCCATCGCCCGCATCGCCGACGCGATCGATGCCAACTGATCGAACATACGGTATTGAACGAAGAACCCGGCCTCCGCGCCGGGTTTTTCATTTCACGTCGAGCGCATAGGAGCAGCCGGCCAGCGCCTTGCCGGGATGGGACTCGACCGTCGAGACGTTGAGCGTGACGCGCGTGACAAGGCTCACGCCGCCGGCTTGCTCGGTGTTTTCGGCCACGACCTTCTCGCCGAGGAATTTGCCCGGCGTCGAGACCGTCGCCGGGACGTCGAGCTGGCGGGCGAGGTCCGGTGCGGCGATGCCGTCAAGCACCGCCATCGGGCCCGTCGCGGTAAAGACGATCGCTCCGGTCTCGCGCCCGAAGACGTGGACCGGGGCGGGCAAGCTGTATTGGCGCAGGAACGGATTGCCTGACGGAACTTCTTTCCAGCCGAGCGTGTCCGCCACGCTGGGCTCGCCTGCCAGCCAGAGGGCAAAGCCGTTGTAGCTGGGCACGTCGACCCGGCACTCGATCAGCGCGGCAAGGTCGAGCGGGCCAGGGTCGAAATCCCCGGCCATGGCTGGGGCCGCCAGAAGGACCAGCGGCACCAGGCATCGGCCGGGACAGCGCATTCCGTCTAGCTGTTGCGGTTGCGCGCGGCCAAAGTCCGCAGCCTCAGCGCGTTGAGGCGGATGAAGCCGGCGGCGTCCTTCTGGTCGTAGGCGCCACGGTCGTCCTCGAAGGTGACCAGCGCGTCGGAATAGAGCGTCTTCTTCGACTTGCGGCCGGTGACCATGACGTTGCCCTTGTAGAGCTTCAGCCGCACCGTGCCTTCGACGTCTTCCTGGCTCTTGTCGATCATCGCCTGCAGCATCAGACGCTCGGGCGAGAACCAGAAGCCGTTGTAGATGAGTTCCGCGTAGCGCGGCATGAACTCGTCCTTGAGGTGCGCCGCACCCCGGTCGAGCGTAATCGATTCGATGGCGCGATGGGCCACGATCAGGATGGCGCCGCCGGGCGTTTCATACACGCCCCGCGATTTCATGCCGACGAAACGGTTCTCGACCAGGTCGAGCCGGCCGATGCCATTGTCGCGGCCGAGATCGTTGAGGGCGGCCAGCATGGTGGCCGGCGACAGCTTCTTGCCGTTGAGCGCGACCGGATCGCCCTTGAGGAACTCGATTTCGATCTCGGTGACGGCGTCAGGGGCGTCCATCGGCGACACGGTGCGCTGGTGGACGAATTCCGGCGGCTCGCTCCATGGATCTTCCAGCACCTTGCCTTCGGAAGAGGAGTGCAGAAGATTGGCGTCGACCGAGAACGGCGCGTCGCCGCGCTTGTCCTTGGCCACGGGAATCTGATGCTGTTCGGCGAAGTTGATCAGGTCGGTGCGCGACTTGAACGACCAGTCGCGCCATGGCGCGATCACCTTGATGTCGGGGTTGAGCGCATAGGCCGAAAGCTCGAAGCGGACCTGGTCGTTGCCCTTGCCGGTGGCGCCATGCGCGATGGCGTCGGCGCCGGTCTCCCTGGCGATGTCGACCAGGTGCTTGGAGATCAGCGGCCGCGCGATCGAGGTTCCCAAGAGATAGGTGCCTTCGTAGACGGTGTTGGCGCGGAACATCGGGAAGACGAAGTCGGCGACGAATTCCTCGCGCACGTCGACGATGCGGATGTCCTTGATGCCCATCATCTCGGCCTTCTTGCGCGCCGGCTCCAATTCGCCGCCCTGGCCGAGATCGGCGGTGAAGGTGACGACTTCGGCGCCGAGTTCGGTCTGCAGCCATTTCAGGATGATGGATGTGTCGAGGCCGCCGGAATAGGCGAGCACGACCTTCTTGACGTCTTTGGTCTTGGACATTTCTGCTCCGTCGAAAAGCGGACGCTTGAGGCAATGGCGTCACGGATTGTCGGAGCGCCTTTTAGCAGGAACCGCAAAGCGAGCAAGCGCAGGCGGCGCCAGCCTTCTGATCCAGCCAATGGCGGGGCAGCCGAACGGGTTGGGGAAACAACCTGCTACAATCAGTGGCTGCATTTATATGCCGTATTTAATCAAGTTTTCACCCCCAGCCGCTAAACAACCAAGACAGAGCCGCCTGGCCGCATGTTGGCGCCGAAGCGGCTTTTGCCCGTTCGTCGCGGGTATCCTCGGGCTTGGGTCATCCTCGATGCGCGTTATATCCTGCATCGTCACGGAGCATAATCTGTGGCTTGTC
This sequence comes from Mesorhizobium sp. M8A.F.Ca.ET.181.01.1.1, assembly GCF_004792025.1. Lineage (NCBI taxonomy): Bacteria > Pseudomonadati > Pseudomonadota > Alphaproteobacteria > Hyphomicrobiales > Phyllobacteriaceae > Mesorhizobium > Mesorhizobium sp. M8A.F.Ca.ET.181.01.1.1. The sequence continues at coordinate 355,621 of NZ_SRTV01000007.1, read as the reverse complement.
CTGCTGGCCGCGCTGATGTGCGTCACCGGCTGCTGGGTGACGATCGGTCTCCTGGATCGCGCCAGGAAGACCGTCGGCATGCAGATGCGGGGCTGGCTGTTCCTGACCGCGGTCGCGGCCGGCTCTTCGATCTGGTGTACGCATTTCATCGCCATGCTGGCCTATCAGCCCGGCGCGCCGATCACCTTCGATCCGGCGCTCACCATGATATCCCTGGTCATCGCCATGGTTGGAACCGGGGCGGGTTTCGGTCTTGCCCTCGACAAAAGCCGCGGCCTGGCGCCGGAATGGGGCGGATGCCTTGTTGGGCTGGCAATCTGTGCCATGCATTATACCGGAATGATCGCCTATCACGTGGCCGGCATCGTCGAATGGGACGCCCGCTATGTGGTCGCTTCGCTGCTGATCGCGATGGCGTTCTCCGCCGTGGCGATCGGCCAGGCGGAGCGCCGGCCATATCGCTGGTCGCACTATCTCGGCATCGGATTGCTGGTGCTGGCGATCGTCGGCCTGCATTTCACGGCCATGGCCGCGGTGGCGGTGACGCCGCTCTCCTTCATCACCACGGGCACCAATCCCGATATCCTCGAAGCGATGGCCGTCGCCGTCGCCGTGGTCGGCCTGATCGTCGCGGCCACAGGCTTTGCCAGCTACCTGATCGACGAACGCGGCCGGCTCGAGAGCTTCGAGCGACTGCAGCACCTTGCCCTCAACGATGCGCTGACAGGTCTCGCCAACCGGGTCTCCTTCAACGACCGCCTCGACCATGAGATCGAGCGGGCACGCGAGGGAGGCGCGATGACGGCCGTCATCGTCATCGATCTCGACCGCTTCAAGGAGATCAACGACCTCAGGGGCCATGCGGCCGGCGATCAGGCACTCAAGATCATCGCCCGCAGGCTGGCGAAACTGACCGGCGACGGCGAGTTCGTCGCCAGGCTCGGCGGCGACGAATTCGCCGCCATCAAGCAATTCAAGGACCAGAACGAGCTGCTCGGCCTGGTTTCACGCCTGGAGAAGTCCCTGTTCGAGCCGCTGCTGCTCGACGATTTCGAGACCGTTACCGGCGCCAGCATCGGCGTCGCCGTCTATCCGCGTGACGGGGCCGACCGGGAGAGGCTGGTCAGCAATGCGGATCTGGCCATGTACCGGGCCAAGAACGACGTGGCGCGGGCCGTCTGTTTCTACGAATCGGCCATGGACGAGACGGCGCGGGCACGGCGCGCCCTGGCCACCGACCTTCGCCAGGCCATCGAACGTGGCGAACTCACGCTCCACTACCAGGTGCAGACTTCGGTCTCGACCGGCGCCACCTGCGGCTACGAGGCGTTGCTGCGCTGGACCCATCCGGTGCATGGCATGATCCCGCCCGCCGAATTCATTCCGATCGCCGAGGAGAATGGCTCGATCCTGGCGATCGGCGAATGGGTGCTGCGCACCGCGTGCCGCCAGGCAGCGTCCTGGGACAAGGGTCACAAGATCGCGGTCAACCTGTCGCCGGTGCAGCTCGCCCATGCCGATCTCGCCAAGCTCGTCCACCAGATCCTGGTCGAAACCGGCCTGTCGCCGAGGCGCCTCGAACTGGAGCTGACCGAATCGACGATCGTCGCCGACAAGGTCCGCACGCTGCACGTGCTGCGCCAGATCAAGGCGCTGGGCGTGACGATCGCGATCGACGATTTCGGCACCGGCTATTCGTCGCTCGACACGCTGCGCTCGTTTCCGTTCGACAAGATCAAGCTCGACCGTTCCTTCATGGCCGATGTCGAGCGCAGCCCGCAGGCCAAGGCGATCATCCGCGCGGTGCTGACACTGGGGCGCAGCCTCGACATTCCGGTGCTTGCCGAAGGTGTCGAGACGCATGTCCAGCTCACCATCCTGCAAGTGGAAGGCTGCAACGAGGCGCAAGGCTATTTCCTCGGCCGCCCCAAGCCGATCGACCAGATTTTGCTGAACGGAGCGGCCGCCCATTCGCTGGCGGAGATCGATCTGTCGGCGGCTTAGAAAACCCCGCCGCGGGAGGATACTCCCGCCTGCGCATCTGGCGTCGGCGCGGCGTATCTTGTATAGGCTCGGGACCTTCCCGAGGCCTTGCATGTCCTTCATTCCCGATACGACCACGCTGATCCAGTTCGCGATCGCCACCGTGATCCTGGCGATCACGCCGGGCCCCGACATGACGCTGTTCGTCTCGCGCACGCTGAGCCAGGGCCGCGCCACCGGCTTTGCCTCGATGGCCGGCGCGTTGTGCGGCACGCTGATCCACACCACGCTGGTGGTGGTCGGCGTCTCGGCGCTGATCGTCGCCTCGCCGATGGCTTTCTTCGTGCTGAAGATCTTTGGCGCCGGCTATCTCGTCTTCCTGGCCTGGCAGGCGATCGCCAAGGGCTCGGCCTTCTCGCCGGAGAAGAAGACAGGCCCGCGGATTTCGCTGCTGCGCAGCTGGGCGGCGGGGATCGGCGTCAACCTGCTCAACCCGAAGGTCATTCTGTTCTTCATGACCTTCCTGCCGCAATTCGTCTCCGCGCACGATCCGAACGCGCCCGGGAAGCTGTTCTTCCTCGGCGCCATGTTCATCGTGCTGTCGATCCCGGTGACGGTGCCGATGGTGCTGGCGGCGGAAAAATTCTCGGCGGCGATGAAGGCCAGCCCGCGCGTGACGCGGGTGGTCGACTATCTCTTCGCCGGCGTGTTCTCGGCCTTCGCGCTCAAGATCCTGACTGCCCAGGCGAAGTAGGGGCTTTCTCGACCCACCAGCTTCCCGCCCAGCGCCCGGCGCTGAGCCAGTAGAAGATGCCGCCGACCATGCCGCCGCCAATGACGGCCATGATGGCGCTGGTCTCGGTGACCGCGAAAGCGGATTCGCGGACATTGTCGACGAGGCCGAGGAAAACCCCCGCCACCAGCGCGCCCGCCAGCGCGTAGAACAGCCAGTCGCGCCGGCCCAGGATTTCGGCAATCAGGATGACGACGGCGGCCGGCATGAAGCCAAAATAAGCGACGAACAGGGCGACGAAAGGAATGGAAAAATAGAGCGATGCCGTCGCCGCCGGATGGGCTTGCGCCGGCGCGTAGCCGAGCGAGGCCAGGAACAGGACGTTGAGGAAGGCGCTCGCCGCCAGCGCGGCGACGGCGTAGCCGAACAGGATGACGGCGAAGCGCACGATATAGGCGACGAGACGGGTCATGGGGGGTCGCGTCCCGTGAGATGCCCGGACTTGTGTCCAGCCAGAAGCCAGTAGACCCAGCCGGCGGCAACACCGGCCGCGGCCAGAAAACCGAGGAAGCCCGGGTTGAAAACGAAGCCTCCTGCCGAGCCAGGGACAAAAACACCGAAGGCGATCGACGTGACCGCACCCGTGACGGCGAAGTAGAACCATCCTCGCAGCGCCAGCCGTTCGGCGAGGAAGATCGCGGGACCGACGATCAGCAGCGCGCAGATCGCCACGGTCAGCACGGCGAGCGGGAAGGAGGCCAGCCAGTCGAATGTGAAAATGATCGACCAGTTGCCGTCCTCGATCCCGGCCAGAAGAACGATCAGCAGCACAGGCACCAGGATAGAGGTCAGCACGGCGGCGACGTAGCCGACTGCTATTATGGCGAGGCGCGTGAGGCCGGCGACGAGACGGCTCACACCTCGCCGTGCCCCGCGATCATCATGGCCTCCAGCGCCAGCCGGTCGACCTTGCGCATGCGCTCCGATTCCGATTTCAGCTGGCCGCAGGCGGCCAGGATGTCGCGGCCGCGCGGCGTGCGGATCGGCGAGGCATAGCCGGCATTGTTGATGTAGTCGGCGAATTTCTCGATCGTCTCCCAGTCCGAGCACTGGTAATTGGTGCCCGGCCACGGGTTGAAGGGGATCAGGTTGATCTTGGCCGGAATGCCCTTGAGCAGCTTGATCAGGCCCTTGGCGTCCTCGATGGAATCGTTGACGTCCTTCAGCATCACATATTCGAAAGTGATGCGCCTGGCATTGGAGAGGCCGGGATAGGCGCGGCAGGCGGCGATCAGCTCCTTCAGCGGATACTTCTTGTTGATCGGCACCAGCAAGTCGCGCAGATCGTCATTGGTGGCATGCAGCGAGATCGCCAGCATGACGCCGATCTCCTCGCCGGTGCGGAAAATCTCGGGCACGACGCCGGAGGTCGACAGCGTGATGCGGCGCTTCGACAGGGACAGGCCGTCGCCGTCGGAGGCGATCAGCAGCGCCTTCTTCACCGCCTCGAAATTGTAGAGCGGTTCGCCCATGCCCATCATGACGATGTTGGAGACCTTGCGGCCCTCGGCCGGCACGATGGCGCCGTCTGGCGTGTCGCGGTCGGGGAAGTCGCCGAGCCGATCGCGCGCGGTGAGCAACTGCGCCAGGATTTCTTCCGTGGTCAGGTTGCGCACCAGCTTCTGCGTGCCGGTGTGGCAGAACGAGCAGGTCAAGGTACAGCCGACCTGCGAGGAGATGCAGAGCGTGCCTCGGCCTTCCTCGGGGATATAGACGGTTTCGATCTCGACCGGCCGCCCGGCGCCGCGCGGCGGGAAGCGGAACAGCCACTTTCTGGTGCCGTCGGCGGAAATCTGCTCCTCGACGATTTCTGGCCGGGCGACGGTGAAATGCCTGTCGAGCTCGGCGCGCAGGTCCTTGGAGATGTTGAACATGCCGGCAAAGTCTGAAACGCCGCGCACATACATCCAGTGCCAGAGCTGCTGGGCGCGCATTTTTGCCTGACGCTCCGGCACGATGCCTGAAGCGACGAGAGCCTCGCCGAGTTCGGCTCGTGTCAGGCCAATCAGCGAGGGCTTTTCTGTCTGCACGGGGCGGGCGCGCAAGGCGTCGCGGGCGCCTTCGGCGGTAAGGTCGAGTGAAAGGGTCATGGTTCCACTGATATAAGCGGTTTACGGCCGATTTCATCCATCGGCCCGATGTCAAGCGCGGCGCATAGCACAGCTTGGCGGCAGAGTCATGCCGCGGGCGATCGGGCGGCCTGTCCCGCCGCCGGGTGGCGGTGGACAAGCCGCGCCTGCCTGGTGCTGTTTGCCGGCGCGCGATCGATCACATATTCGTGTCGGCGTAACGGCTGGCGAGCCATCGGCGAACCCTGAAATGGGGCAACTGTGCCCCCGCACAATGGGAGTATGCAGAATGAAATCGATCAAACTCGCCGTCATTGCCGGCGTCGCCGCTCTTTGCGCCTCGCAGGCGTTTGCCGAGGATACGATGGGCACCATGACCATGATGAAAGGTGGCCAGGTGACGGCGATCATGCCGGACGGGCACATGGGCACCATGATGCCGGACGCGAAGATGAGCGCCGACATGATGAAAATGGCCAAGCCCATCAAGCACTGCATGATGATGATGACCGACGCCAAGGGTAAGGCCTACATGATCGATACGTCGACCAAGAAGGCCCAGGCCGAATGTGAAAAGATGGCCATGTGACGATCTCGCGAGCACTTGCCCGCCGGCTTGGAGGCCGGCGGGACGGGCAGTTCTCACTTCGATGGAACGGGGGCTTATGCGCTTTGTGAACCATGCCCGCGAGCGGACGCCCAACATCGCGGCCCTTTGGTCCCGGTCCGATCATCAGACTATTGCTTGATTGGCATCGTGCCTGTGTTACGGCTGGGGTTTCCCCACGAGGACAGACATGGCCGGCCAATCGCGAAGACATCCCATGCTGCGGCGTTCGCGCGCCATGTGGGCATCGCGGCGTGTCTGGCAGCCGCGCCTGGTGTTCTGGGCGGGTGCGATCTCGATCGGCCTGATCAGCGTGTTGTTTGCCGTGCTGGCCGACAAGGCACAGGCGCTGTTCCATGCGGTGATCGGCAATGATGGCGGCTGGCGTTTCTATCTGCCGCTGGCGATCACGCCGCTCGGCTTTGTCCTGTGCGCATGGCTGGCGCACGCCTTCTTTCCGGGCTCGCAAGGCAGCGGCATTCCGCAAGCGATCGCCGCCCGGCATCTGCGCGACGATGATGACCGCAGCCATATCCTGTCGCTGCGGCTGGTGGCGGGCAAGATAGCCCTCACGCTGGTCGGCCTGTTCTGCGGCGCTTCCATCGGCCGCGAAGGGCCGACCGTGCAGGTCGGCGCGTCGCTGATGCTGCAGGCGGCACGCTGGGGCGGCATGGCGCAGGCGCGCGGCCTGATCCTGGCCGGATCGGCCGCCGGCATCGCCGCCGCGTTCAACACGCCGCTTGCCGGCATCGTCTTCGCCATCGAGGAGATGGGCCGCACCTATGAGGCGCGCACCAACGGGCTGGTGCTGACGGCGGTCATCCTGGCCGGCCTCGCCTCGCTTGGCGTGCTCGGCAACTACACCTATTTCGGCGTGTCCAAGGACACGATCTCGTTTGCCGCCGACTGGCCGCTGGTGATCGTCTGCGGCGTCATCGGCGGCGGCTTTGGCGCCCTGTTCTCGTTGCTGGCGCTGAAGGCGACGCGGCGCATCCGGCGCTGGAACGCGCTGCAGCCGATGTGGCGCGCGCTGCTGGTGGCGGCCGTCTGCGGGCTGGCCGTGGCGGTGATCGGCATCGTCTCGGGCGGGCTGACCTTCGGCACCGGCTACGTGCAGGCGCGCAGCGCCGTCGAAGGCACGCCCCTGCCCTGGTTCTTCTTTGCCGGGAAATTCGCTGCCGGCCTGCTATCGATGATTTCAGGAATTCCTGGCGGTATCTTCGCGCCCTCGCTGGCGGTCGGCGCCGGCATCGGCAGTTCGCTCGGCCTGGTGTTCGGCAGCAGCGCCGGCGTCGCGGCGCTGCTCGGCATGGCCGGCTATTTCGCCGGGGTCGTGCAGGCGCCGATGACGGCCTTCGTCATCATCCTCGAAATGACCGGCAATCACGACAATGTCATCGGCCTGATGCTGGCCTCGATGCTGGGCTACGGCACGGCGCGCCTGATTTCGCACGAGCCGCTCTATCACGCGCTGTCGCGGGTCTTCATCGCCGAGGCAATCCGGCGGCGGCGGGCGGAGGCCGCACCGGAATCAGGCCTGGGCTGAAAAAGCAAAAAGCCGGGCGTTGCGGCCCGGCCTTGGTTCAAAAACGAAGATAGCCTATTTGCACTTGGCGATCGAGGACAGCGCCGCCGAAATACCCTTCAGCGAGAAGACATAGTTCGTGGGATTGCCGCGGCCCGATTTCGCCGACACCTTCATGTCGGTGCCGGTCTTCATCGCCGCGATCAGCACCGGCTCCTCGGCGGCGTTCTCGACCCAGGCCGATTTTCCGCGCGTGAACATCGAGAAGGTCTTCTTGTCGATGGTGACGGTGGCCTTGGAGCCTTCCTGGAAATTGTAGCCGGCGATGAACTGCGGCTCATAGGATACCTGCTGGCCGGGCCGCTGGCTGACGAAGAAGAACATGTCGCCATGGTCGAGCGTCGGCGGCTGCTTGTCGGTCGGCACGGTCAGCACGTAGCAGACCTTGCCGCCCGACGCCTGGTAACTGTAGGTGCCCCAGGCATTGTGCTGGCCGATCTTGGTCGCCTGCTGCGCCAGCGCCGGCGCTGCCGAGGCGGCCAGGACCAGGCTCGAAACTAGTGCAATCAATCCGCGCATCGTTTTTCCCGTATTCCAAATGGTGCGGAGGCGGGCCGCATGGCGTCCTGCCGTCGGTTCATTTTGATTTAATCTGGGTTACCAAACGGTGAAGTTCCCAAGAGAAAAGGACCCTCACCCCAGGAAACCGCCGCCATTTCCGCGCCGCCGCCTTGTCAGCGGCCGGCACGGCGTCCCTTTGGTGACTTGGAGGCCACGAAAACGGCAAGAGTTTGACTTTTGACGCGCCGCTGAACGCCCGATCCAGTAGCCGGGCCGACGCGGCGGGACTTTAGCCCTTGTCGGCGATGGCGTCCTTGGCGGCCTGCCGGTGCGCGGGCGTGATATGGGCGCTGACGGCGGTGATCGCGGCGGTCAGCACGGCGATGTCGTCGGTGAAGCCGAGACCGAAGATGAAGTCGGGGATGAGGTCGACCGGCAGGACGAAATAGCCGAGCGCGGCCACCAATATGCCCTTGGCGCGAAGCGGCGTGTTCTTGTCCATGGCGCAGTAATAGGCGGCGACGACGTCTTCCATGAACGGAATCTGCCGCGCGGCCTTCTTGGCCGTGCGCCAGAACTTTTCGCGCACTTCGCCCTCGCCGCCCAGCCTGTCGCCAAAGCCGAAAAAGTCAAAACCGGGTTGTTGCGCCATCAATCTCTCCTTGCGGGTCCCATGCGCGGACTGGCGCATGCTCGCGGATCAAAATGTGGTGAAAGCCGGACCCGGCTGCAAGATGCCGGTGCCGATTTGGCGGGTCCGCGCCCGGCCCAGAGCATGGACAGCCGGTGTTCAGCCGCCGAAATAGCGGTTCATCTTCTTGGCCAGCTCGATATCGAGCGCCGTCACGCCGCCAGCGTCATGCGTGTTCAAGGTCACGTCGACCGTCTTGTAGACATTCGACCAGTCGGGATGATGGTCCATCTTCTCGGCGGCGAGCGCGACGCGGGTCATGAAGGCGAAGGCCTCGGAGAAATTATTGAAGGTAAAGGTGCGGCCGATCGAGGCGCCGTCCTGTGCCAGCGCCCAGCCGTCAAGTCCAGTCAGCGCTGCTTCGGCGGCTTCCCTGCCCAGTTTCTCTCTCGTCATGTCCGCTTCCCGTGCTATTGCGCATGCGCTGAAGTCGCCACCATAGCGCCGGATCCATGATCGCGAAGCCCATAAATTCCATTCTTTTCGTCTGCCTCGGCAACATCTGCCGGTCGCCTCTGGCCGAAGGCGTCCTTCGCGCCGTGCTGGCGGAGCGCGGATACGGCAGGGATATGGTGCTCGACTCGGCCGCCACCAGCGGCTGGGAGGTCGGCTCCGCCCCGGATCCGCGCTCGATCGCGGTCGCGGTGCGCCAGGGTATCGACATCTCGCGGCAGCGGGCGCGCAGGATCACACCGGCGGATTTTCACCGCTTCGACCTGATCCTCGGCATGGACCGGTCCAACGTCGCCGATCTGAAGGCGCTGGCGCCGGCGGCGGTGCGCGACCGCGTCCACCTGTTTCTGGAATTCGCCGAGGGAGAGCCGCGCGATGTGCCGGATCCCTATTATGAGGACCAGGAAGCGTTTGCTTCGGTCTACCGCATGATCCGCGAGGCGTCCGAGGCGCTGGCGACACGGCTGGCGGCGCGGGTATCGACGCCTGACAGCGGCCAGGCTTCCTCGACGATATAGGGGCCGCCGCCGACCGAATCGCGCGACGACATCAGCACGAAGCGGCCGATGCGGAAGGGCAGCGTCGAGAAATTGCCGCGCGCCGACAGATATTGGGCGACGTCGAGCGGGCTCGAATTGCGCAGCCTCGCCAGGGTGATGTGCGGCGTGAACTTGCGCGGATCGGCGGCCAAGCCGAGCCGCTGGCAGATGCGGTCGATCTCGCCCTGCAGGGCGCTCAGATCCGGTGATGGGGCGACGCCGGCCCACACGGCGTGCGGCTTCTTCTGGCCGAAAGCGCCGACACCCGACAGCGTCAGCGAGAAGGACGGGCGGTGCACCCGGTCCAGCGCGTTGGCGATCTCGTCGGCGACATGACCCTCGACATCGCCGATGAAGCGCAGCGTCAGATGGTAGTTTTCGACATCGATCCAGCGGGCCCCGGGCAGGCCGCCCCGGAGCAGGGACAGCGAAAGGGCAGCGTCACGCGGAATTTCGAGGGCGGTGAAAAGACGCGGCATGAAGAGCCTCCCTTCCTCGAATCGAACTGTCACCTGTAGCGAATCATCGATAGCCTGATCGAGCAAGAGGTTTATTGGTCACAGTCATTGCTAAAAACTTCCCTAACGGAAAGCGATTCCTGGCGGCCTCACGACCCTCCCGGGGCCGCGGCGATGGCCTTCTCGACCGTCGGCAGGATGCGCTCGACCATCAGGTCGACACCCCCGGCGTTCGGATGCAGCCCATCCTCGAGCTGCAGGGTGGGCTGGCCGGCGACGCCCTCGAGGAAGAACGGGTAGAGCGGCACAGCGTATTTGCCGGCCAGGTCCGGAAAGATGGCGTCGAAGGCGTTCTGGTAGTCGGCGCCGAGATTGGGCGCGGCGCGCATGCCGGCCAGGAGCACGGCGATCTTGCGCTCCTTGAGCTTGCCCAGCATGGCGTCAAGGTTCTTCCGGGTGATGTCGGGCGAAACGCCGCGCAGCATGTCGTTGGCACCGAGTTCGAGGATCACCAGTTGCGTGCCGTCGGGCACCGACCAGTCGAGCCGCGCCAGGCCGCCGCTGGAGGTGTCGCCGGAGACGCCGGCATCGGCGACGGTGACGTCGTGGCCCCTGGCGCGAAGGGCGGCCTGCAATTTGTCTGTAAAACCCTGGCCCGGGCCAAGACCGAACCCCGCCATCAGGCTGTCACCGAAGCCGACGATCTTGAATGGCTCGGCGCGCGCCGACGAAATGGCGCCGCAAATGGCGAGGAAAACGATCAGGCCTGCGGCAAAGCGGCGTTTGAAAGACATGCGGCAAGCCCCATATGACAGAGAATTCTTCCGGCGATGGCTTGCGACAGGCAGAGCCTCCCTCCCCATATAGGACGCTTTCATTTTGACAGAAGCCGTCATCGCGCTGAAAGATGTATCCCTGACACTCGGCGAAGGCGCTTCGTCCGTCCATGTGCTGAAGGGCGTCAGCCTCGAGGTGGCGCGCGGCGAGGCGACTGGTATCGTCGGCCCGTCGGGGTCCGGCAAGTCCACATTGCTGATGGTTCTGGCAGGGCTGGAGCGGGTCGATTCGGGTACGGTACGAATCGCCGGCGAACTGCTCAACGGCAAGACCGAGGATCAAATCGCTTCGTTTCGTGGCCGAAACATTGGCATCGTGTTTCAGTCCTTCCACCTTATCCCCAACATGACGGCGCTCGAAAATGTCGCGGTGCCGCTGGAATTGGCCGGCCACGCGGATCCGTTTTCGGTGGCGGAGCGGGAACTGGCGGCCGTGGGCCTCAGCGACCGCGTCACCCACTACCCCGGCGAGCTCTCCGGTGGCGAGCAGCAGCGCGTGGCGATCGCGCGGGCGCTGGCGCCATCGCCGCGCATCCTGATCGCCGACGAGCCGACCGGCAATCTCGACCAGGCGACGGGGCGGCAGGTCGCCGACCTGCTGTTTGCCAAGGCGGCCGAGCGCGGCATGACGCTGGTGTTGGTCACCCATGATCCGGCGCTCGCGGCGCGCTGTTCGCGCCAGGTGTCGATGCGCTCCGGCAGGATCGAAGCGCCGGCGCCGATCAAGGTCATTGCCTGATGCCGCTGGCGCGGACATTGAAGCTCGCCATCCGTTTCTCGCTGCGCGAGATGCGCGGCGGCCTGTCCGGGTTTCTCATCTTCCTCGCCTGCATAGCACTCGGCGTCGCGGCCATCGGCGGCGTCAATTCGGTGGCCCGCTCCATCACCGCCGGTGTCGCCGATCAGGGCCAGACGCTGCTTGGCGGCGACCTTCGCTTCCAGATCAACCAGCGCGACGCCAGCCAGGCCGAACTTGGCTTTCTCGACGGGCTGGGCGTCGTTTCGCACACCGCCGGCATGCGCTCGATGGCGCGCCTGGCCGACGGATCCGACCAGGCGCTGGTCGAGGCCAAGGCGGTCGACGATGCCTATCCGCTCTATGGCGCGCTGGAAACCGAACCGGCGCTGACGAAGCAGGAACTGTTCGGCGGGCAGTTCGGCGTTTTCGGCGCTGCGGCACCCGACCTTCTGTTCGAACGGCTGCATCTCAAGATCGGCGACCGGCTGAAGCTCGGCACCGCCATCTTCGAACTGCGCGCCAGGCTGGTGACCGAGCCCGACGCGGTCTCCGACGGCTTCGGCTTCGCGCCAAGGCTGATGATCTCGACAGAGGGCCTGACCGACACAGGGCTGATCCAGCCGGGCAGCCTGGTCGAGAATGCCTACAAGGTCCGGCTGCCCGCCGATGCCGACGAGGCGCGGCTCAAGGCCATCCAGGACCAGGCGGCCAGGGATTTTCCGGAGGCCGGCTGGTCGATCCGCACGCGCGGCAATGCCGCCCCGGCGTTGTCTTCCAACATCGAACGCTTCTCGCAGTTCCTGACGCTGGTAGGGCTCACCGCGCTGGTGGTCGGCGGCGTCGGCGTCGCCAACGCGGTGCGTGCCTATCTCGACGGCAAGCGCGGCGTCATCGCCACTTTCAAGAGCCTGGGGGCATCCGGCGGCTTCGTCTTTGCCGTCTACCTCGTGCAGATCCTGATCATCGCCCTGATCGGCATCGGCGCCGGCCTGGTGCTGGGTGCGCTGATGCCCTTTGCCGCAAGTGCGGCCCTGCAGTCCGTCATTCCGGTGCCGGCGCGAGGCGGCTTCTATCCCGGCGCGCTCGCCATGGCGGCCCTGTTCGGCCTGCTGGTGACGCTCGCTTTCGCGCTGCTGCCGCTCGGCCGCGCCCGTGATGTGCCGGCGACCGCGCTGTTCCGGGAGATGGGGCTGGAAGGCCGCGGCCTGCCGCGCGCCGTCTATGTCGTCTGCGCGCTCGGCATCGCGCTTTTCCTGGCGGCGCTGGCGATCCTGTTTTCGGGCGACCAGCGCATCGCCTCGATCTTCGTCGGCGCCACGCTCTTTGCTTTCCTGGTGCTGCGTCTCGTCGGCGCGCTGGTGCAATGGGCAGCCAGGAAAAGTCCGCGCGTGCGCTTTGTCGCGCTCAGGCTCGCCATCGGCAACATCCACCGGCCCGGTGCGCTGACGCCGTCCGTGGTGCTGTCGCTGGGGCTTGGACTGACACTCCTGGTGACGCTGGCGCTGATCGACGGGAATCTCAGGCGCCAGATCTCCGGCAACCTGCCGGCGCGGGCGCCCAACTTCTTCTTCGTCGACATCCAGGGCAGCGAGGTCGATGCCTTCTCCGCGCTGATCGCAAAGGAGGCGCCGCGGGGAGCGCTGGCCAGGGTGCCGATGCTGCGTGGCCGGGTGATGGCGCTCAACGGCGTCGATGTCGACAGGGTCAAGGTGCCGGCCGAGGGCGCCTGGGTGCTGAAGGGCGATCGCGGCTTGACCTATGACGCCAGGCAGCCGGAAAACACGACGCTGACCGAGGGCAAATGGTGGCCGGACAATTATGCCGGCGAGCCGCTGGTTTCGTTTTCCGACAAGGAAGGCAAGGAAATCGGGCTGAAGCTCGGCGACACCGTCACCGTCAATGTGCTTGGCCGCAACGTCACGGCCCGGATCGCCAATTTCCGCCAGGTCGAATGGGAGACGATGGGCATCAACTTCGTCATGGTGTTTTCGCCCAACACATTCGCGGGCGCCCCACATGGCTGGATAGCGACGCTCACAGAAAAGAGCGCGTCGACGGCCGATGACGCGCGCGTCCTCAACGCCGTCACCCGCGCTTTTCCGGCCGTGACGACGGTGCGGGTCAAGGACGCGCTCGAGATCGTCAACCGGCTGGTCGGCCAGCTCGGCACGGCGATCCGGGCGGCGGCCGGCGTGGCGCTGATCGCCTCGGTTCTGGTGCTTGCCGGCGCGCTTGCCGCCGGCAACCGGGCGCGCATCCACGACGCAGTGGTGCTGAAAACGCTCGGCGCGACGCGCACGACGCTGATATCGGCCTTCTCGCTGGAATACATGCTGATCGGGCTCGCCACCGCCATCTTCGCGCTCGCCGCCGGCGGTGCAGCCGCCTGGTACATCGTCGCGCGCATCATGGCCTTGCCGTCGCATTTCATGCCGGAGGTCGCGGTCGCCACGATCGCCTTTTCGCTGGTGATCACGGTCGGCATCGGCCTTGCCGGCACCTGGCGGGTGCTCGGCCACAAGGCGGCGCCCGTGCTGCGCAACCTCTGATTCGCCGGTCCGGCGCGCCTGCCCCGGGTTAAATCTTGGTAAGAATACCGTCCGAAACGGCCGGCGAAGCGGCATTTTAGCCTGTCACGAACCGTTACAACAGGTTACGGACTTGTTCTTGACGCCAAGAACCATCATATTCCGCGCAGGCATGCTGGAGCCCCGCCAGCGGCGCCTGGGTCCGCAAGAGGCCCGACACCGGACGGGGCAGAAGCAACAGAGGATTTCCAATGGCTGATCCCATTCGCAATTATCAGACGTCGGCGGTGCCCGGCATCCGTGCCGACATCGACCAGGGTCTGCGCGCGTATATGATCAAGGTCTACAATCTGATGGGGCTCGGTCTGCTCATCACCGGCCTCGCCGCCATCGGCACGATCATGCTGGCCACCACCACCGACCCGGCCTCGGCCGTCGCGACGCTGCCGAGCGGCGAGATGCTGACCTCGTTCGGCTACGCGATCTTCGGTTCGCCGCTGCGCTGGGTTGTCATGCTGGCCCCGCTGGCCGCCGTGTTCTTCCTGTCGTTCAGGATCCGGTCGATGAGCGTCGCCGCCGCGCAGACGACCTTCTGGGTCTATGCCGGCTTGGTCGGCCTGTCGCTGTCTTCGATCTTCCTGGTATACACCACGGCAAGCATCTCGCAGACCTTCTTCGCCACCGCCGCCGCTTTCGGGGCGCTGTCGCTGTTCGGCTACACCACCAAGCGCGACCTGTCGGCGATGGGCTCGTTCCTGATCATGGGCGTGTTCGGCATCATCATCGCCTCGGTGATCAACATCTTCCTGCAGTCGTCGGCGCTCACCTTCGCCGTATCGGCGATCGGCGTGCTGGTGTTCGCCGGCCTCACCGCCTACGACACGCAGAAGATCAAGGAAATGTATTTCGAAGGCGACGCGTCCGATGTCGCCGGCCGCAAGGCGATCATGGGCGCGCTGTCGCTCTACCTCGACTTCATCAACCTGTTCATGTTCCTGCTCCAGTTCATGGGCGACCGTCGCTAAGGGTATTGGACCATCACTTTCGCAAGGGCGGTCCAATGGCCGCCCTTTTCTTTTGTGCGGGCCTCTGCTGTTGTTGAAGGCACAAAAGAGGTTTGCATAAAGAATGAGCAACATCGTGATCAGGCCGGCGACCCCGGCCGACCTCGACGCCATCACCGAAATCTATGCCGACGCGGTCGCCAACGGCACGGCGAGCTATGAACTGGAGCCGCCCAGCCGTGCCGAGATGGGGACGCGATTCGCCACGCTCGCGGCCGGCGGCTTTCCCTATCTGGTGGCGGAGAAGGACGGCGCCGTGCTCGGCTATGCCTATGCCGGCCCCTTCCGGCCGCGCCCGGCCTATCGCTTCATCGTCGAGGATTCGGTCTATGTCGCGCCTGACGCCAAGGGCCAGGGCGTCGGTCTCAAGCTGATGCAAAGCCTGGTCGCCGCGGTCGAGGCGGCGGGCTTTCGCCAGATCGTCGCGGTGATCGGCGACGGCCGCGCCGACAGCGCCTCGGTCAGGTTGCACGAGAAGCTCGGCTTTCGCCATTCCGGCCGCCTCGAAGGCTCCGGCTATAAGCATGGGCGCTGGCTGGACACGGTGTTCATGCAGCTATCGCTGAACGGCGGGGCATTGGTCGCGCCCGATCCGGATTCGCTGCCGGAGCGGAGGTTCAGGCTCGGAGGGAAATGAGAAGAATGGGAATTGAAGAATTGAGGAATTGAAGAACTGGAGAAATGTCAGGCGCTTAGCGCTCTTTTCTCCAATTCCTCATTTCTTCAATTCCTCAGTTCCCCTTCACGCCTCGACCACCTTCAGCTTCGGATCGAAGACGCCAAGCACGCGGCCAAGCTCCTGGCCGCGTTTGAGGATACGGCCGCCCGCCGCGATGACGGCGAAGGCGCCCTGTTTGCGTGCCAGTTTCGGATCCTTGACGATCTGGAACAGCGGCACTTCGCTGGCGCGGCGAAAGACGGAAAAGACGGCGCGGTCGGTGAGATGATCGATGGCGTAGTCGCGCCATTCATTGGCGGCGACCATGCGTCCGTAGAGCCTCAGGATCAGATCCAGTTCACGCCGGTCGAAGCGGACCGGCTGGTCGAGGCGTTCACGTCGCGCCTCGTGTAGCGGGATCAATATTGCGGATGCGTCTCCATCCCCCATCCCGCCGCCGTCATCAGTCATGCCTCGATCCCTCAAAATGAATCTTTGCCAACCAAAGTTGGCCCCTTCGCACCGCAATTGCAAGAGCCGGCGAAGCGGAGGCGGCGGTGCGCCGTTTCCGTCGCGTCCAGTCACGTTTGTGAAACGCATGTTGGAATTGGTGATGCTTCGCCACATTTCTGCCTTTTTTTATCCGCGCTCATGCCCCAATGTCCGACGAATTTACCGGCGTTGCCTGAGACGGTTCGGTCCGGCACCGGCTCGTAAACCCCAAGCCCCCCGCCCACGGGTCTGCGTCGGATCGAACCAACCTCGGTCTTTTCCTCGGAAAAACCAGGTGCGACGATCCCAAAACCTAAATGACCGGCGTCAGAGCAAGCTGACGTCGGTTTTTTCGTTTTTGGACCTTTTTTCAACCCGGACCGTGGCGAGCGTGGGAAGCCGGCGCAGGCTCGAAGCAGCCAGCCCTCACATCGCGACTCAATTCCGCCGACCCTGCTTGCCATCTGCCGTCTCACTTAATAGGGTGTTAAGTGGAACGGAGACAGCAATGCCACGCGCATCGGACTCCACGGCAAAACAGTTGGATGGTGTAGCGGCCGCGCCGGAGGCGGGCGGCGTCGGCCCTCGCATCAAGGCGTTGCGCACGGCACGGCGCGTCTCGCTGCGCCAGCTCGCCGACATGACCGGCACGACGGCGAGCTTCATCAGCCAGCTCGAGCGCAATCTATGCGGCGCCAACACCGGCACGCTGCTCAAGATCGCCGGCGCTCTAGACCTTGGCATCAACGATCTGTTCGAGGACAATGCCCGCCCCTTGCACAAGGTCCTGCGGCGTGAGGAACGGCCGGTCGTCCCGGTCGGCAGGTACGGCCGCAAGATGCTCCTGTCGCGGCGGCCGATCCACCAATTCGAGGCCTATGCCGGCCATTTCGAGGTGGGCGGCTCGACCGGCGACGAGACCTATGCCCATAGCGGCGAGCACGAAATGTTCATGGTGCTCAAGGGCACCGTTGAACTGACACTCGCCGATGAGCGCCACGTCATGCACGAAGGCGACAGCGTCGAATACGCAACCTCGGTGCCGCATCGCACGGTCAATATCGGCGACACGCCGGCGGAGGTGCTGTGGATCATCGCCCCGCCGACCGCCGGCGCGTTCGAACTCGATCAATACAGGTCCGGAAACCGCTCGCGTCCGGGTGAATGAAAACACATGCGAGTTCTGCAATGGAAAAACTGGCGCTCGCCCGTCGCGGCGTTGCCGGTGACGGCCGCAACCGGCTCACGGGGCGCATCGGCGAAGCGATCTACCTCGGTTCGGGCTCCAAATACGAGGTCGATCTGGCCGACGGCTCGAAAGCGATCGTGCGCTCGACGCTGGAAGCAGACAGTTTTGCCATCGGCGACGAGGTCGATGTGCTGTTCGCCGGCAGCGACGTGAAGCTGCTCGCCGATGACGACAAGGCCGACCTTACGCTCACCTGATTTCGGAACGGATTTCAAAAAATGCAAGCCAAGCACAATGGCGACGTGTCGTTCTGGTATGCCGATATCGGCGGCGTGCCGGCCTATCGCCCGTCCCTGCCCGGCGACATCGAGGCCGATGTCTGTATCGTCGGCGCCGGCTACACCGGCCTGTGGACCGCCTACTATCTGAAGAAGGCGCAGCCCGCGCTGCGCATCGCCATCGTCGAGAAGGAGTTCGCCGGCTTCGGCGCTTCGGGCCGCAATGGCGGCTGGCTGTCGGGCGGCTTCAGCTGGTCGCGCGAGAAATACGCAAAAACCTCGTCGCGTGGCGCCGTGATCGACATGCAGCGCGCCATGTTCGGCACGGTCGACGAGGTGATCGCGGTGACGGAAGCCGAGGGCATCGACGCCGATATCCGCCGTGTCGACAACATCACCGTCGCCACCAACGCCGCGCAATTGCAGCGCGCCAGGGCCGAATACGAGGAGCTGCTGAGCTGGGAGATGCCGCCGGAGCGGCTGGCCTTCCTCGACGCGCGGGAGGCGCGCCAGCGCATTGCCATCGACAAGGTGCTGAGTGCTTTCGTCGTGCGCAACGTCGCGCGCGTGCAGCCGGCCAAGCTGGTCCAGGGTCTGGCGGCGGCGGTCGTGCGGCTCGGCGTGCCGATCTACGAGCAGACACAGGTGCTGGCGATCGAGAAGGGCAAGGTCACCACCACCAGGGGCATCGTGCGGGCGCAGAAGATCGTCCGCGCCACCGAAGGCTTCACGGCGGGCATTCCCGGCTATGAGCGTCTCTGGCTGCCGCTCAACAGCGCCATCGTGGTGACGGAGAAGCTGCCGCAGAAGCTCTGGGACGCGATCGGCTGGAACGGCTACGAGGTGCTGGGCGATGCCGCCCACACCTATTGCTACGCGCAGCGCACGCGCGAAGGCCGCATCGCCATGGGTGGCCGCGGCGTGCCCTACCGCTTCGGTTCACGCACCGATGTGCGGGGCCGGACCCAGCAGGCGACCATCGACCAGCTGCAGGAGGTGCTGACCAGGCTGTTGCCGCAGACCAAGGGCGCGCGTCTCGACCATGCCTGGTGCGGCACGCTCGGCGTGCCGCGCGACTGGTGCACGACTTCGGGTTTCGATAGGGAAAGCGGCATTGGCTGGGCCGGCGGCTATGTCGGGCTCGGTGTGTCGAGCTCCAACCTGTCGGGCCGCACCTTGTGCGACCTGGTGCTCGGCCACGACACCGAGTTGACCCGGCTGCCCTGGGTCAACCGTACGGTCAAGAAATGGGAGCCGGAACCGCTGCGCTGGCTCGGTGTGCACACCATGTACCAGCTCTATCGCATCGCCGACCGGCGTGAAGCAAACGGCCTGGGCCGGACCTCACGCCTTGCGGCCTTTGCCGATCGCCTGACCGGGCACTGACGATGTGCAGCGGTTTCCGTCTGGAACCGCGCCGAACCGCGTGACGTTACAGTTTTCGATCGAGGGAGGTCTCGGATCCGGGCTTGTGAATGAAAGCCGCACCCAGGATGGGACCTGGCAGGCCATCCTTGCCGACCGACTGCAGAAGCACGGCGCAACCGCCCTTCTTGGTGATCTCGCTCAGCGGCAATTCGTAGCGCTGCGCCTTGCCGTGCCACATGCCGGCGGTCTGGATCCCGGTCACCGCGTTCCAGTAGGTCATCTTGCGGCCGGAGTTCTCACCCTCGGCGATCTTGACCGTCTGCGGAGGCTCGAAATAGACGATGACGACATGGGCGTCGCTGGGGCCCGCCCCGGCATCGCCGGCGTCTATGATCACGCGGTCGCTGGTCCGGCTGACCTTGATAGCGACGCGCATGCCTTCGCCGCCCCGCGCCATGCGGGCAAGCGCGCCGTCGACTTCGCCGCGGTTGGCGCCGTTGACGTGGACACGGCCATTGATGACCGCTTGCGGCGTGTACACGGAGCGGCTGCCGAAGGCGCGCATATAGTCGTTCTGGCGCTCGGTATTCTCTTTGTGGCTCAGCGTGTCCCGCCAGCCGAGATAGTCCCAATAGTCGACGTGATAGGAGAGCGCGACGAGGTCTTCCTGGACAGCAAGTTCGGCGAAGAAGGCATCGGCCGGCGGACAGGAACTGCAGCCCTGGCTGGTGAAAAGCTCAACCACGCCGAGCGGCTTCTCCAGCTGGGGCTTGTCTGCCTGGGCCCTCTCGGTCTCGCCGGCATGGCCAGCGCCGGCAAAAGCCGGGAAGGCCAGCGCGAAGGCTGCCAGCCACAATGATCGTCGCGAGGCCATGACCATTCCAATTCCCGCCGGTGATGCCGGCTTTGTTCTGCTTTGCCGAAATATGTGGCAGAACGGGAAGTCAACGGGAAGTCACGTTGCGGTGAAATTTTACCGCTGCAACCGTGGGGTAAGGCCGCAATAGGGGAAGCCACTGCATTTCAGGGCGTGGTTCGATTCGGCGGCGGCATCATCCCCATGTGGCAGGTTCTCCTCACCCCCGTCGATCTCTATTGCGAGCGAACCGGCCGTGGACTTTGGTCCGAGCCGGTCAATGCTTTGACGAACCTTGCCTTCATCGCCGCAGGACGGGGGAGTAGGGGAGTAGGGGAGTAGGGGAGTAGGGGAGTAGGGGAGTAGGGGAGTAGGTTACCCATCCCCAGCTAGTTCCCTACTCCCCTACTTTCTACGCTGCCAGATCGCGCAGCACGTATTGCAGGATGCCGCCGTTCTTGAAGTAGTCGAGCTCATCCAGCGTATCGATGCGGCAGATGATCGGCACGTTCTTCACCGTGCCGTCGCCATAGGTGATCTTGGCGGTCATCGTCTGGCGCGGCTTGATGGCGCTCAAGCCATCGATCTCGACCAGCTCGTCGCCCTTGAGGTTGAGCGAGGCCCAGGAGGTGCCTTCCTCGAAGACGAAGGGGATGACGCCCATGCCGACCAGGTTCGAGCGGTGGATGCGCTCGAAGGACTGGGCGATGACGGCGCGGACACCAAGCAGGTTCGTGCCCTTGGCCGCCCAGTCGCGCGACGAGCCGTTGCCGTATTCGACGCCGGCGAAGATGACCAGCGGCACGCCTTCCTTCTTGTATTCCATCGCCGCGTCGTAGATCGATTCCTCTTCCTTCGTGGGATAGTGGATGGTGTAACCGCCCTCGCGGCCATTCTCGCCCAGCATGTGGTTGCGGATGCGGATGTTGGCGAAGGTGCCGCGCATCATCACCTCATGGTTGCCGCGCCGCGTGCCGTACTGGTTGAAGTCGGCGACGCCGACGCCATGGTCGGTGAGGTATTTGCCGGCCGGCGAGGCGGCCTTGATCGACCCGGCGGGCGAGATGTGATCGGTGGTGATCTTGTCGCCGAACAGGCCGAGCACGCGGGCGCCCTTGATGTCGCCGATCTTGCCGAAACCTGATGTCATGCCGGCGAAGTAGGGCGGGTTCTGCACATAGGTCGAATTGTTGTCCCAGGCATAGGTCTGGCCTTCCGGCGCCTTGACGTTCTGCCAGTACTCGTCGCCCTTGAAGACGTCGGCATATTTGCGGGCGAACAGCTCGCGGGTGACGTTCTTCTCGATGAACTCCTGGATCTCGGCCGAGCTTGGCCAGATATCCTTGAGATAAATCGGATTGCCATTCTTGTCGTCGCCGAGCGGCTCTGATGTCAGGTCCTTGGTGACGGTGCCGGCGAGCGCGTGGGCCACGACCAGCGGTGGCGAGGCGAGGTAGTTCGCCTGCACGTCGGGAGAGACGCGACCTTCGAAGTTGCGGTTGCCGGAGAGCACGGCGGCAGCGATCAGGCCTTTGTCGTTGATGGTCTTGGAGATCGGCGCCGGCAGCGGGCCGGAATTGCCGATACAGGTGGTGCAGCCGAAGCCCACCAGGTTGAAGCCGATCTGGTCGAGCTCCTTCTGCAGGCCCGACTTTTCCAGATATTCGGCCACCACCTGACTGCCGGGGGCCAGCGAGGTTTTTACCCACGGCTTCTGCTTCAAACCGAGGCGGTTGGCGTTGCGGGCAAGCAAGCCGGCGCCGATCAGCACGCTCGGATTCGAGGTGTTGGTGCACGACGTGATGGCGGCGATGACGACGTCGCCATGGCCGAGGTCATGGTCGGTGCCTTCAACGGCGTAGCGCTTGGAGATTTCCGCCGCCTTCTTGTACTCGGTGTCCATCGCCTTGGCGAAGCCGGCCGGAATGCCTTCGAGCGCCACACGGCCTTCCGGGCGCTTGGGGCCGGCCATGGACGGCACGACGCTGTCGAGTTCCAGTTCGAGCAGGTCGGTGAAGACCGGATCGGCGGAACCGGCCTCGCGCCACATGCCTTGCGCCTTGGAATAGGCCTCGACCAAGGCGATGCGGTCCTCGCTGCGGCCCGACATTGTGAGGTAGCGGATGGTTTCCGAATCGACCGGGAAGAAACCGCAGGTGGCGCCGTATTCGGGCGCCATGTTGCCGATGGTGGCGCGGTCGGCCAGCGTCATGTTGGACAGACCGGGCCCGAAGAACTCGACGAACTTGCCGACGACGCCCTTCTTGCGCAGCATCTGGGTGACGGTGAGCACGAGGTCGGTGGCGGTGACGCCCTCCTTGAGCTTGCCGGTGAGGCGGAAGCCGATGACTTCGGGCAACAGCATGGAAACCGGCTGGCCGAGCATGGCCGCCTCGGCCTCGATGCCGCCGACGCCCCAGCCGAGCACGCCAAGGCCGTTGATCATGGTGGTGTGCGAATCGGTGCCGACGCAGGTGTCGGGATAGGCTGTGGTTTCGCCGTCCTCGGTGCTGGTCCACACGACCTGGCCGAGATATTCGAGGTTGACCTGGTGGCAGATGCCGGTGCCGGGCGGCACGACGCGGAAGTTGCGGAACGCCTGCTGGCCCCATTTCAGGAATTTGTAGCGCTCTTCGTTGCGCTCATATTCGAGTTCGACATTGCGGGCGAAGGCCATCGGCGTGCCGAACTCGTCGACGATGACGGAATGGTCGATGACGAGGTCGACCGGGACCAGCGGGTTGATCTTCTGCGGATCGCCGCCGAGCGAGGCCATGGCGTCGCGCATGGCGGCGAGATCGACCACGGCCGGGACGCCGGTGAAATCCTGCATCAAGACGCGGGCCGGGCGGTAGGCGATCTCGACGCCGGCGGTGCCCTTGTCGGTCAGCCAGCCGGCCACCGCCTGGATCGATTCCTTGGTGACGGAGCGGCCATCCTCGTTGCGCAGCAGGTTTTCCAGCAGCACCTTCATCGAATAGGGCAGCTGGGCAATGCCGGTGAGGCCGTTCTTCTCGGCCTCGACGAGGTCGAAATAGACATACTCGGCGTCGCCCGCTTTCAGCGTGCGGCGGCAATTGAAACTGTCGAGGGATTTTGACACGTGCGATCCTTGTCTGTTCAGCCTGAAAGGGAACGGACGCCGATGGCATGCAATCACGCGCAAAGGTGCGGGTACGGCCATTTCCGCTGTCCGCTCCCAAGCAACCCGAGCCGTTCAAGGCGGCGCGTGCGCTGGTTCGGCGCTAATTCTGTTCCCGTGCCGACCGCTGGCACGGATGACCCGCATATAGAGAATTTTCTGGAATAGTTCTAGACAGTTGCAAAGCAAATTTGTGCGATGCGGCAGCGGCCGTGCCGCTTCGTTCGAGGGACAGGCAAGGGATGCGGCTGATCGCCGAAAATCTGGGCGGCGAGCGCGGCGGCGAGGCGGTGTTTTCCGGCATCGGGTTTGCGTTGGAGGCGGGGCAGGCGTTGGTCGTCACCGGGCCGAACGGCTCGGGCAAATCGACCTTGCTCAGGGTGGTCGCCGGGCTACTGCCGAAAGCCGCAGGCCGCCTGCTGCTCGAAGGCGGCGGCGACGCATTCCCGTCGATCGCGTCGGCCTGCCACTATCTCGGCCATCAGAATGCAATGAAGACGGCGCTGAGCGTGGCGGAGAATTTGCGCTTCTGGCGGGAGTTCCATGGCGAAGGCCGGCTCGGTGTCGAGGAGGCGCTGGAAACGGTCGGGCTGGGCGGCATCGGTCATTTGCCGTTCGGCTATCTCTCGACCGGGCAAAGGCGCCGCGCGGCGATCGCCAAGCTTTTGGTCAGCCATAGGCCGCTGTGGCTGCTGGACGAGCCGACGGCGGGCCTGGACAAGGCTTCGGAGGGAAGGTTCGCGGGGTTGATGCAGGAGTATTGCGCGGAAGGCGGGATGATAGTCGCGGCGACGCATCTGCCGCTGGGGTTGGAAGGGGCGCGCGAGCTGCAAATGAGGGTAGGCCATTGATTTCCGTGCTCTACGGCGCCCCCCTCTGGCCTGCCAGCCATCTCCCCCACGAGGGGGGAGATTGGTGGCTTCGGCGCCTCGCTCATCTTGGCGACGCTAGTGATTGGCGAAAGCCGAACCGACGGCTGATCTCCCCCCTCGTGGGGGAGATGTCCGGCAGGCCAGAGGGGGGCGTGACGGAACGCCTTCTTCAACCGGGGACCACATCGTAATGTGGTCCCTCTTAGCCCGCGACATCCGCCTCAATATCCGTGCCGGCGGTGGCGCGTTGACCGGCGTTATCTTCTTCCTTGCCGTCATCGCCACCATCCCCTTCGGGGTCGGGCCGGACCTCAAGCTCTTGGCCCGCATCGGCCCTGCGATCCTGTGGATCGGCGCCTTGCTTGCCTGCCTGCTCGGCCTCGACCGGCTGTTCCAGGCCGACCGCGAGGACGGCGCGCTCGATCTGCTGGTGCTCGGCCACGACCGGCACATGCTGGCGCTGACGGTGCTGGTGAAATGCGTCGCGCATTGGGCGGGAAGCGTCTTGCCGCTGGTGGTCGCCGCGCCCCTGCTCGGCCTGTTCATGAACATGGAACCGGTCGCCATCGGCGCCACGGCACTGACGCTTCTGGTCGGCACGCCGGCCATCACCTTCATCGGCGCCGTCGGCGCCGCGGTGGCGGTGGCGCTGCCGCGCGGCGGGCTGTTGATCTCGGTGTTGGTGCTGCCGCTGACCATTCCGGTGTTGATCTTCGGTGTTTCGGCAAGCTACGGGGCAACGGCGAATCCCGATCCGTTCCTGCAGCCTTTCCTCATTCTTGCCGCGCTGACGTTGTTTCTTGCGGTGCTGGGCCCCGTGGCCGCGGCGCTGGCGCTGCGCCATGGCACGGATTGAGGCGGCCGCGAGCGGCAGAGGCTGCGGCGCGGCGGCAGATTGCGCGGCCCGTGGCGCGAGGTTAAGGGAAGGCATGAGCGAGCGCAGCGAACGGACCGGGTTGGCGAGCGGCATGCCAGGGAGGCGGCCGGCATGAGCCCGCACGCACTCTACGTCACCGCCGCCTATGCCATCACCGCGATCGTGCTGGCCGGGCTGATCGGCTGGATCCTGCTTGACCAGCGGGCACGCAAGCGCGAACTCGCCGAACTCGAGGCGGCCGGGGTGCGGCGGCGCTCCGACAAGACCGGGGCGGGAAAGCCGTGAGCAGCGAAATCGAAACGCGGACGCGTCGCCGCCTGTTCGTGTTCTTGCCGCTGCTGGTTTTCCTCGGCCTGGCCGGCCTGTTCCTGTCGCAGCTTCTGTCGGGACGCGATGTCTCGGAAGTGCCATCGGCGCTCATCGGCCTGCCGGCGCCGCAGACCAGTCTGCCGGCGCTGGAGGGGTCAAACCTGCCGGGGCTCGATTCGAAAGCCTTCGCCGGCAAGGTCACTCTGGTCAACGTCTTTGCGTCGTGGTGCGCGCCGTGCCGGGAAGAGCACCCGGTTCTGTTGGCGCTGGCGCAGGACAAGCGGTTCACGATGGCGGCGCTGAATTACAAGGACCGGCCGGAAAACGCCCGCCGCTTCCTCGGCGACCTCGGCAATCCGTTCCAGGCGATCGGCGTCGACGAAGCCGGCCGCACGGCGATCGACTGGGGCGTCTATGGCGTGCCGGAAACCTTCGTCATCGGCAAGGATGGCAAGATAGCCTACAAGCATGTCGGCCCGCTGACGGCGGAGTCGGCGAGGGATCTCTTGCTGCCACAGATTGAAAAAGCGCTGGGCGTACCGAACTGACAACTCCAACTCGCCTTCGTCATCCTAGGGCGAAGCAAGGAGCGAAGCGACGCGGCGCAGACCCCTGGAGCTGCTTTGCAGCCCAAGGGATCCATGCCGTGATATTAGTGACAGGCAAGGCGGATCAGGATAAGGGACTCTTCGCCGCTGATAGAACCGCTATTCCGAGCCGCTGCATGCTTCGTTTGAAGTCGCGGCATGGATCCTCGGGTCAAGCCCGAGGATGACGAAACGCGGTGGGGCTCAGCCGTAGATCTGCTTGTGGATCTGGTAGAGCATTTCCGAGCGGTCGGCGCGCATGTCGGCGAGGTCGCGGCTGGAGAAGCTGTCGATTTCGGCGACGAGGCGGTTGTAGTGCTTGCGCTTGGCGATGCTGCTGCGAGCGCGGGTCATCAGGTCATTCAAGATCATAGCAAGGTTCCTTCTGTGCCGCATTCTCGCGGCGGGTTCTTCCTCCCTTGATCGATACGGAGCATGACATAGTAATGGTGCATTGCAAAAAGAAGATGTTGCAATGCACCATTGCACTGCGCGCATAGCCGGTTAATGGCGTCCTAAGGAACGTCCCGCCGTTTTGTCTTACAAATTGCTGATACCCCGTCTTGCCAGATCGATCGCGGGCTGGCTTGATCCGGCGTCACGTGATGCCGGGAGGAAATGCATGGCGGCCGCAGACTATTACGAAATTCTCGATCCGCGTTTCGCGCGCCTGTTCAATGGCAGCGCGCAAGTGGAGAAACTGTTCACCGGCTGCCGCTGGGCCGAAGGGCCGGCCTGGTTCGCCGCCGGCCGCTATGTCGTGTGGTCGGACATTCCGAACAACCGCATGCTGCGTTATGACGAAACCGACGGCAGCGTCAGCGTGTTCCGCCAGCCCTCGGGCAATTCCAACGGCAACACCGTCGACCGGCAGGGCCGGCTCGTCACCTGCGAGCATTCGGGCCGCCGCGTCAGCCGCACCGAGCATGATGGCTCGGTCACCACCATCGCCGCCAAATGGAAGGGCAAGCGGCTGAACTCGCCCAACGACGCGGTGGTGAAATCCGACGGCTCGGTCTGGTTCACCGACCCCAGCTACGGCATCGACACCGACTATGAGGGCGACAAGGCCGAGAGCGAGATCGGCGCCTGCAACGTCTACCGGGTGGATCCCGACACGGGCGAGGTCGAGGCCGTGATCACCGACATGGTCAGGCCGAACGGGCTTGCCTTCTCGCTCGACGAAAGCCTGCTCTATGTCGTCGACACCGGCCGCACGCATGGCGCTGAGAACCCGGCGCATATGCGGGTGTTCAACGTCGGCAAGCACGGCAAGAAGGTTTCCGGCGGCAAGGTCTTCGCCGACTGCACATCAGGCCTATTCGACGGGTTCCGGCTCGACGCCGACGGACGCATCTGGACCAGCGCTGCCGACGGCATCCACTGCTACGATCCGGACGGCACGCTGATCGGCAAGGTCAAGGTGCCGGAGGTGACCGCCAATTGCGTGTTCGGCGGCACCAAGCTGAACTGCCTCTACATCGCCGGCACCACCTCGCTCTATTCGGTGCGGCTGATGGTGAATGGGGCCAAGACTTTTTGAGGCTGCTCGCAACTTTTCTCTGGCGGCCCTTGTTGGCGCTTCTGCGGATAGCCGCGGCACCCGCTTCGCCGCGGCTTCCGCAGCCGCCATTATTTGCTCCGCCGGAGCGGAGTTCGAAGCAGTCCGCCGATGGTATCAGGCACAAATCAATGGGAGGACGTCATGCCATTCGTCAACATCCGCATCGTCAAGGAAGTGATCGCCGCCGATCCGGCAGGCAAGAAGGCTGACATCGCCAGAAAAGTCACGGCGGCCATCATGGACGCCACCGGACTCGGCAATGACGACGTCTGGGTGGTGTTCGAAGAGGTCAACGCCCGCGACTGGTATGTCGGTAAGACCGATGTCGAGACCTTGCGGAAGGGGTAGATCGAAGGAAGGCGAAGTCCTTTCCACTTCGTCATCCTAGGGCGAAGCAGTCGCGAAGCGACGTCGCGGAGACCCTAGGATCCATGCCGGACCTTTCGAACGTCGCGGCGGTGCAGTTTCCGTCTGTGATACGGTCAGTGTACTAGCCACGTCGGGGTGCCTGTTCTGAACCGCTGCATTCTTTGGCAAATGTCACGGCATGGATTCTAGGGTCTGCGCCGCGTCGCTGCGCTCCTTGCTCCGCCCTAGAATGACGAAGTCGCATGGTTGGCCGCTAAAGGATCAAGGCTAGCGTATGAAATCTGCGAAACCGGACAGCGCATTGCGCATTGCCAGCACCTTTTCCGGCTCAGCCAAAATGGCCTCCATCTCCGCTGGCTTCTTCCCGAGCAGGGCGATCTCCAACCCACCATCATGCAGCGCGAACGACATGGTCCGCATGATCTCGGCCAAAGCGGCTCGGGCATAGAGCGAACGCGGCGAGGCGTGGGCCAGCATGGCCGGCTTGTCGACGGCGGCGTCGCGCGAGACCAGCCAGTCGAGCGCGTTCTTCAGTCCGCCCGGCACGCCATGCGCATATTCGGGGCAGGAGACGATGACGCCGTCGGCGCGGGTGACGGCGTCGATCAGGTCGGAGGCTTCGCCCGGTGTTCGCTCGCCCTCGTCGTCGGGGTTGAAGATCGGCAGGCCGCGAAGTCCGTCATAGACGGTGATACGACAGCCCTCGGGCGCGTTCAGCGCCAGTGCCGCGACCAGGGCCGAATTGGTGGAGGCCGCCCGCAGGCTGCCTGAGATGGCAAGAAGGTGGAGCAAGATGGATAGGTCCGGGCGAATCGTGGGCCGAAAACCCTACCACATCGTCTGCTTGTACTCGTCGTCCAGCCAGCGGTCGGTCGCCTCGGCCGAATCGGCCAATGCCAGTTGATCGCGCAGGATCTGGCCGAGCGTCGGCAGCGTGGCACGGTCGTACCAGCTCTCGGGCTTCCACAGATCGGAGCGCATGAAGGCCTTGGCGCAATGCATGTAGGCGGCCTTGACGGCGACCACGATGACGCTTTGCGGCTCCTTGCCGTCGACCGCGAGGCGCTCGCGCAAAGTGGCATCCACGGTGATGCGGGCTTCGCCATTGAGGCGCAGCGTCTCGTTCATGCCCGGGATGAGGAAGAGCAGCCCGACCGAGGGATTGCGCAGGATGTTCTCCAGCGTATCCAGCCGGTTGTTGCCGGGCCGGTCGGGAATGGCGATCGTATTCTCGTCGAGAATGGCGGTGAAGCCGGGCTTGTCGCCTTTCGGGGTAACGTCGGCATTGCCTTCGCCATCGGACGAGCCGATCAGCACGAACGG
The DNA here is from genome assembly GCF_004792025.1 of Mesorhizobium sp. M8A.F.Ca.ET.181.01.1.1. Lineage (NCBI taxonomy): Bacteria > Pseudomonadati > Pseudomonadota > Alphaproteobacteria > Hyphomicrobiales > Phyllobacteriaceae > Mesorhizobium > Mesorhizobium sp. M8A.F.Ca.ET.181.01.1.1. The sequence goes on along the minus strand of NZ_SRTV01000007.1, from coordinate 326,891 downwards.
GCTCTTGCCGATGAAGGAGCGGCAATGGCCGTCGAGCGCCTTCAATTCCTTGCGGATCGAACCATCGGTCGGGCGCGGCGTCTTGTAGATCGTCCGCAGCTCTTCCTGGGTGGTGACGAATTCCATGGCTCTCCCCTTTATTCCCTGCCTTATTTGCCGGCTTTCTCTTCCCCGCCGGCTTTGTCGTCGAGCGAATGGCGCAGGATGAGCGGCATCTGGCTGAAGGTGAACAGAAGCGTTATCGGCATGATGCCCCAGACCTTGAAGGTAACCCAGGCGTCGGTGGAAAAATTGCGCCAGACCACTTCGTTGACGATGGCCAGGAACAGGAAGAACAGGCCCCAGCGGAAGGTGAGCTTGCGCCAGCCTTCGGCATCGAGTTTGAAGGCGGACTCGAAGACATAGCCGAGCAGCGAGCGGCCGAAATACAGGCCGCCGAGCAGCACCCCGCCGAACAGCGTGTTGACGATGGTCGGCTTCATCTTGATGAAGATGTCGTCCTGCAGATAGAGCGTCAGCGCGCCGAAAATGAAAACGACGACGCCAGACACCATCGGCATGATCGGCAGGGTGCGGGTCAGCAGCCATGAGGCGATCAACGCGATCGCGGTCGCGGCCATGAACAGGCCGGTGGCGACGAAGATCGGACCGCCGAATTCGGCCAGCACCGGAAATTTCTGCGTCAGCCACTCGCCGCGCGCATTGGCGAAGAAAAAGACGAGCAGCGGCCCCAGCTCCAGCGCCAGCTTGAGCAGGGGGTTGATGCCTTCCTTCTTCTCTTTCTGCGGGTCGGACGGATCGCGTTCGAGAATGGGTGGGTTCATGGTTTCCTTCTTACGCACGATCCAATCCGGAAGCCTCACTTCCGGCATCGTGCCTGTTCAAGCCACTCCAGCGATCGCCCTGGCGAATTCGCTTGCGGAAAACGGTTCGAGGTCGTCGACTTGCTCGCCGACGCCGATGAAATAGACCGGCAATTTGTGCTTTGCCGCGATCGCCACCAGAATACCGCCGCGCGCCGTGCCGTCCAGCTTGGTCATCACCAGGCCGTTGACGCCGGCGACATTGCGGAAGATTTCGACCTGGTTGAGCGCGTTCTGGCCGGTGGTGGCGTCGACTGTCTGCAGCACGGTGTGCGGCGCTTCGGGATCGAGCTTACCAAGCACGCGAACGATCTTTTCCAGCTCGGCCATCAGTTCCGTCTTGTTCTGCAGCCGGCCGGCAGTGTCGATGATCAGCACGTCGGAGCCCGCCTCCTTCGCCTTCTCGAAGGCGTCGTAGGCAAGGCCGGCGGCATCGGCGCCGAGCTTGGAGGCAATGACGGGCGATTTCGTGCGTTCGCCCCAGATCTTCAGCTGTTCGATGGCGGCGGCGCGGAACGTGTCGCCGGCGGCCAGCATCACCGACAGGCCGCCATCGGTCAGCTTGGCGGCGAGCTTGCCGATGGTCGTGGTCTTGCCGGTGCCATTGACGCCGACCACCAGGATGACATGCGGCTTGTGCGAGAGATCGAGCTCGAGCGGCTTTGCGACCGGGGCGAGCACCTTCTCCACCTCGGCCGCCATGACGGCGCGCACCTCGGTATCGGAAACATCCTTGCCGTAACGGCTCGAGGCCAGTGAATCGGTGACGCGCAGCGCCGTCTCCACGCCAAGATCGGCGCGGATCAGCACGTCCTCCAGGTCCTGCAGCGTCTCCTCGTCCAGCTTGCGCTTGGTGAAAACGCCGGCAATGTTGCCGGTCAGCTCGCGCGACGACCGGGCAAGTCCGTCCCGCATGCGCTGGAACCAGGACCGCCTCGGCGCCGGCTCGGGCGCCTTCTGCACTTCGGCCTTCTGCTCGACCTTCCTGGCCACCGTCACCTTGCCGGGAGCGGGTTTGGGCTCCGGGGCGGGTTGTGGGATCGATTGAGGCTCGGGCGCGATCTCGGCAATGACCGGCTGGGTTTCGACGGGTGCCGGCTGGCGGATAGGTGACGCGATTTCCGCCGATGGAGCGGTTTCGATCGGAGATGGGATGGTTTCCGCAGGCTGGCGCTGCCCCTCACCCTCTCCCAGTGAAGGACGGAGAGAGGGAGGCGTCAGCGTTGAGCTTTTCTCCTTGACGTCGCCAAGAGGGGCGCCGGCATCGCGATCAGCTCCGTTCTCCTCGTCCCTATGCGGGGAAAAGGTGCCGGCAGGCGGATGAGGGGCAGCGCCAGCCTCTGAAGTCGGCTGCTCGGAGGCGGCCGTCGACTGAGGGGCTTCAACCGGCGACGCCGGCGGCACTTCGACCGGTGCGGGCATGTCGGCCGGCACTTCGACTGGGGGCGCCGGCACTTCCACAGGCGCGGGTTCGGGTTGCCTCTCCGGACGCGATGGAACGATCTCCGGCTCGGATGGCGCGGGCGGAATCTCCCGCGGCCGCCGTTCGGGCGCGGGCTCCGGAACGACGGGCGGCTGCGGCACTTCTTCGGGCGCCGGCGGTTCAGGCGTCTGGGGCGGGGCTGCCGGTTTCTCTTCCGGCGCAGGCTCCGGCTGCCGTTCCGGTTCTGACGGAACGGTAGGCTCCGGCGGGGGCGGAATGGTGGGGACAGGTTCGGGCTTGGGCTCCTCGGGCTCCGGTCCAGGCGCGGCCGCCGGCGCGGCTTCCGCCACAGCCTCCTCCCGCTTCAAAAACTCCGGCACGGCCTGCTCGGCCGCCGGCTTCAGCGCGTCGAGCTGATCCCATTTGATCGGCGGGAGGGGGGCGGTCTCGTCGATGCGCTCCTCGACGACCTCCTTCTTGCCGAACGAAAATATCTTCTTGAAAAAACCAGCCATGCTTTTGCGTTTCTCAGGCGGCGCGGGCGGCAAGGGGAGCGGCTGTCAGCCGCGCGCCATCGTGGCCGGTTATTTCAGCTTCGACGATCTCTCCCGGCGCGCCGGTGGCGAGTGCGGCAAGCGTGAACCCTTCGGTGCGGCCAAGGCCGTCGCGCTCGATCAGGATCGACTGGCGGCTGCCGGCGAGCGAAGACAGATGGCGCTGGTAGGTCGCTTCGCCGGCTGCGCGCAGCCGGGCGGCGCGCTGCTTGACCAGCTCGCGGCGAACCTGCGGCATGCGCGCGGCGGGAGTGCCTTCGCGCGGTGAAAACGGGAAGACGTGGAGATGGGTCAGGCCGCATTCCTCGACGATTTTTTCGGAATTCTCGAACATGGCTTCGGTCTCGGTCGGGAAGCCGGCGATGATGTCGGCGCCGAAAACAATGCCGGGACGCAGCTTGCGCACATCCTCGCAAAAGCGGATCGACTGGTCGCGCAGATGCCTTCGCTTCATGCGCTTCAGGATCATGTCGTCGCCAGACTGCAGCGACAGATGCAGATGCGGCATCAGCCGCGGCTCGGTGGCGATGGCGTCGAGCAAGTCCTCGTCGGCCTCGATCGAGTCGATCGAGGACAGCCTGAGCCGCTTTACGTCGGGCACCTGCCTCAGGATGGTCTTCACAAGCTTGCCGAGCTTCGGCACACCAGGCAGGTCGGCGCCGAAAGACGTCATGTCGACGCCGGTCAGCACGATCTCGGCATAGCCGTTGCCGGCCAAGCGCTTGACCTGCTCGACCACGGCGCCCATCGGCACCGAGCGCGAATTGCCGCGGCCATAGGGGATGATGCAGAAGGTGCAGCGGTGGTCGCAGCCGTTCTGCACCTGCACGAAGGCACGTGCCCGGCCCTCGATGGCGTCGACCATGTGGCCGGCGGTTTCGCGCACCGAGAAGATGTCGTTGACGCGCGCCTTCTCGGTGTCGTTGACGCCGAAATCGGGCAGCGCGCGATAGGAATTCGCCTTGAGCTTTTCCTCATTGCCAAGCACGAGATTGACCTCGTCCATGGCGGCGAATTTTTCGGGCTCGGTCTGCGCGGCGCAGCCGGTGACGATGATGCGCGCGGCCGGGTTGTCGCGGCGCGCCTTGCGGATCGCCTGCCTGGCCTGGCGCACCGCTTCGCCGGTGACGGCACAGGTGTTGAAGATGACGGCGCCGCCGTCGAGCGCGCCGAGGCCCGCGCTTTCGGCCTCGCGCCGCATCACCTCGGACTCATAGGTATTGAGACGGCAGCCGAAGGTCACCACGTCGATGCGGCCGGGCTGCTTCGCCACGTCGACGCCTTTGGCAAGAGCGGACATCAGGCCGCGCTTTCGGTGTCGCGGGCCCATTGTCCGGTCGACGGATCGAAGCTGCCGGAAAATTCCCATTCGGCCGCCCCGGTCAGGATGACGTGGTCGTCATCGCGCCATTCGACATGCAGCGTGCCGCCGCCAGGCGTCAGCAGGTTGACGCTGCGGCCCGTGCGCCGGGTGCGGGCCGCTGCGACGACAGCCGCGCAGGACGCGGTGCCGCAGGCCTTGGTCAGGCCGGCGCCGCGCTCCCAGGTGCGGATGATCATGCTGTCGGGCGAGGTCACCTGCGCGATGGTTATGTTGGCGCGTTCGGGAAAGATCGGATGGTTTTCCAGAAGCGGGCCGAAACGGTCGAGTTCATAAGTCCAGACGTCGTCATCGACCCAGAAGATGGCGTGCGGGTTGCCCATCGAAACGGCGGAAGGCGAATGCAGCACAGGCGCGTCGATCGGGCCGACCTGCAACTCGATCATGCGGGTGTCGCGGAACTCCTCGGCCAGCGGAATGTCGCGCCAGCCGAAGCGCGGCGTGCCCATGTCGACAGAGATCGAGCCGTCGGCGTGTTCGCGGGCATTGAGGATGCCGGCCACGGTCTCGAAGGTGAAGGTCTTCACGCCGGTCTCGGCGGCCAGGGCCTGGACGACGCAGCGCATGCCGTTGCCGCAGGCCTGCGCTGCGGAGCCATCGGAATTCAGGATGTCGACGAAATAGGCGGTGCCTGGCGTCCTGGCGTCGTGGATCGCCATGATCTGGTCGAACCGCGTCGCGACGTCGCCATTGAGCGCGATGGCGGCCGCGGCCGTCACCCGATCCGCACGGCCACGCATGTCGGCAACGATGATCTCGTTGCCGATGCCGTTCATCTTGGCGAAAGGGGCCGTGCCTGCCATTGCTCCGAAATTCCATGTCCGTTCGGCGCTATATGGCGGAAACGGGCAGGAATTACCAGTGCGCAGCCGCTTTCACGCGACGGCGCCGGACTTACGTCACCGCGAAGACCCCCAGCAAGATCAACAGGAAGATCACGAGCACGACGCCGATGAGAATGCGCGCGCCGGTGGCGGCGGCGCCGGCCAGCGCCGGCATGCCGAGCAGGCTCGCCGCGGCGGCGACGATGAGAAGAATGATGATCCATTTGAGCATGGGAATGCCTCGTAAGCCGACAGATTTGAAACCGCAGGAAAAACGCGGCTGTCGTGCTTGGGTTCCCGCTCGTTTCGAAGCCTGGTCGGTTCAGGCCGCCGTCGTTTCCGGCACGTCCCAGACTTCGCCGGCCCGCAAGGCGCGAAAATGCTCTTGCGGTACACCCTCAGCCCCGAGCGCCTCGGCCAGTTTTCGGACCGGTTCGTCGATCGGCTCGTCGGTGAGCTGGAAGGTGCCCCAGTGGCAGCCGGCGGCAAAGCTTGCGTTGCACAGCTTCATGCCTTGCACCGCTTCCTCGGGATTCTGGTGCTGCGGGGCCATGAACCAGCGTGGCTCGTAGGCGCCGATCGGCAGGATGGCGAAGCGGAAGCCGCCATGTTTTTCCGCCATCAGCCGGTAGTTGATGCCGTCGTGGAAGCCGGTATCGCCGGCGAAGTAGGTCTTCCCGCCCGCTGTTTCGATGACGAAGCCGGCCCACAGCGCCATGCGCCGGTCGCGGGCACCCCGCGCCGACCAATGATGCGCGGGCTCGATGTGGATGGCGGTGCCGTCGGAGACGTCGACCCTGTCGCCCCAGTCATGCGCGGAAAGCCGCATGCCGGGCACCGCGGCGGCGATGATGGCATCGTTGCCGAGCGGCGTCACTACCAGCGGATCGTGCGTCTCCTTCAGCTTCCTCAGCGTGGCAAGGTCGAGATGGTCATAGTGGTTGTGGCTGACCAGCACGACGTCGATCGCCGGCAGATCGTCAAAAGCGATGCCCGGCGGATTGACGCGCCGGGGTCCGGCAAAGGAGAACGGCGAGGTGCGCGCCGACCACACCGGATCGGTGAGGATGTTGAGCCCGGCGGTCTGGATCAGCAAGGTGGAATGGCCAACCATGGTCACGGTCAGTTCGGTACCTTCGACCATCGCGGCCGGCCTTGCCTGTGCGAAGGGGCTCGGACTCGCAGGCGGCCATTTCGAACGCTGGCCGCTGAACTGCCATTTCAGCAGGTCCGTGAAGGGGCCAGGCATCCGGCCGTCGGGGTTGAAGAACAGGGTGCCGTCGAAATGATCGCTGGGCGGGCCGCTGTAGTAGCGGTTGGCGGCTTTGTGTCTCGCGGCCAAGGTCTGCGCTCCGGCGGGTTTCGGTGAACTCTTTGTTTTCACGCAATTCCCTGGGGGGAAGCGCTACGCGTTTTCCCGGGAAAACCGCTGCACACTTTTCCTGGGACTATTCTAGACATAAGCCTTGCCGCGGCTGGCGCAAGCGTTTGCCGGCCGAAGGCCAAGGGGGACGAAGCGGCCTCGGCTAGGATCGCGGATCAGGAGGAGGACGCCATGGCGATGAAGCGGACGAAGACGCTCTGGATGAAGGCCGAGGATTTTGGCCGCTCGCTGCCGCGCGGCGTCGGCGTCAATTTGCTGGTGACCGACATGCCGGCGATGGAAGCCTTCTGCCGCGACGTGCTTGGCGCCCGGGTCATCTATGCCGACGAGGATTTCGCGGCGATCGAGCTTCTGGGGTCGGTATTCATGCTGCATGCCGACCATTCCTATCTCGACAACCCGATGACGGGCTCCATCACGGGCGCCGAGACACGCGGTGCTGGCATCGAATTGCGCCTCTATGGCGCCGATCCCGACGCGATCGAGGCGGCGGCGCTGGATCATGGCCACATCGTGCTGGCCGGCGCCGTCGACAAGCCGCATGGTCTGCGCGAGTGCTATATCGTGGGGCCGGACGGATATGTGTTCGTCCCAAGTGCCGCCCTGGCGTGATGATTGCGATAAATTTGCAACAATCTTGCCGCAAACCCTATTTTAACCATATCGGGTTGAAATTTCGCCACCTTCTCCATCTTGGTGGAGGTGAGATTGCGCGGACGGCACCCCCAGCCGATTCCGACGGAGGTTGTAATGAATTTTGCGAAAGGCGGCCTGGTGGCCGTATCCCTGGCGGCGCTCGTTGCGAGCGGCTGCTCAACCTCACGCTTCTCGTCGATGGACGACCAGCAGCCCGCCCCGCTGCAGCCGGCGCCTGCCGGCCAGGTGAGCTCGAATCAGCTGCCGCCGCCGGCGTCCCCCGGCACCACCGACCCGTCTCAATTCCCGACCGCGCCGGCAAACACGCAGGTTGCCTCGCTGCCGCCGGATGGCGCGGCGCCTGCGGGTGCCGCGGATCTCAACGCGGCAAGCGTCGCCGGTGTCTGGAACGTCAGCGTTTCCGGCCAGAGCTGCAAGGTGGCGACGCCACAGACCAAGTTCGGCGCCGGCTTCCGCGCCGGTCCGCTGCACTGCCCGGCGCCGATCGACGGCATCAAATCGTGGAACGTCGCCGGCAAGCAGCTGACGCTTTATGACGAGAATGGCGGTTCGCTGGCACGTCTCTATTCGTCGGGCGGCTCGAAATTCGACGGCCAGACTTCCAACGGGCAACCGATTTCGCTTACAAGATAGGCTGGGTATGCCGGTATTCAGGTGATGCCGGCCTGCGAATCGCGGCTTCCTGCCCTTTCGGCTCGGCCTGGCCTGAATCTCAACATACCTTCTCTCTTGAGCATACCGCTCCGAACAACGACGTGACCGATGCATCTGCGTGACGGCCTCCAGACCCATGCGACCGTCCGGCAGCGCTACGACCATCTGGTGGTATCAGGCGCGATCGGACGCGACCCCGCGCAGGAGGAGATCGCCGCCGCGCTCGACCGGCTGACCGACGAGATCTCGGCCAAGCGGCTTGCGCAAAAGTCCAGCGCGCTGGGCTGGCTGTTTGCCCGCAAGCGCGAGACGCAGGAGGCGGTCAAGGGCCTCTACATCCATGGCGGCGTCGGGCGCGGAAAGACCATGCTGATGGACATGTTCTTCGAACTCTTGCCGGTCAGGCGCAAGCGCCGCGTCCATTTCAACGACTTCATGGCCGACGTGCAGGACCGCATCCAGAAGCACCGGCAGGCGCGCAAGGAAGGCACGGTCAGGGAAGACGATCCGATCCCGCCGGTGGCCAAGGCGCTCGCCGAGCAGGCCTGGGTGCTGTGCTTCGATGAATTTTCGGTCACCGACATCGCCGACGCCATGATCCTGTCCAGGCTGTTCTCGGCACTGTTCGCCAGTGGGGTCGTGCTCGTCGCCACCTCGAACGTGGCGCCTGAAGACCTCTACCGTGACGGGTTGAACCGCCAGCTCTTCCTGCCGTTCATCGCCATACTGAAACGCCATGCTGAGGTGCTGTCGCTGGACAGCGACAAGGACTACCGGCTGGAAAAGCTTGCCCGCACGCCTGTCTACGTCATGCCGGCGGATGCGGCTGCCGACGAGGCGCTCGACGAGGCCTGGCAGGCGATGACGCACGGGGCGCCGACGGCCGAGACGTCGCTGACGCTGAAGGGCCGCAAGGTGGCCGTGCCGGCCGCCGCCGGCGATGCGGCGCGCTTCTCCTTTGCCGACCTGTGCGAAAAGCCGCTCGGCGCGCGCGATTACCTGGCGATCGCCGGCCGGTTTTCGACCGTCTTCATCGACCATGTCCCGGTGCTGGGCGAAGGCAAGCGCAACGAGGCCAAGCGCTTCATCCTGTTGATCGATACGCTCTACGACCATCATGTGCGCCTGGTGGTGAGCGCGGATGCGCCGCCGCACGAGCTTTATGTGGCTAGGCGCGGCGTCGAGGTGTTCGAATTCGAGCGCACGGCCTCGCGTCTGATCGAGATGCAGAGCCGCGACTGGCTGGACGATTGGGCCGTGCGGCGGAAGGCGAAGGCTGCCCCGGCTGACGCGTCACGGGCGCAGGCCACCATGCCTTCGTCATCCTAGGGCGAAGCGACGCAAGCGGAGCGCGGACCCTAGGGATGACGGCGGTAGCGGGGCTTCGATCGTCCCGCTAAAGTCGATACACATACATCACAAAGCTCTCCGCCTCGGCATGCGGCTTGCGCGCCTCGTAAAGCGCTCGGGCCGGCAGATTGTCAAGTTCGGTGCCGACCCAGGCCTCCTCGCAACCATGCTCCCTGCCGAGCGCGAACATGGCGTCGAGCATTTTGCGCGCAATGCCCTGGCGCCGGAAGGCCGGCGAGACGCCGACCTCGTCGATATAAAGTTCGGTCGGCTTGTCCGGATGGCGGTGGATGACCGCCGCGCATTGGCCGACGACCAGGCCCTCGACGAGGGCGACCATCATGAAATGGCCCGATTGCGCGAGATAACTGGCCAGGCGATCGGGCCGGACCGGCTCGTCGAACACGTCGTCGGCAACCCGCATCACAAGGGCGTCATCGCCGGGATAGAGCCTTCTGATCTCGACCGTCATTGTGTAAATTCTCCCAAGTCGGCTTACAAATTTTGACGTTTACGTAAATCCCAAGCACTCTAACCGATTGAAAATGCAGGGGTTGAAATAATCGTTTGAATTTATTTCGCACCAGAGCTATTGGGTGCGGCGATATCAGCGGTTCCCCGCAGCATTCCGGCCTCTTCCTCGACGCCGTGTTGGCGTCGCCACAGACAAAGGGAAATCATCCTCACATGGCACGCAACAAGATAGCGCTTATCGGCTCTGGCATGATCGGCGGCACGCTCGCGCATATGATCGGCCTCAAGGATCTCGGCGACGTGGTCCTGTTCGATATTGCCGAGGGTATTCCGCAGGGCAAGGGGCTCGATATCGCGCAGTCATCGCCGGTCGATGGTTTCGATTCCCGGCTGACCGGCGTCAACGACTATGCCGGCATCGAGGGCGCTGATGTCTGCATCGTCACCGCCGGCGTGCCGCGCAAGCCGGGCATGAGCCGCGACGACCTGCTGGGCATCAACCTGAAGGTCATGGAGCAGGTCGGCGCCGGGCTGAAGAAGTACGCGCCGAAGGCCTTCGTCATCTGCATCACCAATCCGCTGGACGCCATGGTGTGGGCGCTGCAGAAGTTTTCGGGCCTGCCCAAGACCCATGTCGTCGGCATGGCCGGCGTGCTGGACAGTGCGCGTTTCCGCTATTTCCTGGCCGAGGAGTTCAAGGTCTCGGTCGAGGACGTCACCGCCTTCGTGCTCGGCGGCCACGGCGATTCCATGGTGCCGATGATCCGCTATTCGACGGTGTCGGGCATTCCGCTTCCAGACCTGATCAAGATGGGCTGGACTTCGAAGGAAAAGCTCGACCAGATCGTGCAGCGCACCCGCGACGGTGGCGCCGAGATCGTCGGCCTCTTGAAGACCGGCTCGGCCTATTACGCACCGGCGGCCTCGGCGATCCAGATGGCCGAATCCTATCTCAAGGACAAGAAGCGCGTGCTGCCGTGCGCGGCGCACCTCTCCGGCCAGTATGGCGTCAAGGGCACCTATGTCGGCGTTCCCGTGGTGATCGGTGCCGGCGGTGTCGAGCGCGTCATCGAGATCGACCTCAACAAGGCCGAGCAGAAGATGTTCGACACCTCGGTGGCGACCGTGCAGGGCCTGACCGAGGCCTGCGTCAAGATCGCGCCGCAACTCGCCTCGAAGTGACCTCCCCAACATCACCCCCGGCAAACGACCTGGAGATAGTTCCCCATGAACATCCATGAATATCAAGGCAAGGCGCTGCTGAAGAGCTTTGGCGCGCCGGTGGCCGAAGGCGTGCCGGTGTTCAAGGCAAGCGAGGCGGAAGCCGCCGCGCAAGCGCTGCCCGGCCCGCTTTATGTGGTGAAGAGTCAGATCCATGCCGGCGGCCGTGGCAAGGGCAAATTCAAGGAGCTCGGCCCCGACGCCAAGGGCGGTGTGCGGCTGGCGAAGTCGGTCGCCGAGGTGGTCGCCAACGCCAATGAGATGCTCGGCCACACGCTGGTCACCAAGCAGACCGGTCCGGCCGGCAAGCAGGTCAACCGTCTCTATATCGAGGACGGCGCCGATATCGAGCGCGAGCTTTATCTGTCGATCCTGGTCGACCGTTCGGTCGGCCGCATCGCTTTCGTCGTCTCGACCGAAGGCGGCATGGACATCGAGGGTGTTGCCCACGACACGCCGGAAAAGATCATCACCGTCGCCATCGATCCGGAAAAGGGCGTGACGGCGGATGATGTCAAGGCGCTCAATGGCGCGCTGAAGCTCGACGGCGACGCGGCCAAGGATGGCGGCACGCTGTTCCCGATCCTCTACAAGGCCTTTGTCGAGAAGGATATGAGCCTGCTCGAGGTCAACCCGCTGATCGTCATGAAGAACGGCCGGCTGCGCGTGCTCGACGCCAAGGTTTCGTTCGACAACAACGCGCTGTTTCGCCACCCCGACCTGATGGAACTGCGCGACACCACCGAAGAGGACGAGAAGGAGATCGAGGCGTCGAAATACGACCTCGCCTATGTCGCGCTCGACGGCAATATCGGCTGCATGGTCAACGGCGCCGGCCTTGCCATGGCGACCATGGACATCATCAAGCTCTATGGCGCCGAGCCCGCCAACTTCCTCGACGTCGGCGGCGGCGCGTCGAAGGAGAAGGTGACGGCGGCGTTCAAGATCATCACCAAGGACCCGGCGGTGAAGGGCATCCTGATCAACATCTTCGGCGGCATCATGAAGTGCGACATCATCGCCGAAGGCGTGATCGCCGCGGTCAAGGAAGTCGGCCTGAAGGTGCCGCTGGTGGTGCGCCTTGAAGGCACCAATGCCGAGCTCGGCAAGAAGATCATCAACGACAGCGGCCTGAACGTCGTGTCCGCCGACGATCTCGACGACGCGGCCAAGAAGATCGTTGCGGCGGTGCAGGGCTGAGCCGGTGCCTCCGCGCAAGATAAACCTGGTCGAGGCGGCGGATCGCAAGATCACGAAAGTCTTCGATCCGCATGTCGCCGGCGACGTCAATGACAGCCAGGCCAAGGTCGCCAAGTTCGGCGAGGCCTTCGACTGGCACGCGCATGACAATGAGGACGAAGCTTTCCTGGTACTGCGGGGCAGGATCGCCATCGATTTTCGCGATGGGCCGGTCGAGCTCGGCGAGGGCGACTTCATCGTCGTGCCGCGCGGTGTCGAGCACCGGCCGCGCTCGCTGACATCAGAGCCCGTGGTGCTGATGTTCGAGCCGGCGACGACGCTCAATACCGGTAATGCCAAGAGCGATCTGACCGTCACCGATCTGAAGCGGCTCTGACCATGAACGCGGCGTCCTTCTCTTCGCTCTCGGCCGACCACCAGCGCCTGCAGGCGCTGGTCGGTGCGTGGCGCGGCGAGGAAGAGGTGGCGGACACGCAATGGGCCGATGGCGGTGCGGCGACCAGCGAAGTGCTGGCTGAGGCACAGTTCGGCGGCCAGTTCGTGGTGCAGCGTTATCGCCAGCGCCGCGACGGCACGATTTCCTTCGGTTCGCACAATGTGTTCGGCTTCGACCAGCCGAACAGCCTCGTCACCATGCACCAGTTCGATTCGATGGGCTTTGTACCGGCCTCGCCGGCCACGGGCACGTGGAACGGCAGCGAGCTCAATCTGGAGCGGTCGTCGCCGCGCGGCGCGGCGCGCGTGACGTATATTTTCGACGATGCCGACACCTACCGCATGCGACTGCATTTCAAACCCGCCGGCAGCGATGGCTGGCAAGACATGGTGAGTGGCGTCTACCGGCGCGTCTCGCCTTCCTCGATCAACAGTTTTTAGAAAAGGGCTCCGATGTCCATTCTCGTCGACAAGAACACCAAGGTGCTGGTGCAGGGCCTGACCGGCAAGACCGGCACGTTCCACACCGAACAGGCGCTGGCCTATCACGGGACAAAGATGGTCGGCGGCATCCACCCCAAGAAGGGCGGCGAGACCTGGACCGGCTCGAAGGGCGAGAGCCTGCCGATCTTCGCCACCGTCGCCGAAGGCAAGGAAAGGACGGGCGCCAATGCCTCCGTCATCTATGTGCCGCCGGCGGGTGCGGGCGAAGCCATCATCGAGGCGATCGAGGCGGAAATCCCGCTCATTGTCTGCATCACCGAAGGCATTCCGGTGATGGACATGGTCAAGGTCAAGGCGCGGCTCGACCGCTCCAAGTCGCGGCTGATCGGGCCGAACTGCCCGGGCGTGCTCACCCCCGACGAATGCAAGATCGGCATCATGCCCGGCAACATCTTCCGCAAGGGTTCGGTCGGCGTTGTTTCGCGCTCGGGAACGCTTACCTATGAGGCTGTGTTCCAGACCACCAATGTCGGCCTCGGCCAGACCACCGCCGTCGGCATCGGCGGCGATCCCGTCAAGGGCACCGAGTTCATCGACATGCTCGAGATGTTCCTTGCCGACGACGAGACCAAGTCGATCATCATGATCGGCGAGATCGGCGGCTCGGCCGAGGAAGACGCCGCGCAGTTCCTCAAGGACGAGGCCAAGCGCGGCCGCCGGAAACCGATGGCGGGCTTCATCGCCGGGCGCACCGCACCGGCCGGCCGCACCATGGGTCATGCGGGCGCGGTCATCTCCGGCGGCAAGGGCGGCGCCGAAGACAAGATCGCGGCGATGGAATCGGCAGGCATCAAGGTTTCGCCCTCGCCGGCGCGGCTGGGCACGACCTTGGTCGAGGCGATCAAGGGTTAAGTGAGTAGGCAGTAGTGAATAGGGACTAACGGTGAGTAGCAGCTGACTGCTCACCATTCCCTTCAAAAGGAGACGGAGCCAGGCTCCGCGGACAAAAATGGCACGACAAGATCAGGCCAACGACCAGTTTTCGCTCACCTCATTCCTCTATGGCGGCAATGCCGATTACATCGACGCACTCTACGCCGCCTATGAGGACGATCCTGCATCGGTCAATCCCGAGTGGCAGGAGTTCTTCGCCGGACTGAAGGACGATGCCGGCGATGTGCGCAAGAACGCCAAGGGCGCTTCCTGGGCCAAGCCTTCCTGGCCGCTGCAGGCCAATGGCGAACTGGTGTCGGCGCTCGACGGCAATTGGGGCCTCGTCGAGAAGCACCTGGAAAAGAAGGTCAAGGACAAGGCGGTCACCAACGGGGTCGTGCTGTCCGACGCCGACGTGCACCAGGCGACGCGCGATTCGGTGCGCGCCATCATGATGATTCGCGCCTTCCGCATGCGCGGCCATCTGCACGCCAATCTCGACCCGCTCGGCATTGCCAAGCTCGAAGACTATAACGAGCTGTCGCCGGAGAATTACGGCTTCACCGAAGCCGACTATGACCGGCCGATCTTCCTCGACAATGTGCTTGGGCTCGAATTCGGCAGCATCCGGCAGATGCTGGAGATACTCACCCGCACCTATTGCTCGACGCTCGGCGTCGAGTTCATGCATATTTCCGATCCCGAGGAGAAAGCCTGGATCCAGGCGCGTATCGAAGGCGCCGACAAGGAGATTTCCTTCACCGCCACCGGCAAGAAGGCGATCCTGCAGAAGCTGGTCGAGGCGGAAGGCTTCGAGCAGTTCATCGACGTCAAGTACAAGGGCACCAAGCGCTTCGGCCTGGACGGCGGCGAATCGCTGATCCCGGCGCTGGAGCAGATCGTCAAGCGCGGCGGCCAGCTTGGCATGAAGGAAATCGTGCTCGGCATGGCCCATCGCGGCCGGCTGAACGTGCTTTCCCAGGTCATGGCCAAGCCGCACCGCGCCATCTTCCACGAGTTCAAGGGCGGCTCGGCCGCCCCCGACGAGGTCGAAGGCTCGGGCGACGTGAAGTACCATCTCGGCGCCTCGTCCGACCGTGAGTTCGACGGCAACAAGGTGCACCTGTCGCTGACCGCCAACCCCTCGCATCTGGAAATCGTCGACCCGGTGGTGATGGGCAAGGCGCGGGCCAAGCAGGATTATCTGTTCGGCCGCGGCCGCGAGGAGATCGTGCCGCTGGAAGAGCGCGCCAAGGTGCTGCCGCTCTTGCTGCACGGCGACGCCGCTTTCGCCGGCCAGGGCGTGATCGCCGAAATCCTCGGCCTGTCGGGCCTGCGCGGCCACCGCGTCGCCGGCACGCTGCACTTCATCATCAACAACCAGATCGGCTTCACCACCAATCCGCGTTTCTCGCGCTCGTCGCCTTATCCGTCCGACGTCGCCAAGATGATCGAGGCGCCGATCTTCCACGTCAATGGCGACGACCCGGAAGCCGTGGTGCACGCCACCAAGGTGGCGATCGAGTTTCGCATGAAGTTCCACAAGCCGGTGGTCGTGGACATGTTCTGCTACCGCCGCTTCGGCCACAATGAGGGCGACGAGCCGGCCTTCACGCAGCCGCTCATGTACCGCAACATCCGCACCCACAAGACGACGGTGCAGATCTATGGCGACCGGCTGATCGCCGAAGGCCACATCACCCAGGCCGAACTCGACCAGCTCAAGGCCGACTGGCGCGCGCATCTGGAAGCCGAATGGGAAGTCGGCCAGGCCTACAAGCCCAACAAGGCCGACTGGCTCGACGGCGCCTGGTCGGGCCTGCGCACGGCCGACAACCAGGACGAACAGCGGCGCGGCAAGACCGCCGTGCCGGTCAAGACGCTGAAGGAAATCGGCAAGAAGCTGACCGAGGTGCCGAAGGATTTCGAGGCGCACAAGACGATCATCCGCTTCCTCGAGAATCGGCGTCAGGCGATCGAGTCCGGCGAAGGCATCGACTGGTCGACGGCGGAGGCGCTGGCCTTCGGCGCGATCCTGCTCGACGGCAACCCGATCCGGCTTTCGGGCCAGGATTCCGAGCGCGGCACCTTCTCGCAGCGCCATTCCGTGCTTTACGACCAGCGCGACGAGACCCGCTACATCCCGCTCAACAATCTGTCGGCGGCGCAGGCCGGCTACGAAGTCATCAACTCGATGCTGTCGGAAGAGGCGGTGCTAGGCTTCGAATACGGCTACAGCCTGGCCGAGCCGAAGGCGCTGACCTTGTGGGAGGCGCAGTTCGGCGACTTCGCCAACGGCGCCCAGGTGGTGTTCGACCAGTTCATATCGTCGGGCGAGCGCAAATGGCTCAGAATGTCGGGCCTCGTCTGCCTGCTGCCGCACGGCTATGAAGGCCAGGGCCCGGAGCATTCCTCGGCCCGGCTGGAACGCTTCCTGCAGCTTTGCGCCGAAGACAACATGCAGGTCGCCAACTGCACGACGCCGGCCAACTACTTCCACATCTTGCGCCGGCAGCTGAAGCGCGACTTCCGCAAGCCGCTGATCCTGATGACGCCGAAGTCGCTGCTGCGCCACAAGCGGGCGGTGTCGACGCTGCCGGAAATCTCGGGCGAAAGCTCGTTCCACCGGCTGCTGTGGGACGATGCCCAGCTGCTGCCCAACCAGGCGATCAAGCTCACCAAGGATTCCAAGATCCGCCGCGTCGTGCTGTGCTCGGGCAAGGTCTATTACGACCTCTACGAGGAGCGCGAGAAGCGCGGCATCAACGACATCTACCTGCTGCGCGTCGAACAGCTCTACCCGTTCCCGGCCAAGGCGCTGATCACCGAGCTGTCACGCTTCCGGAACGCCGAGATGGTGTGGTGCCAGGAGGAACCCAAGAACATGGGCGCCTGGTCGTTCATCGATCCGTATCTGGAATGGGTGCTGGCGCATATCGACGCCAAGCATCAGCGGGTGCGCTACACCGGCCGTCCCGCGGCCGCGTCGCCGGCGACCGGCCTGATGTCGAAGCACCTTGCCCAGCTCGCCGCCTTGCTCGAAGACGCGCTCGGCGAATAGGCAGAACTGGGCGAATAGAACTGAACCGAAAGAACGGACAGGCACAATGGCTACCGAAATCCGCGTCCCCACCCTGGGCGAATCCGTCACCGAAGCGACCGTCGGCAAATGGTTCAAGAAGGTCGGCGATGCCATTGCCGCCGACGAGCCGCTGGTCGAGCTCGAGACCGACAAGGTGACGGTGGAAGTGCCTGCCGCCGCCGCCGGCACGCTCGGCGAAATCACTGTAAAAGAAGGCGAGACGGTCGGCGTCGGCGCGCTGCTCGGGTCGATTTCGGGCGGTGGGGCGGCTGCTCCCGCCACCAAGCCGCAAGCGGTGGCGCAGGCGTCCAGCCCCGACGCGGCGCAGACCACCAAGCAGGCCGCGGCCGAGACCGCCAAGGTTGCCGGCGATGCGGGCGCGGTCGAGCCGCGCACCATGCCGCCGGCCCCGGCGGCGGCAAAACTGATCGCCGAGAACAATCTGTCGGTCGACCAGCTTTCCGGCTCGGGCAAGCGCGGTCAGGTGCTGAAGGGCGACGTGCTCGACGCCATCTCCAAGGGCGCGCCGTCGCAGCCAGCCGAAACGCCAAAGGCGGCGCCGGCACCGGTTGCCGTGCGCGCGCCGTCGTCCGGCGACGATGCTTCGCGCGAGGAGCGCGTGCGCATGACCAAGCTGCGTCAGACCATCGCGCGCCGGCTGAAGGAAGCGCAGTCGACCGCCGCCATGCTGACCACCTTCAACGAAGTCGACATGTCGGCGGTGATGGCGCTCAGGACCAAATACAAGGACGTGTTCGAGAAGAAGCACGGCGTGAAGCTCGGCTTCATGGGTTTCTTCACCAAGGCCGTCACCCACGCGCTGAAGGAAATCCCGGCGGTCAATGCCGAGATCGACGGCACCGACATCATCTACAAGAACTTCGCCCATGTCGGCGTCGCGGTAGGCACCGAAAAGGGTCTCGTGGTTCCGGTCGTGCGCGATGCCGACCAGATGTCGATTGCCGAGATCGAGAAGGATATCGGCCGGCTGGGCATCGCCGCGCGCGACGGCAAGCTGTCGGTCGCCGACATGCAGGGCGGGACCTTCACCATCTCCAATGGCGGCGTCTATGGCTCGCTGATGTCGACGCCGATCCTCAACGCGCCGCAGTCGGGCATTCTCGGCATGCACAAGATCCAGGACCGGCCGGTCGTGGTCGGCGGCCAGATCGTGATCCGGCCGATGATGTATCTGGCGCTCAGCTACGATCACCGCATCGTCGACGGCAAGGAAGCGGTGACCTTCCTGGTGCGCGTCAAGGAAAGCCTGGAGGATCCGGAACGGCTGGTGCTTGATCTCTGAGGCGGTCGGATGGCGGGTTGCGGCAGGGGTGGCCAATGACGGCCCGTTTGCTTGGGCTCGCCGGACCGGTCGTGCTGGTGGCCGGCATTCTCGCGCCTGTTGCAAATGCCCAGGCCGCCTGTCCAATCAAGCTTGCCGTTTACGGCGATGCACAAAGTGGCGCCGAGATCGACTTCACCCCGACAGGCACCTCGGCCACAGTCACCAACACGTTTCGCTTGATCCTCGACAACAATGTGGTGCTGAACGGCATCGTCATGTGGACCCAGGACGTATCGCGGCCAAACGGCGCGCTGATGTACAAATGCCCGGAGGGTGACGTGACCGGCGCCGAGCTTGCCGCCTGCACGTTGTGGAACGGCGTCATCTATACGGCCGATGACAAGGGCGCTGTCGGCCTGTTGCCGGCCGAGGGCGTAGAGGCGCCAAAGACGCTGATCCTGCCCGATCTCGGGCCGGTGCTACGGCAATCCCGGGCCTATGGCGGCAGCGGCTTTTCGAAGGTGCCGTCGGATGTGTTCTCGATGAAGGGGTGCCAGGAATGACCACGGTGCAAAAAGTGCTGCTGGTCACCGGCGGCAGCCGCGGCATCGGCGCCGCTATCTGCCGGCTCGGAGCCAAGGCCGGCTATCGTGTCGCGGTCAATTACGCCTCCAACAAGGCTGCCGCCGATGCGCTGGTTGCCGAGATCAAGGCCGGCGGCGGCGACGCTGTTGCCGTCAGGGGCGATATCGGCAAGGGAACCGACATCGTGGCCATGTTCGGCGCCGTCGACCGCGCCTTTGGCAGGCTCGATGCCTTCGTCAACAATGCCGGCATCGTCGACGTCAAGGCGCGCGTCGACGAGATGGATGTGTCGCGGCTTGAGCGCATGATGCGCATCAACGTCGTGGGCTCGTTCCTGTGTGCCCGGGAGGCGGTCAAGCGCATGTCGACGCGGCATGGCGGTTCGGGCGGCGCGATCGTCAACATCTCTTCGGCGGCGGCGATGCTGGGCTCGCCGGGTGAATATGTCGACTATGCCGCCTCCAAGGGCGCCATCGACACCTTCACCGTCGGGCTTGCCCGCGAGGTGGCTCTGGAAGGCATCCGCGTCAATGCGGTGCGGCCTGGGATCATCGACACCGAAATCCACGCCTCCGGCGGCCAGCCCGACCGCATCGAACGGTTCCGCGACCTGCTGCCGATGAAAAGAGCCGGTACCGCGGATGAAGTCGCGGGCGCGGTCCTCTATCTTTTATCCGACGCCGCGTCCTATACGACGGGCGCGATCCTGAATGTCAGCGGCGGCCGCTGAGCCCCAAGCAAAAGGGAAACAAACATGGCTTATGACGTGGTTATCATCGGCTCTGGACCGGGCGGCTATGTCTGCGCCATCAAGGCGGCACAGCTCGGGCTGAAGGTCGCGGTGGTCGAGAAGAACGCTACCTTCGGCGGCACCTGTCTCAACATCGGCTGCATCCCGTCCAAGGCGCTGCTTCATGCCTCGGAGATGTTCGCCGAGGCCGGCCATTCCTTCGACACGCTCGGCGTCGAGATACCGGCGCCCAAGCTGAACCTGAAGAAGATGATGGCGCACAAGGACGCGACGGTGTCGGCCAACGTCAACGGCGTCGCCTTCCTGTTCAAGAAAAACAAGATCGATGCCTTCCGCGGCACCGGCAAGGTTGTCGCCGCCGGCAAGGTCTCGGTGACCGGCGAGGACGGCAAGGTCGAGGAGATCGAGACCAGGAACATCGTCATCGCCACCGGCTCCGACGTCGCCGGCATTCCCGGCGTCAAGGTCGACTTCGACGAGAAGGTGATCGTGTCGTCGACGGGCGCACTGTCGTTGGAGAAGGTTCCCGGCCATCTGGTGGTGGTCGGCGGCGGTGTCATCGGGCTCGAGCTCGGCTCGGTCTGGGCACGGCTCGGCGCCAAGGTCACCGTGGTCGAGTTCCTCGACACCATCTTGGGCGGCATGGACGGCGAGGTGTCGAAACAGTTCCAGCGGCTGCTCTCCAAGCAGGGCTTCGAGTTCAAGCTCGGCGCCAAGGTCACCGGCGTCGCCAGGGCCAAGAAGGGCGCGACCGTCACCTTCGAACCGGTGAAGGGCGGGGCGGCTGAGACCATCGATGCCGACGTCGTGCTGATCTCGACCGGGCGCCGCGCCTTTTCAGACAGCCTTGGGCTGAAGGAAGCGGGCGTCGAGGTCGACGAGCGCGGCCGGGTCAAGACCGATGGGCATCTCAGGACCAACGTGCCCGGCATCTATGCCATCGGCGATGTCATCGCCGGGCCGATGCTGGCGCACAAGGCCGAGGACGAGGGCGTGGCGGTGGCCGAAACCATCGCCGGCCAGGCCGGCCACGTGAACTATGATGTCATACCGAGCGTCGTCTACACCAGTCCGGAAATCGCCTCGGTCGGCAAGAGCGAGGAGGAGCTGAAGAAGGCCGGCATCGACTACAAGGTCGGCAAATTCCCCTTCACCGCCAACGGCCGCGCCCGCGCCATGCTGCACACCGACGGTTTCGTGAAGATCCTCGCCGACAAGCAGAGCGACCGCGTGCTCGGCGTGCATATCGTCGGCTTCGGCGCCGGCGAGATGATCCATGAGGCGGCGGTGCTGATGGAGTTCGGCGGCTCGTCGGAGGATCTGGCCCGCACCTGCCACGCGCATCCGACGATGTCGGAAGCGGTGAAGGAAGCGGCGCTGGCCACGTTCTTCAAGCCGATCCACATTTAGGGTTGTCTTGATATTCAGGTGATGCCGGCCTGCGAACGACGGGTCGGTTCGGCCTGCCCTGAATCTCAAAACACCCCGTGCCCGTCGCCCAAAACAAAACGGCCCGCCATTCGGCGGGCCGTTCGTCTTTGATATCGAGCCGATCAGTTGGCCGGTGCCGGAGCCGGTGCCGGAGCTGGCGCGGGGGCCGGCGCTGGGGCCGGCGCGGGCGCTGGTGCAGGAGCCGGGGCGGGCGCGGGCGCCGGTTCGGCTGGCTTGGCCGGTTCGGCAGGCTTCATCGGTTCAGCCGGCGCGGGCGCCGGGGCCGGTGTGCTGGCTGCTGGCGGCTCTGCGGGTGCCGGGTGCTCGCCGCTTCTTCCGAAAACGTAATACGCGACAATCGCCAGAATAACGACGACCAGGGCAATCAGCCAAGGGCTGCCGCCGCCGCCGCTTGGCCTGGGAGTGTCGTTTGGTGTGTTCGCCATGAAAGTGTCCTCCGTGGATGAAAATTATCAATCAACAGACATCAACGCGCTATCGTTGAACAGGTTTCACGCTAGCGAAGGGACACGCCGAAAATACGACGGGCAGATCCGCCAGTTGCCATCCGACTCAATTGACAGCGGCGACAGTATAGCCGGCTTTACGAAAATCCTCGACCAGTCCCTCTGGATCGGGAAGTGCGGCCCGCCGACCGCGATGAAAGCGTCGGTCAGGCGGCGTTTCGCCACGCAGCCAGCCACACCAGCGGATGCTATCGTTGGTTACGAGGGATTTGCCGGTATGACGCCCACTGCACGGACTTTTCCTGATCCCGAAGGTGCTCTTGCCGGCGCTCAGTTCGCCGACCGATATGTGCTGATAACCGATGGCCTTGCCCTGACCGCCATTGGCGCGGCCGAACGCGTGCTGGGGCGGACACCGGGATGGGTCGGCCTGCTGACGCAGCTGCGCAACCTCGCCGTCAGGCCATTTGGGCTGAAAACGGGGGCGGAACCCGACGCGCCGCCGGAAAGCAGGATCGGCATATTTCCGCTCATCAGCCAGACACATGGCAGGGTCGTCCTTGGGCTGGACGACCGGCATCTCGATTTCCGCATCCTGGTGGAGGTGAACGATCTCGGCGCGGGCCGGCAGGAGGTGGCTGCGTCGACGATCGTGAAGACGCATAATCTGCTTGGGCGGACCTATCTCGCCATCATCATGCCGTTTCACCGCATCATCGTTCCGGCGATGCTGGCTCAGGTCTTGATCAAATAGGGCTTAAAGCCCCACCGCCGTGACGGTATAGCCGGCTTTGCGGAAATCCTCGACCAGTCCCTCGGGACCGGGAAGATGCAGCGCGCCGACCGCCATGAAGGCGTTGCCCTTGGCCAGGATCGGCCCGGCATGATCGACCATCACCTTGTTGCGGCTGGTGATCATGGTCTCCTCGAAGGCGGCGTAGCCCGCAGGGTCGTTCTGCTCGTCGGGCATGGCGGCGCGGAACAGCGGCCAGAACATGCCGGTGTCGCCACGCTGGTAGAGCACGATCATGGTCTCGTTGATGTCGTTGACCTTGTCGCCCAGCTTCAGCGTGTCGACCAGACCCTTCATGTGAAAGGCGAGCGGCAGCGAAGCCATGGCGCGCAGCTGGCTCTCGGCTGTTTCCAATCCTTCCACCGGCTTGCCCGCCGCCTTGGCGCTCTCGGCCAGCTTGACGTCAAGCACCGGCGCTCCGCTGGACTGGCGGGCGAGTTCGCAAGCCGGAAGCGCCATCATGGCCGACAGCATCCACGGCTTCATCTTGGCGACCGTTGCCGGCGGGATGCCGCGCGCGTCGAGCGCGGCGTTCATGGCTGCCGCCTCGTCCGGCGACAGCAATGACGACAGCGTCGTGGAGTCGGTGAACATCATCAGGTCCGGCTCCTTCAGCATCGCCGTCATCATCTTCTGCTTGTCGAGCACGTCGGTGGTCTCGATGATGAGGGTGCCGGCGGCGTCAAAGGCCTTCTGTGCATAGGCCGGCAGCGTGGTGACGCGCGGATCGGTCATGTGCATGGTGCCGAACAGGTAGGATGGCTGTTCGCCTGATTTTTCCAGCTTCCACAGCAGACCCTTGCCGTTGAGCGTGGCAGCGGCCTCCGCCTCGATCTTGTCGTAGGTGGCGGGGCTGCCCTTCTGCAAGGCCGACAGCATGTCGGCGCCAGTGCAGGTCGGGATTTCCGCGTGCGCCCTGCCGGCCGCGAACAGCAGGACAGCAAGGAAGGATAGGAAAAACAGCACGTTGAGCGCGACAAGCAGCTTCAGCGAGATGGAAGCTGCACGGTCGGCGATGGCGATGACGCGTTTCATGATCCCATTCCTAGGACCGAAAAGCGGCAAAACCGTTAATCGGGACGGCAAAATTGAAGGGTTCAGGCTCTGGGATGGGCCGATTCGTAGATTTCCAGCAGTCTCGTCGTGTCGACGCCGGTGTAGATCTGCGTCGTCGACAGGCTGGCGTGGCCGAGCAATTCCTGGATGGTGCGCAGATCGCCGCCTCGGCCGAGCAGATGAGTGGCGAAGGAATGGCGCAAGGCATGCGGTGTCGCTGTATCGGGCAGGTTGAGCGCCGAGCGCAGTTTTGCCATGTCGCGCTGGATGATGGCCGGGTTGAGCGGGCCGCCGCGCGCGCCCCGAAACAGCAACTCCTTTGGATCGAGATGGTAGGGACAGAGCCGGCGGTATTCGGCGATAGCCCTGAGCGCGACCGGCAGCACCGGCACCAGCCGCGTCTTGCCGCCCTTGCCGGTGACGCGCAGCACGGTGTAGGCTTCAGATGCCAAATCGGCGGCGCTGAGGCCAAGCGCTTCCGAAATGCGCAGGCCCGAGCCGTAGAGCAGCGTCAGCACGGCGGCGTTGCGGGCGGCGATCCAGGGTTCTTCGGCCAGTTGACCCTCGACGGAGACCACCTGCCTGGCATCGCTCGCCGTCAGCGGCTTGGGCAGCGATTTGGGCTGGCGTGGCGCCCGCAGGGCCGCGGCGCCCGCCGCATTGGCCAGGCCTCGCCGTTCGAGGAATCGCAGCAGCGAGCGGATGCCTGCCAGCCCGCGGCCGAGCGTGCGAGCGCCGGCGCCGGCATTGCGCCGGGTGGCGAGGAATCCGCGCAGATCGGCCGGGCGCAGATTGGCGATATCGGAAATGCCGGGCGGTCCGCCGATATGGCCGGTGAGGAAGTGCAGGAACTGGCGAGAATCGCGCTCATACGCCTCGACGGTTTGCGGCGACAGCCGGCGTTCGCGCGCCAGCATCTTCAGCCAGTTTTCACGCGCCGCCTGGAGATCGGGTTTTGCCGGTATGAGGAATTCCTGCATCGGGTCTGTTCCGGTTCGCGGTCATTTTCCGGCAGCCGGGTTAGGAAGCGGTGAAGAGCCCGTCATTGAAATGACGGCGGGGCGGCGCTAGAGCAGGGACAAAGGATTTTTCGCCATGAGCAAGCTCCAAAACCCCGTCCAGATGGCCGTGATCGGTGCCGCCCACGGCATCAAGGGCGAGCTCCGGGTGAAAACCTTCACCGGCGATCCAATGGCGCTGGCAGACTACGGGCCGCTCTACGCCAGGGACGGCCGTGCCTTCCAGATCACCGACATAAGGCCCGCCAACACCGTTGTCGTGGTGCGCTTCAAGGGCGTCAGCGACCGCAACGCGGCCGAAGCGCTCGCCGGCACGGAGCTGTTCGTCGACCGTTCGATGCTGCCGGACGATGGCGAGGAGGACGAATTCTACCATGCCGACCTGATCGGGCTGGAAATCCGGGATGATACCGGTGCTGCCATCGGCAAGGTCGTCGCGGTGCACAATTTCGGCGGCGGCGACATCCTCGATGTGACGCTCGCCGGGCGCAAGGGCGTGCTGATCCCGTTCACGCAGGCCGCCGTGCCTGCCGTGTCGATCGCCGAGGGGTTCGTCCGCGTCGACCCGGTGGCGGCCGGCCTGGTCGAGGACGAGGATGGCGAGGCGCCGCGCGAGGACGATTTCGATCCCAAGGGCCGGCCGCGCGGACCGCGTGACGCCGGGGGCAACCGGTGAGCTTTGCCGCGTCGGTGCTGACGCTCTATCCCGAGATGTTTCCGGGCGCGCTCGGCCTGTCGCTGGCCGGGCGGGCGCTGGAGGCGGGCACCTGGTCGCTTGATGCGATCCAGATCCGCGACTTCGCCACCGACCGCCACCGCACCGTCGACGACACGCCGGCCGGCGGCGGCGCCGGCATGGTGATGCGCGCCGATGTGCTGGCGAAGGCGATCGACCATGCCTCGCCGCCGGGAGATGCGCGCCCCCGCCTGCTGATGAGCCCGCGCGGCAAACCACTGACGCAGGCGCGCGTGCGCGAACTCGCCGCCGGGCCGGGCGCTGTCATCCTGTGTGGCCGCTTCGAAGGCGTCGACCAGCGGGTGATCGACGCGCGGGGCCTAGAGGAAGTCTCGATCGGCGATTTCATCCTGTCGGGCGGCGAACCGGCAGCACTCGTGCTGCTCGACGCGGTGGTGCGGCTGTTGCCCGGCGTGATGGGCAATGCGGTCTCCGGCGAGGAAGAGAGTTTCGAGAACGGCCTGCTCGAACATCCGCATTACACGCGGCCGCAAGAGTTCGAGGGCAGGCCGATTCCGGACGTACTGATCTCCGGAAATCACAAGAAGATCGCCGAATGGCGGCGGGACCAGTCAGAGCGGCTGACGAAGGAGAGGCGGCCCGATCTTTTGAGCGCTCAGCCCTTGGTGAAATAGTAAAAAGCCAGAAACAGGCCGACGGCGACGACGAAGCCGCGCACCGCGTTCTGCGGCACGCGCTTGGCGATCCAGACGCCGGCATAGCCGCCCAGCGCTCCGCCCGGGATCATGACGATCGCCTGCGGCCAGGCGACGACACCGCCCGAGACGAAGACGACGATGGCGACTGCCGCGATGACCACGGCCAGCATGTTCTTCAGCGCGTTCAGCCGGTGGTAGTCGCCGGCCTGGGTCAGACCGAGCGTTGCCAGCATCATCACGCCCATGCCGGCGCCGAAGAAGCCGCCATAGATGGCGGTGATGAACTGCGCCAGCGAACCGGCGAGCGAGCCCACGGCCGCTTCGTGTCCGGCTTTCGGCGCCGGCTTCAGCCATGGTCCGGCGGCAAACAGCGCGGTCGCGCCCAAAAGCAGCCATGGCACCAATGCCCGAAAGGATGGATTGTCGAGCGCGAGCAGAATCAGCGCGCCGGCCATGGCGCCGATGGCGGAGATCAGGCAGAGCAGCAGCGCGCCGCGCCAGAAGTGCCTGATGTCGTCCCAGTAGGCGAGCGTCGAGGTGATGTAGCCGGGAAATTGCGTTACCGAGGAGGTGGCGTTGGCGACGATCGGCGGCACGCCGATCAATGTCATGGCGCCAAAGGTGATGAAGGTGCCGCCGCCGGCGACCGCGTTGGCGGCGCCTGACAGAAAGCCCGCCAGGAAGAGCAGGATGGCATCGAAGACTGACATGGAAGGCCGCCGTGAAGAACTGTGCTATTTCTGGCTTAGGAAGCTTGCCGGACCGGCGCAACCCGGCACGACAGGATTACGATGGTGCCATGCCGGGAGCCATGCCGGCAAAAAATGCATGGCCAAGGCGTGACAAAGCGCCGAAATAGCTGTATGTGCCCGCCCGTACCGGCAAGAACAATCTTCCGGACCCGTCAACAATGACGGTGTAGTCGCCCCTGTCCGATGTTTTAAAGACAATTGTCTTGGAGACAAAGGGCATAGCCGAGCGGTCAATGGAACGGCAAGGCAAGCGTAGGGCGCTCTGACTGTCGGAAGAACAAGAAGTGGATTTCAAGATGGATCTCATCCGTCAGCTCGAGGCCGAACAGGCCGCCAAGATCGAAGCCAAGCGCAAGCTTCCCGAATTCCAGCCCGGCGACACCGTGCGCGTCCAGGTCCGCGTGACCGAAGGCACCCGCACCCGCGTCCAGGCCTATGAGGGCGTCGTCATCGCCCGCGCCGGTTCCGGCTTCCAGGAAAATTTCACCGTCCGCAAGATCTCCTATGGCGAAGGCGTCGAGCGCGTGTTTCCGGTGTTCTCGCCGATGGTCGAAGGCGTCGAGATCGTGCGCCGCGGCAAGGTGCGCCGCGCCAAGCTCTATTACCTGCGCGACCGTCGCGGCAAGTCGGCCCGTATTTCGGAAAACACCGGCGTGCGCGCCCGCAAGCTCAACGATGAGGAGCGCGATGCGCTGAACGCCGAGAAGGCCCGCATCGAGGCCGAGAAGGTCGCCGCCGCCCAGGCGCTGGCCGCCGAGACGGCCGCCAAGGAAGCCGCCGAGAAGAAGGCGGCCGCCGAGGCCGAAGCAGCCAAGGCCGCCGCGGAAGCCACTCCGGCCGAATAAGGTTTCGGAAATCCATTCAAAAGGCGGCTTCGGCCGCCTTTTTCGTTTTGGCGAACAGCCAGGCATTCTACCGTGGTTCTTCGTGTTTACGGACACCTTGGCGATTGGCCGAGACATCTGTGTGTCGTCATCCACGGGCGAAGCAAGGAGCGAAGCGACGCGGCGCAGACCCGAGGATCCATGCCGCAACTTCTGAGCGCCGCTACGGTGCAGAGCTGGCTCCGGTGAGCGCGACCCCATCTGAACCGCTGTGCTAGGTTGACCATCACGGCATGGATCCTAGGGTTTCCGCGACGTCGCTTCGCGACTGCTACACCCTAGGATGACGAAGTCTGGGATTCCCATCCTCTAAGATAGCGAAAACACAGCGGCAGGGAGCTTGACGCCTGATTATATTGTGTACTAACTAATCGTGTACAAATTAATTGGAGACTACGATATGGCACTCTACACCACACAGGCTCGCGTCACCGGCGGCCGCGCCGGCCATGGCGAGACCGCTGACGGTTTGCTCAAGGTCGACCTGGCGATGCCCAAGGAGCTCGGCGGGCCGGGCGGCGCCACCAATCCCGAGCAGCTCTTCGCCATCGGCTATGCCGCCTGCTTCGAAAGCGCCGTCCGCTTCGTCGCGCGCAAGCAGAAGCTGCCGCTCGCGGATGCCGCGGTAACCTCCACGGTCAGCCTGCTTCCCAATGGCGAGGGCTTCAGGCTCGGCGTCGCGTTGGCGGCGGAGACGAAAGGCCTTGATCAGGCGGCCGCGGAAGCGCTTGTATCGGCGGCGCATCAGATTTGCCCCTATTCGAACGCCATCAGGGGCAATGTCGAAGTGGCGCTTTCGGTAAAGGCGGTATGACGGCAAAGGTCGAAACGAAAGCCAGCGAAGTCCCGGCGGAAGCCGCCGGGGCGATCCCCGTGCCACGGCTCGATCAGCAGCTCTGCTTCGCGCTCTATTCGGCGAGCGGGCTGATGACTAAGCTCTACCGGCCGCTGCTCGATCCGCTTGGCCTGACCTATCCGCAATATCTGGTGATGCTGGCGCTGTGGGAACGCGCGCCGAGCACGGTGGGCGACCTTGGCGAGGCGCTCGGCCTGGATTCGGCGACGCTGACGCCGCTGCTCAAGCGGATGGAGGCGGGCGGGCTCGTCACCCGCCGGCGCGATGCCGCCGATGAGCGCCGGGTGCTGGTCGAGCCGACGGCCAAGGGCCAGGCCCTGCGCGCGAACATGAAGGATGTGCAGACCGCGCTCGATTGCGGCATGCCGCTGGAGCGGACCGAGCTCAAAACCCTACACGGCACGCTCACCCGCCTGGTCGCGGGATTGCGCGAAGCCACGATTGACCAAGATTGATCGCGGCAAGGACTGTCCTCAAAACCGCCTCCCAGAAGCCGGGAATCCACGTTGACGCGTAACGTCGCAGTGGACCCGTCTTGCAAGGCGCTTGCGGAAAGCTAAAGTCGGCGCTGGATTTTCCTGCCGCGCCGGCATCGCGCGGCCAATCATTTCGGGGGTGTGTCGTGACAAAATCAAAATTGCTGCTGGCCGGCCTGTTGGCTCTGGTCCTGGCGCCCGTTGCCGCCTTCGCGCAGGCGCTGCCCGATCTCGGCGGCAAGAAGGTGGTGGTGGTGACGGAAAACGCCTATCCGCCGCTGCAGTTCATCGATGCCAAGACCGGCAAACAGATCGGCTGGGAATATGACGCGATGAACGAGATCGCCAAGCGGCTCAATTTCAAGGTCGAGTACCAGAACACCTCCTGGGACGCGATGATCCAGGCGGTTTCCGACAACCAGTACAACATCGGCATGACCGGCATCACCATCAAGGACGACCGCAAGGAGAAGGTGGATTTCTCCGATCCCTACATGCGCTCGGAACAGTTCATGCTGGTGCGCGGCGATGAAAGCCGCTTCACCGACGCCAAGACCTTCGGCGCCTTCAAGGACGGACTGATCGGCGCGCAGGCAGGCACGACGCCGTTCTACACCGCCGTCTACAGCGTGCTCGACGGCAACGAGCAGAACCCGCGCATCAAACTGTTCGAGACGTTCGGGGCCACGGTACAGGCGCTGAAATCCGGCGACGTCGATGTCGTGCTGACCGACGGCACCGCCGGCAAGGGCTATGTCGACGCTTCGGCGGGCAAGCTGAAGCTGATCGGCGGCCCGCTCGGCACCGAGGATTTCGGCTTCATCTTCCCCAAGGGGTCGGACCTGGTGAAGCCGGTCAACGCCGCGATCGCCGCGCTCAAGGCGGATGGCACGCTGGATGCGCTGAACAAGAAGTGGTTCCTTGATTACAAGATGGGGCAGTGAGCCCATCTTGGTGCGCGCAGTGGATTTGCAGGAAATTGCGCTGACTCGGCGCGATTTCCTTTCCGGCGCCTTTTGATGCCATCCGCATCCACCACCAAACCCGAATTCCCCTGGTGGCTGGCCGTCGCCGCCATCCTTGCCTTGGCGGCGGCGCTGTTCATCGCCACCAGCGATCTCTACGCCCAGGTCTTCGCCACCGTCGCCAAGGGTATCGGCATCACCGTCTTCGTCACCGTCGTTGCCTTCGCCATGGCGTCGGTCATCGGTCTCGGCATCGCGCTGATGGGCCTGTCTGCTTCAACCTGGCTGCGGCAGATCGCGCGCTTCTATGTCGAGATCATCCGTGGCGTGCCGATCCTGGTGCTGCTGTTCTGGATCGCGTTTGCCGGCGCGCCGGCCTCCGTCGCGGCCTGGAACGCGCTGACCGCGCCGCTGCAGAATGCCGGCCTGTTCGGCGAGCTTCTGGTGCGCGACGTGTCGTTGCTGTGGCGCGCCATCATGGCGCTGACCATCGGCTATTCGGCCTTCATCTCGGAGGTCTTCCGGGCCGGCATCCAGTCGGTCGAGAAAGGCCAGATAGAGGCGGCGAAGGCTTTGGGGCTGAGTCGCGCGCAGCGCTTCCGGCTGGTCGTGTTCCCCCAGGCGATCCGCACCATCCTGCCGCCGCTCGGCAATGATTTCGTCGCCCTGGTCAAGGATTCCTCGCTGGTCTCGGTGCTCGGCGTCGCCGACATCACCCAGATGGGCAAGGTCTATGCGGCCGGCTCATTCCGCTTCTTCGAGACCTATTCGATAACGGCCTATATCTACCTCATCCTCACAGTCGGCCTTTCGCTGGCGCTCAGGACGCTGGAGCGGCGTTTGCGCCGCCAGCAGGAGGAATAGTTTTTCGGCAAGGACAGCGTTAGGCTCGGCTGCTGACCGGAGGAGGAGCTTGCCCATGAACATCGACAAGGCCAATGCGGCGCTGGATTCGGTCTACACCGCCGATACGCCCGAAACGCTGGCGCAGGCCTATGCCGCATGGGCGGCGACCTATGACAGCGAGACCGCCTCGCTCGGTTATCTCCTGCCGTTCCTGATCACCGCCTGGGTGGCGCGCCACGTGCCGGCGGGCGAGGGGCCGCTGCTCGACGCCGGCTGCGGCACCGGCCTGTCGGGACCTTCGTTGAAGGCGCTCGGCTACGGCGACATCGCCGGGCTGGATCTCTCGAACGACATGCTCAAGATCGCCGGCAGCCGCAACGCCTACAGCGAACTGAAGCAGGCGATGCTGGGCGGACCGCTGCCGTGGCCGGATGGGCATTTCCGAGCCTTCTTCTCGACCGGCGTGTTCACAATCAGCCATGCGCCGGCATCGAGCCTGCACGAACTGGTGCGCATCACGAAGAAGGGCGGCCACGCCATCTTCACCGTGCGCGACCAGGTGTTCGAGAGCGGCGGTTTTCAGGCTGTCTTCGACGAATTGGAGCAGGCAGGGAAATGGCGGGCGGTCGAGGCAAGCCCGTGGTTCCGCTGCTATGCGATCGGCGAGCCGGAGGCTCTGGTGAAGACGTTTGTGTTCGAGGTGCTTTGAGCGGACTTCCCTTCCCCCCTTGTGGGGGAAGGTGGATCGGCGCGATAGCGCCGAGACGGATGAGGGGTGTTCCAGGGGAAAGCCAGCGTCTCACTCCGCTGGAACACCCCTCATCCGTCGCCTGCGGCGACACCTTCTCCCACAAGGGGAGAAGGAAGAAGCGCTGACCCACGCCGCAATTGCCGAAAAGCCAAAACATTGCTATCTACCCGGCCATGGAAGAGCTTTTTGGCGATCCGGCTTACAAGGGATTCGTGCTGCAGGACAGAAAACGCCTGCCGTCGCGCTTTTCCGCGCGCGTGTCCGGCGCCCTGACCAGCCGACTTCGCTGATCCTGACGGCCGGCCGCGGGTTTGCGGCATCAGCTCTTTCCCATTCTCATATCGACGGATTTACGCACATGAGCGCACCGCGCACCCTCTACGACAAGATTTTCGACGACCATGTCGTCGACCGCCAGGACGACGGCACCTGCCTGCTCTATATCGACCGCCACCTCGTCCATGAAGTGACCAGCCCGCAGGCCTTTGAAGGCCTGCGCATGAGCGGCCGAAAAGTCCGCCATCCGGAAAAGACGCTGGCCGTGGTCGATCACAATGTCTCGACTTCGCCCGAGCGCAAGTTCGGCATCAAGAACGAGGAAAGCCGCATCCAGGTCGAGGCGCTGGCCAAGAACGCCAGGGATTTCGGCGTCGAGTATTATTCGGAGAACGACATCCGCCAGGGCATCGTCCACATCATCGGCCCCGAGCAGGGCTTTACGCTGCCCGGCATGACCATCGTCTGCGGCGACAGCCACACCTCCACCCATGGTGCTTTCGGCGCGCTGGCGCATGGCATCGGCACGTCCGAGGTCGAGCATGTGCTGGCGACGCAGACGCTGATCCAGCGCAAGGCCAAGAACATGCTTGTGCGCGTCGATGGCGTGCTGCCTGAAGGCGTCACCGCCAAGGACATCATCCTCGCCATCATCGGCGAGATCGGCACCGCTGGCGGCACCGGCTACGTCATCGAATATGCCGGCGAGGCGATCCGTGCGCTGTCGATGGAAGGCCGCATGACGATCTGCAACATGTCGATCGAGGGCGGTGCGCGCGCCGGCCTGATCGCGGCGGACGAGACCACCTTCGCCTATGTCAAGGACAAGCCGCGCGCGCCCAAGGGCGCTGCCTGGGACGCGGCGCTCGAATACTGGAAGACGCTGCGGACCGACGAAGGCGCGCATTTCGACAAGGTGATCGTGCTCGACGCGGCCAAGCTGCCGCCGATCGTCTCCTGGGGTTCCTCGCCCGAGGACGTCGTCTCCGTGCAAGGCATCGTGCCCAACCCGGAAGACATTCCAGACGAGAACAAGCGCACCTCCAAGCTGCGCGCGCTCGACTATATGGGCCTGACGCCAGGGACGAAAATCACCGACATCACGCTCGACCGCGTCTTCATCGGCTCCTGCACCAATGGCCGCATCGAGGATCTCCGCGCCGTCGCCAAGGTGGTCGAGGGCAAGACGGTCAGCCCGCATGTCGATGCCATGATCGTGCCGGGCTCCGGCCTGGTCAAGGAGCAGGCGGAAGCCGAGGGTCTCGACAAGATCTTCCGCGCCGCCGGGTTCGACTGGCGCGAGCCGGGCTGCTCGATGTGCCTTGCCATGAACGACGACCGGCTGAAGCCGCATGAACGCTGCGCCTCGACCTCGAACCGCAATTTCGAGGGCCGGCAGGGCTTCAAGGGCCGCACCCATCTGGTGTCGCCGGCGATGGCGGCGGCGGCGGCGATCGCCGGCCACTTCGTCGACATCCGCGACTGGAAGTAGGCCGTCCGATCCCGAGCGCATTCCAGGCCCCGGACCGCGTCGCTGTCCGGGGCCTTTCTTCATTCACGCGGCCGCATATGCGCCTTCGCTTAACCGCTTGTTTGGGCTTGCCCCCTATGGTCTTCCCCGACGTCAAACGAAGGGAAGTCACGGTCCTTTGGACACTGGCCTATTGATAGCGCTGCTCAATCCGACGATCGCGCTGGCGCTCGGCGCGGCGTTCCTCGTCCTGTGGTTCTATCAGCGCCATCGTCCCTACCTGGCGGTGCTGGCGCTCAGCTACTGCGTGTCGGCGCCGGGATTCCTGTTCCAGTATTTCACCTTGCCCATTGGCGTGGTGCTGACCAAGCTGGTGTCGAACATCTGCTTCTCCATCGCCGCCTGCTGCCTGTCCGGCGCCATCATTGCCCGCTATGGCAGGAAGGTGCCCGCAGTGGGAATCGCCGTTCTGGCGGGCGGCGGCCTTGCGGCCTTCGCGTGGTTCCTGTTCGTCACGCCGGATCTCACCTGGCGCATCCTGGCGATGAATTTCGGTTTCGGTGGCGTCAGCCTGCTCGTCGCCGCCGAACTGCGCCCGGTGCGCAACAATGGCCCGACAGAAATGATCCTGTTCGTGTTGTCGCTGCTGTCCAGCGTCAACTTCTTCGTACGCACCCTGGTGGTGGTCATCGCGCACGGGCCCTTCGCCAGTTATGACGGCTTCTACGGCTCGTCCTATTGGACGACGGCGCTGTTGTCGCACGCGCTGCTGTCGCTGCTGATCGCGCTTTGCCTCTTCACCGCCGCCGCGCTCGACGTGATGAAGGCACTAAAGACGGAAACCCATACCGATCCGCTTTCGGGGCTGCTCAACCGCCGAGGTTTCGGGGAGCGCGCGGCCATGCTGCTGCAGCGTTGCGCCGTGGCCAAATTCCCGGTGGCGCTGGTGCTGGCCGACCTCGACCATTTCAAGGCCCTCAACGACGTGCACGGGCACGCCGCCGGCGACCGGGTGATCGCGGACTTCGCCGCCAAACTGCGCTCGGCCACGGGAGCACGAGGTGCCGCGGGCCGTATCGGCGGGGAGGAGTTCGCCGTGCTCCTGCCGCTGACCGATCTCGCCGCCGCGCGGCTGTTCGCCGAAGCGGTGCGCACGGTCTATTCGGCCGGCGGCGTCGACGGGCTTCCCGCCGGCACCAAGGTCACCGCCAGTTTCGGCGTGGCGGCCCGCAGCGGCGACGAGACGCTGGAACCCTTGATGCGCCGGGCCGACGAGGCGCTTTACAAGGCCAAGAAAAACGGTCGCGACAGCGTGCGCCTTTCCTACGAGCGACCGGAGACGGTGTTCGTGCCGGAGCCGGTCAAGGCCTGCTGACCACCACCTCCGCGCTTCGCGTTAACGTCTTTTTCGCCCGTCGATGTTTAGCTGTCGGCGGGGGTTTGAGGATCTATGAACGGCGCCAACTTCATCCTGTTGATCAACCTGTCGGTTGCCGGCCTGCTGGCGGCATCCTTCATGGCGGTCTCGTTCCATGATGCCGGCCGCGCCCCGGCGCGCTGGCTGGCGTCAGGCTATGTCCTGGGCATGGCCTACTTTGCCATCGAATTCAGCATTCCCGCCTTCAGCGACGCGCGGCTTCCGGTGGCTGCCGCCTTCGCCGTCTTCCTTGGCGCCACCATTGCCTTCAATGGCGGGCTTGCGCGAAAATATGGCGTGGCGCCGCCATGGACGCCGATGCTGTTCTTCCTGGCCGCCGCCACCATCGCGGTCTATTTCGTGCAGGATCTGCCGCGCCAGTCGCTCACTCGCATGATGGCCTACCAGCTTCCCTACGCAGTCATGCAGTTCGTCGGCCTTGGCATCGTCTGGTCGTCGCGGCAAAGCCGTGGCCGGCTCGATCTGATCCTGATGGCGGTGCTTGCCGCCAGCGGCCTGCAGTTTGCCTCAAAGCCTTTCATCGCGCATGCGCTGGGCGGCTGGGGCGCCAATCCGCAGGCCTATCTGCAAAGCAGCTACGCGCTGGTGTCGCAGTCGCTCGGCACGGTCTTCGGGCTGGCGCTGGCGCTGCTCATTCTGGCCATCCTGGTCCGCGACATACTCGCCGAAGTGACATCGAAGTCAGAGATGGACACGCTGTCGGGCCTGCTCAACCGTGGCGGCTTCACGCGTCAGGCGGAGCTGGCCGTGCACGACGCCACGCGTTCGGGCATGCCGGTGGCGATGGTCATTGCCGATCTCGATCATTTCAAGACCATCAACGACAGTTTCGGCCATGCCTCCGGCGATCGGGTGATCGAGACCTTCGCCGGCCTGCTGCGAGAAGCGGCCGAGAGCCATCACGTGGTTGGCCGCATCGGTGGCGAGGAGTTTGCCGTTATCCTGTCAGGCGCCAATCTTGCAACCGCCCGGCTGTTCGCGGAAGGCACCCGCCACGCATTCGGCGCGTTGCCCATCAGCGGGCTGCCGGCCGACAGCCGCTGCACGTCGAGCTTCGGCATTGCCGAGCTTCACATCGGCGAGGGTTTCTCCGACCTGATGCGGCGTGCGGATGAAGCGCTCTATCTGGCAAAGAATGCCGGGCGCGACTGCGTGCGTGTCTCCACCGGGCCGGCCGATGGGCTGGCCGTTGTAAAAATCGGCCAGGCCCGTTTCAGCGGCAGGGGCTGAGCTGCGGCATCTCGCCATCGGAAAGGCCGTACATATAGGAGCGGCCCTTGACGAACACCGGCGGGCGATAGCAGTCGCCGTCGCCCGATATGTCGTCGGATTCGTTCTGGTAGATCACCTTGGGCTGGCCGGCGCTGGTGTAGTCGGACAGCTGCTTGGCCAGCTTGCCTTCGCCGACGATGATGCGCTTGTAGCCAGCGGCGCTGTCGATGACGAGATTGCCGAACGAATCGGCGTAGACGCGGTCATGGTGGCGCAAGCCGGCCTCGGCCGGCGCGGCCACCGCAACCGCAAGTGCCGTCAGCGTGACGGCCGCGAGGCTTGTCCGTACTGATTTGGCCCGCACTGATTTGGAACGCATGTCGCTCTCCCTTTGTCGGCGCGAGAGAGATCGCGCCCCGATCTGGTCCGAATCGGAAATTAACCCTTTCTTAACCTTTGTTAAGGGGCGGAGCGGTTCCGTGGCCGTTTCTTAATGAACATGGTTAATTTATAGGCGTCGCGTTCGAGTTGCCGCCGATATCCACGGCCGGCCGGCGTGGCCCGCTGGAATCCCGGGTGAACTTGATCTCGGCGCGCCGCGTGGCTAGCGTGCCCGGGCATGAGAGGGGCAGCACATGATGTTTGGCCGAACGGTTCGGGTGTCGTTCGTTATTCCGCTGCTTCTCGCGGCCGGTGCCTGTGTGCCGCAAGACGGCGCGCCCAAGGCAGCGAGCACGGTGACACCCGTGGTGGCGCCTGCCGCCCCCACCCAGCAACAGCCCGCGCCGCCGGCGACCAAGATCACCACGGACCTCACGGCGCCACGCTTCACCACGGGCACGGCCACCTATAGATGCGGCAATGGCGGCATGATCACCATCCAGAATTTCGGCACGTCGCTGCGTGTGGTGGGGCAGGAAGGCGCCACCGAGGAGTTCGCGGCGTCGCCGGCCAACCAGAGCAGCCGCTACCAGGCGGTGACGCATGACGCAATCGTGATCGACGGACGCGAGGCGCTGGTGATGAAGAGAGGGTCGACGCCGCAGACCTGCACCCGCTGACGCAAATCCCGACACGGCAGCGCCCCGGGCCAGACATGCTGCACTGCAGCGATATCGAGCCGGCTTCGGGTGTCCGGCCGCTAATCGATTGAAGCCGCATCCGACCTTTTAGTCAGACTAAATTACGTTTTCGAAACGGTTTTCTGGCTTTGACGCGGTGCAAAAAGAGCATTAGAAACCGGCTGTCCGAAGTCGCAACCGGAAGCGGCAATGCCGCATTTCCACCTGAGGCGGGAGACGCCGAACTGGGGCAGCCATGAGCAAATCACCAGCCACCCAAGCCAGACGCGAAAGGCCGCTTTCGCCGCACCTGACGGTCTACCGGCCGCCGATCACCATGACGATGTCGATCATCCATCGCATCACGGGTGGCGCGCTCTATTTCGGCACGCTGCTGGTCGCCGTCTGGCTGATGGCGGCGGCGAGTTCGCAAGCCACGTTCGACTGGGTGAACTGGGCTTTCGGCACCTGGCTCGGCCGGCTCATCCTGTTCGGCTACACCTGGGCGCTGATGCATCACATGCTGGGTGGTGTCCGCCATCTGGTCTGGGACACCGGCGCCGGCCTGGAAAAACACACGGCCTCGAAGATCGCCTGGGCGACGCTTGCCGGCTCGGTCCTGCTCACACTCCTGATCTGGATCGCCGGCTATATGGCGCGGGGGGCCTGACCATGAGCACCGGAAAGACCGACATGCGTACGCCGCTGGGCAAGGTCCGCGGCCTGGGCTCGGCCCGCGAAGGCACCGGGCATTTCTGGCGCCAGCGGCTGACGGCCATCGCCAACATCCCGCTGACGCTGTTCTTCGTCGGCTTCCTCATCGCGGTCAATGGTCATGGCTACGCGGAAGTGCGCGCGACGCTCGCCAATCCCTTCGTGGCCCTGGTGCTGGCGCTGATGCTCATCTCCGGGCTCTATCATATGCGGCTCGGCATGCAGGTGATCATCGAGGACTATCTGCATGGCGAGGGCATGAAGCTCGCGCTGATCGCACTCAACGCCTTCTTTTCGATAGCGGTCGGCGTCGCTTCGCTCTTCGCCCTGCTCAAACTGGCATTCGGAGGCTGAAGTCTTGGCCCAGGACACGAAATCAGCCAACACGGCAGGCTACACCTTTGTCGACCACAAGTTCGACGTGGTCATCGTCGGCGCCGGAGGCGCTGGCCTGCGCGCCACGCTCGGCATGGCCGAACAGGGCCTGCGCACGGCCTGCATCACCAAAGTGTTCCCGACGCGCTCGCATACGGTCGCCGCGCAAGGCGGCATCGCCGCCTCGCTCGCCAATATGGGTCCGGACAACTGGCAGTGGCACCTCTTCGACACCGTCAAGGGGTCGGACTGGCTGGGCGACATCGACGCGCAGGAATACATGGTGCGCGAGGCACCTGCGGCAGTCTACGAGCTCGAGCACTACGGCGTGCCGTTCTCGCGCACGGAAGAGGGCAAGATCTACCAGCGGCCCTTCGGCGGCATGATGATGAATTTCGGCGAAGGGCCGCCGGTGCAGCGCACTTGCGCGGCCGCCGACCGTACCGGTCATGCCATGCTGCACACGCTCTACGGCCAGTCGCTGAAGAACAACGCGCAGTTCTTCATCGAATATTTCGCGCTCGACCTGATCACGGAGCCGGACGGCACCTGCACCGGCGTGGTGGCCTGGAACCTCGACGACGGCACCATCCACCGGTTCTCCGCCAAGATGGTGGTGCTGGCGACCGGCGGCTATGGCCGCGCCTATTTCTCCGCCACTTCGGCGCATACCTGCACCGGCGACGGCGGCGGCATGGCGGCGCGCGCGGGGCTTGCGCTGCAGGACATGGAGTTCGTGCAGTTCCATCCGACCGGCATCTACGGCGCCGGCTGCCTGATCACCGAGGGCGCGCGCGGCGAGGGCGGCTATCTCGTCAATTCCGAGGGTGAGCGCTTCATGGAGCGCTATGCGCCGTCGGCCAAGGACCTTGCCTCGCGCGACGTGGTCTCACGCTGCATGACGATGGAGATCCGCGAAGGCCGCGGCGTCGGGCCGAAGAAAGATCACATCTTCCTGCACCTCGACCATCTCGACCCGGCCGTGCTGCATGAGCGGCTGCCGGGCATCTCGGAATCGGCCAAGATCTTCGCCGGCGTCGACCTGACCAAGGAGCCGATCCCGGTGCTGCCGACGGTGCATTACAATATGGGCGGCGTGCCGACCAATTACTGGGGCGAGGTGCTCAACCCGAATGCCGAAAATCCAGACCGGGTCTCGCCCGGCCTGATGGCGGTCGGAGAGGCCGCCTGCGCATCCGTGCACGGCGCCAACCGGCTGGGCTCGAATTCGCTGATCGATCTGGTCGTCTTCGGCCGTGCCGCGGCCATCCGCGCCGGCGAGGTGATCGACC
This sequence comes from Mesorhizobium sp. M8A.F.Ca.ET.181.01.1.1, assembly GCF_004792025.1. Classification (NCBI taxonomy): domain Bacteria; kingdom Pseudomonadati; phylum Pseudomonadota; class Alphaproteobacteria; order Hyphomicrobiales; family Phyllobacteriaceae; genus Mesorhizobium; species Mesorhizobium sp. M8A.F.Ca.ET.181.01.1.1. The sequence continues at coordinate 287,861 of NZ_SRTV01000007.1, read as the reverse complement.
GCAATTCGCCCATCCCTTCGCCCAACGCGGCTTCGGTCGAGAAGATCATGGACCGCTTCGACAGGCTGCGTCATGCCAACGGCTCAACGCCGACGGCGGTGCTGCGCGAGAAGATGCAACGCGCCATGCAGGAGGACGCTGCGGTGTTCCGCACGCAGGAATCGCTCGAAAAAGGCTGCAAGCGCGTTTCCGAGATCTGGGGCGAGCTCAAGGACATCAAGGTCACCGACCGCTCGATGATCTGGAATTCGGACCTGGTCGAGACGCTGGAGCTGGAAAACCTGATGGCCAACGCCATCACCACCGTCTATGGCGCCGAAGCGCGCAAGGAGAGCCGCGGCGCGCATGCGCGGGAGGATTTTTCCGCCCGTGACGATGCCAACTGGCGCAAGCACACGCTTGCCCATCTGAGCGAGGACGGCAATGTCACGCTGACCTACCGGCCGGTGCACACCGAGCCGCTGGTGGCCGAAAAGGACGGCGGCATCAGTCTCGCCAAGATCGCGCCGAAGGCGCGAGTGTACTGACAATGGCTACGGCGGCGGGATATTCCGGTACGCCCCTTCCGGCCAAGCTCGGCCTGAAGGACGGCATGATTGCCGCCTTCATCGCGTTGCCGAGGGAACTCGAGAGCCTCACAGGGGCCGTTGATTTCGCCGAGGTCGACCGGCTGGCCGAATGGTCCGACATTTCGGGCGCAACCCTGAAATACGATGCCGTCCACGCCTTCACCAGACAGCGCGCCGAGATCGAGGATCGCCTCGGCGCCGTCGAAGCGGCGATCAAGCGCGATGGCATGGTCTGGGTGTCCTGGCCAAAGAAGGCCTCGAAGGTGGTCACCGACGTCACCGAGGGCGTTGTCCGCGCTGAAGCGCTCAAGCTCGACCTTGTCGACGTCAAGGTCGCCGCCGTGAACGAAATCTGGTCCGGGCTGAAGCTCGTCATCCGAAAGGACCTGAGGTAATGGTCGAACTCACGCTTCCCAAGAATTCCAAGGTCCAGCAGGGCAAGACCTGGCCGAAGCCGGAAGGCGCGACCAACCTGCGCGAATACCGCATCTACCGCTGGTCGCCGGACGATGACGAGAACCCGCGCATGGACACCTATTTCGTCGACATGGACGATTGCGGGCCGATGGTTCTCGACGCGCTGCTCTACATCAAGAACAAGATCGATCCGACGCTGGCCTTGCGCCGCTCCTGCCGCGAAGGCATTTGCGGCTCCTGCGCCATGAACATCGACGGCTCGAACACGCTCGCCTGCACCAAGGGCTGTGACGACATTTCCGGCGCCGTCAAGGTCTACCCGCTGCCGCATATGCAGGTGGTCAAGGACCTGGTGCCGGACCTCACCAATTTCTATGCCCAGCACGCCTCGATCGAGCCGTGGCTGAAGACGGTGTCGCCGACGCCAGCCAAGGAATGGCTGCAGAGCCATAAGGACCGCGAGAAGCTCGACGGGCTTTACGAGTGCATCCTGTGTGCCTGCTGCTCGACGTCCTGCCCGAGCTACTGGTGGAACGGCGACCGCTATCTCGGCCCGGCGACACTGCTGCAGGCCTATCGCTGGCTGATCGACAGCCGCGACGAGGCCAAGGGCGAACGACTCGACAATCTGGAAGACCCGTTCCGGCTCTATCGCTGCCACACCATCATGAATTGCGCGCAGACCTGCCCGAAGGGGCTGAATCCCGCGAAGGCGATCGCCGAAATCAAGAAGATGATGGTGGAGAGACGGGTTTAGGCCTTCGCTTGCGGCAATCTCCAACGCAGCGATCCTTCGCGCCCCCCTTTGTCCTGCCGGACATCTCCCCCACGGATGGGGAGATTGGCCGTCATCCTGGCTTTGGCCAATCTCAAGGTTGAAAGATCGGGCGCCGTCGGCGAAGCTGCCGATCCCCCATGGGGGGAGATGTCCGGCAGGACAAAGGGGGGCGCTGTCCGGCGAGCGTCAGAAAGGATAGCAGCCCAATGACTGACCTTCCCATCCTCTCTCCCGTCGAAGCGCGCGTGCTTGGCTGCCTGATCGAGAAGAAGGAGCTGACGCCGGACGTCTATCCGCTGACGCTCAATGCGGCACTTGCCGCGGCCAACCAGAAGACGGCGCGTGAGCCTGTCATGGCGCTGGAACAGACAGAGGTGCACCGGGCGCTGAAGCTGCTTGAGCAGAAAGGGCTGGTGCGGCAGATGTTCGGCTCGCGCGTCGAGCGCTACGAGCACCAGATGGCGCAGCGCTTTTCACTGACCACGCCGCAGACCGCCTTGCTTGGCCTGCTCTTGCTGCGCGGACCGCAGACGGCGCATGAACTGCTGGCGCGAGCCGAGCGCATGGCACGGTTTTCGTCGATCGAGGATCTGCGCGGAGAACTCGACATGCTGATCGGCCGCCGGCCGCCGTTGGTGCAGGAAATTCCGCGCGGGCCGGGCCAGCGCGAGGACCGCTATGTGCATCTGCTCGCCGGCCCGGTGGACGTCGCAGCGCTATCGGCGCAACGGAGTGTGACGGCGATGCCTGCCTCCGACCTGGAAGCACGGTTGGAGGCGCTGGAGCAGGAAGTCGCGGCACTACGCGCGCGGCTTGATGCGCTGGGCGCTTAGCCCTCTTCTCTGATTAACGTGCCCGGCGCGACCATGCGCGCCGGATTTCACACGGGATGCCGCAATCTCAGCCCAGCCTGGCGTCGAGCGAAACCTTGATGGCGCCGAGCGCCTTGGAGACCGGGCATTCGGCCTTGGCCTTCTCGGCCAGTTCCTTGAACTTCGCAGCATCGATGCCGGGCACCTTGCCGACCAGCGTGATCGCGCTGCCGGTAATGCCAGTGCCCGGAATCAGCGTTACCACCGCCTTGGCGTCGAGCTCGGCCGCCGGCGTGCCGTTCTCGGCCAGGAAATGCGAGAGCTGCATGGCGTAGCAGCCGGCATGGGCCGCGGCGATCAACTCTTCCGGATTGGTGCCGGACTTGCCGCTTTCGTCCTCGAAGCGCGCCTTGAACGAATAGGGTGTACCCTTCAGGGTTCCGCTCTGCGTGTCGAGCGTGCCCTTGCCTTCTTTCAGATTGCCTTTCCAGACGGCGTTTGCGGTGCGGTCCATGGAGTCCTCCTGGGTTGTCGTGAACTTGTCCTGGGTGAGTCAGCTTCAGGCCAACTATAGCGCGGGCGTGCGCGAAGACCACTGCGCTGTTTGCACCACGGCGCGATGACGGCCCCCTTCTTCCGGGAAAAATATGCATGCAAAAATGTCGGCTTCCATCCGGGCCGACCGTCCTGCGGGCGGCCACGGGAATTGTGGCCGGATGGAGGTTCACATGGACAATCTGTTTTTCGCGCTGTGGAAGAGGCCGGGCCGCGGGCCGGAGCGAGAGGAAGACTTCTGGCTGGACCCGCCGGCGTCCGGCTTCGGCAGGCTGCTGGCCGCTGTTGCCATCATTGTGGTCGCGGCATGCCTTCTCGATCATGCGGCGGCGGTCGACCGCAAGGCTGACATGGTTGTCGCCGCATCCTATGGTTTGGCGCAGGAAGGGAGCTTGAAATGAAATATGTCTGTCTGGTCTATGGTGAGGAAAAAGATCTTTATGCACTTACCGCCGAAAGGTCGGCCAAACTCGACGCCGACTCGCTGGCCTACGACAGGTCATTGGATCAACAAGGCAAGCTGATCGTCGCGCAGGCACTGCAATCGGTGACGACAGCCAAGACCGTGCGCCGTCGCACGGGCAAGCGGTTGATCATCGATGGGCCCTTCGCCGAAACCAAGGAGCAGTTGCTTGGCTTCGTCATGGTCGAGGCCGAAAATCTCGACGAGGCGCTGGACATTGCCGCCGGCATTCCGCTGGCCGAAATCGGCACGATCGAGGTTCGGGCCGTCTACGACATACCGGGGTCATAGGCGGCCCCCGGCTTCGATGGCGCGAACCGGCTTGTTTACCCGCCTAAGCTTCACCAGCCACGAATTGTTTTTTCTTCGTTAGAGGCAACTCTTGCGTGTTGAAGCAACGCGACAGTTCTCCTATCGTCGCCGGGATTTTCGGGGGATTTGGACATGCCTTTCCTGATTGCTGTCCTTGGCGTGCTCGGCGCGGCGGCGTTCTGGTGGTACCGGATGAAGGCGATGAACGACGCCGCGCGCGAGGTCGCCGACGTCGTCGGGCGCGTGCAAGGCAACATCAGGCGCAAGAAACTGCGCAAGCAGGCCGCGCTCTCGCCGCTGACGGCGATCGACGATCCGGTTGTGGCCGCCGCGACGCTGATCACCGCGATGGTTTCGGAAGATGGCCCGATTCTGCCGCAGCGCGAGGCCGTCATTCGCGAGGTGATTTCGCAGATCGCGGCCGGCCAGAAGAAGACCGACGAGGCGGTTGTCTATGCCAAGTGGGCTGCCTCGCAAATAGACGACACCACCATTGTCATCGACAAGCTAGCACCCTTCTTGCGCGAGCGCCTCGACCCGAGCGAACGGGACGATCTGCTGCAGATGCTGAACCGGGTTGCTCAAGGCGGTGAGCGGGGCCTGAAGATACCGGACCAGCGCATGCTGCGGCTGCGCCAGAAGCTCGGTTTTGAAGTGAACTAGGACCCTTGGGTCCATCGGCAGTTCGCAGACCTTGGTGATTGATGACGAAGCTGGGCAGGTTCAGATCGCCTCGCCCTTCAGCAGCCTTGGCGTGCCGGCGGAAAGGCCCGATGCCTGGCGGATGAAGAACTCCTTCAGCCGTGGCATGCGTTCCACGAGGCCGAGGCCGATGTCGCGGACGGTGCGCAGCGGGGTGATGTCGTTGGAAAACAGCCGGTTCAGCACATCCGTCGTGACGCCCATCTGCACCGTGTCGAAACGGCGCCATTGCTGGTAGCGTTCCAGCACGTCGAGCGCGCCGATGTCCTGGCCGAGCCGGTCGGCCTCGACGATCACCTCGGCAAGTGCGGCTACATCCTTGAAGCCGAGATTGAGGCCCTGGCCGGCGATCGGATGGATGCCGTGCGCGGCGTCGCCGGCAAGTGCGATGCGCGGCGCGACGAAGGCGCGCGCGATGGTGAGGCCGAGCGGCCAGGCGCGCGGCTTGTCGGCGACGCGGATTTCTCCCAACTTGAGGCCGAAGCGCTGTTCGAGTTCATGCTCGAAGACGAGATCGTCGCCTTCCACGAGCGTTTTGGCGTCTTCCGTCCGTTCGACCCAGACGATCGACGAACGGTTGGTGCCGTCCTCGTCGGGTTTCAGCGGCAGCGTGGCGAAGGGGCCGGCGGGCAGGAAATGCTCTTCGGCGCGACCATTGTGCGGCCGCTCGTGAGCGACGGTGCAGACGATGCCGGACTGGCCGTATTCCCACTTGACCGTCTTGATGCCGGCCATGTCGCGCAGTTTCGAATTGACGCCGTCGGCGGCAACCAGCAGCCGCGCCGTCAACGTGGCGCCGTCGGCCAGGTGCACCGTGATGCCGGCGCCATTGGTCTCAAAACCTTGCACCGCCACGCCTTCGATGATGTCGATGCCGAGCCTTTCGGCTTTGGCCCGCAAGGCGCCGTTCAACGCCCGGTTGGCGACCATGTGCGCGAAGGGTTCGCCCGGCGCCACCTCGCCGCCGAAGGTCAGGAAAACCGGGCGCACCGGATCGGCGCTGCGTGAATCGGTGATGATCATCTCGGTGATCGCTTGCGCCCTCGGCGCGATTTCGGCCCAGACGCCGAGCTGGTCGAGCATGCGGCACGCGGCCGCGGCGATGGCCGAGGCGCGGCCATCCCTTTGCCAGGATCCGGCGGGCGCCGCATCGACCAGCGCCACGGCGAGGCCCGGCCGTGCCTGCTTCAGCGAGACGGCGGCGGCCAGGCCGACATAGCCGGCACCGGCGACGAGAACATCGAGCCCGGATCTGGTCTTGGCGTCCGCCTTGCGTTCCATTGTCCTGGCTCCTTCTCTCGGCGACCCTTTGGGCGCGCCGACCGGGGGCTCGCGCCCTTGACGGCTCGTTCTTCCTGTCGGAAACGGCCATAGCAATTTTGCGGCGAGGTCACAAAACATGACGGCGGCGATCGACGAGCTTCTGCGCATTCTCGACCTCGAGAGGCTGGAACACAATCTGTATCGTGGTCGCAGCCCCCAGGTGGAGTGGCAGCGCGTGTTCGGCGGCCAGACCATCGCCCAGGCGCTGGTGGCGGCGCAGCGCACGGTGGAGCCGGACCGTTTCGTGCATTCGCTGCACGGCTATTTCATGCGCCCGGGCGACATCAAGGTGCCGATCATCTACGAGGTCGACCGCATCCGCGACGGCGGTTCCTTCACCACGCGGCGCGTGCTGGCGATCCAGCACGGACAGGCGATCTTTTCGCTGGAGGCTTCGTTCCAGGTCGACGAGAAAGGGCTCGAGCATCAGTTCGCGCTGCCCGACGACGTGCCGCCGCCGGAAGGGCTGAAGACGCAGCGCCAGCTGCTCGAAACTGCCGACCGGGTGCCGGAAGCGGTGCGCCGTTTCTGGGCGCGCGAGCGGCCGCTGGAACTGAGACCCGTCAATCTCCAGCATTATGAAAGCCGCGACAAGCTGCCGCCCCGGCAGAATGTCTGGATCCGCCTTGCCGGTCCCGTCCCCGACGACCGCGCGCTGCAGTCGGTGCTGCTCGCCTATCTCTCCGACATGACGCTGCTCGACACCTCGACCTTCGCGCATGGGCGCGGCCTGTTCGATCCCGACATCCAGGCCGCCAGCCTCGACCATTCGATGTGGTTCCACCGGCCGCATTCGCTCGATGGCTGGCTGCTCTATGCACAGGACAGTCCCTCGAGCTCGGGATCGCGCGGTTTCAGCCGCGGCACGCTCTATGCCCGTGACGGCACGCTGATTGCCTCGATGGCACAGGAAGGCCTGATCCGGCTCAAGCGTTGAGCACTTTGCGGGTCTTGTTTGAGCATGATCTTTTCCGAAACCCAGCCTCGCCTTTTCGGGGTCACTCCCAAAGCCGGCAAAATAGGCAATTTCGAAAAATTGCATAATTTTTGAGCATATGATGCACCGCAGGCGTCAGCACCTGCCGGTTCCGGCCACTCCATTCCCTTTGTTTACAACAGGTTAATACCCTGCTTCGGCACTTGGCACGGAGCTTGAATCCTTGGGGGCACTCTCCGGCTCCTCGGGATCGGTGAAGGTGTGCAAACGCGGGGGACCGCAACAGCAAAGGGTGAAACCTTATGAAAATCGTGATGGCAATCATCAAGCCGTTCAAGCTGGACGAGGTGCGCGAGGCGCTCACCGCCGTCGGCATCCAGGGCCTGACCGTCACCGAAGTCAAAGGCTACGGGCGTCAGAAGGGACATACGGAAATCTATCGCGGGGCGGAATACGCGGTCTCCTTCCTGCCGAAGATCAAGATCGAAGTCGCGGTCGCGGCCGACATGGTCGACAAGGCCGTCGAAGCCATCACCGCCGCAGCCAAGACCGGTCAGATCGGCGACGGCAAGATCTTCGTTTTCGGCATCGACCAGGCGGTGCGCATCCGCACCGGCGAAACAGACACCGACGCACTCTGAGCGGCGAACACGTATTCCAATGGAGAGTTCAATGAATATTCCTTCTACCTTGAAGACGACGGGACGGGCGGCCCTGCTGGGCTCGCTCGCTCTCGCAGCGTTGGGCAGCGTCGCCGCCTTCGCGCAGGAAGCCGCACCCGCTGCGGCGGCTGCCGCGCCGGCTGCCGCTCCGACCCCGGTGCTCGATACCGGCAACACCGCCTGGATGCTGACCTCGACGGCGCTGGTGCTGATGATGACCATCCCGGGCCTGGCGCTGTTCTACGGCGGCATGGTGCGCAAGAAGAACGTGCTTGCCACCATCATGCAGAGCTTCGCCATCACCTGCCTGGTGACGGTGCTGTGGTTCATGTTCGGCTATTCGCTGGCCTTCTCCGACGGCGGCGGCATGAATGCCTATCTCGGCGGCACCTCGAAATTCTTCCACCACGGCATCACCACCGCGAGCCTGTGGCTGCCGGGTGTGGCCAACATCCCTGAATTCGTCTTCTCGATGTTCCAGATGACCTTCGCCATCATCACGCCGGCGCTGATTGCCGGCGCCTTCGCCGAACGCTTCAAGTTCTCGGCGCTGCTGATCTTCATGGCGCTGTGGCTGCTGGTCGTCTACGTGCCGATCGCGCATTGGGTCTGGGGTGGCGGTTTCCTCGGTACGGCTGGCGTTCTCGACTTCGCCGGCGGCACGGTCGTCCACATCAATGCCGGTGTGGCGGGCCTCGTCTGCGCGCTGGTGCTCGGCAAGCGCGAAGGCTATGGCACCACCAACATGGCACCGCACAACCTTGTCTATTCGGTCATCGGCGCATCGCTGCTGTGGGTCGGCTGGTTCGGCTTCAACGCCGGTTCGGAACTGGCGGCCGACGGCCTTGCCGGTGCCGCCATGCTCAACACCCAGGTCGCCACAGCCGCCGCGGCTCTGGCCTGGATGTTCGCCGAATGGATCATCGCCAAGAAGCCTTCCGTGCTCGGCATCATCTCGGGCGCCGTGGCCGGCCTCGTCGCGGTGACGCCGGCTTCCGGTTTCGTAAATCCGACCGGCGCCTTCATCGTCGGCATCGTCGCCGGCGTCGTCTGCTACCTCTCGGCGGTCAAGGTGAAGCACATGTTCGGCTATGACGACTCGCTCGATGCCTTCGGCGTGCATGGCGTCGGCGGCGTGATCGGCGCCTTGCTGACCGGCGTGCTCGCCGACCCGGCGATCAACAGCCTCTCATCGGGCGCTTCGCTCGGCAAGCAGATCTACGGTGTCGCCGTCACCATTATTTGGACGGCGGTTGCCACCTTCGTCATCCTCTACGTCGTCAAGGCGCTGGTCGGCCTGCGTCCCACCACCCAGGAAGAGGTCGAAGGCCTCGACATTTCCCAGCATGGCGAAGTGGTGCCGTAAGGCATCCTTGCCACGGGGCCGGCGGAACCCTCCTCCCGCCGGCCCCATACCTCCAGGCACTTCCGGAAAACCGCAAAGGCACTTTTCCTGGAATTGCTGGAGTTCTTTGTTTTTACGCAATTCCGGACGGAAAACCGCGAAAGCACTTTTCCTGGAATTGCTCGAGTTCTTTGTTTTTACGCAATTCCGGACGGAAAACCGCAAAAGCACTTTTCCTGGAATTGCTTTGAAAAGCATCCCGTCGTGACGTCCTCGAAAGGGACTCACGCCTTGAGGCCCGGATCGCTCCGGGCCTCTTTTTTTGGCAAATTCTTCTTTCTGGTGGAGATCAACTTCGCGCAATCACGTTCGCGTGAAGGAGATTTTCGAGGAAACATCGACCGCCCTGTCTCCGAACTGTGGAGGCGCCCGTCGTTCTGACGCTCGTGTTTCGAAACATAGGGAAGGAATTTGCTCATGAACCTCAAGGATATCTGCCTCGGGGCACTCGCGCTTTCCATGGTCAGCGGCTTTGCATTTGCCGGCGCACTGGATGAGCCGGACAACATGGCGCCGTTCTTCACCGATTCCAGCATGAAAACCATGAAGCCGATGGAGGAATTCAAGGCAGCTTTCATGGCCATGCCGAAGGAGAAGCAGGACGCCATGATGAAGGAATGCCAGGACGCGGCGATGAGCAAGCCGCACGCCGAGTTCTGCGCCAATGTGAAGATGCTCGGCGGCGCCAACAAGTAAACGCACGGCCGACCCGACCAATGGATGGCGGGCCGAAGCGCCCGCCATTTTCATGTAACGCGAGCGCTGGAGGTGTCGATGTCGAAAGGACGATCGCCGCAGCCTTATAGTTAATGCGCCCTTAACCTTCCCACGCCTAGTCTGGCATCCGAATCTGCCGGAGTGCGTCATGCGCTCGGGCCAGGCAATCACTGACGGGGAAGAGCATGCGTTCAGGGGCTTCAGCACCGCTCGCGCTGACCGATACCGGGGGCGGCATCCAGGCATTCGCGCGGCGCCAGGTCGGCCGGCTGGTCGGCGCCGGCCTGTTCGCGTTCACCGCCTTCGCCGTCGCAAGCCTCGCGACCTGGAACGTCGCCGACCCGAGCTTCTCGCACGCCACCGCCAACACCGTCACCAACGCCATGGGCTATGCCGGCGCGGTCTTCTCCGACCTTGCGATGCAGTTCTTCGGCCTTGCCGCGGTTGCCGCGCTGGTTCCGGCCGTCGTCTGGGGCTATCTGCTGTTTTCGGCGCGCGGCGTCGACCGGCTGCCCAAGCGCGGGCTGTTCTGGTTCGGTTTTGCGCTGCTCGCCGCCGCGATCGCGGGCTGCGTGGTTCCGCCCAAGACCTGGCCGCTGCCTACCGGCCTCGGCGGCGTCTTCGGCGACATGGTGCTCAAGATTCCCGGCGTCCTCATCGGCGGCTATCCGACCGGACTGGTCGCCAGCGTGCTCGCCATATTGCTGGCTGCACCGGCGCTCTGGCTGTTCGCCTATGGCGCGGCGCTGATCGGGCGCAAGAACGGCTTCGCCGTGATGGAAGAACCGGCCGCGGCGGACCCGCGCGAGGACGAGCTTCTCTTCGACAATGACGAGGACGAGGGTGACGAGGGCATATTGGCGCTCGGCGCCATCACCCATTGGTGGCTGTCGTTGCGCGCGTGGATGCATCGCCGCGCGGTGCGCCGCAGGCAGGAGCGCGATGAGTTCGAGCCGGAGATGGAGCCACGCGCCAGTGCTTGGCGACGTGCCGCCGAACGGGTCGAGTCGGCCGAGTTCGCCGAATCCCGCATGAGCCAGGACGGCCGCGCCCGTGTCGAACCGGAATTCTTCGCCGCCATGGTGAACGACCGCGGCGTCTCCGTCGATCCGGCCGACGACGATGTCTTCGGCCGCGACGACGAGGACATGGATTTCGACGACGAGCCCGTCGCCCAGCGGCGTGCCCCCACTGCCAAGGTCCAGCAATTCCGTTCCGATGCCGCCACCCGGGTCGAGGCGCCGGCGGCGCGACCTGTGCCTGGCGCCCGCGTCCAGCGCGAGGCGCAGACCTCGCTGATCGGTTCGGACACGTTCGAAATGCCGTCGCTGCATTTCCTGTCCGAACCCAAGAACGTCGCGCGCGACCCAAGTCTTTCCAAGGACGCGCTGGAACAGAACGCGCGCCTGCTCGAAGGCGTGCTGGAGGATTTCGGCGTCAAGGGCGAGATCATCGCCGTTCGCCCGGGTCCGGTCGTCACCCTTTACGAGCTCGAACCCGCGCCGGGCATCAAGTCGTCGCGCGTCATCGGCCTTTCCGACGACATCGCCCGCTCGATGAGTGCGATCGCCTGCCGCGTCGCCGTGGTACCCGGCCGCAACGCCATCGGCATCGAACTGCCAAACGCCAAGCGCGAGACGGTTTATCTCAGGGAGATCATGGCCAGCCGCGATTTCGAGACGACCAAGGCCAAGCTGGCGCTGGCGCTGGGCAAGACCATCAACGGCGAGGCCGTCATCGTCGACATCGCCAAGATGCCGCACGTGCTGGTCGCCGGCACCACCGGTTCGGGCAAGTCGGTCGCCATCAACACGATGATCCTGTCGCTGCTCTACCGGCTCACGCCGCAGGAATGCCGGCTGATCATGATCGATCCGAAGATGCTCGAACTCTCCGTCTATGACGGCATTCCGCATCTTTTGACGCCGGTCGTGACCGATCCGAAGAAGGCCGTGGTGGCGCTGAAATGGACCGTGCGCGAGATGGAGGACCGCTACCGCAAGATGTCCAAGGTCGGCGTGCGCAACATCGACGGTTTCAACGCCCGCGTCCAACAGGCCGAGAAGAAGGGCGAAAAGATCTCGCGCACCGTACAGACCGGCTTCGACCGCCAGACCGGCGAGGCGATCTACGAGACCGAGAATCTCGATCTCGAGCCGATGCCCTATATCGTTGTCATCATCGACGAAATGGCCGACCTGATGATGGTCGCCGGCAAGGACATCGAAGGCGCCGTCCAGCGCCTGGCGCAGATGGCGCGCGCCGCCGGCATCCATGTCATCATGGCGACGCAACGTCCCTCGGTCGATGTCATCACCGGCACCATCAAGGCGAATTTCCCGACCCGCATCTCCTTCCAGGTGACGTCGAAGATCGACAGCCGCACCATTTTGGGCGAGCAGGGCGCCGAGCAGCTGCTCGGCATGGGCGACATGCTCTACATGGCCGGTGGCGGCCGCATCCAGCGCGTGCACGGGCCGTTCGTCTCCGATGACGAGGTCGAGAAGATCGTCGGGCACCTGAAGCTGCAGGGCGTGCCGGAATATCTCGACGCCATCACCGAGGATGACGGCGAGGACGACGACGAGCCGTCCGGAAAGGGCGGTTCCGGTGGCGGAAGCGGTGGCAATTTCGAGGATTCCGACGATCCCTACGATCAAGCGGTCTCGGTGGTGCTGCGCGACGGCAAGGCCTCGACCAGCTACATCCAGCGGCGTCTGGGCATCGGCTATAACAGGGCCGCCTCGATCATCGAGAAGATGGAAAAGGAAGGCATTGTCGGCCCGGCCAACCATGCCGGAAAACGCGAAATCCTGGTGCCGACCGAAGACGACAAATTCTAGCTGGTGGGAGTTCGCGGCAACTTTGAACCTGCTGGCGCGTTCAAGCGATTGAGCAGCGAGCGCCTCGCCAAACTTCAGCCCAACTGGGGGTTCACGACAGCGACCAAATCAGGAATCAAACGAGAGTGACCGATATGAAAAACGATCTTTCAGCGCTCAGCGATCTTGCCCCGACACGCCGCCAGTTGCTTGGCCTCGGTCTTGTGTTCGCCGGTGCCGCCGCCCTCAACGTGGTGCCCGGATTCGAGCTGCTGGCCTCGGCGCAGGCGGCCGCGCCTCCGGCGGCGCAAAAGATCGCCGACCATTTCTCAGCGGTCAAATCGATGAGCGGCGAATTCGTCCAGTTCGGCCCCAAAGGCGAGCAGACCGGCGGCAAATTCTTCCTGGAACGGCCGGGCAAGATCCGCTTCAATTATGACGGAGCTTCGAATTTCCGGGTGATTTCCGACGGCAGATCAGTTGCCATCCTCAACAAGAAACTGAACACGTCGGACCTTTATCCGCTATCAAAGACGCCGCTGAAGCTGCTGCTCGACGACCGCATCGACCTCTCCGGCGACCGCGTCAAGAGCGTCAAGGAAGAGGACGACCTCACCACCATCCAACTCTCCGACAGGTCGGTTTTCGGCAATGCGCGAATCACCATGATGTTCGACCCGAAAACCTACGACCTGCGGCAGTGGACGATTACCGACGCGCAGGGCAAGGACACGACGGTGATGATCTTCAACACCAAGGAAGGCGTCAGTTTCGCGCCGGACACCTTCGCCATCGACTATACGGCCAATCGCGAGCTGAACACGAAAACCAGGTAGGTTTCGTCGCCTCGCTTGTCTTTCCGGCGTGCGGCTGGCAGTAGTTCGGCGATCTCTCGCCGGACCTTGCCGCATGCCCTTTTCGATCGCGACCTGGAACATCAACTCCGTGCGCCTGCGCATGCCGATCATCGAACGCCTGCTCGATGAGTATGCGCCCGATGTGCTTTGCCTGCAGGAAACCAAGGTCCCGGACGAGCTCTTTCCCGAAAAAGCCTTTCGCAGGGTCGGCTATCCCTACATCGCATTCCATGGCCAGAAGGGCTATCACGGCGTGGCGACGGTGGCGCGGCGGCCGATCGAGGTCGTCGAAAGGCGCCGCTTCTGCGATATCGAGGACAGCCGGCATCTGTCGGTGACGGTGCGGGCCGGCGGCAAGACAATCCTGCTGCACAATTTCTACGTTCCCGCGGGCGGCGACGAACCGGATCCCGAGATCAACAGGAAGTTCAGGCACAAGCTCGATTTCGTCGCCGAGATGAATGCCATCCGGGCCGAGCATGACGAGGTGTCGGCCTCGGTTCTGGTCGGAGACCTCAATATCGCGCCGCTGGAGCATGATGTCTGGTCGCACAAGCAATTGCTCAACGTGGTCAGCCACACGCCGGTCGAGACCGAAAACTTCGAGGCGATGCGGCTGGCCGGCGGCTGGGTCGACCTGATGCGGCTCAACGTGCCTTCGGAACAGAAGCTTTACACCTGGTGGAGCTATCGTGCGCAGGATTGGGAGGCGTCCAATCGCGGCCGACGGCTCGACCATGTCTGGTCGTCGCCAAACCTGGTGCCTGATTTTGCCGGCTATGAGATCCTCCGGCAGGCACGTGGCTGGGACCGGCCTTCGGACCATGTGCCGGTCATCGCCAGGTTTGATCTGGATTAGTGCCACGTAGGTTTCGCGACGAATGTAGTGTGGTTCCGCTGGTTGTGCCTCAACCCGAAAAGCGCGGGGCCAGTTCCTCGATGCGGCGGATCATGTCGTGGAATTCCTCGGAGATGCGCTGGTGCAGTTTCACCGCCAATTCCGGATACTCCTCGAGGATGCGCCGGAACATCTTGCGGCTCAGCCTTATCACTTCCGAGTCGATTTCGGCCGAGGCGCTGGTCAGCCGGTTGGTGTCGGCGATCAGCGCCAGTTCGCTGAGCATCGTGCCGGGGCCGACTTTTCCAATCGGGATGCGCTCGCCATTTTGCTCGCGATAGAGCACGATGAGCCCGCTGACCACGACATAGGCCGAGTCGGCCACGTCGTCCTCGCGATAAAGCTTGTGGTCCGCCTGCACCAAAGTGGTCTCGGCACCGAAGGCGAGCAGGCGCAGCTGTTCCTGCGTGAAGCCCTCGAAAAGCCTCACGGCGGACAGGATGCGGATGTCGTCATCCAGCGCCATCTAGCTGTGTCCCCGAACGGTCAGTCCAATCCCTCCTCTGCGGTACGCTTCCTGAATCCCCCTCCAACAGGATCGTACCCGAAAACGGCCCCGTCCAGACCGCTCATTGGATAGTGAAATGTTTAAGGAACCAGCTTGTAGCCGCCGCTTTCTGTCACAAGAATTTCGGCATTGGAAGGATCACGCTCGATCTTCTGGCGCAGACGGTAGACATGGGTTTCCAGCGTGTGCGTGGTGACGCCGGAATTGTATCCCCACACTTCCTCCAGCAGCACGTCACGCGTTACCACCTTCTGGTCGGCGCGATAGAGATATTTGATGATCGAGGCCTCCTTTTCCGTCAGCCGCACCTTGCCGCCGCGCGGGTCAATGAGCAGTTTCTGGCTGGGCTTGAAGGTGTAGGGGCCGACCGAGAAGGTCGCGTCCTCGCTCTGCTCGTGCTGGCGCAACTGCGCCCGGATACGGGCAAGCAGCACGGCGAAGCGGAACGGCTTGGTCACATAGTCGTTGGCGCCGGCCTCGAGGCCCAGAATCGTGTCCGAATCGGTGTCGTGGCCGGTCAGCATGATGATGGGCGCCTTGTAGCCGCCCTTGCGCAGGATCTTCACCGCTTCCCTGCCATCCATGTCGGGCAAGCCGACATCCATGATGAGCAGATCGATGAGCCCGCCGCGCGCAGCGGTGACGCCTTTTGCCGCAGTGGATTCCTGCAGCACGTCGAATTCCTCGTAGAGGGACAGTTGCTCGACCAATGTGCCGCGCAGGTCGTCATCGTCGTCGACGATCAGGATGGTACGTGAGGTCATGGATCAATCCGTTGTTTTGAAAAGTGAATTCAGTTGACCGCTGCGTATTTATGCGGAAGCTGGCCGGCACAATAGCCGATCACAGTGATTTGTTCCGTGGCACGATCATACAAGAAAAAACGCGATCGCAATGCAGCCGGCGCAATTTTGGCAAAAGGGCTGCCCGTACTGACCGTGCGGGCGAGGCCCGGCCACCCAAGCCAAGGCCTGCTGCAGGCCGGCAAAACGGTGTTTGCGTGCGCGCTCGGGCGCGGCGGCATCTCGTCCGGCAAGCGGGAAGGCGACGGCGCCACGCCGCTCGCTTCGATGCGCATCCTGGCGGGCTATTTTCGGGGGGATCAGTTTGCCGCCGGCCGCAAGACGCGGCTGGCTATGGCGCCGATCGGGCCGGATCTCGGCTGGTGCGAGGTACCAGACGACCGCAACTATAACAGGCCGGTCAGGATTCCCTATGGCGCCAGCCACGAACGCATGCGGCGCGACGACCGGCTCTATGACGCCTGCCTGGTGCTCGACTGGAATATCGCGCCGCGCCGCCGCGGGCGCGGCAGCGCCATCTTCTTCCACCTGGCGCGCCCCGGCTTTACGCCGACGGAAGGTTGCGTGGCGGTGACCGCGCGCACGATGGCGCGGCTTTTGCCGCTGCTGTCGGACCGGACGGTGGTGAGGGTGGTGAGGTAAGGAATAGGGAATAGGGAATAGGGAATAGGGAATAGGGAAAGTCTTCAGTAGGAGCAGGCACGCCCAGGCCCCATCATCTGCCCTACTCCCTACTCCCTACTCCCTACTCCCTACTTCCTACCTCTTCCTATTCCGCTGCCAGCCGATGTCGAGAAGGCCCAGCCGGCCGGTCTCACGGTCCATGGCCTTCGCGATGTCCTTGCGGGCGGCGCCGATATCGCGCAACTGGCGGTCGGACAGGTCCTCGACGTCCTGGTGGGCAAGATTGATCGCGACCCTGGCCTGCCGCAGCCAATCACGGGCAGCCGACAGCCAGCTTGGCCGGGCGATGTATGCAGGGTGAAGAACGATGTGAGACATGATGGGATTCCTATACTCCGGACATCAAATCCGGTTTGATGGTGTTTTGATGCCGCGATCATGCCGGATTGGAAAACAAACGAGAAACGAGTAGTTCTTTTCTCATCATCAAGTTTTATTTGAGGATTGAGGCTTCATGGATCGCTTCGATCGGGCCGTGCGCTGATGGCGGCCCTGTTGCCGGGAACGCGGGCGCTGAGAACGCTGGAGGCGGCGGCCCGGCACCTCAATTTCACCCGCGCCGCCGACGAGCTCGGCCTGACGCCCGCCGCCGTCAGCCACCAGATCAAGGAAATCGAGGATCAGCTCGGCATCGTGCTGTTCACCCGCACCAGCCGCACCATCCGACTGACGGAAGCGGGCACGGTGCTGTACGAGGCGGCGACCGACACGCTCGACCTGCTTGGCCGGGCGGTGATGCGCGCGCGCAAGATGGCGCGCGGCACCGAATTCCTGAAAGTGACGCTGGATGCCCAGTTCGCGGCGAAATGGCTGATGCGGCGCGTCGAAAATTTCCGCAAACTGCGGCCGGGCATCGAGCTCAGGTTCGACATCGCCTATGGCTTGCGCGATTTCGATCTCGACGACGTCGATGTCGGCATCCGCTTCGGCGCCGGCAAATATCCGGGGCTCTGCGCGCATCGACTGTTCGACAACATCATCATTCCCGTGTGCAGTCCGGGCCTTCTGGCATCTGGGCCGCCCCTGCGCGAGCCGCGCGACCTGTTCAACCACACGCTTGCCCATATCGAATGGGCTCGCCAGGGCGTGACATGGCCGAACTGGCGCATGTGGATGGCGGCGGCCGGCATCAACGATTTCGACGACAGCCGCACTGTCGTCTTCGGCACGTCCACGGATGCTGTCCAGGCAGCGCTCGACGGCAATGCCGTCGCGCTCGCCGATTTCGCCATGGTGGCAAACGACCTGTCCGAGGGCCGGCTGGTGCGGCCCTTCGAGCTCAGCATCAGGGTTGCGCCGGAATTCGCCTATTTCCTTGTCTATCCGCAGGCGACAGCCGAGGATCCCCGTATCGTCGCCTTCCGCGAATGGATTCTGGAGGAGGTGGCGAGGACGCGCAGCGCGGACAAGCTGTAGGCGGCTTCGCGAGGTTCGGCCTTCCTTAGGACCGGGCGTTGTGGCCGAAGATCATGCGCCGGTACTTTTTCACGTTCCATTTCAGCTTCTTGTAGAGAAGCGGCTGTCTCTTGCCGGCGACGGACGTTTGGAAAGCGCCGTTCTCGCTGCCCTGCTCGACGATCGGCCGCTCGAACCACAGCATTTCAACACCGAGCTTCTCGTCCATCTGTTCGATCTGGTGGTCGATGGCCGTGTATATCTTGTTTTGCGCAATCCAGTTGCAACGGGCTTCGGCGACCGGCCGGGTGATCAGGTAGGAATCGGCGCAGCGGGCATGGAGCGCCGGGTAAAGCTTCTGGCCTTTGCGCAATTTCCAGCTCGGCGTGTAGTAGTTGCTTCCATTGCCGAGATAGATGACGGCCTTGCGGTTGGGATCGCCGAGTTCGGCGAGCCCCTGCCGGAACTTGGCGACAAAGTCGCGGGCGAGGAAGACGTCATCCTCGAACACCAGGCAATAGGGCTGGTCGGTTTCGAGGAAATCACGCCAGATGCCGACATGCTTCAGCGCCAGCGAGACAGCCGCCGGGTGTGTAAAGTCTGGAGCGACCAGTTCGGCCCGGATATCGGGCGTGATGTCAGGCTGGTCCCAGTCGGTGTAGAAGGTGACCGGCACGCCGCGCCGCTCGAACTCGCGCACGATATGCCGGCGCCGGTCGTCATAGCCGTTCTTGACATGACAGATCCGGCTGAACACCAGGTCGCGCGGAAAGCCGGTTTCGTCCGCCATCAAAACTAGCGCTCCATTCAGGCCGCGACGGCGCCGAACCAGCCGATCACCACACCGATGATCAGCAGCACGCCGAGCCAATGGCCACCATCGATGAGGGTCAGGTCCCAGCCGAAATTCTCGTAGCGATGGTTGACCGACAGCGTCGTGGCGACGAAACCCAGCCAAAGCACGAAGCCGAAGATCAGCCCCGCCAGCCAGGTCGGCTCACCACCCGTCATCGCGCCGACGACCAGGGCCATGACCAGCGCCATAATCAGTTCCGCGATGAAGGAGATGACGAAGGGCAGCGGCGATTTCTTCATCGTCGCCGGATCGAGCTTGGCGGCCTTCAGCCAGGGCTTGCTCAACGCCATGTACCAGGCGGCGCCGAACAGCCATGCGACGACGGCGGCGGCGACCACCGCCATCCAGTTCACTGCTGAAAAATCCATGAGCTTCCCCCTCCAGATGCGGTTTATGGAAACGCCTGTTCGGCGATGGCGTCAAGCAGTCGCCACACGGTCGTACGTTTGACCTCGGCATCCTCGAGCGCCCGTGTCACCGGCACCTGATAGACGCCAAGCGGCGCCAGCCCCGATCGCGGCAGGTAGGACCGGCCGGGATCGCCGACCAGTATGTCGGCGCCACGCCGTTTGAGCGCCGAAAACCACGGCATCAGCCGGTCGGCGAAGGGTTTGTCATAGAAGACGTCGCCAGCCAGGACCACGTCCCAGCCCGCATCGGTACCGATACAGTCCGCGCCGAGGAATTCGATCGGAACACCATTGGCCTCGCTGTTGAGACGAACCGCGGTGGCGCAGAACGGGTCGATGTCGGCGGCGGTCACGGCCGCCGCACCGGCCTTCGCGGCGGCGATGGCGACGAGGCCGGAACCCGAGGCGAAGTCGAGCACGCGCTTGCCTCGCACCATGGCGGGATGGTCGATGACATATCGGGCGAGGCCCTGGCCGCCGGCCCAGGCAAAAGCCCAGAAGGGCGGCGGCAGGCCGATCTCGACCAGTTCGTCCTCGGTCCGCTGCCAAAGATCGTGCGCTTCGTCGGCGAGGTGGAGAAGAATCTCCGGTACATGCGGCGGCGCCATCAGCGCCGTGTTGTCGAGAATGAACTGCCTGGCGCTGTCGGAGGTGAGCGCCGTCACGGCGCAGGCGTCAGGCCGCCCATGCGGCAGACTTCCTTCCATTCGGCCGGCGTCACCGGCTGCACGGAAAGCCGTCCGAGCCGCACCAGCGCCATCTCGGCCAGTTTTGGATTGGCCTTGACGTCTTCCAGCGTCGGCGGGTTCGGCACGTCCCTGACGGCGCGGATGTCGACACACTCCCAGCGCGGATCATCCGATGTGGTGTCGGGATGGGCCAGCGCGCAGACCTCGGCGATGCCGACCACGTTCAGCCCCTCGTTGGAATGGTAGAAGAAGCCGAGATCGCCGATCTGCATGGCCTTCATGTTGTTGCGGGCGGCGTAGTTGCGCACGCCGTCCCATTGGGTGCCGGCCTTGCCCTTGGCCTTCAACGCCTCGAAGGAGAAAACCGAGGGTTCGGATTTGAACAGCCAGTAGTTCATTTTCGTTCTCCTGCCGGTTAGCCGGCCGCCGGCTTGTTGAAGACCCAGTTCCACGGGCGGATTTCGACGCTCTCGAACAGCCCCGCCTTGGCATAGGGGTCGGCGGCCGACAGCGCCTGCGCTCCGGCCATATCGGGCGCTTCGATCACGGCGAGCGTGCCGTTCGGCTTGCCATCAGCATCGAGGAACGGGCCGGCGAAGGCCAGCTTCTTCTCGCCATTCAGCGCCTCGAGAAAGGCGACATGCGCGGGCCGCGTATCAACGCGCACCTGCAGGCTTCCGGGCTTGTCCTTGCAAATCAGTGCAAACAGCATGTCTTTCTCCTGATGGTCGTCAATCGTTGGTCTCGGTCTTCAGCGGCCGGGTCATCAAGGCCGTCACGGCCTGCCGGACGGTGATGGTGCCGTCCAGTATGGCGGCCACGGCGGCGATGATCGGCGCATCGATGTTGCGCTCGGCGGCGATGCGGGCGGCGATGGCCGCCGTCGGCACGCCCTCGGCCAGCGGCAGCCCGGAAAGCGCCTTGCCTTGCCCGAGCGCCAGCCCATAAGCGAAATTGCGCGATTGGGTGGACGAGCAGGTGAGCAGCAGGTCGCCGAGGCCGGAAAGCCCCATCAGGGTCTCGGGCCTGGCGCCGAAGGCGGCACCGATGCGGCGCAGCTCGACGAAGCCGCGCGTGACCATGGCGGCCTGGGCGCTGGCGCCGAGCCCGGCCCCGGTGACGGCGCCGGCGGCGATGGCGAAGACGTTCTTCAAGGCGCCGCCGATCTCGACGCCGATCAGGTCGTCGCTCGAATAGCAGCGCAGGTTTTCAGCCGAGAAACGGGCGGCAAGGTCGGCGGCGAGCGCCTCGTCGCCGGCGGCCACCACGACCGCCGTCGGCAGGCCGCGGGCGACATCGCTGGCGAAGCTCGGCCCGGACAAGGCGGCGACCGGGTTTCGCGGCAGGATTTCCAGGGCGATTGCCGACAGCAAGGCGCCGGTGTCGCGCTCGATGCCCTTGGCGCAGAGCACGAGCGGAATGCCGGCCGGCATATGATCCTTCGCGGCCGCCAGAGTCGCGCGCAACGCCTGCGCCGGCGTCACCGCCAGCACGCAATCGGCGCCAGTGAGCGCCGCCTCGATGTCACTCGTTGCCTCGATGCCTGGCGCGATGGCGATGCCGGGCAGGTAGCGTGGGTTCTCGCCTCGACCGATCGAGGCCACGGTTTCAGGGTCACGCGCGAACAGCCGCACGGCATGGCCGGCGCGCAGCATGGCCAGCGCCAGCGCCGTGCCCCAGGCGCCGCCGCCGAGCACGGCGACACGCCAGCCACTTTTGCCCCGGCCCGCGCTCTTCGTGGCCCGATCTGTCATGCCTTGGCTCCGCGCCGACCGGAGCCGACCATTGGCGTCGAGACGCTGTCCAGGGGCCAGCGCGAGCGCGGCACGAAATCGAAGCCGTTCTCCTGCGCCATGCCTGCGCGCAGCCGCTCGATGCCGGCCCAGGCAATCATCGCGGCATTGTCGGTGCACAATTTCAGCGGCGGCGCGACGAAGGTGAAGCCGGCCTCGGCGCAGAGCCGTTCCAGCGTCGCCTTGATGGCGCGGTTGGCGGCGACGCCGCCGGCGACGACCAGCGACGGGCTTTTCGTGCCAGGGAATGTCTCGCGAAAGCGTGCCAGGGCGCGAGAAACGCGGTCGGCCAATGCATCGGCGACCGCCGCCTGGAACGACGCGCAGATGTCGGCGACATCCTGGTCGCTCAGGGGCTCGATCGCGGTTGCCGCCTGGCGCACGGCGGTCTTTAAGCCGGAAAAGGAAAAATCGGGCTGCGCCGAGCCCTTCATCGGCCGCGGGAAGGCAAAGCGCGACGGGTTGCCCGATAGCGCCGCCTTCTCGACATTCGGACCGCCGGGATAGGGCAGGCCGAGCATCTTGGCGGTCTTGTCGAAGGCTTCGCCGAGCGCGTCGTCGATGGTGGTGGCCCAGCGCTGATACTCGCCGACGCCGCGCACGGCGAGGATCTGCGTGTGGCCGCCGGAGACCAGCAGCAGCAGGTAGGGGAATTCGAGCCCGTCGGTCAGCCGCGCCGTCAAGGCGTGGCCTTCGAGGTGGTTGACGGCGATCAGCGGCTTGTTCGCCGCGGCGGCGATCGCCTTGGCCGTCATCAGGCCGACGATCAGCCCGCCGACGAGGCCTGGACCGGCGGTTGCGGCGATCGCGTCGATATCGGCCAGCGCCACGCCCGAATCGGCGAGCGCCGCCTCGACGATGCCGTCCAGCGCCTCGACATGCGCGCGCGCGGCGATCTCGGGCACGACACCGCCGAAGGCGGCATGTTCCTCGATCTGGGAGAGCACGACATTGGACAGGATTTTCGGCGCGGCATCGCCCTCCAGCGCCACGACGCTGGCGGCGGTCTCGTCGCAACTCGTCTCAATACCCAGAACGCGGATCAATTCGTCGCTATCCCAAGAGATTGTTTATGAGGCTATTCCCCATTAGGAAAAGGCCGGCAAGACCTCGATTTCGCTCGGGGGTTATCACGGACCGCGCGCCATGCAAACTTTGAAAATCGGAACCTGCAAAATCGGAACGCGCGGCAGCCCGCTGGCGCTTGCCCAGGCGCATGAGACGCGTGTGCGGCTGATGAAAGCGCATGGCCTTCCCGAGCAGGCGTTTGAAGTGGTGCCCATCTCGACCAGCGGCGACCGTATTCAGGACCGGCCACTGTCGGAGGCCGGCGGCAAAGGCCTGTTCACCAAGGAAATCGAGGAAGCGCTGCTCGACGGGCGTATCGACATCGCCGTGCATTCGTCGAAGGACATGCCGACGGTGCTTCCGGGCGGATTGGAGCTTTCCACTTTCCTGCCGCGCGAGGACGCGCGCGACGCTTTCATAGGCAAGGCGGTCAGGCGGATCGCCGATCTGCCGCATGGCGCCAAGGTCGGATCGTCATCGCTCCGTCGCCAGGCGCTGATCCGCCGGATGCGGCCGGATTTCGAGGTGGTGATGTTCCGCGGCAATGTGCAGACGAGGCTGCGCAAGCTGGATGAAGGCATCGCCGAGGGCACCATTCTCGCCTATGCCGGGCTGAAGCGGCTCGGGCTCGAAGGCGTGATTACCGACCTGATGCCGCTGGAGGATTTTCCGCCGGCGCCGGGACAAGGCGCGATCGGCATCGAAACGCGCGTCGGCGACCGTGATATCGAGACAATGCTTGCGGCGATCCATCACGTGCCGACGGGCCAGGCCTTGGCCTGCGAACGCGCGTTTCTCGCCGCGCTCGACGGCTCGTGCCGCACACCGATCGCCGGCCATGCGACGGTGTCGGGGGGGAAACTGTCCTTTGCCGGGCTGATCATCTCGCCCGACGGCACGGAGTGGCATGACGTCCGGTTGGAAGGCGAGGCCACGGACGCGGCTGAAATAGGGGCTGACGCCGCGCGGGCGGTTCGCGCCAGGGCCGGCGAAAAGTTCTTCGACGGCTGGCTCTGAAAATGCCTCGCATCCTGGTCACCAGACCGGAGCCCGGTGCATCGCTCACGGCGCGAAAGCTGAAAGAAATGGGTTTTGAGCCTCTTCTCCTGCCATTGACGGAGACGACGGCACTGCCGGTCGATGCCAAGGCGGTTCCGGACGATGTCGCAGCCGTCGCCATCACCAGCGCCAATGCCGTGCGCCATGCCCCTGGAGATCTGGTAGCGGCGCTTTCCAGGCTGCCTTGTCATGCTGTCGGCAAGAGGACCGCCGAGGCCGCGCGCAAAGCCGGTTTTCTGTCGGTCAGCGAGGGGCCTGGCGATGCCGAGGCGCTGGCCGACGGCATGGCGACCGCCTTTTCCGGCAAAACGATCGTCTATCTCTGTGGGCGCGTGCGGTTTGCTGCCTTCGAACAGAAGCTGGAAGCAGCGTATGTCCAGGTCCATGCCGTAGAGACTTATGACACGCTTGCGGTGAGCTATTCGGACGAAGCGACCCTGCCGCTGCTATCAGGCCAAGCGGTCGATGTGGTGCTGCTCTATTCGGCCAACGCCGCTGCCGCGATGCAGGTCCTGGCCAGACGACCCGCCCTGCAAAAAGCCTTTGAAAAGACGCGTTTTTTTGTCCTTTCCGCGCGCATCGCCGCCGCCTTCGGCGACAGCGCCGGCAAAGCAATCCGTGTCGCCGCACGGCCCGACGAGGAGGCGCTGCTGGCACTTTTGCGGGCACGGCCCTGACCCGCGTCATCACACCGCCCCTTTTCACCGCTTGGTGATGTGCTAGACCCTTTTTAGAACCATCACGCGCCGCCGCGCGTTGAGACGAAGCGAATTTTGCGGAGCCCATGCATGGTCAAGACGCCGAAGATGCGACACTCGAAAAGCCGCCGCGAGCCGGTGACCATCGACCTCGATCCGGGCGCTGTCTCACGCATCGTCGACGAGGATGCCGCCAAGGTTACCGTCCAGACCGACGAGGCGAGGGCCGAGGAATCCGCGAACGCCTCGCGACCAGAGCTCCCGGAAGAGCCGGTGCATGCCGATCAGGCGGATCTCGAACCCTGGGAGCATGGCGACGACGCCGCCGGGCGGTCCGGCACAGAGGCGCCGCCGCATGCCGAGGCCGAAGCCGCCGAGCCGGAAATGCCTTATCCCGGTTCGGATACACCTCCCAACCAGTCCAGGGCGTTCGACTACAGCTTCGAGGACGCAAGCACAAAGACCGGCGAGGCCAAAGCGGCTGCCGGAAAAACCGACTCAAGGAGCGAGCCGATGGCAGCGCGGCCGAAGCGGGGCGGCCTCAACGGCATCGCCGCCGGCATCATCGGCGGTGTCATCGCGCTGGTCGGCGCCGGTGGCCTGCAATTTGCCGGCCTGCTCGGCGCGCCGGGTTCCGCTCCCGGTGCCTCGCTCGACGGCGTCAATGGCGAGATCGCCTCGTTGAAGAGCGAAATCGCAGACATGAGGGAAGCCGGCAACAACAATGGTGCATCGGCCAAGGTCGACGGCCTGTCGTCGGCGCTCGACCAGGTCAAGAGCGATGTCGCGGCGCTGAAATCGGCGGTCGAAAAGGGCGGCGCCGGCGACAATGCCGGGCTCGCCGCACTTGGCGACAAGGTCAAGCAGATCGAAACGGCCGTCGCCGCTCTCGGCAAGGCCGGCAGCGCGGCGCCCGTCGATCTCGGCCCACTCAACGAAAAAATGGCCGGTCTCGATGCGCTGGTGAAGTCGACGGGCGAGGCGGCGAAGGCGCAGGAAGGCCGGCTTGCCGCGCTCGAGCAATCGGTGTCGCAGCTTTCCGGGAAGGTCGACGCACAGGCGTCGCAGCCGAAGATCGCGATCGCCATCGCGGCTTCCGCGCTCAAGGCCGCGCTCGACCGTGGCGCGCCGTTTTCGGCCGAACTCGATACGCTGGCCGCGATCTCGCCTGATGCGCCGCAGCTTGCGACCTTGCGTGCCTATGCCGAAAAGGGCGTTCCGACCCGCACCGAGATCGCCTCGCAGATGGACGTCGCCGCCAATGCCATGGTCGCCGCCGCCACGCCGGTCGACCAGAATGCCGGCTTCCTGCAGAATTTGATGTCGAGCGCCGAGTCACTGGTCAAGATCCGGCCGATCGGGGCCGTCGAAGGTAAAGGTGCGCCGGAAACCGTGGCGCGCATGGAGGTTGCGGTCACTCAGGGTGACTACGCCAAGGCGCTCAGCGAATATGACACGCTGCCGGAAGCCGCGAAGGCCGCGGGCGCCGACTTTGCCGGCAAACTGAAGGCGCGCATCGAGGTCGAAACCCAGGTCGACGCGCTGATCTCCGGCGCGATGAAGGCATGAGGGCAACACGATGATCCGCCTGCTCGCTTTCCTCATCGTCGTCTTCGCGCTCGGGCTGGGCTTTGCCTGGCTGGCCGACCGGCCGGGCGACATGGTCGTCACCTTCAACGGCTATCAGTACCAGGTCAGCCTGATGGTGGCGGCGGTGGCCGTCGTCGCCGTCGTCGCGGCGGTGATGATCGTCTGGTGGCTGATCAAGTCGCTGTGGAACAGCCCCTACACAATTTCGCGCTATTTTCGCGTGCGCCGCCGCGACCGTGGCTATCAGGCGCTGTCGACCGGCATGATCGCCGCCGGCGCCGGCGATGGGGCGCTGGCCCGCAAGAAGACCAAGGAAGCCGCCAAGCTGATCCGCTCCGACCAGGAGCCGTTGATCCATCTGCTCGAAGCGCAGGCATCGCTGCTCGAAGGCGACCATGAAGGTGCGCGGCAAAAATTCGAGAGCATGCTCGACGATCCGGAAATGCGGCTGCTTGGCCTGCGCGGGCTTTATCTGGAAGCCGAGCGCCTGGGCGACCGCAACGCCGCCCGGCACTATGCCGGCCGCGCCGCCGCGGTGGCGCCGCAACTGGCATGGGCGGCCGAATCGACGCTGGAGGAGCTGACCGCGCGCGGCGATTGGGACGGTGCGCTGAAACTGGTCGAGGCGCAGAAGTCGACGCGGCAGATCGAGCGCGACGCTGCCAACCGCCGCCGCGCCGTGCTGTTGACCGCCAAGGCGCAATCGCTCGCCGACAGCGATCCCGCGGCTGCCAGGACAGCGGCGATCGAGGCCAACAGACTCGCCCCCGACTTCGCGCCTGCCGCCGTTGCCGCCGCCGCCGCGCTGTTCAAACAGAACGACGTGCGCAAGGGCTCGAAGATCCTCGAGACCGCATGGAAGGCCGAGCCGCATCCCGAAATTGCCGAGCTTTACACCCATGCTAGGCCTGGCGACGCCGTGCTTGATCGGCTCAACCGGGCAAAGAAGCTGCAGGAGATGAAGAAGAACCACACCGAATCGTCGATGACGGTGGCGCGTGCGGCGCTCGACGCGCAGGATTTGTCGACCGCCCGCCGCGAGGCCGAAGCCGCGATCCGCATGGACCGCCGCGAGGGCGCCTATCTGCTCCTGGCCGACATTGAGGAGGCCGAGACCGGCGACCAGGGCAAAGTACGGCAGCTGCTCTCCAAGGCGGTTCGGGCGCCGCGCGATCCGGCCTGGGTCGCCGACGGCATCGTCTCCGAGCGCTGGGCGCCGGTCTCGCCGGTCACCGGGCGGCTCGACGCCTTCGAATGGCGCGCGCCGATGGAACGCCTTGGCCAACTGATCGACAGTCGCGATGTTGAACCGGATGCCCCGGTGGTAGCCATCGAGGCGACGGGCAGGCCTGAAAAGCCGGTCGAGGTGATCGATCATGCCGCCCCGGGCAACGAGGCAACGGGCAAGGACGCCGAAAGCCGCGAGGATCATGTCACCCCGGTCACGGCCGCCGCCTTTGCCGCGGTGCCGGCCGATGCCGAGGCCGTCGAGCCGGCGGAAGAACTGGCGCGCCTGCCGGACGATCCAGGCGTCGATCCGGACGACGAGGCGGAAAAGTCGCCACGCCGGTTCCGGCTGTTTTGATTTTGGCCATCGGGTGATTTGACCTGGCCATCGGGCCGTTTGGGAATGAATTGATGTTCGAGCGCGTTCTGTCGTTTCTCAGGGATTTACCGGCCGGCTCGGCCAGCCACACCAGCGCGGACGATCCGCGCGTCGCGGCTTCGGCGCTGCTCTACCATGTGATGAATGCCGATGGCGTGCGCCAGGATGTCGAGTGGGAGCGCTTCAAGGCGGTGCTGGCGCAGAGCTATTCGATCAGTGGTGCCGAACTCGAAGCGCTCGTCGCCGCCGGCGAGCGCGCCGACAATGAAGCGATCGACCTCTATGCCTTCACCAGCGTGCTCAAGCGCCATCTCGACGCGGAGGGGCGCAAGGCCTTCATCGGCCTGATGTGGGAGATCGTCTATGCCGATGGCGAGCTGCATGAGCTCGAGGACAATACGGTGTGGCGCGTTGCCGAGCTGATCGGCGTCGAGCGCCACGACCGGGTCGAGGCGCGCCGCCAGGCCGCGGCGCATGCGCCAGGCGCGCGCGGGACGTCAAGCGACGAATAGACGGGATTTCGCCCAACGATGCAGCGCGCAACGAGCCCGAAGCCAAAGATCCTGATCGTGCTGCATCAGGAGAATTCGAGCCCCGGACGCGTCGGCCACATGCTCCTGGAAGAAGGCTTCGATCTCGACATTCGCCGCCCGCCGCTCGGTGACGCCTTGCCGGAAACGCTGGATGGCCATGCCGGCGCGGTGGTGTTCGGCGGGCCAATGAGCGCCAATGACGAGGACGAGTTCGTCCGCCGCGAAACCAACTGGCTGGAAGTCCCGCTCAGGGAAAACCGGCCGTTGCTCGGCATCTGCCTGGGCGCGCAGATGCTGGCCAATCATCTCGGCGGCAAGGTCGAGGGCCACGGCGAAGGGCTGGTGGAGATCGGCTGGTATCCGCTGAAGGGGACCGAGGCCGGCAGGAAGCTGATGCACTGGCCCGAAATGGTCTACCAGTTCCACCGCGAGGGCTTTTCGCTGCCGAGCGACGCGACGCTGCTGGCCACGAACGAGACCTATCCCAACCAGGCCTTCCGCTATCGCGACAATGCCTGGGGCATCCAGTTCCATGGCGAACTCACCAGGGTGATGATGCAGCGCTGGGTGGTGCGCGGCGCCCATCGTTTCGAGCTACCCGGCGCCCAGCCCGGCCGCGACCATCTCGGCGGCCGGCTGATCTGGGACATGCACCTAAAGCGCTGGCTCGACGAGTTCTTGCGGATGATTTTTGGCGGGCCGGCCGCGCGTTAGGGCAGACCAGTGGCCGCCAATGTGGCCGACCATCGCTTTTCGGAGTGTGGAAACTACTCCGAAAACCTCACGCTCACGCCGCGCTGCCGAAAGTAAGCCTGCATCAACTTGCGGCCCGAGCGGTTGTTCTGCGCCAATTTGGCAGGATCGAAGACCGCCTGTTTTATCCCCTCGCGTGTCAGCGCCGCCTTAAGCGTCGCGATATGCGCGTCGATGTCGGCATTGTCCGCCCGGAGCGACGCATAGATATTTTCGGTCGCCTCGGCCACGGTCGGTTCGCTCACAGGTGTCGTCCTTTCGTTGATTGGGCGGCGGCTTAGCACAGATTCGCGGCCCCGCCGATACCGATGAAGCCTTCAGTTTCGTCCCTTGAGGTGCCTGACCTTGCGCAGCGCGGGGAACAGATAGGCCCACAGGCCGGCAACCGCGACGGCGCCGACGCCGCCGATGACCACCGCCGGAACCGTGCCGATCAGTGCCGCCATGGTGCCGGCGCGGAATTCGCCGACCTCGTTGGAGGCGCCGACGAAGACCTGGTTGACGGCGTTGACGCGGCCGCGCACCGCGTCGGGCGTCCACAGCTGGATCAGCGTTTCCCTGATGTAAACGCTGAACATGTCGGTGGCGCCGAGCAGGGCAAGTGCCGCTATCGACAGCCAGGTAAGGGTCGACAGGCCGAACAGCACTGTGCAGGCGCCGAACGCCGCGACGAAGCTCAGCATGATCTTGCCGGCATGATCGCGGATCGGATGGCCGGCAAGCCAGATGGCGACGCAAATGGCACCGATGCCCGGCGCCGAGCGCAGCAGGCCGAGGCCCCAGGGGCCGAGTTGCAGAATATCGCGGGCATAGACCGGCAGCAGTGCCGAGGCGCCGGACAGAAGCACGGCAAAGAGGTCGAGCGAGATGGCGCCGAGCACGATCTTCTCGCTCCAGATGTAGCGGAAGCCGGCAAACAGCGTCTCCATTGTCGGCTTGTCCGTGGCCGTCTGTTGCGCGGGCTTGGGGATGGTGAAGATGAGCAACGCGGCAGCGAGCATCAGGACTGCCGCCGTGGCATAGGTCACCTCCGCCGACACGCCATAGAGCAAGCCGCCTGCGACAGGGCCGACAATCGTCGCCGTCTGCCAGGCGGAGGAGTTCCAGGCGATGGCGTTGGCGAAATCCCGCTGCGGCACAAGATTGGCGAACAGCGAGGACGAAGCCGGCCCATAGAAGGCTCGGGCAATGCCGAACATGACCAGTACGGCGAAGATCGGCAGCGGGGTCGTAAGGCCGCGCAGGGTCAGAAACAGCAGAGCCAGCGCGCAGGCGCCTTCGACCAATGTCGCCAGGGTCATGATCAGCCGGCGGCCGAAGCGGTCGGCGACGACACCTGTCACCAGCACCAGAAGCAGCGATGGCAGGAACTGGACGATGCCGACAATGCCGAGGTCGAACGGATCGCGCGTCAGGTCATAGACCTGCCAGCCGACGGCGACGGAAACGATCATGGTCGCGAAGGTGGTGAGAAAGCGCGCCGTCCAATAGCTGAGGAAGGCTTTGTGCCGGAACGCGGCGTAACGCTGCTCCGGCAAAGTTTGTTCTGGTATCATGGAAAGAGGCCCCGTTGCGGTGGGCATCGGCTCGCGGGGCACTTCCCGGATGGGCGCTGTTCGACCAATGGAACTGGATAAAAGTTCGGGGCGGATATGCTTCAAATTCAGACCTGGATCAAGGGACTTTCGGTCCGCACCGTCCAGCCCACGCGGAAGTTACTGCCGCAGCGCGGCCGAAATCGCGTCCAATCCGCCTTTCAACTCGGCCTCCGTCGGCCAGCCGAAGCCGACGCGGAAGAAGCGCTTTTCCATCTCGAACCAATGGCCGGGTCCGACATAGGTGCCGTGGTCTTCCAGCAGCCTGACATAGAACCGGTCGAGGTCGAAGCCGGGCTCGACATTGAGGCGCGGGAAGCCGACCACTCCGCCCTCGGGGCGCACCCAGTCGACTAAAGGTTCGCGGTCGATCCATGCCTGGACGATATCGCGGCGCCTGGCCATTTCGGGCAGCAGCTTTCCCAGAAACGCGTCCCGGCGCGCCAGCATGCCGCGCGCGATGCCTTCGTCGATGACGCTGCCGCAGATGCCGATCTGCTCCTTGGCGGCGAGGAATTTTTCCTGGAGGGCAGCATCCCTGGTGACCAGCCAGCCGATGCGGATGCCGGGAATGCCGAAGGCTTTCGACAGTGACGAGACGCTGATCGCCTTGTTGCTCAGCGAGGCCGCCGAGGGCAGGCGCCGTCCATAGGAGAGGTCGCGATAGGTCTCATCGACCAGCAGATGGCAGACGCTGGCTTCGGCGAGCGCGACCAGTGCGTCCAATTCGGCACGGCTCATCATGGTGCCGGTCGGGTTGTGCGGGCAAGTGACGCTGATCAGCCTGGTGTTCGGCCGCATCGCCGCCCTGACGCGCTCGACATCAATGGCGAAGCCTTCGTCGAAGGCGAGGTCGACGAAGCTGATGGCGCAGCCGATCGCCCGCGGCGTTTCGATGTTGGTGGCGTAGTTGGGCCTGATGACGACGAGATGATCGCTGGCCGACAGAAGCGATGTCGAGATGATGAACAGCGCGCCGGCGGCGCCGGCGGTGACCAGCACATCATCGGGCGAGATGCCGGCATCCTGCGCCGCGACCAGGGCGCGCAAGTCCTTGTCGCCACGATGCTCGCCATAGAAAAGCGTCAGGTCGGGCAGCGACAGGCCGATGTCGGAGAGCTTCTGGTCGGCGATCGAACTTTCGGAAAGATTGTAGCGGATACGATCGTAGCCGTATTCCTCCGGTGCTTCTTTCTCGATCACCATCCTGGTGTAGTTCATGGCAGTTCCCCCTCAAAGCACCTGTCCGGTTCATCCAAGCCACAAAAACATGAAGCCTGCCAAGGCGATTTTCGCCGGCAGGCTTCCGTTCCAGTCGTCCTAAATATTGGCTCAGGACTGAATTGCTCAGGCCGAAACCTTGGCCTTCCGGCCTTTGCCCTTGACGGGCGCCGGGGCGACGGCCTTGCGGCCGAGGCCGATCGACTTCGCCAGTTCGGAGCGCGAAGCCGCATAGTTGGGAGCAACCATCGGATAGTCAGACGGCAAGCCCCATTTGGCGCGGTAGGCATCCGGCGTCAGGCCGAAATGCACGCCGAGGTGACGCTTCAGCGATTTGAATTTCTTGCCGTCCTCGAGGCAGATGATGAAATCCGGCGTCACCGACTTCTTCGGGTTGACGGCCGGGACCAGCGGTGCCGCCACCGGAGCGACCGGCTGACCGAGCCCGCTGATCGAGGCGCTGACGCTGGCGATCAGCTCGGGAAGGCCGGACGCAGGCAGGCGATTCTTCTCGACATAAGCCGATACGATATGGGCGGTCAGTTCGAGAAGGTCGAGGGTCTTGCTGGCGTGGCTGTCTTCGTCGGTCAATCTATTTCTCCATCCATGGCGCATGACCTCGAAAATGGGGCCGTTTTCAAAAAGGATGATGCGCAAAATTAAAGTGCGTCGTCATTGTGCGTCGCGCGCGACGCGATGTAGTGGGGCTGACTTCCTAGTCGGCAAATCTGCACAATGCAATCTATCGGCGCGGCATCACACGTCATTTTGAACGACTATACTAAACTGTAATACTCTCAGACGATCAGCGCCTTGTCGCGCCATAGACGAAATCCGCCTTCGAAGGCGCGTGTGTTGTCACCGCGTCTGGAGTGGGCGGGCAATTCGTAGAGCTTGTCGACATTGCCGCCGCCGATGACGACATAGTCTGGCTGCAGGGCGGCTCGTAGCCGGTTGACGACGTCGAAGACATAGCCGCGCCACTTCTTCTTGCCGCGTTTTTCCAGGCCGCGTTCGCCGACATAATCCTCGAAACTCCGGCCTTTTCGGTAGGGAAGATGGGCGAGTTCCATCGGCTGACCGACATTGTCGAAGACCATCGCCGCGCCGAGGCCGGTTCCGAGACCGAGGAACAGCATGCGCCCGCCCTCATAGCTGCCGATGGCCTGCATCAGCGCATCATTGACGACCTTGACTGGCTTGCCGAACTCCGCGGCGAAATCGAAGCCGGCCCAGCCCTTGCCGAGATTCATGGGGTCAAGCATCGGCTTGTTGTGGCGCACCGGGCCTGGATAGCCCATGGAGATAACGTCATAGGACAGGCCCTCGGCGAGCTTTTTCACCTTGTCGATCATTTGCCGCGGCGTCAGGTCCGGTCCGGAATCCGTCCGGCGCTCGGTGCCGCCGTCGCTGGTCAGGATCTTGACGCGCGAGCCGCCAATGTCGACCGAAAGGACAACCTGCCCGGTGTCCGACGCAACCTGCTTCACCGCCTTGGCCATCTTGTCCCCTCCGTTCATGCCACCGGATCGATCCAGCCATTGGGCGGCCCGAAGCCGGCCATGGCGTCCTCCGGTCCCCATGTCTTCGGCTCGTAAAGATGTGGCGGCGTGGTGTCGCCGAGCACCGGGCCGACGATGCGCCAGGCCAGTTCCGCCGCGTCCTGACGGGTGAAGAGCTGGCCATTGCCGTTCATGGCGTCGCCGATCAGCCGTTCATAGGGCGGCATGTCGCCCTTCGAGTCGTCGAGCGCGGTCAGTTCCACCTGCTCGCCGATCATGTCGTCGCCGGGCGCCTTGCGCTGGGCGCCGATGGCGATCATCACCTGCGGGTCGATGCGGAAACGGACATAATTCTGGTCGGCGGGCTTGATCGGGTCGAAGACGTCGAGCGGCGGCCGCTTCAGCCGCACCACCACCTCGGTGACATGCACGGGCATGTTCTTGCCGGCGCGGATGAAGAACGGCACGTCCTGCCAGCGCCAGGTGTCGACGAAAAAACGCACCGCCGCGAAGGTCTCGACCGGCGAGTTCGGCGCGACGCCGGGCTCGGCGAGATAGCCGGTGAACTGGCCGCGCACGACATCGCTCTTGGTCAGGGTGCGGATGGCGCGCAGCACCTGCACCTTCTCGTCGATCAAGTCATCCGCCGAGCGGCCGACCGGCGGCTCCATGGCCAAGAGCAGCAGGATGTTGAGCAGATGGTTCTCGATGACGTCGCGGATAGCGCCGACATCGTCGTAGAACCGCCCCCGCCCTTCGACGCCGAAATCCTCGGCCATGGTGATCTGGACGCTCTCGACGTAATTGCGGTTCCAGATCGGCTCGAGCAAAGCGTTGGCGAAGCGGAAATAGAGCAGGTTCTGGATCGCTTCCTTGCCGAGATAGTGGTCGATGCGGAAGATCGACTGTTCGTCGAACACCAAATGCAGCACACGGTTCAGCCAGCGGGCCGACTGCAGATCGTGGCCGAAGGGCTTTTCGACCATCAGCCGGGCGCCGTGCGCGGTGCCGGATTGCTCCAGGCCTTGCACGACAGTCTCGAACATGGTCGGCGGCACCGCCATGTAGTGCAGCGGCCGCTGGGCGCTGCCGAGTGCGGTCTTCAGCTTCTCGAAAGTGGCCGGATCGCGGTAGTCGCCGCTGACATAGCGCAGCAGCGACGCCAGCTTGGCGAACACCTTCTCGTCGATCGTGCCGAGCGCGTTGACGATGCCGTCGCGGGCACGGTCCTGCAATTGCTTCAAATCCCAGGCGTCGAAGGCGACGCCGATCACCGGTTCGGTGAGCGTGCCCTTGGCGACCATCTGGTAGAGGGCTGGAAATATCTTCTTGTGGGCGAGGTCGCCGGTCGCTCCGAAGAGCACCAGCGTGTCGGACCGTTCCTGGCTCATGCCTGCGTCTCCCCTGTCGCCGTCACTTGCCGCCCTTCGGCTTTTCGATGTGGCCGCCGAAGGCGTAGCGCATGGCGGACAACAGCTTGTCGGCGAATTCGGATTCGCCTTGCGAGGAGAAGCGGTCGAACAGGGCCGAGGACAGGACCGGCGCCGGCACGCCGGTGTCGATCGCCGCCTTCAGCGTCCAGCGGCCCTCGCCGGAATCCGAAACCCGGCCGCCGAATTGCGCCAGGCCCGGATCGCTCTTCAACGCGCCGGCGGTGAGATCGAGCAGCCAGGAGCCGATGACGCTGCCATGCCGCCACACCTCGGCCACCTGCGGAAGATCGATGTCGAACTGGTAGTATTGCGGGTTTTCCAACGGGCTGGTCTCGGCGTCCGCCGTTCGTTGCCGCTTGCCCGCATTGGCCGACTTCAGGATGTTCATGCCTTCGGCATAGGCGGCCATGACGCCATATTCGATGCCGTTGTGCACCATCTTGACGAAGTGGCCGGCGCCACTCGGTCCGCAATGCAAGTAACCGAAGGGTGCGGTGCCGACGGTCTTGTCCGGGGTGGGTGCGCCGGCATCGGCGCCAGGCGCCAGCGTGGCAAAGACCGAATCGAGATGCTGCACCGCCACGTCGGGGCCGCCGATCATCAGGCAGTAGCCACGCTCCAGCCCCCAGACACCGCCGCTGGTGCCGACATCGACAAGGTGGATGCCCTTGGTGGCGAGTTTCGCGGCCTGGTCGACGGCGTCGTGATAATAGGAATTGCCGCCGTCGATGACGATGTCGCCAGGCTCCATCAGCGCCGAGACCTGGTCGATGATCTTGCCGGTGATCGCCGCCGGCAGCATCAGCCACACGCAGCGCGGCTTGGTGAGCTTGCCGACGAATTCCGCCATCGAGGCCGCTCCAGACGCGCCGTCGCTCACCAGCGCCGCGACGCTGGCCGGGTTGATGTCGTAGACGACGCATTCGTGGTCGTCGCGCATCAGACGCCGCACCATGTTGGCGCCCATCCGGCCCAGTCCCATCATTCCGATCTGCATGGTTTCGTCCCTGTTTGCTGAAGAGTCTCGGGTATCCCTGGAGAAGGGTCTACTGGCTATCCTGCCCGCCAGATATGACAGAGAAGTCGACATTCTCCCAATCGCCGGTGCCGGGCCAGAAAAAAGTGAAGACGAGCGTGTTTCCCTCGGGGAGGCCGGCCGTGGGCAGATCGACAAGGTGGATGCCGAACGCGTTTTCCACCGTCTGGCTGTCATGCGCGGTTGCCCAATCGTCGGTGCTCCAGTGGACAGTGGCTGCTGCCATCAATTCAATACGCAGCGCCTTGCCGGCCGGCAGCGTGCGGATCTTGTTGTTGAAGCGCCATGGCCTGAACGGCGATATGGTCTTGTTCTCGATGTAGCGCTTCACGCCTTGCGGCGGCATGTCGAAGACGGCGCCGTCGCGCAGCGAACGCAGCAGCTTGATATGCTCGGAGTGCGCCCAGACCAGCGGCATGGCGCTGCCCGATGGTTTGCCATGCAGCAGCTCGCGCTCCGGAATATCGGCGCCATCCCAGACCTGTTCGGGCAGCAGGCCGCCGGGTCCGGCCGACCGTTCCAGCGCATCGAGCAGGCTGGCCGCCTCGTCCTTGCGGCCGGCCGCCAGCTCATAATGCGCCCGTTCGCCGGCGAGCAACGGCCACGGCCGGCCCTGGCCGGTGCCGTCGAAGGGCGCGCCATCCTCGTGTTCGCCATAGCCGTCACTGTTATAGCGGTACCAGAGCGGCCCTTGCGGCAGCTCGCAGCGCAACTGCGCATCGATCACCTTCACTGTATCGACGATGCGCGGATCGTCGGCGGCTCTCAGGCCAAAGCGCACCAGCGCCAGGGCGTCGGGGCTGACGATTTCTTCGGCCGGTCGTTCCGTGTCGCCGGGCGGGCGGTTCTTGATGGGCACATAGCCGTCCTTCGGCGAGCCGGCATCGGCGCTGTCGGGCGGCGCGATGCGGACGTAGTAGCCGGCGACGCCGGCCACCTTGCAGGTGGCGGTACCGGTGACATAGGTCCAGCGCTCGACCTGATCGTTCCAGCAGTCCGCGGTCTCGCGCAGATAGGCCGCCTCCGCCGTCCGGCCGCAGGCGTCGAGCAGGTCCGCGCCGGCGAGCAGTGCAGCGATCTCGACGGCCAGGGTGAACGGGCTATAGCCGGCGTCTTCTTCCCAGCGGTCCTCGCCGGTGACAGGGCCGTTGCGCACGACATAGGAAGCGCCGCGCTCGATCATGGGCAGGAAGGCCTTCAGTCGCGCCTGCGGCAAATGGCCGGCGCGATGCAGGGCGTCTGCCAGCAGCAAGGGAAAGGCGCATTCGTCCATCTGGATGCCCGGCCAATAGGCCGATCCGTCGAGCCAGGCATTCTGCGGCCAATGGCCGTCAGGCTGCTGGATGGAGCGGAGGTATTCCAGGATCCGAAGGGCCGAGGCGGCATCGCCGGCGGCGAGGAAGCCGCCCGCCGTTTCGACCAGGTCGCGCGGCCAGACCAGATGGTAGCCGCCGAGATCATCATCGCCTTTGTTGAATCCCCACGGGATCGATAGGCT
Source organism: Mesorhizobium sp. M8A.F.Ca.ET.181.01.1.1 (assembly GCF_004792025.1). Lineage (NCBI taxonomy): Bacteria > Pseudomonadati > Pseudomonadota > Alphaproteobacteria > Hyphomicrobiales > Phyllobacteriaceae > Mesorhizobium > Mesorhizobium sp. M8A.F.Ca.ET.181.01.1.1. The sequence goes on along the minus strand of NZ_SRTV01000007.1, from coordinate 250,902 downwards.
GGCCACCGCCGCGCCCGGCTTGGCCAATGACCGGTGGGTTGCCAGCACCGCGGTGGAGACGCGGTAGCTGTTCACCCCGGGCACTCCGGGCGTCCGGTCCAGCGGCAGCAGCCCCGCCTGCCATTCGTGCCATCTTTCGACATAGGATCTCGCTGCCGGCTCAAAACCACGCTTCAGGCTGGCGAAGGCGTTTTCGGCGGCCTCGTCCGGTGTCGCGCCAAAACCCAGCGCCAGCACGGCTTTTGTCTTCGTGGCGGTGAAGCCGATCTCGCCGGTCAGCGCGACATTGCCGTCCTCGGCGCGCCGGCAAGCCGGATCAAGCTTGCCGGTGTGGTTCAATTGCTGCCAGCCGTCGGAGAAGCCGACATAGCCGGTCGAACAGTCCCGCCAGGGCAGCGACGAGGCCAGCGCCAGGCAGGTGCCGCGCCCCGAGGCAAACAGGACAGGCTTTCCCCGGTGCTCGCCGACCCAGGCGGTGTTGCCCATGCCGGCATTGACCAGATGCGGCGCCAGAAGCGCGTAGACGCGGTAGTCGGCCGCGGAGCCCTTGAGCGGGCTGAAGGTGATCTCCTGCAGCAACGTCGGACGAGCCGGATCGGCCACGATGCGCTTCTCGATCCGGTAGGCGCCGTCATCAGCCGTGTTGACCAGCCTGTAGGCGGGCACGCCATCTCCGAACGGCTCGATGCCGTGCGCGGCATCGCGCTTCTCCTCGGAGAAATATCCATCCTTGCCGGTGACGATCAGGCCGAGGTCGCGCGTGCAGGCGCTGTCGACGCGCGGATAATACACTTCGTTCAGGATGCCGTGGCTGATGGTGAACCAGACGCGACTGGACGGCGAAAGCGCCACGCCGACGCCGCTCTTGGCGCTAGAGGTCCAGCGCGCGGGAATTCCCGGTGCGCCCGTCGGCACAATCGGCGTCACTGCCATGCTTGTTCGGTCTCCTGGCCCGCATGCCTAGCCATCAACCGAAACCATTTCAATCAGCGCACTGCAAGTTGATCGCCGGCGCGCATCGGATTGCAGTTGACAGCTCGGCGGCCTTCTGCACTTTTGTCTGACAATAGATAAAAAACAGGATCGCAATCGCGAAAATTCATCGACAGCCAACTGATCAACAACTCTCGGGAGGAGTATCCTATGAAGAAATTATTGGTTCTCGGCACGCTTGCGGCGGTGCTCGCAGCCGGTACGGCTTTCGCCGACACCAGCGGCAAGAAGATCGCGTTCTCCAACAATTACGCCGGCAATTCGTGGCGCCAGGCCATGCTCGACAGCTATGGCATCGTCACGAAGAAGGCGGTCGACGACAAGATCGTCGGCGCGGCCGATGTCTTCACCACCGCCGACAAGGAGGTGCCGACGCAGGCCGCCCAGGTGCAGAACCTGATCCTGCAGGGCTATGACGCCATCGTCATCAACGCCGCTTCGCCGGACGCGCTCAACGGCGCCATCAAGCAGGCCTGCGACGCCGGCATCACCGTCGTTTCCTTCGACGGCACGGTGACCGAGCCATGTGCCTACCGCGTCGTCGTCGACTTCAAGGACATGGGCAAGCAGGAAGTCGAGCAGATGGCGAAGTTCCAGCCCAAGGGCGGCAATCTGCTTGAAATCCGCGGGCTGGCCGGCACCTCGATCGACGACGCCATCCATGCCGGTATCCTGGAAGGGGTCGCTGCCCATCCCGAATTCAAGATCGTCGGTTCGGTGACCGGCGACTGGGACCAGACCACGGCGCAGAAGGCGGTCGCGACCATCCTGCCGTCGCTGCCCGACATCGTCGGCATCGTCGACCAGGGCGGCGACGGTTATGGCGCCGCGCAAGCCTTCGCCGCCGCCAACAAGCCGCGCCCGACCATCATCATGGGCAACCGGCAGGACGAGCTGAAGTGGTGGAAGGAACAGAAGGAGAAGGACGGCTACAAGACCTGGTCGGCGTCGATCGCGCCCGGCGTGTCGACGCTCGCCTTCTGGGTGGCGCAGCAGGTGCTCGATGGCCGCAAGGACATTCCGCACGATTTGCTGGTGCCGTATCTCGCCTTCACCCAGGACGATTTCGAGGCGGCCCTGCCTAAGATCAAGGAGGGTGGCGTCGCCACTCACGAATACACCCAGGAAGATGCCATCGCGGCCATCAAAGCCAACATCAAGTGAAAGCCGCATCCGCGTTGCCTAGCGCATCACTGAACGGATATCGTTGAGCATGGCTGCAGGCAACACGGGCATCATCAGGCTGGGCGGCGCCGAAAAACAGTTCGGCGCCGCCACTCTTGACGTCGTCAGACTTGACGGTGCCGAAAAGCATTTCGGCGCCGTCAGAGCGCTGGGCGGGGTGGATTTCCATGTCGGACCCGGCGAATGCGTCGGCCTCGTCGGCCATAATGGCGCCGGCAAATCGACGCTGATGCATATGGTGGCCGGCACCTTGACGCCCGACAGCGGCACCATCGGCGTGCATGGCGTCATCGAGGAGAACTACTCGGTTTCGCGGGCGCAGCAGCTCGGCATACGCTGCGTGTTCCAGGAGCTGTCGCTGTGTCCCAATCTCAGCGTCGCCGAAAACACCCGCATCAACCATGCCTCGCTGTCCGGCTTCGGCTGGCGGCGCAAGGCGGCCGAGCTGATCGCCGCCAAGCTAGACGAGATATTCCCGGACCATGGCATCTCGGCCTGGGACATTGTCGGCGATCTGTCGATCGGCCGGCGGCAGATGGTCGAGGTGGCGCGCGCCTTCACGGTGACGCAGGACCGGCTCGACCTGGTCATCCTCGACGAGCCGACCTCCTCGCTCGACGCGCACACGGCAGGCCAGCTGCTGGCTTTCGTGCGCCGCTTCGTCGCTGGCGGGAAAAGCTGCATCCTGATCTCGCACGTGCTGGGCGAGGTGTTGCGCAACGCCGACCGGATCGTGGTGATGCGCGACGGCAAGATGGTGGCGTCGGACGCGGCTGGCGCCTTCGACCGCGACCGGCTGGTGACGGTGATGGGCGGGGCTGAGGCGCGCCAGAAGACCGCCGCGCAGGCCGCTGCCGCAAAGCCAGGCGCCAGCCCGCTGCGCGTCCGGGCGCGGCCCGCCGGGCAGACTGACGGCAAGGAGCTTGTCGCCCGTGCCGGCGAGATCATCGGCCTTGCCGGGCTGGCCGGTCACGGACAGACCGACTTGCTGCTGCGGATCTTTGGTGCCACCGCACGCGCCAAAGCCGGCATCGAGGTCACGGCGCCGGTGGCGCTGGTGGCGGGCGACCGCCAGTCGGACGGCATTTTCCCGCAATGGTCGATTGCGCAGAATATCGGCATCCGCTCGCTGGCGCGTCTGCGCAACGGCTTGCTGATCTCGCCGCGACGCGAGGCGGAACTCGCCGATGCCTGGAAGAAGAAGATCGGCATCCGCACGCCCGACATGGACAACAACATCTTTTCACTGTCGGGCGGCAACCAGCAGAAGGCCCTGTTTGCCCGCGCACTGGGCTCCGATGCCGAAATCGTGCTGATGGACGATCCGATGCGCGGCGTCGACATCGGCACCAAGCTGGAGGTCTACGACCTCGTGCGCGAGGAGGCTGGCCGCGGACGCACCTTCCTCTGGTACACGACCGAAACCGAAGAGCTCGACAATTGCGATCACATCTATGTCTTCAAGAACGGCCGCATCGTCGCCAATTTGACGCGCGACGAGCTGACCGAGGAGAAGATCATCCAGTCCTCCTTCGGCGACGCGGCCTGAGATGACGGCGACGCCAATCGACAATGGCTTCAAGGGATCGGCGGCGCGCAATGCGGCGGCGCGGGCGCGGCTGTTGCGCGCCCTGCTGCCAGCGCTGTCGCTGGCCTTGGTGCTGGCCGCAATCGCCTGGCTCAACCCGCGCGCCATCAGCTATTTCGGCTTCAGCCTGATGCTGAACCTGGCTATCCCGATCGCGCTGGCGACGATCGCGCAGATGTTCGTCATAGCCGGCAACGAGCTTGATCTGTCGATCGGCACCTTTGTCGGTTTTGTCGGCTGCGTCACGGCGACATGGCTGAAGGACGCGCCGCTCATCGGCGTCCTCATCCTCGCCGGGTCGATCGGCATCTATGCGCTGCTCGGCGCGCTGATCCATCTGCGCAACCTGCCTTCCATCGTGGTGACGCTGGGCATGAGTTTCGTCTGGCAGGGCCTGGCCATCCTCGTCCTGCCAAAGCCCGGCGGTAAGGCGCCGGACTGGCTGCTGGCGATCATGTCGTTCAAGCCGCTCTTCATTCCGTTCCCGATCATCGCCGCGCTGCTGATCGCGGCGGTGGTGCATTTCGGCCTGATGCGCACCTCCTACGGCGTGATCCTGCGCGGCTCCGGCGGCAATCCGGCAGCACTGCGGCGCGCCGGCTGGTCGCTGCTCAAGACCAAGATCGTGCTGTTTGCGCTGGCCGGCCTGTTCGGCGTGCTGTCGGGCATGGCGCTGATCGGCATCACCACCTCGGCGGATGCCAATATCGGCAATGGCTACACGCTGCTGGCCATCGCCGGCGTCATCCTCGGCGGCGGCGAGTTCGTCGGCGGCCGGGTCTCGCCGATCGGCGCCGTCATCGGCGCGCTGACGCTGGCGCTGGCCGCCTCGCCGCTGCTCACCTTCATGCACATTCCGCCCGACTGGCAGGTGGCCGCCAACGGCGCCATCCTGATCATCGTGCTGGCGGCGCGGGTGCTGATCAGCCGCAGGGAAAGGTGAGCGATGGCTTCGCTGAAAACGCTGCTCACAAAACCCTGGATCTGGTCGTTTGCCGGTGCGCTGCTGGTGTGGCTGGCGACGATCGCCTTCACCGGCGGCTATGGCGCCGGCGGCATGGTCACGGCGGCGCTCTCGCTTGCCGTGTTCACGGTCATCGTCGGCGTCGGCCAGATGTTCGTCATCACGCTCGGGCCCGGCAATGTCGACCTGTCGCTGCCGGCCAATATCGGCCTGGCAAGCGCGGTTGCCATGAAGGTGATGGGCGGCAGCGATGCCATGATCGTGGTTGGATTGCTGGCGGCGCTCGCCTGTGGTGCCGCCATCGGCGCCATCAACTACCTGCTGATCTGGGCGCTGCGCATTCCGCCGATCATCGCCACGTTGTCGGCGAGCTTCATCATCCAGTCGGTCGACATCAGCTACGGGCGCGGGCTGCAGATCAAGCCGCCGCCGGGCTTCGCCGATTTCACCAACTGGCAGGTGCTGGGCATTCCGGTGCTGGCGATGCTCACCGTGCTGTTCACCATCGGCGCGGCCATCGCCTTGCAGCGCATGATCTATGGCCGCTCGGTGCTGGCGATCGGCCAGAACATCCGCGCCGCCTGGCTCGCCGGCGTCAATGTCGGCCGCATCCGCTTCCTCACCTACACGCTGTCGGGGGCGCTCGGCGGCATCGACGGCGCGCTGCTCGCCGGCTATTTCCGCGGCGCCAATGTCGATATCGGCAATGAATATCTGCTGGCTTCGATCGCGGTCGTCGTCATCGGCGGCACGTCGGTGGCCGGCGGCAAAGCCAATGTGCCCGGCGTCTGGGGCGCGGCGCTGTTCCTGGTGCTGCTGCTCACCATGCTCAACACATTCGGCGTCAGCGCCGGCGTGCGGCTTCTGCTTACCGGGCTGATCATCGTAGGGGTGATCACGGCGGCGGGTGGCGAGAAGGCGGTGCGCTGACTGCAACGTCGACGGCGCGACCGCGGCCTGTCGGGCCAATCATTGGACCAGTTCAACATCCGGTTCCCATTCGCGGCGTGGCCTAGTAAACCGGTCCGCGATCTCAGTCGGTCCCGGGAGGCCTCCGCTTGTCCAATTCTGTCAGCGTCGCGAACGAGGGTGGCGTGGCCATCGTCACCATCGACAATCCGCCGGTCAACGCACTGAGTTTTCACGTCCGCGAGCCGCTGATGCAGGCCCTGGTCGCCCTGCGCGATGACGCATCGGTCGCGGCAATCGTCATTGCTTGCGCCGGCCGGACCTTCGTCGCCGGCGCCGACATCACCGAATTCGGCAAGCCGGTGCAGCAGCCAGACCTGCGCGCCATCGTGGCGACACTTGAAGCCATCGCCAAGCCGACGGTCGCCGCCATTCACGGCACCGCGCTCGGCGGCGGGCTGGAACTGGCGCTCGGCTGTCATTTCCGTGTTGCCGATCAAGGCGCGAAGCTCGGCCTTCCCGAGGTGAAGCTCGGCTTGTTGCCCGGCGGCGGCGGCACGGTGCGGCTACCGCGTCTCGTGGGCGCTTTAAAGGCGATGAGGATGATCGTTTCCGGCACCCCGATTGGCGCGCAAGAGGCGCATGGCGCCGGTCTGGTCGATGCCGTTTTCGAGGGTGATCTGACCACGCATGCCGTGAATTTCGCCCGCGAGATCGCCCGCAAGGGTGGTCCGTTCACGCCGGTGCGCGAACGCGATGAAAGTCTGGGGGAAACCGACCTTGCCGCCTTCGATGCCGAGGCGGCGGATCTTGCCAGGAAGGCGCGCGGGCTCGAGGCGCCTGTTGCCTGTGCGCAGGCGGTGCGCAATGCCGTCACGCTGCCCTTCGACGAGGCGCTGGCGGTCGAGCGGGCGCTGTTCGTGAAACTCGTCGCCAGCGACCAGTCGCGCGCGCAACGGCATCTGTTCTTCGCCGAGCGCGAGGCGGCCAAGCTCCCCGGCAAGGATGTCGTCAAGCGCAGGATCAGCCGCGTCGGCGTCATCGGCGCCGGCACGATGGGCGGCGGCATCGCCATGGCTTTCGCCAATGGCGGCCATCCCGTCACCTTGCTGGAAACCAGTCAGGAAGCGCTGCAGCGAGGGCTGGCGACGATCGAGAAGAATTATGCCGTCTCGGTCACACGCGGCTCCTTGAGCGAAGACGCCAGGCAGCAGCGGCTCGGTCAATTCAAAGGCTCGATCGACCATGCCGATCTCGGCGATTGCGATCTGATCATCGAGGCGGCGTTCGAGGACATGGCGGTCAAGAAGGAAATCTTCGGCAAGCTCGACGCGGTGGCGAAACCAGGCGCCATCCTTGCCACCAACACGTCCTATCTCGACATCGACGAGATCGCCGCCTCGATCTCGCGACCACAGGACGTGCTCGGCCTGCATTTCTTCTCGCCGGCCAACGTCATGAAGCTGCTGGAGATCGTGCGCGCCGAAAAGACGGCACCGGATGCGCTGGCGACCGTCGTCGACCTGGCACGCAGGATCGGCAAGGTGGCAGTCGTCGTCGGCGTCTGCCACGGCTTCGTCGGCAACCGCATGCTGGCCGCGCGTGGCTCGGAATCGGAAGCGCTGCTGCTGGAGGGCGCGACACCCAGCCAGATCGACAAGGCGTTCACCGATTTCGGCTGGCCGATGGGGCCGTTCCAGATGGGCGACCTGGCCGGCCTCGACATCGGCTGGCGCAACCGCAAGGCGCGTGGGCTGACGGCCGTCATCGCCGACACGCTGTGCGAGCAGGGCCGTTTCGGCCAGAAAACCGGCCGTGGCTTCTATCTCTACGAGAACGGTTCGCGCACGCCGATACCCGATCCCGAGGTCGAGGCGCTGATCCGCGACAAGGCCGCCGAAAAGGGCATCGCGCCGCGCACGATAGCCGCAGACGAGATCATCGAACGCACGCTCTATCCCCTGATCAACGAGGGCGCGAAAATTCTGGAGGAAGGGATTGCAGCCCGCGCCTCCGACATCGATGTCGTCTGGGTCAATGGCTACGGCTTTCCCATCGGCAAGGGCGGCCCGATGTTCTGGGCCGGTCTCGTAGGCGCGGGCAAGATCATCGAGCGGCTCGAATATTGGCTGGAGCTGACCGGCAAGGATGTTTTCAAGCCGGCGTCCTTGCTCAAGCGGATGGCTGAGAGCGGCTCTTGGGAAGCCGGCTCAACAGCCTGATCCGGGTAGCGGAATCATCGGATCCGCGCGTCGATGATCTCGACGAAGCGGGCGAAAAGGCCGGCTTGCGACTTGATCTTGAGCTTGCGGTAGATGTTGCGGCGATGGACCTTCACGGTTCCCGGCACGATGCGCATGGCCCTGGCGATCGATTCCGTCGAATGCCCCTGCAGCACCAGGTCGACGACGTGCTTTTCGCGCGGCGTCAGTGACAGGCTTTTCCAGATATGGGCGCGGTCGAATTCGTTGACCGCGGCTATTTCCTCGTCCTGCTTCGTCACGGCCGGTTCGTCGGCGGGGAGGGCAGGCCAGCGCGATCTGATGAAGCTGATCACCGCGGGCGCCATGTCGCGCAGCAGCCTGGCATCGGCGGTGCCGAACGGGCCGGAAGCACTGAGCCGCATCAACGACAGCACCAGCGCGTCCTTGCCCGGCAGCGGCACGAAGAAGCCGACTTCCTCGGCCAACCGGGTCTGGCTGTAGTAGGAGCGAAAATATTCGCTGGCGTAGAAACGATCGGGCGCGAGTTCCCGCATGCGCCAGAACCCTTCCTTGCGCTCGACCGCCGCGTGATGGAACGGGTCGAGCAGGTAAGGCCCCTCCTGGTAGAGCGCGACGAAGACGTGGCTTTCGGCCGGTGTGAACGTCTCGAACAGCAATGGCGGTCGTGAGGCGCCACGATAGCCGAAGATCACGCAGTGGTCGAAGCCGACATGCTGGCGCAGCCAATCGACCATCGCGTGGCCGAACAGGTCGCCGCTCGTCTCCCGCGTCGCCGCGACAAGGGCGGCGAGCCGGCTGTATTCGTCGCTGCGGGAAGTGCTCAATCAATACCCCCTTAAACGAGAAAATAGATCAGATATACCACCCGCGAGGTATATACTAGCTGCCATTGGCTCTGGTAGCGTCTTGAAATCGCATCGTCCTGGAGCCGCAGCCTTGACCGCAGTGCCCGACATCGAATTTCGCGGCGTGGCCAAGCGCTATGGCGCGGTGACTGCGGTCAGCGGTATCGACCTTGCCGTGCCGCCCTCCGCCTTCGTTGCGCTGCTTGGACCGTCTGGCTGCGGCAAGACGACCTGCCTGCGCATGATCGGCGGCTTCGAACAGCCGAGCGAAGGCCAGGTGTTCATCCGCGGCCAGGACATGGCCGGCACGCCACCCTACCGGCGGCCGGTCAACATGGTGTTCCAGCAATACGCGCTGTTCCCGCATCTCGACGTCGAAGCCAATGTTTCCTATGGCCTGCGCCAGGCAAGGCCACGGCTGTCGTCGCGCGAGATCGGCCAGCGGGCCGGCGAAGCGCTCGAAATGGTGCGGCTCGCCGGCTATGGCGGCCGCAAGATCCACGAACTGTCCGGCGGCCAGCAGCAGCGTGTCGCGCTGGCGCGCGCGCTGGTCAACAAGCCGGCGGTGCTGTTGCTCGACGAGCCACTGGCGGCGCTCGACAAGAAGCTGCGCACCGACATGCAGATCGAGCTGCAGAACCTGCAGCGCGAGATCGGCATCACCTTCGTGCTGGTGACGCACGACCAGGAGGAAGCGCTGTCGATGAGCGATTTCGTCTGCGTCATGAATGGCGGCCGCATCGTCCAGCTTGGACAGCCCAATGAGATCTACGACGAGCCGGCCGATCTGTTCGTGGCCGATTTCGTCGGCAAGACCAATCTGCTTGCCGGCAAGGTCGCGGGGCATACGGGCGAACTGGTGGACGTTGCGCTGGCGGACGGCACCATCATCGCGGCGCGCAAACGCACCGCCTTGCAACAGGGCGAGACCGTCTCGGTCAGCCTGCGTCCTGAATCACTCAGCCTCGGCGCTCCGGCAAGCGGCCCGCTCAAGGGTGTCGTCCGCAACCGGATTTTCCTGGGATCGACGGCGGAATACGCGATCGAGGTCCAGGGCATCGGAACATTACTCGCCAAGGCCGACCATTTGATCGGCCAAGGCAATCTCTTCAAGCCGGGTGAACCCGTCGCCATCGGCTTTGCCACCGGGACGCCGCTCGCGTTTCCGGAGACCAAGAACAACGGGACCAACCAGAGGGTAAACAAACATGTCGAAATCATATCGTGACGGACTGCCGATAAGCCCCGAGAATTTCGTCGACCAGCTGATGCGCTTGAAGCGCGGCTCGATCGGCCGCCGCGACTTCCTTGGCCTCACCGGCCTCGGCATCGCAACGGCGGTGATGGCGCGCGAGATCGGCATCATGCCGACGCCGGCCTTCGCCGCCGAAAGCCTTGGCGACCGCATGTCGATCGCCACCTGGCCGAACTATCATGACCCGCAGACCTTCGAGAACTTCAAGAAGGACACGGGCGTCGCCGTCGAGGTCAACGTGTTCGGCTCGAATGAGGAGATGCTGGCCAAGCTGCAGGCCGGCGCCTCGGGCTGGAGCCTGTTCGTGCCGACCAATTATACGATCTCGACCTACAAGAAGCTCGGCATCATCGAGCCGCTGGAGATGGCGAAGCTGCCGAACTTCGATGGCACCCAGGAAGATGCGCGTTTCACCTCCGAGGGTACCATCGATGGCACTATTTACGCCGTGCCGAAGAACTGGGGCACGACGGGTTTTGCCGTGAACACCAAGAAGCTCGCCAAGCCGATGACGAGCTGGAAGGAGTTCTGGGACACCGCCATGGCCGAGGGCGATGGCCGCACCATGGTGCATGACTACCAGCTCACCACCATCGGGAACGCGCTGAAATATTACGGCTATTCGTTCAATTCGCTGAAGCAGGACGAGCTCGCCAAGGCGGAGGAACTGCTGCTCAAGGTCAAGCCGCATCTGTTCGCGGTCTCGTCCGACTACCAGCCGGGCATGCGCGCGGGCGACGCGTGGATGACGATGTGCTGGACCAATGACGGCGCGCAGCTGCATCGCGACATTCCCGAGATAGCCTATGTGCTTGGCAAGGAAGGCGGCGAGATCTGGACCGATTTCTATGCCATCCCGAAGGACGCGCCGAACAAGCCCGCCGGCTACGCGCTGCTCAATTATCTGATGAACCCGCAGGTCGCGGTGAAGGAGCACCTCGCCAACGGCGCTCCTTCCACCGATGCGCGCGTCAACAAGCTGCTGCCCAAGGAAGTGCTCGACAATCCGATCCTCTATCCGGCGGCGGACCTGCTGACGCCGCTCGAATTCGGCGCGGCGGCAACGCTGACCGATCCGGGCCGTGCCGAACTGATGGCGCGCTTCAAATCGGCTTGAGACTGGCCTGGACAAAGACAAACGACCGGCGGGCCCATGTCCGCCGGTACCGGGACGGTTTCGATGCAGGGCAACAGATTTCGGCATAATTTCCTGACCGCCTTGCTGCTCGCGCCGGCGACAGTATGGCTGGTGGTGTTCCTGGTGCTGCCGTTCATCGCCATAGCCGTGTTCAGCGTCGGCGAGCGGGCCCCCGAGGGCGGATACCAGGCGGCCTTCACGCTGGCGCAATACGCCAATCTTCCGGCGCGGGCGACCGCGTTCTGGAACACCATGGTGCTGGCGCCGGTGGGCGCGCTTGCCTGCCTGCTCGTTGCCTATCCGGTCGCCTATTATCTTGCCTTGCAGGCGCCGCAGCGCTGGCGGCTGATCCTGCTTGCGCTGGTCGTCATTCCGTTCTGGACGAGCCTGCTGATGCGCACCTATGCCTGGATGTACATTCTGGGCGGACGCGGCATCCCCGCGCTGCTCGCCTTCGTAGGCATCGAGGATGTCAGGCTGATCAACACGCCGGGTGCCGTCCTGCTCGGCATCGTCTACGGCTATCTGCCGCTGATGATCCTGCCGATCTATGTCAGCCTCGAGCGGCTCGACCGAAGGCTGCTGGAAGCTTCGGCCGATCTCGGCGCGACCCCGCTCTCCACCTTCCTTGGTGTGACCCTGAAGCTGTCGCTGCCGGGCGTGATGACCGGCTTTTCGCTGGTCATGATCCTGCTGCTTGGCGAGTACCTGATCCCGACGCTGCTCGGCGGCGGCAAGGTGTTCTTCATCGGCAACGCGCTGGTCGACCTGTTCCTGCAGTCGCGCAACTGGCCGTTCGGATCGGCCATCGCAATCACGCTGGTGCTGGTCTCGGTGGTGGTGCTGATTGTCGCCAACCGCATTTCGAACCGGGTTGCGGGCGCCCGCCGGGTGGACCTCATCTGATGCGCGCCTTCGTCATTGCCGTCTTCGCGTTCCTCTATCTGCCTATCGTGCTGGTCGTGCTGTTTTCCTTCAACGCCGGCCACCATGCCAGCGAGTTCACCGGCTTCTCGGTGCAATGGTACGGCAAGGCGCTGTCCAACCCGTTCCTGGTCGAGGCGCTGAAGAACAGCCTGTTCATTGCCACCACCAGCGCCCTGCTGGCGGCGGTGTTCGGCACCGCGGCAGCCCTTGGCCTGGCGCGTGTCGGCGTCAGAACCCGCGCCGTCTTCGATGGGCTGCTTGGCGCGGCGATCGTCGTTCCCGGCGTCGTCATCGGCATCTCGACGCTGGTCGCGCTCGTCCAGCTGTTCGCCGTCGTCAACCCGTTCCTCGCCTCGGTCTGGCCCGGTGACCAGCCACCGCGCCTGTCGCTCGGCTACGGCTCGATCATCGCCGCGCATGGCCTGTTCTCGATGGCGCTGGTGACGATGATCGTCGGCACGCGTCTGGGCAGCCTCGACCGCAATCTGGTCGAGGCTTCGAGCGATCTCTACGCGACGCCGCTGACGACGTTCCGCTCGATCGTCCTGCCGCAGATCATGCCGGCGGTGGTCGCCGGCTTCCTGCTGGCCTTCACCTTCTCCTTCGACGATTTCATCGTCGCCTTCTTCGTCGCCGGCGCGCAGACGACGCTGCCGATCTATGTGTTCGCGTCGATCCGGCGCGGGGTGACGCCGGAGATCAACGCCATCGCGACGATCGTGCTCGTCGCTTCCGTCCTGCTCGTGGTGCTTGCCCAATGGCAGCTGCGCCAGCGCAAGCCATCCAACTGAAAGCTGCTGCTCCATGATCCTCAAAGACCGCATCGCCGTGGTGACAGGCGCCGGATCCGGCATCGGGCGTGCCGGCGCCATGATCATGGGCAGGGAAGGTGCGGTGGTCGTCATCGCCGACCGGGATGCGGCCGCCGGCGAGGCAACAGCCTCAGGCATCCGCGCAGTGGGCGGCCGGGCCGAGGCCATCGCCACCGATGTCGGGGAGGACGTGGCTGTCGAGCACCTGATAACCGGCACGCTCGAGAAGCATGGGCGCATCGACATCCTGCACAATCATGCCGGCATCCAGGTCGGCGGCACGCTGACCGAGGTCGAGACCGCCGGCATGGACGCCTCGTGGCGGGTCAATGTGCGGGCGCAGTTTCTCGCGGCAAGGATCGTCATGCCGTCGATGATTGCGCAAGGCGGCGGCGTCATCCTCAACACGGCTTCGAATTCGGGTGTCTTCTATGACCGCGAGATGATCGCCTACGCGACATCGAAACATGCCGTGGTGGCGATGACCAGGCAGATGTCGCTCGACTATGCCCGGCACAATGTGCGTGTCAACGCGCTCTGCCCGGGCTGGGTCGACACGCCCTTCAACGAACCGTTCATCGCCCAGATGGGCGGACGCGAGGCGATCGAAACCTATGTCCGCACCAAGATCCCGATGGGGCGCTGGGCCGTGGCCGAAGAGATCGCCGAGGCGATCCTGTTCCTCGTCTCGGACCGCTCGTCCTTCATGACCGGGCAGGCGCTGGTGATCGATGGCGGCGAAAGTATCGGCTGACACCGACGCTTTCATCTATCGACCTTCCCATTTCAGCCCCCTTTTTGCTGCGGTTTGCGTGGCGTCGGACGGCACAGGACTATGGTCTGGTTGTCATGGGACTTCAGTGCCATGGCAGGACCAGAGCGGCAATTTCTGTGACTTTTCAACTCGTTACAGCTTGGTAACGGCGTCCGCTCTCGGATTGCGACCGAGTTTGTCTAAAGTTTACCGGGTATAATTAGCGATTTCTCATACCCAGATGGTTCAGCGGTGGGCGAGTAGGCGATTCCCGAGGAGATTAACATGACAAACCGGAAAACTCTGTTCGCGGCGCTGGCCGCTTTGGCGCTTCTGGCGTCTCCGGCGCTCGCCGGCAATGGACATGGCAATGGCGGCAATGGCGGAGGTAACGGCGGCGGCAACGGGAATGGCGGTGGCAATGGCAACGGCGGCACCCACGGTAATGGCAGCGGCAACAGCGGTGCTTCGCATGGCAAGTCGTCGTCGGCACCGGGACATGCAGCCAAGACGGAAACCGACACAACCACCGACACCACGGTCGATACGACCACAACAGTCTCGTCCGTACCGAAGGACAAGAACATTCACGCCAAACTCGGCCGGCTGAACTCGCTGCAGCGCAACATCAACGCCTACATGAACTCCAAGAGCAAGAAGTTTGCCGGCATTCAGGCCTTCGTGACGCAATCGGCGACGGCCAAGAATGCGCAAGCAGCGGCCGCTGCCGCCGCCGCCACGGCCGCCGCCGCCCAAGCCCAGCTAGATGACCTGAATTCGCAGCTGAGCGCGCTGACGTCGCTGACGCCGGATCAGATCGCCGCCATGACGCCCGAAGAACAGGCGGCCTTGCCTGGCCAGATAGCGGCCCTGCAGGCAGATGTCACCGCACAGGAGGCCGTGGTGGCCGCCGACAATGCGGCGGCCGACCAGGCCGAGGCCGACGCTGCCGCGGCAGCGGTCGGCACGGATCCGGCGGCGCTCGACGCGGCACTGGCGGATATGGCCAACAAGCCCGTCGACGCCGATGTCACGGCCTGGGCCCAAGGCGTCCTTGCCGACAAGATCGATCAGATGGCGGCCAAGCTTCAGGCGGGAACGACGCCGTAGCGGATCGTCCCTGAAAAAGGCGGTAGCCAGTCGAAGAAGATGCCGCTGGGCTTTGCCCGGCGGCATTGCTTTTCCTGCTCGCACGTCCTGGTCGTAGCGATCGAGGCATAAGGATAGGGCGCGCGGTGTTGCCGCGCGCCATTCTTCATACGTGTTTGCGGCCGCCGGTCTCGCGAAACCAGCTGTCGGGATAGGGATACCACCAGTCCTGGATGGCCGGTCTGTGATCGATGATGACCATCTTCGAGCGGCGGAAGGCGTCGAGCCCCTGGCGCCCGAGTTCGCGGCCAAGGCCGGAAGCCTTCCAGCCGCCGAAGGGCAGGGCGTCATTGTCGATCAGCGGGTTGTTGACCCAGACCATGCCGGCCTCGAGCCGTTCGGCCGCCTCATGCGCTTCGGCCAGATCCGTCGTGAACACCGAAGCGCCGAGCCCGAACGGGCTGTCATTGGCAAGCCGGATCGCCTCGTCGAAATCCCTAACCCGGCAGATGGCGGCGACCGGGCCGAAACACTCCTCGCGCACGATCGCCATGTCTGGGGTGACGCCAGTCAGGATGGTCGGCTCGTAGAACCAGCCGGTGTTGTGCTCCGGCGGGATGCGGCCGCCGGTAATGGCCGTGGCGCCGTTGCAGATGGCATCGTCGACCAGCCGCATGACCTTGGCCCGTGCTGCCTCGCTGACCAGCGGGCCGATCTCGGTTCTGTCCATGCCGTTGCCGATGCGCAGCGCCCGTGTCTTCTCGGCAAACAGTTCGACAAAGCGATCGTGGACCGAATCGACGACGAAGAATCGCTCGGCCGACGTGCAGACCTGGCCTGTGAGGTGGAAGGCGGCTGTGACGGAGCCAGCCGCCGCCACGTCGAGCGGCGCGTGCTGGCTGATGATCAGCGGATCGCTGCCGCCGGCCTCGATGACGCAAGGCTTCATGCGTTCCGCGCAGGCCACGGCCACCGCCTTGCCGGCCGCGACCGAGCCGGTGAAAGCGACCGCATCGGTGCGATCGGCACTGATCAGTGCCTGCGCGGTGGCCGCGCCACCAGGCAAGCAGGAGACGAGGCCCTCGGGCAGCGACCGGAATACGGTCATGTAGTCCAGCGTCGAGAGCGTCGTCGCTTCCGCCGGCTTGATGACGCAGGCGTTGCCGGCGGCGAGCGAGGCCGCGACGGTCCAGCACATCAGCAGGATCGGAAAGTTGTAGGGCATGATGTGGACGGAGACACCATAGGGCTCGTAGCGCGCATACTGGAACGAGCCGGCCTGCGTCGTGCCGGCGATCTTGCCGGCATCGTCGCGCGCCATCTCGGCATAGTAGCGGAAGATCGGCGCGCAATTGGCGATCTCGCCGATGGCTTCGGGATAGGGCTTGCCCATCTCGCGCACCATCAGTTCGGCGCAGCGCGTGAAGTCCGCCGCCTCGATGGCGTTGGCGACGGCGTGCAGATGCTTTGCCCGGCTCTTGGCGTCGAGCTTTTTCCAGGCAAGCTGCGCCTTGGTCGCGGCGGTGAGCACGGTGTCGACCTCGCCGTCGCTGGCCGCCGCGATCGCGCCGACGGTTTCCAGCGTCGCCGGATCGATTACCGGCCTGTTCGCGCCGGTCATTGGCCGGTAGTCCGGATTGACGAAGAAAATCGGCCGGCCGGGGGAGAAATGCATGGACATCCTCTCGGATCCGCTCAACGGATCATGTAGACCTTCTTGATCGTCTCATGGACGGTGCAGACGCCTTTCCAGTCCTGCGGGAAGAAGGCCGCCGTGTCCGGCTCGATCTCGATGACCTCGCCGGACTCATGCACGTAGGTGCAGCGACCCTCCAGGAAGTGGCAGAACTCGTCGCGGGTGACGTGGCAGTGCCACTTGCCTGGCGTGCAGACCCAGAGGCCGCATTCCGAACGGCCTTCCGGCCCCTTGTGGAGCAGCTTGCCCGACGTATGGGATTGCCCCTCGATCATTGTCGGGATGACGCCCCAGTCGACGAGGTCCGTGATGGCAAGCGGCGATTGCATGATCGGCGTGGTCATAGGATTTTCCTGGTAAGTGCTCACCGGCACATGAAGGCCTTGGTCAGCGTTTGCGTGATGATGGAGATGCCGGTCCAGCCGGCGGGAAAGAAGATGAGCGTGCCGGCTCCGACCGGGATGTCCTCGCCATCGTCCCTGACATAGCTGCCGCGCCCCGACAGGAAATGACAGAACTCGTCGGCGGCAAAGGTCACCTTGCGGGTGCCCGGCGTGCACGACCACAGGCCGCACTCGCTCGATCCGTCCGGATTCCTGGAGAGGATCTTGCCTGAGGCCCGCGGCGCGCCGGCGAGCGTGTTGGCGCCCGCGCCCCAATCTTCCAGCTCCACGGTCGAGGCCTCAGGCCAATGCGGTGTCGGCATGTCTTGCTCCTCTGCGGCTTATTCTTGCTCACGCCAGCATGTAGACGTTGCGCATGGTCTCATGCACGGTGCATTCGCCCGTCCAGCCGGCGGGAAACATGACCACGCTTCCCCTGGAGATTTCTATCACCTCGCCGACATCCGACCGGTAGGTCGCGCGGCCGGCGACGAAGTGGCACAGTTCGTCGCGCGGAATCGAGAGCCGCCAGCGGCCCGGTGTGCAGACCCATATTCCGGATTCCGGCTGATTGTTCGGCCCTTTGTGCACGAGCTTGCCGGTGGAGTGGGAGACGCCCGACAGGGCATCGGGCTGGACGCCCCAGTCGACGAGGTCGGTGCGGGTCGAGGCCTGGTGGAGGTGCGGGGCGGAGGAAGTCATGCTGATGCTCCTGCGCGCCGCCTGAGAAGCTCGTGCTCTACGGCGCCCCCCTCTGTCCTGCCGGACATCTCCCCCACGAGGGGGGAGATCGGCAACTTCGGCCTCGGCGTTTCGTCATCGACGTCGAAAATTGGCGAAGGCAGTCGCGACATCCAATCTCCCCCCTCGTGGGGGAGATGTCCGGCAGGACAGAGGGGGGCGCGAAGGAACACCATGCTGGCCAACTCAATCACAGCAACGCCTCCAGCAAACCCGCAGCCTTCTCAGGTCCATTCTGCACGTGCATCTGTGCCGATGTCTGCGCCAGCTTCGCCTTCATTTTCGGATCGGTCAGGCAGGCTTCGATCTTCGCGATCAACTCCGCGTCCGTCCAATCGTAGCGCGGCATGCCAAAGCCATGGCCGGTTTCCTGGACCCGGGTGGCGTTGTCGTGGCCGTCCCAGACATAGGGCATGATGATCGCGGGCTTGCCGAAATAGAGGCACTCGGTGAAGGAGTTGTTGCCGCCATGGTGGATCACGGCATCGACCTGCGGGATCACCGAAGGCTGCGGGAACCAGCTGTCGACGATGACGTTGCCGGGCACGTCGGTGTACTGATCCCTGTAGCCGCCGACATTGACCAGCGCGCGGTAGCGGGTCTTGCCCAGCGTCGCGATGATCCGCTTCAGCAAGTCGACATCGCCGGCCCCCAGGCTGCCGAAGGAGACGTAGAGCAGCGGCCCGTCGTTGTTTTTGGCGAAGGCCGGGACGGGATAGGGCTTTTCCTGCCGCACGCAGCCTTCCAAATACTGGAATTTTGCCGGATCGAGCGGATGGCGGCGCTTGAATTTCGCGGCTTCGGGATAAAGCAGCAGGTTCAAATAGGGCGAAGCCTCGAAGAACTGGCCGATCGGATAGGGCGCCTCATCATTGGCGCCGAGGAACGCGTTGAAGTCATCATGGATCGGCTTGATCACGGCATTGAAGTGATCGCGGTAGCGCTGGTGTCCGGCATGGTCGTTTTCGCCGCAGCCGGAGAGATGCGGTGGGATGCCCTCGTCCTCGATCTCGTTTTCGGAACAGGAGATGACGCGCACCCACGGCTTTCCGAACTGCTTGATCGCCGGGAACAGGATGACGTTGTCGACGCAGATCACATCAGGTTTGATGGCGGAAAGCACGCGCGGCAGGTCCTTCTGCGCCCATTTGGCGCTGTCGACGATCGCAGTCCAGCAATCCTTGACGTAATTGTCGACCTGGTCGTAGGGCGACTTGCGGAAGTTGGGGATGTGGCCGTTGATGAAGTCCTCCCAGAACTTGGCCATCTGCTCGGGCGGCATCGGTTCGGAAAGGTTCACCGGATGCGCCTCGAAGCCATAGCCCTTGTAGACATCGACGAATCCCGGATCGGACAGGAACACCGCTTTGTGTCCGCGCGCCTCCACGGCTTGCGCGATGCCGACGGAATTGAGCGCCGGGCCGTAGGCGGCTTCGGGAAAAAACGCGATCGTCTTCTGCGCCATCAGGCTTCTCCTTCACTCTGCGAAAATTCTGACGTCGGCGGCATCCCAGCCGAGTTCGACCTGGTCGCCCGATGCGACCGGCCGCCGGTCGGCTGCGTCGGCGGTTACACGCACAAGGAACGGTTTTGGCGACAGCGGCGTGCGGACATGCAGCTGCAGGTCGAGCCCCTGATAGGCCAGCACCTCGACCGTTCCGGTCGTCCGGTTCGCGGTATCCGCTGACGGGAACAGCCGGACGCGTTCGGGCCGCACCGACGCGACGGCAGCCGCCCCGGACGAAAGCGCTGCGGGGACCTTGCCGGCGATGCGCGCGCCATTCGCGGCCACGACGCCATCGGCTGACACCTTGCCCGGGATAAAATTCATCACGCCGATGAAGTCGGCGACGAAACGCTCAGCCGGATGCTCATAGACCGCATGCGGCGTGTCGCATTGCAGCAGCTTGCCGTCTTTCAGCACCGCCATGCGGTCGGCCATGACCAGCGATTCCTCCTGATCATGGGTGACGATGACGAAGGTGATGCCGACCTCGTGCTGCAGGCGCTTCAATTCCAGCTGCATGGCGCCGCGCAGCTTCTTGTCGAGCGCGCCGAGCGGCTCGTCGAGCAGCAGCAAGCGCGGGCGCTTGACCAGGGCGCGAGCGAGCGCCACGCGCTGCTTCTGACCGCCCGATAGTTGCTCCGGCTTGCGGTCGGCGAATGGCACGAGTTCGGTGGTCGCCAGGATGGCGTCGACGCGCGCGCGGATTTCTTTAGCCGGCAAGCGCTCCATCTCCAGCCCGTAGGAGACATTGGCGCGAACGCTCATATGCGGGAACAGCGCGTAGGACTGAAACATCAGATTGACCGGCCGCTTGTTGGGCGGCATCCTGGCTATGTCCTTG
Organism: Mesorhizobium sp. M8A.F.Ca.ET.181.01.1.1; assembly: GCF_004792025.1. Taxonomy (NCBI): domain Bacteria; kingdom Pseudomonadati; phylum Pseudomonadota; class Alphaproteobacteria; order Hyphomicrobiales; family Phyllobacteriaceae; genus Mesorhizobium; species Mesorhizobium sp. M8A.F.Ca.ET.181.01.1.1. The sequence goes on along the minus strand of NZ_SRTV01000007.1, from coordinate 231,050 downwards.
CCGTCGAGCAGGATGCGCCCATCGCTCGGCGTCTCGAAGCCGGCCAGCATGCGCAAGAGCGTGGTCTTGCCGCAGCCCGATGGACCGAGCAGCGCGAAGAACTCGTTCTCCCTGATATCCAGCGAGATGCCGTCGACGGCGGTGACGCGGCCGAAATTCTTCGACACACGATCGATGGCCAGCAGCGTGCGCGGTTCGCTCATTGGCCTGTTATTCCCCGGTTGAGCCGCTGCGACAGGGTCAGCGCGGTGACCGAGACCGCCATGACGATGGTGGCCAGGGCGTTGATCTCGGGTGTGATGCCGAAGCGGATCATGGCGTAGATCTGCATCGGCAGCGTGGTCGAGGCGCGGCCCGCGCCCGCGGTGAAGAAGGCGATGATGAACTCGTCGACCGAGAGCGTGAAGGCGAGCAGTGCGCCGGCAATCACGGCCGGCGCGATGACCGGCAAGGTGATCCGCCGGAAGGTGGTGATGGCGGAGGCGCCGAGATCGGTGGAAGCCTCGACGATCGACCAGTCGAAACTCTTCAGCCGGGCACGCACCACCGAGCAGACGAAGGCGAGGTTGAATACGACATGGGCGAGGATGATGGTGTGCAGGCCCATGGTGAGGTTGAGCATCGAAAAGAACGACAGGAGCGCGATTGCCAGCACGATGTCGGGAATGATCATCGGCGCGAAGATCAGCGCCTCGAGCCCCTTGCCATATTGCCGGCGCATCTCGACGCCGATCGCCAGCAGCGTGCCGAGCAAGGTGGCGATCGCTGTCGAGACCAGCGCCACGATCAGCGTGTTGAGGGCGGCGGAGAGGATGGCGGAATTGCCGGCCAGCGAGACGTACCATTTCAGCGAAAAGCCGGACCATGCCGTAGGCAGCCCGCCTTCGTTGAAGGACAGCGCCACCAGCACGGCGATCGGGATGTAGAGGAAGGCGAAGACGAGACTCAACACGAGCCAAAGCATGCGCCGTGTGGCTGGTGAGCGTTCAGCCATTCGCGTTGCCCTCGGCTTCCGCGATGCGGCCAGAGGCGCGATTGGCGGCGATCGCTTGCGCCATCAGCACCAGCAGCATGATGGCGATCAGCGCCATCGCCAGGGCCGCGCCGAACGGCCAGTCATTGGCGGTCAGGAACTGGTCGTAGACAAGGTTGCCGATCATCTGGAAGCGGCCGCCGCCGAGCAGCGCCGGGGTGACGAAATTGCCGATCGACAGCACGAAGACGAAGACGGCGCCGGCGGCGATGCCGGGCACGGTCAGCGGCAGGATGACACGGCGAAACGTCGTCATCGCCGAAGCGCCGAGATCGCGCGAGGCTTCGGCCAGTTCCGGGTTGAGCCGCGACAAAGGCGCGTAGCAGGCGAGGATGACGAAGGGCAGATAGTTGTAGACCAGGCCGGCGATGACCGCGCCTTCGGTGTAGAGCATCGAGGGCGGTTCACCGGTGTAGCCCACCCAGCGCAGGAGCTGGGTGATAAGCCCTTCGCGGTTGAGCAGCACGATCCAGGCATAGGTGCGGATCAGGTAGTTGGACCAGAACGGCAGCACGGCGAAGAACAGGAACACCGGCTGCCAGCGGCGCGGGGCGGCCGCGATCGCATAGGCTGCGGCATAGCCGATCACCACCGCGATCAGCGTGGCGGTGCCGGCAATGCGCGCCGAGTTCAGGAAAATGCCGGCATAGAGCGGGTCGAAGACCTGCCCGAAATTCTCCAGCGTGAAGGTGTAGTCGATGCCGCCATAGATGCCGCGCCGGAAGAAGGCGAGTGCCAGCACCAGCGCGCACGGCACAACCATCAAGGCCGCGAGCCAGGCCAACGCAGGCGCCATCAGCAGGGAGGAGCGGGAGGGGACGTATCTCACGAGGCGCCGCCGAGGGTCTCGAAATGGCGTCTCGGCAGTTGCCCCCTCACCCGGATTGCCAACCGAATTGCGAAGGGCAATTCGGGGCAATCCGACCTCTCCCCGAGGGGAGAGGAGGTCGCGCCCACCGATGCTTTCCTCTTCTCCCCGCCGGGGAGAAGGTGGCCGCGAAGCGGCCGGATGAGGGGGCGCTGCGCTGGAGATTGGCGAAGGCCCGCGAGCCAGCCGGTCTCCCCGCTCGAGGGGGAGATGGCCGGCAGGTCAAAGGGAGGCGTGAAGGAACGCAAGCGTGATTCCAGCAATCGATCTTACTGCGCGGCCTTGATCTCGCTGACGATCTTGGAATAGTCGCGCTGGGCTTCGCCGACGTCACGCAGCTGCTCGAACTTGACGAGGTCGGCCACCGGCATCGCCATGTTGGGGAACTTTGCCAGGAAATCGGCCGGCAGGCTTTCCATCGCCGGCTTGTTCGGAACCTTGTAGTCGATATTCTGGGCCGCCCAGGCGTGGTTCTTGGCATCGAGCATGAAGTTGATGAACTGGAACGCGGCATCCTTGTGCTCGGAGGCCTTCATCACCACCATCGTGTCGACCCAGAGATCCGAACCTTCCTTGGGAATGATGTATTTGATCTCCGGCTTGTCGGCGATGCCGTAATTGCACCAGCCGTCCCAGGCCTGGACCATCAGCGCCTCTCCGGAGACCAGTTTCGAATAGAAGGTGGTGTCGTCATAGGCGAGCAGGGTTTTCTTGGCCGAGATCAAGAGGTTCTTGACCTCGGCCATCTTGGCCGGATCTGTCTCGTTGACGGAGAAACCCTTGTCGAGCTGCCCGGCGGCGAGCAGCCAGCGATCAGTCGCCAGCATGGTGGTCTTGCCCTTCAGCTCATCCGACGGCGCCAGCAGGTCGCTCCAGCTCGTGGGCGCCGTCTTGACCAGGTCCGAGCGGTAGCAGAGGCCGGTCGTGCCCCAGGTGTAGGGCACGGAGAAAGTGTTGCCGACATCGTGCGGCAGCTTGGTCGCTTCGGGATAGAGGTTGGCGAGATTGGGGATCTTGGCGTGGTCCATCGGCTCGGTCAGGCCGAGCTTGTTCAGAACCTCGGCGAAGGGCGAGGAGACAAAAACCACGTCATAGCCCTTGCCGCCGGCGGCAATCAGCTTGCCCATGATCTCTTCATTGGTGGCGTGCACCACGACTTCGCCGGAAACGCCCGTCGCGGTCTTGAAAGACGCCATGGCATCGGGCGCCATGTAGCCGTCCCAATTGGAAATGACGAGGTCGGCGGCCATCGCCGGCGCGGACAGCGCCACGGCAAGCCCGAGGGCGATCGAAGGCATTTTCAGCGCACGGCGCCGCAGGCTGGTAGCAGTCATGGCAGGCTCCCATTCCGGTTGGTTCGTCGAATTCGTGCTGGACCCGCGCGACATGCGCCGCTGCATCGATCCTGTTCCCTCGGTCTTTTGTCGCCGATTGCACCGACAGTACTATTGCAGAAAAAAGTACGTCAATCCATAATTTGACAACCGGCCTCGGAATCTGGCCGATTGCGTCCACGCCGGTGATGGGTCAAATCAACGAGGTCACGTCCGTTCCACGAGAATGTCATGCAAGCCGCAACCCGACGACCTCGCACCAACCATCTCGATCTGGCCCAGCGCATCCTGGATGTGGCGCGGCAACGTGGCTTCGCGCCCGGCACACGCCTGCCAGAGCAGCAGATCGCCTCGCTGTGCAACGTCTCGCGCACTCCGGTCCGGGCGGCACTCACCCTGCTCGCGGAGCAGGGTGTCGTGCGCTGGGAGGCGGACACCGGATATCACCTGGCGATCGACCTCGCCGCGCAGCCGGCGATATCAGCCGAATTGCCCGCCGCCGAGGAAGACGAGCTTGCCGAAGCCATCCTGCGCGACCGTTCGGCGCGGCGCCTGGACCAGACAGTGACCGTCGCCGGGCTGATGCGGCGGTACAGTGCCGAACGGAAAACGGTACTAAAATCTCTGAACAGACTGACGGAGGAGAATCTTCTCGATCGCGCTCCCGGTCAATCCTGGCTGTTCCGCCGTGCGCCCGACGATCCCGGGGCGCAGGGCGAAAGCTACGAGTTCCGGCTTTTGCTGGAGCCCGCCGCCATCCTGACGCCCGGCTTCCGGCTCGATGGCGCGCGCGCCGCGATGTTGCGCCAGGGCATGGAGGCGCTATCGGCGCTGCCCGACGCCGCGTTCGATACACGCGAGTTCCAGCGGCTCGACATCGATTTCCACGGCATGATCGCCGAAGGCAGCGCCAACCGCTTCGTCGCCGACGCGCTGGCCGATCACCTCAGGCTGCGGCGGCTTCCGGGCATCTATGCCGGCGTCAACGTCTTCCGGCTGAAGCAATCGTTGCGCGAACACCTGAACATACTCGACCATCTTGAGAGCCGGCAGTATGAGGTTGCTGCCGATCTGCTGCGCATCCATCTGCGGCTGTCGCGCAGCCAGCGGCCGCAGGCGGCCAGTCGCGGCGCTCCCGCGCTGTTCGGCATGATCAGCCGGCCGGAATGAAGAGGATTTAATTGACGCGTAGAGCGAGCCCGACCATCGCGCTGTTTCCCGAGGCCAGTTTCGGGGCGGCGTTGAATTGCGTCGGCATCGCGCAGGCGCTGCGCGCGAAGGGCGCGCGGCCGGTGTTCATCTGCCATGCCGGCTTCTCCGGCGTCTTTGCCGACTATGGTTTCCAGGAATACCAGCTGCCGACCGAGGAGCCGCTGAGCGACAGCGAGCGCCAGAGCTACTGGCAGGCGTTCGTGCGCCGGCATCTGCCGCATTTCAGGCTGAGCCCGATCGACCAGCTCGAAACCTATGTCGCGCCGACCTGGCAGGCGATCGTCGACACGGCGGTCAATGCCGAGGCGCCGCTGCGCCAATTGCTGGCGCGGCTGAAGCCCGACGCGGTGGTGCTCGACAATGTCATCATGTTCCCAGCGATAGCGGCAGCCGGCTGCCCGTGGGTGCGCGTCGTTTCCTGCGCCGAGACGGAACTTCCGGACAACGCCGTGCCGCCCTATCTGTCGGGCCTCGGCGCTGGCGATCCGCAACGCGCGGCGTTCGAGGCGCGATATCTCGCAGCCTCGGCGCCGGCGCATGACCGCTTCAACCGCTTTCGCGCCGATTGCGGCCTAGCGCCGCTGCCGAAGGGCCTGTTTCTTGAAACCTCACCCGATCTCAATCTGCTCTTGACGCCGGCGATCGTGCGCCGCGAACGCGCCGAGCCGCTCGACCCCGAGCGCTTCGTCTATCTCGAAGGCTGCGTGCGGTCGGAAGGGCCATTCGAGGTGCCGGTTTTCCCGCGCAATGGCGGGCCGCTGGTCTATGTCAGCTTCGGCAGTCTCGGCGCAATGGATGTCGGCCTGATCGAGCGCATGCTTGCCGTATTCGACCGGCTGCCGGCCCGCTTCATCGTCAATGTCGGTGGCCTGCGCGATGCCTACCGCGCGGTGCCCGACAATGTCTACCTCGACGCCTGGTTTCCGCAGCCCTCCGTGGTGGCGAAGTCGGACTTGTTCATCCACCACGGCGGCAACAACAGCTTTTGCGAAGCGCTGCGCTTCGGCGTGCCGTCGCTGATCATGCCCTATTGCTGGGACGGGCACGACAATGCGCAACGCGCCGGCGAAACCGGCGTCGGCGACCATATCGGCCGTGACGGCTGGACCGAAGGGGGATTGGAGAGAGCCATTCTCGGCCTGCTGGCCGATGACGCCATGCGCGCCCGCCTCAGGGACAATGCAGCCGAGATGGCGCTGAAACCCGGAACGGACGTGGCCGCGCAAGCCATTCTCTCCCTGATACGGACTTGAACGAAATGCTCGATAAGAACACGAATACCGCAAACCTCTTCAATGGCAACGACCCCAAGGCCTGGCTTACGCAGCACGGCATCACCGAGATCGAGTGCCTGGTGCCCGACATGAACGGCGTCCTGCGCGGCAAGGCGCTGCCGACCGCCAAATTCCTCAAGGCGCTGGAAGACCGCGCGCTCTACCTGCCGAGCAGCGCCTTCCTGGTCAGCATCGACGGCCGTTATTCCGGCTCGATCGACGAGGGTTTTGCCTATTCGGACCCCGACATGCGCATGGTGCCCGATGTCTCGACGCTGTGCCTGGCGCCGGGCGCAGGGGCGGGGAAGGCCTATGTTTTTGCCGATGCCTTTCATATGGATGGCAGGCCGTGGATGGCTTCGCCGCGTCATGTGCTGCGCGCCGTGCTCGATCTCTATCGCCAGCGCGGCTGGCGCGCGGTGGTCGCACCCGAGCTCGAATACTACCTCACCGCGCCCAGTCCCGATCCGGACAAGCCGCTGACCGCGCCGGTCGGTGCCAATGGCCGCGCCGAGGGTGTGCAGCATCCCTATGACATGGCGGCACTCGAAGAATTCGAGCCGGTGATCCGGCGTATCTATGACTATTCAGCGGCAGCCGGACTGCCGCTCGACACGCTGATCCATGAATCGGGCACGGCGCAGCTCGAAATCAATCTGCTGCATGGCGACGCCCTGCCGCTGGCCGACCAGGTGCTTTTGTTCAAGCGGTTTACGCGCCAGGCCGCGCAGCAATGCGGCATGCATGCGACCTTCATGGCCAAGCCGATCGCGGCCCAGGCGGGCAGCTCGATGCATCTGCACATGTCCGTCGTCGACGAGGCCGGCAACGCGCTTTTCGCCGGCAGCGACGATGCCGACACCGGGATGTTCGGCCATTTCATCGGCGGCCTGCAGAAGTACATTCCCGAAATCATGCCGCTGTTCGCGCCCAACGTGAACTCGTTCCGCCGCATAAGGCCGAACCACAGCGCGCCGGCCAACATCGAGTGGTCGCATGACAACCGCTCCTGCGGCCTGCGCGTGCCGGCAGGTGGGCGCATGGCGCGGCGGGTGGAGAACCGGCTGCCGGGTGCGGATTCCAATCCCTATCTGGCGATCGCCGGTTCGCTGCTTGCCGGCTACCTCGGTGTCGAGCAGAAGCTGGCGCGCTCGGCCGAGGCGTCGGGCAACGCCTACAAGATCAAGAGCACGCTGCCGAAGACCATGGAGGAGGCGCTCGACCGCTTCACCGCCTGCGACCCGGTTCGAGCATTGCTGGGCGAGGACTTCTTCCAGACCTATCTGCGCGTCAAGAGCGTCGAGCTCGACCTGTTCCAGAGCGTGGTGACGAGCTGGGAACGCGACCACCTCTTGCTGAAGGTGTGATCATGGCATCTTCAACGGGTTTCAATTCCGGTCTCGATATCGGCAAATCCTACTATGTCGCCACCGCCAATGCGGCGCCGGACCATCCGGCGCTTGCGGGCGCTGTCGAAGCCGACCTGGTGGTGGTCGGTGGGGGCTGCACCGGGCTGTCCGCCGCCTTGCACGCCGCCGAGCGCGGCCTGAAGGTGGTGCTGCTCGAAGGCGGCAAGATCGGCTGGGGCGCCTCGGGCCGCAATGGCGGCCAGATGATCCCCGGCCTGCGCAAGGGCGCCAAGGGTCTGGTCAAGCTCTACGGACCCGAGCGGGCGAAGGTGCTGTTCGACCTCGCCTTCCAAGCGCGCGGGCTGGTGCTCGACATCATCGAGCGCCATGCCATCGACTGCGACCTCAGGCTGACCGGCCATCTGGTCGGCGCGGTCAATGGCTCCGACCTCAGGGATCTGGAGGAAGAAGCCAAATGCCTCGAGAACGTGATGAAATTCCGCGACGTCGAGATACTTTCGGCGGCGGAAGCGCGGGCCAAGGTCGACACGCCTTATCAGGGCGCGATGTATGAGCCGCTCGGCGGCCACATGCACCCACTCAACTATACGCTCGGGCTTGCCCGCGTGGCTGTCGCGGCCGGCGTCACCATCCACGAGAATTCGGTGGCGGTGAAACTGGAGCGGGAGCCTTCGATCCGGGTTTCGACGGCAAAGGGATCGGTGCGGGCCAGACACGTCGTGCTGGCGGGAGACGCGCTGCTCAACGGGCTGGAGCCGCGCGTCAACAGCCGCATCATGCCGGTCGGCAACTACATCGTCGCCACCGAGCCGCTGGAAGGCGCCCGCAACGTCATCCCGGCCAATGTCGCGGTGTCCGACACACGCTTCGTCGTCAACTACTACCGCATGTCGGCGGACGGTCGCCTGCTGTTCGGCGGCGGCGAGCGCTACACGCCGTCACCGCCGGCCGATATAGCCGGCTTCGTGCGGCCGCACATGGAAGGCACCTTCCCGCAGCTCAAGGGATGCCGCATCGATCATGCCTGGGGCGGGCTGGTGTCGGTGACGACGTCGCGGCTGCCGCATGTCGGGCACTATGGCGAGGTCTATTTCGCGCATGGCTATTCCGGCAAGGGCGTCATCCTGTCGACACTGTCGGGCAAGCTGCTCGCCGAAGCGATCACCGGCGATGCGTCGCGGCTCGACCTGTTCTCGACGCTGACCCCGATGCCGTTCCCGGGCGGCACGGCGCTGCGCGGGCCACTCTATGTGCTGGGGATGTTGTGGTACGCGATGCGGGATCGGATGAAGCATTGAGGGGCTAGACTAACGATCAGAGGCTGGCGGGACCGCGCCCCCCTTTGTCTTGCCGGACATCTCCCCCACGAGGGGGGAGATTGGCAGCTTTGGCGCCCCGCCTTTTCCTTGCAAATGTTAAATTTGGCGAAAGCCGGCGTAGCATCCGATCTCCCCCCAAGTGGGGGAGATGCCCGGCAGGGCAGAGGCGGGCGCTGGCCCGCCGACGTCGGAAGGCTAGCAAGGCCTCTTACACCACAAAAAATTCCTCGATACGCTGCCTGGCATCCAGCAGCGCCGGCAGGATCTCCCGTTCCATCTCCGCGACCGAAAACCGTGCCGACTGTGTAGAGACATTGATCGCCGAGACCGTGCGTCCGGACCTGTCGCGGATCGGCACGGCGATGGAGCGCAGGCCGAGTTCCAGCTCCTCGTCGACGATGGCGAAGCCATCCGTTCCAGCCTTGCCGATGGTGTTCGCCAGCAATGACCTGTCGGTAATCGTCTTCGGCGTCCGGCGTTCGATGGCTGCGTGGCTAAGAAATGCGTCGAGTTCCTCTGGCGTCAGCCCGGCGAGCAGCATCCGGCCCATCGAGGTGCAATAGGCGGGCAGCCTGGTGCCGACATCGAGCGAGACGCTCAGGATACGGCGCCCGGGAATGCGGGCGACATAGACGACATCATCGCCCGACAGGATCGCCGCCGAGCAAGCTTCGTTCAGCTGCGCCGCCACCGCGCGCATGATCGGCGCGGCGAAGCTCCACAGCGAGCCGCCGCCGAGCCAGGTGCGGGCGATGGTCAGCAGGCGTGGCGACAGGGAGAACACACGGCCGGATTGAGTCGCGTAGCCGGTCGCGACCAAGGTCAGCAGGAAGCGGCGGGCGCCGGCGCGAGTCAGGCCGGCTTCCTCGGCCATTTCGGTCAGGGTCATGCCCGCAGGATGCCGGGCCAGGATTTCCATCACGGCAAGACCGCGCCCGAGCGAGCCGACTTGATCACGGGAAACGGCCTCTTCGTCCATCTCATCTCCGGGCGACGTCAGGATTGACTCCGCGTCATAGGGTAGCTTAAAAAGTATCACATATAAAACAAAAGTTCGCAATACGAACTTTTGGAGTTGGAGTCTAGGTGATGGTCAAGTTCCTGTCGCTCAAGCAAGCCGTCGCGGAGAACCTGAACAATGGCGACTCCGTCGCCTTCGAAGGCTTCACCCATCTGATCCCGACAGCTGCCGCGCATGAGGCGATCCGCCAGGGGTTTCGCGACCTGACCCTGATCCGCATGACACCCGATCTGATCTACGACCAGATGATCGGCATGGGCATGGCGAAGAAAATCGTCTTCTCCTATGTAGGCAATCCCGGTGTCGGCCTGCTGCGGCGCGCCCGCGATGCGATCGAGAACGGCTTTCCCCGGTCGATCGAGGTCGAGGAGCACAGCCATGCCGGCATGGCCAACGCCTATGAGGCGGGCGCGGCCGGCCTGCCTTGCGCGGTGTTCCGCGGCTATCGCGGCGCCGGGCTGGCCGCAGTCAATCCGAACATCAAATCGGTCACCTGTCCGTTCACCGGCGAGGTGCTGGCGGCGGTGCCGTCGATCCGGCCCGATGTTACCTTCATCCATGCGCAGAAGGCCGACAAGAAGGGCAATGTGCTGGTCGAAGGCATTATCGGCATCCAGAAGGAGGCGGTGCTGGCGGCCAGACGCGCCGTGGTGACGGTGGAGGAAGTGGTCGACAGTTTCGGCGATTTGCATCCGAACCTGACCGTGCTGCCGCGCTGGACGATCGCGGCGATCTCGGTGGTGCCCGGCGGTTCGCATCCGTCCTATGCGCACGGCTATTATGCGCGCGACAATGCCGCCTATCTCGAATGGGACGAGATTGCCGCCGACCGTGAGAAATTCCAAAAGTGGATGCAGGCCAACGTTATCGAAAGAGCCGCCGACGATTTCGCGGGCCGCGTCGAACATCTGAGGAAAGCGGGATGAGCGACAACCAGAACCCCTTGGGCTTTACATCAAACGAGATGATGACGATCGCGGCCAGCCGGGCCCTGGGGAACGACGACGTCTGCTTCGTCGGCATCGGCGCGCCGTCGGCTGCCTGCAATGTGGCGCGGCTGACGCATGCACCCGACATCACGCTGATCTATGAGAGCGGCACGATCGGCACGGCGCCCGACGTGCTGCCGCTGTCGATCGGCGACGGCGAATTGTGCGAAACCGCGGTCACCACCGTCGCGGTGCCGGAGATGTTCCGCTACTGGTTGCAGGGCGGCCGCATTTCGATCGGCTTTCTCGGCGCGGCGCAACTCGACAAGTTCGGCAACATCAACACCACGGTCATCGGCGACTATTTTCATCCCAAGACCAGGCTGCCGGGTGGCGGCGGCGCGCCGGAGATCGCGACGTCGTCGAAGGAAATCTACATCACCATGGCGCAGACCAAGCGCGGCATGGTCGAAAAGATCGACTTCTTCACCTCGTTCGGCCATGGCGAGGGCGGCGATCATCGCCAGCGGCTGGGCATCGACACCGCTGGCCCGACCTTGCTGATCACCGATCTCGCCATCTGGAAGCCGGACCCGGTCACCAAGGAATTCACCGTTGTCTCGCTGCATCACGGCGTCACCCGCCAGCAGGTGCAGGAAAGCTGTGGCTGGGTGGTTAAGTTCGCCGAGGCGCTTGACGAAACGCCGGCGCCAAGCGAACTCGAACTCGAGACATTGCGTGACCTGCAGGCCCGCACCAAGGCGGCGCATGAGGGGACCGGAAAAGGGAAAGCAGCCTGACATGGCCGAGGCCTATATTTGCGACTATATCCGCACGCCGATCGGCCGCTTCGGCGGTTCGCTGTCCTCGGTACGTACCGATGACCTTGGCGCCATCCCGTTGAAGGCTTTGCTTGAGCGCAATGCCGGGATCGACTGGCAGGCGGTGGACGACGTCATCTACGGCTGCGCCAACCAGGCCGGCGAGGACAACCGCAACGTGGCGCGCATGGCGCTGCTGCTGGCCGGCCTGCCGCAGGATATTCCAGGCTCCACCGTCAACCGGCTGTGCGGCTCGGGCATGGACGCGCTGACCATCGCCGCGCGCGCCATCAAGGCGGGTGAGGCCGAACTGATGATATCAGGCGGCGTCGAGTCCATGAGCCGGGCGCCTTTCGTCATGCCCAAGGCCGACACGGCGTTCTCGCGCAATGCCGAGATTTACGACACCACCATCGGCTGGCGCTTCATCAACCCGCTGATGAAGAAGCAGTACGGCGTCGATTCCATGCCGGAAACCGGCGAGAACGTCGCCGAGGATTTTGCCGTGTCGCGTGCGGACCAGGATGCCTTTGCCGTGCGCAGCCAGGACAAGGCGGTCGCGGCGCAGGCCAATGGGCGGCTGGCGAAGGAAATCACCGAAGTGACCATTGCGCAGCGCAAGGGCGATGCGATCGTGGTGTCGAAGGATGAGCATCCCCGCGCCGGCACCACGGTCGAGGCGCTGGCCAAATTGCCGACGCCGTTCCGGCAGGGCGGCACGGTGACTGCCGGCAATGCGTCCGGCGTCAATGACGGGGCGGCAGCGCTGATCGTCGCTTCCGAGGCCGCTGTGAAGAAGTACGGCCTGACGCCGATCGCCCGCATCCTCGGCGGGGCCGCCGCCGGCGTGGCGCCGCGCATCATGGGCATCGGCCCGGCGCCGGCGACGCAAAAACTCTGCGCGCGGCTTGGCCTGACGCCAAAACAATTCGATGTCATCGAACTCAACGAAGCCTTTGCCTCGCAAGGCATCGCCGTGCTGCGCCAACTCGGCATCGCCGAGGACGCACCGCACGTCAATCCGAATGGCGGCGCCATCGCGCTCGGCCATCCGCTGGGCATGTCGGGCGCCCGCATCTCCGGCACGGCTGCGCTGGAGCTGCGGGAACGCGGCGGCCGCTATGCGCTGGCCACCATGTGCATCGGCGTCGGCCAGGGCATCGCCATCGCGCTCGAACGGGCCTGATCGGAGACTGCAAATTGCCAGGGTTGGCGCCGCCCCTCATCGCCCTGCCGGGCACTTCTCCCCGTATAGTGACGGGGAGAAGGAAGCTGGCGGCAATGCCGGCGCCCTCCTTTGAACGCCGGTGATTGGCGAAACCGGCAATGACGGGCATCCTCTCCCCGTCACTATACGGGCAGAGGATGCCGGCAGGCAGGTGAGGGGCGGCGCCAACCTGAAGCGATTGGCCGCTCTCAAATTTGACCATGTGGACAAAAGTCTAGACCCGTTCCATAGTTCCTCGTCTGACATTCTTAGGGAACGGCCGGCTCGACACGGCTGTCGAACAGAGGGGCACTTCAATGGAAGACCGAAAGAGCAAATCCCATTCGATGCGCGAAGGGCTGTCGCGACGCAACGTGCTGGAGCTGGGCGCGCTGGGTTTCGCTGCGGCGATGCTGCCGGGTGCGGCCTTCGCGGCGGGCAAGAAACTGAAGGTGGCGGCTATCTTCGCCACGCCGATCGAGGAACCCTGGGACAACCAGATCCACGTCGCACTGCAGAAGGCCGAAAAGGAACTCGGCATCGAATACAAATGGTCCGAGAAGGTGCAGACCGCCGACTTCAGCCGCGTCATGCGCGAATATGCGCAGGGCGGGTACCAGCTGGTGCTGGGCGACGCCTTCGCCGCCGAGCGTGAATCGCGCCGCACGGCCAAGCAGTTCCCCAAGACCGCATTTCTGTTCGGCTCAGGCGCGGGGCCGGCCGAACCCAATTTCGGCGTCTTCGACAACTGGATCCACGAGCCTGCTTATCTCTCCGGCATGATCGCCGGCAAGATGTCGAAGTCGGGTACGGTCGGCGCGGTGGCGGCGATGGGCATTCCGGAAGTGAACCGGCTGGTCAATGCCTTCTTCGCTGGCGCCAAGGAGGTCAATCCGAACGTCAAGAAGAAGGTCGCCTTCATCGGTTCCTTCTTCGATCCGCCCAAGGCCAAGGAAGCGGCGGTGGCGCAGATCGACGCCGGCGTCGACGTCATCTATGCGGAACGCTTCGGCGTCATCGAGGCGGCGGTCGAGAAGAAGATCCTCGCCATCTCCAACATGTCCGACCAGTCGAGCCTCGGCCCCGATACGGTCATCACCGGCCCGGTCTGGGACATGTACCCGACGGTCGAGCAAGCGATCAAGCTGGTCAAGGCCGGCGTCTACACGGCGCAGGACTACGGCGATTTCTCGCGCATGGCCAAGGGCGGCTCCTATCTCGCGCCCTTCCACAAGTTCGACAAGACCTTGCCCGCCGAGGTCAAGGATCTGGTCGAGAAGAAGAAGGCCGAGATCCTGGAAGGCAATTTCCGGGTGGATGTCGACGAGAACACGCCGGTTTCGGATTGAGCGCTTCGGCTTAAGGTGGGCGCCAAGCCCCCCTCTCTGCCCTGCCGGGCATCTCCCCCTCAAGGGGGGAGATCGGCAGCTTCCTTGATGGCTTTATTGTGCACGGCCAAAGTTGGCGAAAGCCTGCGTGACATCTGATCTCCCCCTCGAGGGGAGATGGCCGGCAGGCCAGAGGGGGGTGCAGCGCTGCCCTCTGCGGTTAGTCACCGGATCGCAAGTCAGGAGCACCCTTGCCCGCCCCACTCATCGAAATGCGCGGCATCACCAAGAGCTTCGGCGCCGTCAAAGCGAACGAGGCTGTGGATCTCAGCGTGGCGCCAGGAGAAATCCTCGGTTTGCTCGGCGAGAACGGCGCCGGCAAGACCACATTGATGAACGTGCTGTTCGGTGCTTATGCGCCGGATGCCGGCGAGATCCTGATCGAGGGCCGGCCGGCGCGGATCACCAGTTCGGCTGATGCGCTGGCCGCCGGCATCGGCATGGTGCACCAGCATTTCCATCTGGCGCCACGGCTGACAGTGCTGGAAAACCTGCTCATCGGCATTCCCGGCAAGTCGGGGCGGATCGATCGCGCCGGCGGGCTGGCGCGGCTCGCCGAAATCAGCAGCCAGCATGGGCTGACGCTCGACCCCAATCTGCCGGTCTCGGCACTGTCGGTCGGCGAGCAGCAGCGGCTCGAAATCGTCAAGGCGCTGTTTCGCGGCGCCAAGCTCTTGATCCTCGACGAACCGACGGCGGTGCTGGCGCCGAGCGAGGTCGGCGGGCTGTTTTCGGCGTTGCGGTCGATGGCGGCGCAGGGGCTCGGCATCATCTTCATCTCGCACAAGCTCAACGAGGTGCGGGCGCTGACGCATCGCTGCACCGTGCTGCGGCATGGCCGCGTCGCCGGCCGTGTCGATGATCCGGCAAACACGACGTCGGCTGCAATGGCGCAATTGATGTGCGGCCATGAAATCGTGCCGCCGGCGCGTGGGCCATCGACACCGGGCGCCGATGTGCTGATCCTCGACCGCATTTCGACCTCACGGCATTCGGGCACCGCGTTGCGCGATGTGTCGCTTGTGGTGCGTGCTGGCGAGATTCTCGGCATTGCCGGAGTCTCGGGCAATGGCCAGCGAGCGCTGGCGGAGGTGATCTCGGGCGTGCGCGCGCCCGACAACGGCCAAATGACGATAGCCGGCAAACAGGTCGTGCACTTCTCGCCGCGCGAGGTGCAGGCGCTGGGCCTTGGCCGCATCCCGGAAGACCGCATGACGACGGGGCTGGTCACCAATCTGCCACTCGCCGATTCGATGGTGCTGCCGCGCATCGGCACATCAGCCTTCTCCGTCAGGGGGCTGCTCAAGCCGGATGCGATCCGCGCTTTCGCCGAGGCGCAGATCAAGGCCTATGATATCAGATGTCCCGGGCCGATGATGCGGGCCGGCGCGCTGTCCGGCGGCAATCTGCAGAAGGCGCTGCTGGCGCGCGAGCTTGCCTTTGACCCAAAGGTTCTGATCGTCTCACAGCCGACGCGCGGCCTCGACATTGGCGCGGCCCGTTTCATCCACGAGAAATTCCTCGACATGCGCGCCAAGGGCTGCGGCATCGTCGTCATCGGCGAGGATCTGGAGGAACTGATGGTGCTCTGCGACCGCATCGCGGTGATGTATGAGGGCCGCATCGCCGGCACGCTCGACAGCGCCGATGCGAGTGTTGCGCGACTTGGCCTGCTGATGACCGGAGCGGAGGGGAAGGCGTAGCATGGGTTTGCCTCGACGTTTCGCTTGGGAGGTCGGCGCCGCCCCTCACCAGCCTGCCGGCATCCTCTCCCCGTATAGTGACGGGGAGAGGGGCGCTCTCGTCGATGGTTTCGCCAACCATCAAGGTCGCGAAAACAGTCGCCGACGTTGCCGCCAGTCCCCTTCTTCCCGTCACTGTACAGGGAGAAGGTGCCGGCAGGCGGATGAGGGGCGGCGCCAACGTTCCGCGGCTAGCCCAAGAGCGGAGGGCCAAGGCTGATGTTTCGCCTCGAAGTCCGGACCTCCACGCCAGCCTGGTTCAACCTGGCACTGCCGTTGCTGGCGATCGCTGCCACGCTCGTCTTGTGCAGCGGCCTGATCGCGCTGGCCGGGGCTGGTGTGTTCGAATCCTATGGCGTCATGTTCACCGCTTCGCTCGGCGACAGCTATGCCATCACCGAAACGCTGGTGCGCGCCGCACCGATGATCTTCACCGGGCTGGCGGTCGCCGTCGCCTTCCGGGCCAAGTTCTGGAACATCGGCGCCGAGGGGCAATTGCTGGCCGGCGCGGTGGCCAGTTGCTTCGTCGGCGCGATCCCGATGCCGGGGCCACTCGCCATGCTGCTGATGGCAATCGCCGGTGCTGCCGCCGGTGCGGCGGTGGGGCTTGTCCCCGCGGCGCTACGGGTCAAATTCAAGGTCGACGACGTCGTCAGTTCGCTGCTCCTCAACTCGGTCATCTACTACGCGTTGATGGCGCTGATCGAAGGGCCGTGGAAGGATAGCTTCAGCGGCTACCCGATCTCGCCCCCGATCGAGGATTCGGCCAATTTTCCGGTGCTGATCGAAGGCACGCGGCTGCATCTCGGCGTCATCGTGGCGCTGGTCGCGGCGCCGCTGATCTGGTTCCTGATCGTGCGCACGACGCTCGGTTTCCGCATCCGCGTCACCGGTGAAAACCCGGAAGCCGCCAGATATGGCGGCATCCATGTCGAGCGAGTGCTGATCTCGACAGCATTGCTTTCCGGCGCGCTGGCCGGCCTTGCCGGTGTCGGCGAGGTCGGCGGCGTGCACTTCCAGGTGATGAGCGATATTTCGCCGGGCTACGGCTATTCCGGCATCGTCGTCGCCATGCTGGCGCGGCTCAACCCGCTCGGCGTGGTGCCGGCGGCGATCTTCCTTGCCGCCGTGATGACCGGTGCGGAAGCGATGTCGCGCGCGACCGGCGTGCCGGCGTTCCTCAGCGACGTCATCCAGGGCACGGCTCTGCTCGCCATGCTGGTCGCGCTGCTGTTCACCGCCTATCGGATCCGCCGCGTCGGGGTCGCCCGATGAGCGCCGTGCTGGAACAGATTTTTCAGGTCGGCTTTCTCGCCGCCATCATCCGCATCGCCACGCCGCTGGCCTTTGCCACGCTCGGCGAAATGTTCTCCGAACGGGCCGGCGTGCTCAATCTCGGCATTGAAGGCATCATGCTGCTATGCGCCATGACCGGCTTCACGGCCACCAGCCTCAGTGGCAGCCTGTGGCTTGGCGTGCTGGTGGCGGTGCTGACCGGCATGCTGATGGGCGCGCTGCATGCGCTGTTCACGGTGGCGCTCGGCCTCAGCCAGCATGTCTGCGGCATCGGCGTGACGCTGTTCTCATCGGGGCTTGCCTATTTCCTCTACCGGCTGATCTTCGGCCAGCAATCGGTGCCGCCAAGCATCAAGGGTTTTCAGACGCTGCCGATCCCGGTTCTGTCCGATATTCCGGTGCTCGGGCCGGCGGTGTTCAACCAGTTCGCGCTGGTCTACATGGCGATCCTGGCCATCCCGCTCGCTGCCTTCGTGCTCTACCGCACGCCATGGGGCCTGTCGGTGCGCATGGTCGGCGAGAACCCGCGTGCCGCCGATTCCGCCGGCGTCAGCGTCATTGCCACGCGCTTCCAGGCCGTCATCCTTGGCGGTGCACTGATGGGGCTCGCCGGCGCCTTCCTGTCGATGGCGCAGTTCAACGCCTTCACCTTCGGCGTGGTGTCCGGACGCGGCTGGGTGGCGATCGCGCTGGTCGTGTTCGGCCGCTGGGATCCGTGGCGCTCGGCGGGTGCGGCGCTGCTGTTTGCCTTCGTCGATGCGCTCCAGCTGCGCATGCAAGCGAGCGGGCTCGGGCATATCCCTTACGAGGCGTTCCTGATGCTGCCCTTCATCTTTACGATTGTCGCCATGGCGGTGATGTCGCGCAACGCGGTGGCACCCTCGGCGCTGCTGAAGCCGTTTCGACGAGAGGAGCGGTAGGCAAGAGCCTTCCTGCATCGCGCTAGGGATGCCGCCACGCTGTGTGCGTCGATCGCTTGGATCTATCTTCACAGCAACTTCACACCAATTTTTGGCGATCAATGAGAAAAAAATTCTGCGAATAATCGAAAAATAGCAATCGACAAAGTCTACAAGTTTTATAGATTAACCAGCGAGACGGAGGTCGATATGTCCTATATCCAGAACGCCCAGACCGACAGCAGCGGCCAGAGGCTGGCCAATGCCCAGGGCTTTCGCCCGGCCTATGCCGGCGCTTTCGCCTATCTCGTCTTTGCCCTTGCGTTCGTGTTCACCGGGGCAGTCGTTCTGGGCCTCATTCCCTAAGGCACCGGATCGGCAGGGGCTGTTGCCCCACAGCTTTCAGGCAATCGGAGTTGAATGAACCGGATCCCGGAGCGCTTTGGCGCGCCTGAGGGTTCGCATTTCACAGCATCAGTGATTCCAGTGATGGAGGAGATGACAATGCCGATCGAATTCACGCATGTTCCCGGCAAGACCGCCGATGCGACGGTTCCCTTTTTCTATGACTTCGCAGAGACCGCGACCAAACTCGGGCTGATCGAGGACGGGGGTTTCCAGAAGATCGTCGTCGACGATTCGGCCGGGCTGCTGACCAACATGGATCTTGCCGCCCAGGTGCTCGACCGCACTGCTTCGCTGGAAGTGGTGCTCACCCATTGGGCCGGCGTGATCGAACCGACGGTGGCTGCCCGCCAGTTGGCGTCCATCGACAGGGGGAGCGGCGGACGGCTGGCCCTCAGGATGATCAGCGACGACGATGCCGAGACACGGCCGGTCGGACGTGGCGTCGTCTGGCAGCGGATCGACGAATATCTGGTGCTGTTGAAGCGGCTGTGGTCGAACGACCGGCCCTTCGACCACGAAGGTGCGTTCTACAGCATCAAGGGTGGTTATATCGAGCGCAAGGGTCCGCATGGCGCCGACCTCGTGATCCGTATGGGCGGGCAATCCGGAACTGCGCTGAAGGTGGCAGGCCGGCATGCCGATGTCTTCGAACTGGCGCCGGGTCCGATCGACGATATCAGGCAATTGATGGAGCGGGCGCGTCGCGCCGCGGCCGAACATGGCCGCGCCGGCAAACTGCGCTTCGCGCTTCCGGTCAGGATCCACCAAGGTGTTTCCGTCGCCGGCCAAAAGACGGTCGACCTCTCCGGGCCTCCGGCCCAGGTCGCGCTGTCGCTGCTTGCCTATGCGGCTCTCGGCATCGATGAGTTCATGGTCATCGGCGTCGACACGCCACACGAGATCGCGACGGCTGGCCGGGAAACCATTGCGTTGCTGCGCAACTCCCTGGCGCGCCGGGAGGCTAGCGAATTCCACCACGGAGCTTATGCGCCTGGCGCAGGGCTGGAGACGCGAGCAGCGGGCTGAGGTCCATCAATCTTCTGTTGCTTGGTGTCTGCCGGCAAGCCGCGACAGCCCTTCGATGACGGCGTCCGAATCGGCCAGCACGCCGAAGACGCCATCCTCGACCGTCACCATGTGCAACGCCGCTTCATGCGCCTTTTGATCACCGCTGGCGCAGGCGTCCGAAATGGTCAGGCATTGGAAATTGCGGTCACAGGCCTCGCGCAGCGTGGTGTGAACGCAAACATCCGTCGTGCATCCGGAAAAAATCAGATGCGTGATACCTCGAGCGCGCAGCACGAGCTCGAAATCCGTATAGGTGAAGGCGCTGTTGCAGGTCTTGTCGACGATGATGTCGTGCGCTGCGACATCGATCTCCGGAACGATCTGGAATCCCGCGCCCGAGCGCAACAGGACGTCGGTGCCGTCGAGACCGGCGCGCTTGCGGCGCCATTTCTCATAGGGCGTCATGTCGGCCATGTCGGCGCGGTAACCCTGCCTGGTGTGGACGATGGTGAGCCCGGCCCTGCGCGCGGCCGCGATCAGGCGGTTCACCGTGGGCAGGATCGCCCGCAGCGGCGAGGGGTCATACCCCTTCCTGGCGAAATAGCCCGATGTCGACAGGAAATCCTGTTGCAGGTCGATGACGATCAACGCGGTGTTTTCGGCCACCAGCCTGCCATCATAAGGGTAGTCGAAGGGTATTGCCTTGATCATCCGGAGCTCCTTGCGGCCGGATCATTCTAGCGAGTTCGCACCGATGCCGCGACACCGGATGTCCGGCATTCGCCAGGGCGGATCGGGCGAATGACCGCCCGTAACCGGCAACATGCCACGACGCTTCAGGTTTTTGGCCGGCACATCTCCGAGATTTGTTGAGCGGCGTTGTCATCTTCAATGTTGACTAGTAAGTTCATGTTTTATAGTCAACCCGGGCGCCTGCCTGCCGTAGCCAGGATTGGAAAACGGTAGCCACGCTGGAGAAACGCCATGGCCGGGGCCGAAGCCGATACCCAGACCGCATTCTGGCCGCCGTGAGAGCAAGGAAGAAGCTCGTGTCGAGACATGGTTCGTTGGCGGCGTTGGTCGCATCGGTGATCCTGGCGGCGACCGGCGCGGTGGCCCAGGAGCAACCGGCCGACGCTGCAGCAGTAGTCGGGGCTCCTGCCGCGCCGGCAGAAGCGGCACAAGCTGCTCCAGCTGTACCGGCACCCGCCCCACCGGCGGCTGAAGTACCAGCGATGCCTGCGCAGCCGCAGCCGGCGGGGACGGGCCTTGCGGGGACGATGGAGCTGAACCTGCCGCACGACCTGTCGCCATGGGGCATGTTCATGGCCGCCGACATCATCGTGAAGGCGGTGATGATCGGATTGGCGTTCGCGTCGCTCGTCACCTGGACGATATGGCTGGCCAAGTCGCTGGAAATTTTCGCCGGCAAGCTGCGTGTCCGCCATGCCGTCCGCGCGATCGGCGATGCCGCGACGTTGAAGCAGGCGAGCCGCGCGCTCGACCGCAGTGGCGGCCCCGGCGCGCTCCTGGTGCGGGCCGCCGAGGAAGAGACCGCGCTTTCGGCCGGCGCGCTCGACCATGTCGGCGGGGAGGGACTGAAGGAACGGGTCGCCTCGCGCCTGTCGCGCATCGAGGCGGCGGCGTCGCGGCGCATGTCGCGCGGCGCCGGCCTGCTGGCGACGATCGGGTCCACGGCGCCTTTCGTCGGCCTGTTCGGCACAGTCTGGGGCATCATGAACGCCTTCATCGGCATTTCGCAGGCGCAGACCACCAATCTCGCCGTGGTGGCGCCGGGCATCGCCGAGGCGTTGCTGGCCACCGCGATGGGGCTGGTCGCGGCAATTCCGGCGGTGGTGATTTACAACGTCTTTGCCCGCTCGATAGCCGGCTACCGGCAGACACTGGCCGACGCCTCGGCGGGCGTCGAACGGCTGGTCAGCCGCGACCTCGATTTCCGCGCGATAGCACCCGCGGCGGTGCTGGCGGCAGAGTAGAGGGGGCGGTGTCGTGGGAAGCAGGCTTCGACAGACCATGGACGACGATCTCGAGGAGGGCCACGAGATCAATGTCACGCCGTTCATCGATGTCATCCTGGTGCTGTTGATCATCTTCATGGTCGCAGCGCCGCTGGCGACGGTGGATGTCAATGTCGACCTGCCCGGCTCGACCGCGATGCCGGCGCCGCGGCCAGAAACGCCGATCTTCCTGACATTGAAGGATGATCTCACGCTCGCGATCGGCAACGACACCGTGCCGCGGCCGGCTTTTGCCGCCACGCTCGACAGCCGCACCAAGGGCGACAAGCAGACGCGAATCTTCCTGCGCGCCGACAAGGCGGTGGCCTATGGCGACCTGATGGAGACGATGAACCTGCTGCGTGCCGCCGGCTATCTGAAGGTCGCCCTGGTCGGCCTGGAGGCGGCGCCCGCCGGTGATGCCGCCGCACCGGTGCCAGGCGGAACGGCTGCCCCATGACACGATCGGCCGCCTCGCCCACGATGGGGCTGTCGCGCTTCGGCTGGCGCGACCTTGCCCTATGGGCATGTGCGGCCGTGCTGATGCTTGGGGCGCATGTCGCCGTCGCTTATGCCGTGCAGAATTTCAGTCCAGTCGAACCGTCGGATAGCGGGCCGCCGCCGGCGCCGGTGATCGAAATGGCGCCGATGATGATGACGCCGGCGGCACCCGAACAGGCGGCGATGCTCGATGCGGCGATTCCCGACCAGACCGAGCCGGTCGAGGAGACGGAGAAGACCGCCGAGCCCGACAAGGTAGTCGAGCAAGCCGAACGTGCCGCCGAGCCGGAGACGGTGCCGCCGGACGAACCCATGGAGATGATGGAGGTCGAACCGGTCGTCCAGCCGCCCTTGGACGAGGTCGTCCCCGATATTGTCGAGGCGGTCGCGCCGGAGGTTGTCGTCCCGATGCCGCGGTCAAAGCCGGCCGAAAGACGCAAGGACAAGAAGCCTGCCGAAGCCAAGGTCAAAAGGCCTGCCGACAAGCTCAAGCCAAGGCCGAAGAAGGAAAAGGCCGAACCACTGAAGACGGCAAGTGCCGCGAGCGCCGAAGCCAGGCCCGCCGCCAAGGCAGCGGCGCCGAGTTCGGCGGCCGGGTTTTCGGGTGTCAGCCCGGCCAAATGGGAATCGCGGCTGACGGCATGGATCAATCGCCATAAGCGCTACCCGAGTGCCGCGAAATCCCGTCGCGCGCAAGGCAATGTGAATGTGACTTTCACCATGGACCCGTCCGGCCGGGTGCTGTCGGCGCGGGTCGTGCGTTCGTCCGGTGATGCCGAGCTCGACCGCGCAGCGCTCGCGGTGCTACAGGGCGCCACCGTACCGGCGCCGCCGCCGGAACTCGGCTCGCGCGTCAGCCGTACGGCGCCGTTCGTGTTCAGTCTACAGGACTAGCGCCGCCCCGTCGCGCTACGCTGTTCTTGGTTGAGCGTGGTTGTCTTTCGCGTGTGCCTTGGGATGCATCGGGTTGCCGCTGAGCTGCGCATGTCTGGCCGGGCGTGCGCCGCGCAAGACATCGAAGGCCTCGGCATAGGCCATGCCGAGCAGATAGGAGATCATGGGAAAACGGCTTGCTTCGGCCATCTGCACCAGTTCGTTGGTCATCGTCGCGATATATTGCAGACTATCGAGCTCTGACTGACGTAGTGACTGATTTGACACCTGCTGCTCCTGTCATCGGATGGAACTCTAGGAATGCGTATGGGCTACACTGGACATGTCGAGTCGGCCAATTGATGGTCGAGCCCGCCGAATGCGGGCCAAGTTCGTACCCGCGAGTAGAAAGGTAAGGTCCGGAGAGTTAATGATTTGTTAAAATTGTAGTAAATCAAATATGATCTAAAATATCTTTCCTGGCTGTAAAGTCTAAAAAAATCGATTTTACTCAGATATGGAGTAGGCAATCGCTAGCATACGCTTTTTCGGGATATTCTTGTTCTTATTTAGCGTAAGCAAGTTGCTAATCCAGCCCGTCCCGGGCAAGGCTGACGACGAGCTGATCGACGCCGGGATCATCGAGCCTGACGACATGCGCCATGCGGATCGCATGCCTGGGCGGGATATTGGACATGTCCTGCCGCATGATGACCGACACGAATGCCGGCCCGGTTTCGGTCAGAAGCATGGCCTTGCCTCTCAGCACCGGTTCGGAGATAGGCGCCCATTGCACCGAGATCAGCGATGGCTCGCCTGTCTGGCGGCGGTTGACGCCGCTGAAATAGATCCAGTTGAGGCGCGAGATCGCCACGCCATAATGGTTGCCGCGCGCCCGCGCCCATGTCGAGCCGCGGCGCTCCGACCATCCGGTGACCCAGCGGAATGTGACCAGTTCGGCCTCGCGACGCACGAAGGTCACTGACCGCATCAGGAGGTCGGCGCGGGTCGGGATCGAAAAATAGGTGAAATAGGTGCCGCCCGCGATCGACGGGGCGGGCGGGCGGATCATCTGGGTGAACAGGCTTTCGGAGATCGGCGGCAGGCCGGGAGCCGTGGGCTCGGGGGTGCCGGGGTCCCGGTACAGTTCGGCCTCGTCGATTCGGAAGTAGTCGCAGATCAGCTTGGCGGTGGCCTTGTTGGGGACGGTCTGCCCCTGCAGATAACGCTCGAACTGCGTGCGGTTGATGCCCAGTTCGCGGCACACCGCGCTGACGGAAGCATGGTCCTTGCAGAGCCGCCTGAGATTTGCAGCGAGATTGTCGCGAATGGACACTTTTTTGCTTCCGCGGGCGGCTTCTTCATTTCGACTCGGAATCCGTATAGCGCCTTCGGTCGCCCCCGCCGAAACGCCTTGTCACAACACACAGAAAAACTGATTTGAGAACGCCAGTCTAATGGGGCGGCTTCCAAAAAAAATAGCGCCGATCGGAAACCGGCCATCGCCATAAGTCCAATTGACAACCATTTCGCCTTGGAAAGGCGAAGTCGCTTCTGGCCATTTTTGGGGGCATTCTCGCCGGGTGATGCATCGCGATGTATCGGATGATGCTTGGGCGTTACCGCGCGGGAAAGGCGGACAATCGATTATTCCGCTGGTGGAGCTGAGGAGGATCGAACTCCTGACCTCGTCATTGCGAACGACGCGCTCTCCCAGCTGAGCTACAGCCCCGTCCAGCGGATGGCGCATTTATCGGGCGACGCGGTTTCCTGTCAAGGCGGCGCTTCACCAAAAACCCGCCCGCCGGTCGCGTGGCTGAACCCTGCCCTTGCCGGTTCGGCGCGTAGTGGCTACATGTCGGCAACAATTGGAGACCGGCATGCTCGCCCTCATTCAAACCATCGTCATGGCGCTCGACCTCTATTGGTGGGTCATCATCGCTTCGGCGATCTTTTCCTGGCTCTATGCCTTCAACGTCGTCAACTCGCGCAATCAGTTCGTCGGCAGCATCGGCAACATGCTCTACAGGTTGACCGAGCCGGCGCTGCGGCCGATCCGCCGCTTCATGCCCGACCTTGGCGGCATCGACATCTCGCCGATCATCCTGCTTTTGATCCTGTTCTTCCTCAGGCAGTTCATTCTCACCACGGTGGCGCCGCTGTTGCTGGCCTGACGATCGCATGAGCGCGCCGTACCGCATTCGCGAGAACGGCGTCGATCTGTTCGTTCGGCTGACACCGAAGTCTTCCGTGGACCGGCTGGAAGGCGTCGAAACATCGGCGGACGGACGAAGCCATTTGAAGGCGCGGGTCCGCGCCGTGCCGGAAAATGGCGCCGCCAATCAAGCGCTGGAGAAGCTGGTCGCCAAGGCGCTGGGCGTGCCGGCATCTTCGGTTTCGGTCGTTGCCGGCGGCACGGCCCGTCTCAAGACGCTGCGCATTTCAGGCGAACCGGCGGCGCTGGCAAGAAGTGTCGATGCGCTCTGCCGTCTATCCTCTACCTGAAGTTCAATCCCCCAGCGGCAAACGCGGATCGTCGACCTTCAGCGTGTTCACGCTCTGCTTGATGCGGCGCAGGTTCTCCAGCACCTTCGGGCCGCGCGTCTCGGCGACCGATGTCACGATCATGTCGACGATCGCCAGCAGCGCGTAGCGCGACGATGTCGGCTTGTAGATGTTGCCGTCCTCGAGCGGCTGCAGGTGGATGACCGTGTCGGCGACCTTGGCCAGCGCGGAGTCGGGCGCGGTGACGGCCACCGTGGCGGCGCCATATTGCTGGGCGACCTGCACCGCCTCGATGACCGAGCGCGCATAGCCGGAGACCGAGAAGGCGACGACGGTGGTGTCCGGCGTGGCAACGGCGGCGTACATGCGCTGCAACTGGCCGTCGATCTGCGCCAGGACCGGCAGGCCCAGCCTGAAGAGCCGGTTCTGCATCTCGGTCGCCATCATCGAGGAAATGCCACCCGAACCGATGCACAGAACATTGCCTGACGCCGCGAGGCGCGCGGCGACGTCGACCAGTGTCGTCATGTCGAGGTTTTCGCTGACGCGCTGGATGGAGGCGATCGCGGCTTCGGTGATGGCCGATGCGATGCGCTGTTCGCGGGCATCGCGGCTCAGCGGCTCCGGCGACAGATACTGGCCGCCGATGGCAATGGCCTGCGCCAGATAGAACTTGAAGTCGCGCAGGCCCTCGCAGCCGAGGTTGCGGCAGAAACGGGTGACTGTCGGCTCACTGACGCCGACGCGCGCGGCAATTTCCGAGATTGCTGCCTTGGAGGCGAAGTCGAGATCGGACAGAACGAGGCTTGCCAGCCGGCGATCCGACTTGGTGCCGTCCTGCGACATCAGTTGCAGCCGCGTGATGATGTCGGCCGGCGTCTTCATATTCGAGTTTCCGTCGTCATCTCAGCGGCAGGCCCGTCGCCGTGTCGAACAGATGGATGTTGCCGGGGGCGACCGAGACCGGCAGCAGGTCGCCAGGCCGGACCGGCACCCGGTCGCGGAACACGGCGCGCACAGTGTCGGCGCCAATGGTGCCGTAGACATGGGTTTCGGAACCGGTCGGCTCGACGACATCAACCTTGAGCGCCATGGCATCAGTGGCCTCGCCGACGATGAAATGTTCGGGCCGGATGCCGGCCTCCACGGCACTGCCTGCCGGCACCGGTTTGCCGGCGAGCGCAAGCCGTCCGCCGCCGGTCGACTCGAACCAGGTTCTCTCGGGCGTCGTCTTGAGCGCCCCGGAAACAAAGCTCATCGACGGCGAGCCGAGGAAGCCGGCGACGAACTTGTTGGACGGCCTGTCATAGAGCTCCAGCGGCGCTCCGACCTGCTGGATCCTGCCGCGATCCATCACCACGATGCGGTCGGCCATGGTCATGGCCTCGATCTGGTCGTGGGTGACGTAGACGATGGTCGATTTCAGCCGCTGGTGCAGTGCCTTGATCTCGGTGCGCATCTGCACGCGCAGCTGCGCGTCGAGATTGCTGAGCGGCTCATCGAACAGGAAGACGGAGGGTTCACGCACGATGGCGCGGCCCATGGCGACGCGCTGGCGCTGGCCGCCGGAGAGCTGGCGGGGATAACGGTCGAGGTAGGAGAACAGGTTGAGGACGCCGGACGCCTTCTTGACCTTCTGGTCGATGGCGGTGCGGTCCTCGCCCCGGATCTTCGGACCGAAGCCGATATTGTCCGAGGCCTTGAGGTGAGGAAATAGCGCATAGGACTGGAACACCATGGCGATGTTGCGCTGCTGTGGCGGCAGGTCGTTGGCGCGTGTGCCGCCGATCAAGAGGTCGCCGGAACTGATGGTCTCCAGGCCCGCCAGCATGCGCAGCAAGGTCGACTTGCCGCAGCCGGACGGACCGACCAGCACCACGAATTCGCCGCTCGTGATGTCGAGGCTGATGTTCTCGAGTATCTTGTGCTGGCCGAAGGATTTCGACAGGTTGCGAAACTCGACGTCGGTCATGGTCACGCTCCCAATATGTCGTCGATGAACGGCAGGCAGCCGGCGGTCAATCCCGCGTCCACGGGCATCACCACGCCTGTTACGCCCGAGGCCCGGTCGGAGGCAAGGAAAGCCACCGCTTCGGCCACTTCCGAGGCGTTGACGATGCGGCCGAGCGGATAGAGCCGCTGCAGCTTGCCGATTATGTCGGGGTTCTTGGCGAGGCGATGGTCCCAGGCGGCGGTGCGGATCGATCCGGGGCAGACCACATTGGCGCGCACGCCGCTGCGGCCGAGCTCGACGGCGATCGATTTGGCATAGGCGTTGATGCCGGCCTTGGCAGCGGCATAGGCGGGGTTGCCGAAATGCGCGATGGCGTTGACGGACGAAATGAAGACGACGCTGCCCGAACCGCGCGCGGCCATCGCCTTGGCAATGGGATCGGCGAAAATCATCACGCCGGTCAGGTTGAGGTCGAGTTCATGCTCGATCCTGTCCGCCGTCAGCGCATCGAGCGTCTCGGCGCGCGTCCAGCCGGCATTGTTGATCACAATGTCGGGGACGCCGTCCTTTTCGAGCACTGCGGCGACCGCGGCTTCGACCGAGGCCCGGTCGAGAAGATCGAAGACATGACGCGAGGCAAGGTGCGGGCTCGCCAGCGCCTCCTCGGACTGGTCGCAGCCGACCACCCGTGCGCCCCTGCCGGCCAGCAGTGCGGCGATCGCGGAGCCAAGGCCGCCACCGGCGCCGGTGATGACGACCGTCCTGCCTTCGAATTCGGCTCTCGAAACCACGGCGCTTGCTCCTCCGGCAGGTCAGGCAGATGCCGGCAGGCTAAAGAATGGAATGTAATTAAGCAACATCATAATCCGCTTGCATGCGGCAAATTCATCGATAATGTAGGAAAGTCACATAAATCTTGTGTCAGCACCGGCACAGGGAGCGCAAAAGCGTGGACCAAATGGGAGAGATCAGATGAACCTTGCGAAATGGACTGCCGGCCTGATGGCCGGAATGGGCATTCTGGCCTTCGCGGCGCAGGCAGAAGCTGGCGAAGTGCGGGTTACCGTCGCCGAATACAGCGCCAAGACCGGCCCCTACTTCGAAGAGGTCAAGAAAGAGTTCGAGGCGAAGAATCCCGGGATCACCGTCAAGTTCGAGGTGGTGCCCTGGGATGTGCTCCTGCAGAAGCTGACCACCGACATCACCGCCGGCACCAATGCTGATCTCTCCATCATCGGCACGCGCTGGCTGATCGACTTCGTCCAGCAGGATGTCGCCGAGCCGCTCGACAGCTATATCACGCCCGAATTCAAGGGCCGCTTCATCGACACCTTCCTGTCGCCCTCGATCATGGGCGGCAAGACCTATGGGTTGCCGATCGCCGCTTCGGCGCGCGCCATGTATTACAACAAGGAGCTGTTCGAGAAGGCCGGCATCGCCAAGCCGCCGGCAACCTGGACCGAACTGCAGGAGGATGCCCGCAAGATCAAGGCGCAGGGTGCCTTCGGTTTCGGCCTGCAGGGCAAGGAGATCGAGACCGACGTCTACTACTACTACGCCATGTGGTCGCAGGGCACCGAGATCCTCAACAAGGACGGCACGTCGGGCCTCGGCACGCCGGGCGCGCTCGAAGCCGCCAAGCTCTACAAGTCGATGATCGACGAGGGGCTGACGGAGCCCGGCGTCACCTCCAACAACCGTGAGGACGTGCAGAACCTGTTCAAGCAGGGCAAGGTCGGCATGATGATCACCGCGCCCTTCCTGTCCAACCAGATCAAGGATGAGGCGCCGAGCCTCAAATACGGCGTGGCCGCCATTCCGGCCGGGCCGACCGGCGCGCGCGGCACCTATGGCGTCACCGATTCCATGATCATGTTCAAGAACTCCAAGAACAAGGATGAGGCCTGGAAGCTGATGGACTTCCTGTTCACCACGGAGCAGCGCGCCAAGTTCACGCAAGGCGAAGGCTTCCTCCCGGTGAACAAGGAAGAGGCCAAGATGGACTATTACGTCAACAACGCCGATCTCGCCGCCTTTACCGCGCTGCTGCCGGATGCCCGTTTCGCGCCGATCATCCCGGGCTGGGAAGAAGTCGCCCAGATCACCTCGGACGCCATGCAGAAGATCTATCTCGGCGGCGACCCCGAGGCAGGCTTGAAGGAGGCGGCAGTCAAGGCCAATGCGGTGCTGAAGAAATAGGGCCGTGTTCAAGAAATAGGGCGTATCTCCCTGCGCCCGTGGCGCGCCCCCGACTCAGGCGGGGCGCGCCACACTTCTAGAAGTGTTCGGCTGCTCTCCAATGTCAGCGCCGCCCCTCATTGCCCTGCCGGGCATTTCTCCCCGTATAGTGACGGGGAGAAAGGGCTGGTCGCAATCTCGGCGCCCTTCTTGGACGCTGGTGACTGGCGAAAGCGGTGACGAAAGCACCCCCTCTCCCCGTCACTATACGGGGAGAGGATGCCGGCAGGCAGGTGAGGGGCGGCGCCGACGGCGGGAAAGAGTTCGAAACCGGGCGCCTGGGAAGAACAGGTCTGTTGGCCAACCAGCGCTACTGATGCCTCGCAAAGCGGTACAAACCAGCCGATGCAAAATCGCTTCCTGCCCTATCTCCTGACCCTGCCCAGCCTGTTCCTGGCTGCGGTGGTCATTTTCTGGCCGGTCTGGGACCTGATCCAGATCGCGACGCACGACGTCAATCGGTTTGGCCAGTTGCGGGAGTTCAGCGGCCTGACCAATTTCGCCGCGCTCACCGCCGATCCCGATTTCATCGCGGCCCTCTGGCGTACCGGGCTGTGGACGGTGCTGGTGGTCGGCGGCGCGCTGCTGGTCTCGATCCCGGTGGCGATGATCCTCAACACCGATTTCTATGGCCGTGGCCTTGCGCGCGTCATCATCATGCTGCCCTGGGCGGTGTCGTTGACCATGACGGCGGTGGTCTGGCGCTGGGCGCTGAGCGGCGAAAGCGGCATGCTGAATTCGGCGCTGATCGGGCTCGGCCTGATCGACCACAACATCCAATGGCTGGCACAGGCCGGCACGGCCTTTCCGATGCAGGTGCTGATCGGCATATTGGTGACGGTGCCGTTCACCACGACGATCTTCCTCGGCGGCCTGTCGTCGATCCCGGATGATCTCTACGAGGCGGCCGCCTTGGAGGGGGCAACGCCGCTGCAGCAGTTCCGCGAGATCACCTTTCCGCTGCTGAAACCGTTCATCAACATCGCCATCGTGCTCAACACGATCTACGTCTTCAATTCCTTCCCGATCATCTGGGTGATGACGCAGGGCGGGCCGGCCAATTCGACCGACATCCTGGTGACCCACCTCTACAAGCTCGCCTTCCGCATCGGCAAGCTGGGCGAGGCGTCGGCGGTGTCGCTGGTGATGTTCGCCATATTGCTGGTCTTCACCATGATCTATGTGCGCCTCGCCATGCGGGAGCAGCGCGCATGAGCAGCAAACTGAAGCGTACCGCCATCGCGTGGCTGCTGCTGGCGCCTTTGATCGTGGTGACGATCTTCCCCTTCGCGGTGATGTTCCTGACCGCGGTGAAGCCACGGACCGAAGTGCTGACACCCACCTGGTGGCCGAGCGAGTTCCGCTGGTCGAATTTTTCCGACATGTGGGTGGCGACCGGCTTCGGCCAGGCGCTGGCCAATTCGCTCTACGTCTCGGTGATCGCTACCGTCGGCGCCATCTTGATCTCGGTGCCCGCGGCTTACGCGATGTCGCGCTTCCGCTTCGCCGGCTACGGCGCCTTCCGCCAGTTCCTGCTGATCTCGCAGATGATCTCACCGATCGTGCTGGTGCTCGGCCTGTTCCGGCTGATGGCCGCCTGGGGGCTGGTCGAGAGCACCACGGCGCTCGGCTTCATCTACATGGCCTTCAACGTCGCCTTCACCGTGTGGATGCTGCAGAGCTATTTCGACACCATTCCGCGTGACCTCGAGGAGGCGGCCTGGATGGAAGGGGCCGGGCGCTGGCTGACCTTGCGAAAAGTGTTCCTGCCGCTTTGCCTGCCGGCGATCGCGGTGACGGCGATCTTCACCTTCATCAACGCCTGGAACGAGTTCGTCGTGGCGCTGACCATGCTGCGCAGCCAGGAGAGCTACACGCTGCCGATCCAGGTGTTCTCGCTGGTCGCTGGCCGCTACACGATCGAATGGCATCACGTCATGGCGGCGACGCTGTTGGCCACCTTGCCGGTGGCGATTCTGTTCATTTGGCTGCAGCGTTATCTCGTCCGGGGGCTGGCGCTCGGGGCGGTCAAATAGCATTCCAGCAATTCAGGAAAAGTTCCCAGCGGTTTTCCGCGCGGAATTGCGAAAAAACAAGAAGTCCACGGAGCTTTCATGCGTATCTTCACCGCCTCGCTGGCGACGGAAACCAACACCTTCTCGCCGGTGCCGACAGACCGGGCCTCGTTCGAGATGGCTTTCTATGCCGGTCCGGGCAAGCATCCGGAAACGCCGACGCTGTGCTCTTCGCCGATCGTGGCGCTGCGCCGCCGCGCGGCCGCGGAAGGTCTCACCGTGATCGAAGGCACCGCGACCTGGGCCGAGCCCGGCGGTCTCGTGCAGCGGCAGACCTATGAGGCGCTGCGCGACGAAATACTTGGCCAGCTCAAGGCCGCCTTGCCGGTCGATGCCGTCATGCTGGGCCTGCATGGCGCCATGGTGGCGCAAGGCTATGACGACTGCGAGGGCGATCTGCTGGAGCGCGTGCGCGGCATCGTCGGGCCTGGCGTGGTGATCGCCTGCGAGTTCGATCCGCACAGCCATCTGACGCCCAAGCGCGTGGCGGCGTCCGACATCATGGCCTATTTCCTCGAATTCCCGCACACCGATTTCTACGAGCGCGGCGAACACGTCGTCGAACTCGGGCTTGCCGCGGCGCGTGGCGAGATCAAGCCTGTCATCTCGACCTTCGACTGCCGCATGATCCAGGTGCTGCCGACCAGCCGCGAGCCGATGCGCTCCTTCGTCGACCGCATCAAGGCGCTGCACGGCAAGGACGGCGTTCTGTCGGTCTCCGTCATCCACGGCTTCATGGCCGCCGACGTGCCGGAAATGGGCACGCGCATCCTCGTCGTCACCGACAATGACAAGGCCAGGGGCGACGCGCTGGCGGAACAACTCGGACGCGAGCTCTATTCCATGCGCGAAAAGACAGCGATGACGATGTTTGATGCCGCCGACGGCATCGACCGGGCGCTGGCCGTACGTGCCGGGAATCCCGGCAAGCCCGTGGTCATCGCCGACGTCTGGGACAATCCCGGCGGCGGCGTTCCCGGCGACGGCACCTTCGTGCTGCGCCAGATGCTGGCGCGCGGCCTCGACAAGCTTGGCGTGGCGACGATCTGGGATCCGATAGCGGTGACCTTCTGCCTGGCAGCCGGCGAGGGCGCTGTCATAGACCTGCGTTTCGGCGGCAAGGCCGGGCCTCAAGCGGGTGAGCCGATCGACGCGCGCGTCAAGGTGCTGAAGGCTGTCAGCGAAAGCTGGCAGAGTTTCGGGCCGAGCCGCGTGACATTGGGACCGTCAGCGGTGGTGCGCATCGAAGGCACCGAGGTCGACGTGATCCTCAACACCAATCGCACGCAGACTTTCGAGCCGGACATTTTCTCCAACATCGGCGTCGATCCGCTGGCCAAGGACATGCTGCTGATCAAGTCGACCAACCACTTTTATGCCGGCTTCGAACCGATCGGCGCCGAGATCATCTATGTCTCGGCGCCGAGTTCCTATCCGAGCAATCCTGCGGTGACCGATTACAGGAAGCTGACACGGCCGGTGTGGCCGAGGGTGAAGGATCCGTGGAAGGTGTGACGCTGCCGATCTCCCCCCTTGAGGGGGAGATGTCGCCAAAGGCGACAGAGGGGGTCGCCTCACGTGAAGCGCCAACCTTCATCCGCAGGAGGCCGCGTCCGGTCGGACCGACCCCCTCTGGCCGCTTCGCGGCCATCTCCCCCTCAAGGGGGGAGATTAGCTGGCGCTACACCAGCCCCCGCTTGACCATCATCGCATCTGCCGTAGGCATCTTGCCGCGAAACGCCGTGTAGAGCTCTTCGGGATCCTTCGAGCCGCCGGCGGCGTAGATGTTCTTCCTCAGCCGCTCGGCAAGCGCCGGGTTGAAGGGGTCTCCGGTCTCCTCGAAGGCGGCGAAGGCATCGGCGTCGAGCACCTCCGACCACATGTAGGAATAATAGCCGGCCGAGTAACCGTCGCCCGAGAAGACGTGGCCGAAATGCGGGGTGCGATGGCGCATCGCGATCGTGTCGGGCATGTCGAGCTTTTCCAATGTTTCGCCCTCGAAACGAAGCGGCTGTTCCGGCGCGTCGGGCCGTGCATGGTAGGCCATGTCGATCAAGGCGGAGGCGGTGAACTCGACAGTGGCGAAGCCGGCGCCGAAAGTGCGCGCGGCCAGCATCTTGTCGAGCAGCGCCTTGGGCATCGGCTTGCCGGTCTTGACATGAAGCGCGTGCTTTTCCAGCACCGCCGGCACCGTCAACCAGTGCTCGTAGAGCTGCGAGGGAAGTTCGACGAAGTCGCGGCTGACCGAGGTTCCGGAAACCGATGGCCAGGTGACGTCGGTCAGCATGCCATGCAGCGCATGGCCGAATTCGTGGAACAAGGTCTTCGCCTCGTCGACCGACAGCAGGGCCGGCTCGCCCGCCGGCGGCTTGGCGAAGTTCATGACGTTGTAGATCACCGGCTTCGCGCCGTGGCCGAGCTTATACCCGGACTTCAGCGCGCTCATCCAGGCGCCGGAGCGTTTCGAGGGTCGGGCGAAATAGTCGGCCAGGAACAGGCCGCGCTCGCTGCCGTCGGCGTTTTTCACCACGAAGACACGCGCGTCCGGGTGCCAGGCGGCAATACCCTTCTTCTCCTCGAACGTGATGCCGAACAGCCGCGTCGCCACGTCGAAGCAGGCGTCGATGACGCGATCGAGCTGCAGATAGGGTTTCAGCTCCGCCTCATCGAAAGCGAACTTTTCCGCGCGCAGCTTCTCCTGATAGAAGCGCCAGTCCCAGGCGGCGAATTTCTCGTTGCTGCCGGCTTCGGCCGCCAGCCGCTCCAGTTCTTTCTGGTCGGCGGCGGCCCTTTCCACCGCCTTTTCCCAGACCGGGTCGAGCAGCGCATGCACCGCCTTCGGTGTCTTGGCCATGGTGTCGTCGAGCTTGAGCGCGGCGAAGGAGGCATAGCCGAGCAGCTTCGCCTTCTCGGCCCGCAGCTTCAGCATGTCGCGCACCACGGTCGTGTTGTCGGACGCACCGCCGTTCTGGCCGCGCATGGTGAAGGCGCGAAAGACGATCTCGCGCAGGTCGCGGCGCTCGGAGAAGGTGGTGAACGGCTCGTAGATCGAGCGCGACAGTGTGACGGCGTAGCGGCCCTTCTGACCACGTATCTCGGCGGCCTCGGCCATCGAGCTTTTTACGAAGTTCGGCAGGCCGGCAAGGTCGGCCTCGTCGAGGAACAGCGCCCAGTCGCGCTCGTCGGCAAGCACGTTCTGACCGAAAGTCGTGCCGAGCGACGACAGCTCCTCGCTGATTTTCGCCAACCGCTTCTTGCCGTCGGCATCGAGCTTGGCGCCGGAACGGACGAAGCCTTTCCAGGTCTTCTCCAGGACGCGCAGCGTCTCGGGATCGAGCTTCAGGCTCTCGCGGCGTTGGTAGAGGTCGTCGATGCGGGCAAACAATTTTTCGTTCATCGAGATCGCCGAGAAGTGCCTCGACATCTTCGGCGAAATGTCGCGCTCCAGCGCCTGGATCGTCTCGTTGGTGTAGGCGCCGGCACGGCACCAGAAGATCGACGAGACGTGATCGAGCGCCTCGCCGCCCAGTTCCAGCGCGGCAAGCGTGTTGTCGATGGTCGGCGCATCCTTGTTGGTGGCGATCGCGTCGATCTCGGCCTCATGCGCCTTCAGCGCGGCGTCGAAGACAGGGGAGAAATCACCGTCGCCAATATGGGCAAAATCGGGCAGGCCGAGCGGTCCTCGCCACGCGGTCAACGGATGGGCGGCGAGATCGACGGCTTTCGGAGAGGGCATGGAGGGTCTTTCGCTGGCATCAGAAGGAGGGTGTCACCGATGTAGGGCGTGGCCCGCGGGCCCGCAATATGCCAGTTGGCCGATCCGCCTCAGTAGCCCTCGCAGTTTTCGGCGATCGCGGCTTGCGAGCTGGCGGTGATGCGGTTGTTGTTCACCGCGAAGGTTTCCTGCATCAGCATGTCATTGTCGGGGAAATCGTAGCAGGCGATCACGGTGGTGACCCCGCCCTCGCTCTTCTCGATGCGGTGCCGGATAGCAGCACCGGCAACCGCGCCTTTCCATTCGTCGAGCGAAGCGATGAATTCCTGCTTGCTCTGGACGACGCCGAGGTCGTCGAGCTTGATGCGGACGTCGTCGGCGAGCAGGTCTGACAGATCGGTGCGATCGGCGACCAGCAGCGCCGAATACCAGCGGCTGATGATGGCGCGGTCATCGGCGCGAGCGGCAACGATCGCTATCAGCAGCGCGGCCGCCGCGAAAACGACCGGCCGGACGCTCATCGCCTGCCGCGCCGTACCGGTCATTCCAGCACCGGGCGCTCGAAATCGCCGGTTTCCTTGTTCATCACCCAGAGCTCGCCGGTCGAAATGTCGAACCAGGCTCCGTGCAGCGACAGCCGCCCCTTGCCCTCGAGGATCGAGACGCAGGGAAAGGTCCTGAGGTTGGCGAGGGAATAGCGAATCGAGATGCGCTCGAGTGCCGTCTGGCGCTCCGTCGCCGTCATGAAGGTGCTGGCCGACACCGTCTCGGCGGCGGGCGCGATCAGGCTCATCCACTTGCCGATGAAGTCGCCGGGAGACAGCGGCGCGGCGTTGCTGTCGAGCGCGGCGCGGATACCGCCGCAGCGGCCGTGGCCCATGACGACGATGTTCTTGACCTTGAGACTCTGCACCGCGAATTCGAGCGCCGCCGAAGTCGAATGGAACTCGCCGTCCGGCTCGTAAGGCGGCACCAGGTTGCCGACATTGCGCAGCACGAAGAGCTCGCCGGGGCCGGCGTCGAAGATCGCCTCGGGCGCGGATCGCGAGTCACAACAGGCGACGATCATGGTCTCGGGCGCCTGGCCTTCGCGGGCGAGCTCGCGATAGCGGCCGCTCTCGGTGAGGTAGCGGCCGTTCATGAAATTGCGGTAGCCGGCGAGGAGGTGTTCGGGAAGATGAGGCATGGGCGGCTAAGGCCTTTCCGGGTTGGAGGCGGCAGCTCTGCTATTTTGTTTACGCATCGTGCTTTCCGAAAGCCGATTCCGGCTTTCGGGCCGATACGTTGCGGTCGAGGAAAGGCTCTAACGGCAAAAGCCCGCTACGAGCAATGCAGAATTGTAGGGGCTGGCCATAAATGCCATGCGCCAAAAGCGTGACGCCCGCCGACATTGTCATGCCCAGATGGCGACCGGTATGCCAAAACCGTCAGCGAGCGGCGGGTCGGGAAACGGTTTTGCTTTGCCGCTGGCGATGCGGCCGGCGATCAGCGCCATCGCCGCCGCATCGAGGAAATCGTCGGCGGCCGCACCACGTGGCGGCGGCTGGTCGAGGAAATCCATTTCATAGCCATGCCGGCAAAGCAGTGCCTTGCGCTCCGCCATGCCGGCCGGGTTGACACTGCCCTTGATCTTCTTCGGCAACAGCATGGCCTGGTCGCCATTCAGGCGGCAGAAGGCGACTTCCGGATGCGATTCGAAGACGCGGCCGCGCAGTTCGGGCTGCGCGATCAGCAACGCGTCTATTTCACGGATCTTGGAGAAGATGCCGAAGGTCTGGATGGAAACGCCGCGCGGTGGATCGGATGTGGTCCTGGCCACCTCGCTTGCGCTGCGATGCGCGGCGTACCAGGCTTCGATCGTGGTGAAGCCGCAGGTGTCGGCATAGAGCGCGGCGCGGGACGGGATCGAAAAGACGCTGGACTGGCGCGCGCCGAGCAGCGGCCGCACCAGCGCTTCCGGTCCGCGCCCGCCATTTTGCGAAAATTCCGGCAAGCCGATCGGCATGTCGACGGCGACGATCGCGTCATCGGGGATCGCCGCCAGCAGGGCGGCGAAGGTGGGGAAGACATCGACCGAAGGCGCGGGGCTGGCGTCACGAGGTGTCGAACCGGGTTCGTGCAGCACGGCGATCCAGCCGGCCTTGCAGCCATCGGCGCCGACGAGCACGATTTCGGCGGGGGTCACGCCCGGCGGTCCCGCCCCGGATGCGTCAGGTGGCGAAGCTGGACCATGGCCATCGGGTGCGACAGGCTCTGCGCATCGGTTTCGAGCTGCAATTCGTCGCCGCCGCGCTTGGCCGTGCGCGCCAGGATCTCGTAGACCGCCGCCGTGGTCGACTGCAGCGCCTTGATCGCCGGCTGGCCGGACAAGATGCGCGCCAGGTAGACGGCGGCCGTCAGGTCGCCCAGGCCGTTCGGCGGCTTGTCGATCAGGCGGTGTTCGGCGAGCAACGCCTGGGTGCCGTCGAGCAGCAAATTGCCGGTGCCGCCTGAAATCATCGACGGTGCCGAGGTGACCAGCATGGTCGACGGTCCGGCATGGAGCGCCGCCGAGATCACCGATTTCAGGTCGGGCAGCGGCGCGCCGGCCATCCATTCCAGCTCATAGCGGTTGGGGGTGGCGATGTCGGCGATCGGCATCAGGCGGTCGCGCATGGCGGCGGCGGTGAGCTCGGGCACATAGAGGCCGCCGGAATCACCCATCACCGGATCGCAGATATAGACGGCGTCAGGCGTCCTGGCCTTGACCGCGGCGACCAGCGAGGCGACCGCCTCGGCCTGGCCGGCCTCGCCGAGGTAACCGGAGAGCACGGCGCCGACTTCACCCAGCCACGGCGCGCGCTCCAGATCGGCCATCAGCGCCTTGAACTGGTCGAGCGGCGGCACGATGCGGGTGGCGCGGCCATGTCCGGGATGCCAGGGCAGGATGATTGTCGGCACCGCCCACACCGGAAAGCCCAAGGTCTCCAGCGCGAAGACGGCGGCGCGGTTGCCGACGGAGCCACGGGCGACATGGCTGGAAATGACGATGACCGCGCGCGGCGCGTCGGCTTTTTCGGCGCTCATTGTTTCTTGATTCCTAGCTGCCCCGGGTGAGGAAAAGCACGAGCCAGACCATCAGGCCCAGCGCCAGAAGCAGTCCGAGTATCCGGCCAACGCGCGTGCCCCAGACTTCGATCGGATCCGTGCGATCGGCGTCGGCCGCGGAGACGTGGTCGCGCATGCCTTTCGTCGTCCGTGCCACGAAAGAGTTGCCGGCCGGATCGGTCTCCTGCGCGACGCGCTGGAGGATACGGTGCGATTCGCTGTCGCTGTTCTGGCGCTGCGCCATGATGATGTCCCGTTCTGATCGGATCTTATCGCGTTCGCGGACCCAATCACAGGGCCTTGCGCGGGCCCGATTCACGCAGAGCCTGCTCCAGAGGTCGAGGCCGTTTTCTTGCGCGCCGATTGTGGTAATGCTTCGCCTGCAACTTCTATCGAGGGAACCCCATCATGCTTGCCCAGCGCCTTGCTCGACCATCGACATTCCGCACGCTGCCCGCCTTCCTGATGATGGCAATCGTGCTGCCGCTGCTTGC
The DNA here is from genome assembly GCF_004792025.1 of Mesorhizobium sp. M8A.F.Ca.ET.181.01.1.1. Taxonomy (NCBI): domain Bacteria; kingdom Pseudomonadati; phylum Pseudomonadota; class Alphaproteobacteria; order Hyphomicrobiales; family Phyllobacteriaceae; genus Mesorhizobium; species Mesorhizobium sp. M8A.F.Ca.ET.181.01.1.1. Next base: position 192,461 of record NZ_SRTV01000007.1, on the reverse strand, counting down.
TGGCTGTGGCTACAACACCATCCCGACAGCGGAAGAAAACGCCAGGGCGGCATGGAGCGAGGTGTTGAATCAGTATCAACGCCGCGCCGATCTCATTCCCAATCTGGTCGAGACGGTCAAAGGCTATGCTTCGCATGAAAAGGACACGCTCGACGCGGTGGTCGAGGCGCGCGCCAAGGCGACGCAGATCACGGTGACGCCGGAAACGCTGAAGGATCCGGAAGCGCTCAAGAAGTTCCAGGATGCCCAGGCAGGGCTGACCAGCGCGCTGTCGCGGCTGATCGCGGTGTCGGAGGCCTATCCCGACCTCAAGGCCAACCAGAATTTCCTGGCGCTGCAGGCACAGCTCGAAGGCACCGAGAACCGCATCGCGGTGGCGCGGCGCGACTACATCCAGGCCGTCAGGGACTACAATCTGACGCTGAAGACCTTCCCGTCGGTGCTGTGGGCGACCTTCTGGTTCCGTGGCAACGAGCCGTTCGCCAACTTCACCGTCGACGAAGACAAGATGCAGCCGCCGAAGGTCGATTTCGGCACGAAGCAGGGCGGGTGAACGGGCCATTGTTTCGCGGGGCCTGAAAGCATTGCGTTCCGTGGCGCCCCCCTCTGTCCTGCCGGACATCTCCCCCACGAGTGGGGAGATCACATGTCGCGTTGGCTTTCGCCAATCTCCAACGCCTAAAAGGGAGAGCCGGCGGTCAAGCCGCCAATCTCCCCCCTCGTGGGGGAGATGTCCGGCAGGACAGAGAGGGGCGCCTCGCGCGTACCTCACTCTTCTTGGGTTTCTTCTCGGTTTCCTCCTCCTACCCCTAAGCGCCTTCGCCGCCGATCTGCCGGCGCTCACCGGCCGCGTGGTCGACAATGCCGGCATCATCGATGCCGGCACACGTGCCGCGCTGACCCAAAAACTCGCCGCCTTCGAAACCAAGGGCTCGGACCAGATCGTCGTCGCCACCATCCCCAGCCTCGACGGCGAGGAGATCGAACCCTACGCCAACCGGCTGTTCCGCTTCTGGAAGCTCGGCCAGGCCAAGGAGAACAACGGCGTCCTGCTCCTGGTCGCGCCGAACGATCGCAAGATGCGCATCGAGGTCGGCTATGGGCTCGAAGGCACGCTGACCGACCTGCACACCAAGCTGATCATCGAAAACGACATGGTGCCGGCGTTCCGTGCCGGCGATTTCCCGGGCGGTATCTCCAAGGCCGTCGACGACATGATCATGGTGTTGGAGGGCAATCCGGAGGAGTTGGAGGCGCGCGGCAAGCGCAACGAGCAGGCGCCGTTCAATGCCGACGACCTGTTCTTCGCCGTCTTCATCAGCATCTGGGCGATCATTTTCTTCGGCAGCATCGCGGCCTCGGTCCTGCCGCCGATCTTCGGCCAGAAGCTCGGGCCCGGACGCTATCGCTGGCTGGGCATGACCTTCGAACCGCACCGGCGGTCCTCATCGGGGGGCGGCTGGTCGTCCGGAAGCTCCGGCGGCGGCTGGTCTTCGGGTGGCGGGGGTGGCGGCTTTTCGGGCGGCGGCGGTTCGTCCGGCGGCGGCGGCTCCTCGGGAAGCTGGTAGGCCATGGTAAGAGCCGCCGTCCCATCGATGCCCGGCCGATGCGCCACGGGATTGCGCCTGGCCTTAATCACACTGGCGTCCCTGCTGCTTGCCTCGATCGCCGCCGTGGCCGCCGATCTTCCGGCTCTCACCGGCCGCGTGGTCGACAATGCCGGCATTATCGATGCCGCGACCAAGGCCGCGCTGACGCAGAAGCTGGCGGACTTCGAAACCAAGGGCTCGGATCAGATCGTCGTCGCCACCATCCCCAGTCTCGACGGCGAGGAGATCGAACCCTACGCCAACCGGCTGTTCCGCTTCTGGAAGCTCGGCCAGGCCAAGGAGAACAACGGCGTCCTGCTCCTGGTCGCGCCAAACGACCGCAAGATGCGCATCGAGGTCGGCTATGGGCTCGAAGGCACGCTGACCGATCTGCATACCAAGCTGATCATCGAGAACGACATGGTGCCGGCGTTCCGTGCCGGCGATTTCTCCGGCGGCATCTCCAAGGCCGTCGACGACATGGTCATGGTGCTGGAAGGCAATCCCGAGGAACTGGAGGCGCGCGGCCGCCGCAATCCCGCCGACAGCAGCACTTCCATGGACCCGATCGTCGCCGTGTTCCTGATCCTGTGGGCGACGATGTTCTTCGGTGGCCTGGCAATGGCATTCCTGCCGCCGATGTTCGGCACGAAGCTGTCGCCGGGCGTGTATAGATGGCTGGGGATGACGTTTCGCTATGGCCAGGGAGCGGGCGGATCCACGGGCAGCAGCGGCTGGACGACGGGGTCGTCGGGCGGCGGCTGGTCCTCGGGCAGTTCCGGCGGCGGGTGGTCCTCGGGGTCAAGCAGCGGCGGCGGCGGGTTTTCGGGCGGCGGCGGCTCGTCCGGCGGTGGCGGTTCTTCAGGAAGCTGGTGAGACAAGATCATGGCAACACGACCGATCAGCCCGCAGGATCATGAGCGCATCGCCGCTGCGATCCGTGCCGCCGAAGCGCAAACCGATGGCGAGATATATTGCGTCGTGGCGCATGCCAGCGACGGTTATTTCGCCCCCGCCGCGCTGATGGCGACCCTCGGCATGCTGATCGTCAGCCTTGCCGTCGCCTATGGGCTGGAAGCCTGGTGGCTCACCATCCGCCTGCCGCATTTCGTCATTGCCGAGTTGCTGGCGCTGGCCTGCGTGCTGGCCCTGCTGTGGACGCTGCCCGGCCTGCGCATCCACATGGTGCCACGCCGGCTGCGCTATCAGGCAGCGCACGCCAATGCGGTCAAACAGTTTCTCGCCCGCAACGTTCACCGCACCACGGCGCGCACCGGCGTGCTGATCTTCGTCTCGATCGCCGAGCGCTACGCCGAGGTGGTGGCCGATTCAGGCATCGACGCCAAGGTCGGCCAACAAGTCTGGGACGGAGTGGTGCGTGACCTGACCGCCCATGCCGGGGACAACCGGCTCGCCGACGGCTTCGTCAAGGCGATCGAGCAGGTGGGGGCGGTGCTGGCCGAGCATTTCCCTGTTACGCCGGGCGATACCAACGAACTGGACGACCATCTGGTCGAAATCTGAGTCTGCCGGCAGACGCCACCCTGCCGATCCGGCCCATTTCGGGACGGGGCTTATCCAATTTCGGCAATGTCAGGATCGGATGTAGAAAGCGGTTGGCGGGCCGCCCCGGACTCTTGCAATCGGCCGATGCGGGTTTATGGTTAACAAATCATGAATACGCTGACGATCGATATTCGGAAGGCAGACCCGCGCGATGCCGGCGCCATTGCCGAGGTGCACCTGGAAGCCTGGCGCGGCGCCTATAGCGGCATCATCCCGCACCGCACGCTGACGTCGATGATCAACCGCCGGGGAACCGACTGGTGGGCGAATGCCATACGCCGCGCGGCGACCGTGCTGGTCGTCGAGATCGGCGGCACGATTGCCGGCTATGCGACGATCGGCAAGAACCGCGCCAAGGAGCTCAAGCAGCAAGGCGAGATCTACGAATTGTACCTGCGCCCGGAATATCAGGGCATCGGGCTGGGCAGGCGGCTGTTTTCAGCGGCCAGGGCGCGGCTTGCCGACCATGGGCTGAAGGGCATGGTGGTGTGGGCGCTGGAAGACAACCAGAACGCACTCGCCTTCTACGCAGGTGCCGGCGGCCGCGACATCGCCGAAGGGGTCGAGATTTTCGAGCAGAAGGCGCTGAAGAAGGTCGCCTTCGTCTGGGAGTGACTGCCGGGCACGATCGCGGAAGGCGAAGTCCCGGGCTCACGTAAATCACGACGCTGAAACATCTTGTGCCGATGATTGAACGCGCCGAACGCCATCGCGTCCCGCCGGATGCATGTAAGCACCATTCGCCGCATTGCACCATTTTGCGCCGCCCGCTATCTCCTGCCAATCGAGAGAGGGACAAAAGCCATGCGCATCGAAGCCATAGCCACTGGAAAGAATCCGCCTGAGGACGTCAACGTCATCATCGAGGTGCCGATCGGCGGCGAGCCGATCAAGTACGAGATGGACAAGGAGGCCGGCACGCTGTTCGTCGACCGCTTCCTGCACACCTCGATGCGCTACCCCGGCAATTACGGCTTCGTGCCGCACACGCTGTCGGGCGACGGCGACCCGATCGACGTGCTGGTTTGCAACACGCGTGCGCTGGTGCCGGGCTGCGTCATCAATGTGCGGCCGATCGGCGTGCTGATCATGGAAGACAATGCCGGCCAGGACGAGAAGATCATCGCGGTGCCGTCACCGAAGCTCACACTGCGCTACGAGAACATCACCGAATACACGCAGCTGCCCGACATCACGCGCCAGCAGGTGCAACACTTCTTCGAGCACTACAAGGATCTCGAGCCCGGCAAATGGGTCAAGATCGAAGGCTGGCACGATTCCAAATACGCCAAGAGGATGATCATCGACGCGGTTGCACGGGCAAAGGCGAGCAAGTAGCTCGAGCGGTCAGTTATCAACCCGGCCGAAAGCCGGCACGTCGCCGATCACCACGCGCTTGTCCTTGCCGCAGGCGAAGCCTTTCGCCTTCTCGTCGGCGATCTTGCGCGCCTGGTCGTTGGCGGTGGGGTTGCCGGTGGCCAGCACCAGGCCGACGGTGCAGCCGTCACGGGCGTCCATCTGGGCGACCTTGGCGACGAGCAGCACCTCGGTCTTCCTGGTCTCGTCCTCGGGATTGCTGATCGAGCGGCGGTGGATGACCGCGAATGGCACCGCCTTGTCGCCATTGGTTTCGATGCGCCACTCGACCTTGGCCCCGGACGAATTGAAGGCCGAAAAACTTTCCCAGACGGACGTCATGTCGCCGCCGGGCGGAAAACCGTAGAACAGCGATTCGCGGGCGTCGTCATATCCGATCAGCACGGAATAGCCGCGATAGCCGGAGCAGGCGAGGTCGGCCCAATCGCCGTCGCCCTGCTCGGCCTGCGCATAGGTCACGCAGTCCTTCTTCCAGTCGAGGTCGGTGTAGGCGCTGGATATCTCGCCGGCTTGTGCCGCCTGGCAGAGGCCGGCGAGGATGAGCGGGATCAACAGGCTGCGCATCGCGGGGATCTCCGTTGGCGGTCGTCCCAGCGTATCGCCAATCGCTATTTCTTCAAGCTCGCCTCGATCAGCAGGTCGGCGTTGCGGGCGACCGACTGTGCCGGTCCGCCGAGGCCGAACAGCTGGCCGCTGATATAGGCGCCTTCGATGAGCAGCAGCAGCCCGTCGCCCAGCGTGTCAGGGTCATGCGCGCCCATCGCAGCCGCCATGGCGCGCAGGCGGCGGCGCAATTCCTGCTTGTTGGCCTCGCTGACGACGCGGGCCGGATGGCTGTGGTCGGGATATTCGACCGCCGCATTGGTCATGCCGCAGCCGCGATAGTCCGCCACCTGCGTTCGCTTGCCGATGCGGGTCAGAAAAGCCTTGATCTGCGCACGAGGGTCACCGGGATTGGCGGCAACCGCCTCATCGAAACGCTCCCAGTATTCAAGATCGTATTGCCTGAGGTAGGAGGCGGCCAGTTCGTCCTTGGAGGGAAAGCTGCGATAGAGGCTCGGCTTGGTGACGCCGGCGCGCTTGACGATCTCGTCGACACCGATCGCCCTGATACCTCGCCGGTAGAACAGGTCATAGGCCACGTCGAGGATCTTCTTGGCGGCCTTGGGTGGCGCCGACGCATGACCGTCGCTGATGGTCAGTTCAATATTTTTGTCGCTTGGCATCATGGGACTCGATTGACAATGTTACCGATCGGTACGTATACATACTCCCACCTTGCAACGTACCGGTCAGTAACATGATAGCTCAATCCCGTCCGTTTGGCCAGCGCTACGCTTTCGTCGTGGTTGGCGTCATCTTCCTCTGCCTGCTGATCGCGGCCGGCCTGCGCTCCGCGCCGTCCGTCATGATGCTGCCGCTGGAAAACAGCTTCGGCTGGCGGCGCGACGTCATTTCATTGGCCGCAGGCGTAGGCATCCTGCTCTATGGGCTGACCGGTCCGTTCGCCGCGGCGCTGATGGAACGCATCGGGCTGCGCCGCACGCAGCTTGCGTCGCTGGTGGTGATGTCGGCTTCGACCGGGCTCAGCCTGCTGATGACCAAGCCCTGGCATCTGTTCATCACCTGGGGCGTTTTTTCCGGCATCGGATCTGGGGCCGTCGCCAGTGTGCTGGGTGCCACCATCGTCAACCGCTGGTTCAAGACCAATCGCGGCCTTGTCATGGGGCTGATGTCGGCCTCCAGTGCCACCGGCATGCTGATTTTCCTGCCGCTGATCGCCTCGCTTGCGCAGGCAGGCGGCTGGCAGCCTGTCGTCATCGCCGTCGCGATCGCGACCGCGGCGTTGATCCCTCTGGTCTGGCTGCTGGTGCCGGAGCGCCCGGCCTCGATCGGCATGGTGCGTTATGGCGCAGAGGCGGATGATGTGCCGCCGACTTCGCCCGCGTCACAAGGCAACTTCCTGGCGCATACGCTCAACACGTTGCGCCGGGCCGCCGGCACGCGGGTGTTCTGGTACCTGTTCGCCACCTTCTTCGTCTGTGGCTTCACCACCAACGGTCTCGTCGGCACACATCTGATCGCGTTCTGCGGCGACATGGGCATCGGCGAGGTGCAAGCGGCCGGCCTGTTGTCGATGATGGGCATTTTCGACCTGATCGGCACGACGCTGTCAGGATGGCTCACCGACCGTTACGACCCGCGCAAGCTGCTTGGCGTCTACTACGCGGTGCGTGGTCTCTCGCTCATCTACCTGCCCTATTCCGGCTTCTCGGCGACCAGCCTGATCATCTTCGCGGTGCTCTATGGTCTCGACTGGATCGCCACCGTGCCGCCGACGCTGCGGCTCGCCAACGAAGCCTTCGGCGACCGTAGCGGGCCGATCGTGTTCGGCTGGATCGTCGCCGGTCACCAGGTGGGTGCCGCCACCGCCGCTGCCTTCGGCGGTACGATGCGCGAACTGCAGGGCAATTACGAACTGGCGTTCCTGATTGCCGGCATGACGGCGATCGCCGCCGCCTGTATTTCGCTCCTGATCAACACCAGCCGGCCGGCTTTCGATCCGGAACCGCAGCCGGCTTGAGGCGGCCGGCGATTTTGGCGATCTCCCCACTTGTGGGGGGATGCCCGGCAGGTCAAAGGGGGGCGCTGTCCCGCCGACCTTTCTGACCCAATTGCAAGAGTATGCCGACGCCAGGTTCTTGGTGATCGAGAAATTAACTCAAGGGTGGCGCTTCCCCTCTGTCCTGCCGGACATTCCCCCACGAGGAGATCGGCAGCGGCGCGGGCAGCGCAAGGCATCTCAATCCGGATAGCAGACCATCGGAATGTTGGGCCAAACCGCCGCATCACAATTGGCGCTGGCCTGTCTCTGCTTGAAGGCGGCGCTGACCGGGCCGGTCACCACCGGGTCGACGCCATCGGGTGCGTCGGCAAAGGCCTGTTGCGCGGAAGGCGCGTCAGCCGGTAGGACAGCACGCGCTTCCTTCAGCGTCGCGGCCGATTGCGCGGCATTGGCCGCCAGCAGGACGGCAAAGGCGGCGGACGCGATCAGCGGCCAAAATCGGTTGAGTTTATCGGTCATGACGTTCGAACTGTCCGGGCCCTCAAAGGTTCCCGCCTTGGTTAACAAAATCATTTCACACGCAGATGCTTAAGATTTGATGAGTATTTGGTGTCGCGCTTCCCCTTTCGCAACTGCGAAAAACCCTGTATGAGCCGCGCAACCGAAAGAGGCAGCGCCTTTGGCCTGCTGCCTGCAACGCTTCCGAGACCAGAATCATGAACCTCCGTAATATCGCGATCATCGCGCACGTCGACCATGGAAAGACCACCCTGGTCGACCAGCTTTTGAAGCAATCCGGGTCTTTCCGAGACAACCAGCGCGTCGCCGAGCGCGCCATGGATTCCAACGACCTCGAAAAGGAACGCGGCATCACCATCCTGGCCAAGGCGACCTCGGTCGACTGGAAGGACACCCGCATCAACATCGTCGACACCCCCGGCCACGCCGATTTCGGCGGTGAGGTCGAGCGCATCCTCTCGATGGTGGATTCGGCCATCGTGCTGGTCGACGCCGCCGAAGGGCCGATGCCGCAGACCAAGTTCGTCGTCGGCAAGGCGCTGAAGGTCGGTTTGAAGCCGATCGTCGTCATCAACAAGATCGACCGTCCCGACGCCCGCCATGTCGAGGTGGTCAACGAGGTGTTCGACCTGTTCGCCGCGCTCGATGCCACCGACGAGCAGCTCGACTTCCCGATCCTCTATGGTTCGGGCCGCGACGGCTGGGTGTCGGAAAATCCCGAAGGCCCGAAGGACCAGCAGCTTGCGCCGCTGTTCGACCTCGTCATCAAGCATGTCCCGGCGCCGACCGTTCATCCCGGCCCGTTCCGCATGATCGGCACCATCCTGGAAGCCAACCCGTTCCTCGGCCGCATCATCACCGGCCGCATCGAGAGCGGCACGCTGAAGTCGAACCAGGCGGTCAAGGTGCTGCACAATGATGGCACCCAGATCGAAACCGGCCGCATTTCGAAGATCCTTGCTTTCCGGGGCCTCGAGCGCCAGCCGATCGAAGAGGCGCAGGCAGGTGACATCGTTGCCATTGCCGGCCTGTCCAAGGGGACCGTCGCCGACACGTTCTGCGACCTGGCGGTGACCGAGGCGCTGCATGCGCAGCCGATCGACCCGCCGACCGTGACCATGTCCTTCCTCGTCAACGACAGCCCGCTCGCCGGCACCGAAGGCGACAAGGTGACCAGCCGCGTCATCCGCGACCGGCTGCTGCGCGAGGCCGAAGGCAATGTCGCGCTGAAGATCGAGGAATCGCCCGACAAGGATTCGTTCTTCGTCTCCGGACGTGGCGAATTGCAGCTCGCCGTGCTGATCGAGACCATGCGCCGCGAAGGCTTCGAAATCGCCGTGTCGCGTCCGCGCGTCGTCATGCAGAAGGGCGAGAACGGCGAATTGCTGGAGCCGGTCGAGGAAGTCGTCATCGACGTCGACGAGGAGCATGCCGGCGTCGTCGTGCAGAAGATGTCGGAGCGCAAGGCCGAAATGGTCGAGCTGCGGCCCTCGGGCGGCAACCGCCAGCGCATCGTCTTCCACGCGCCGACGCGCGGCCTGATCGGTTACCAGTCGGAATTGTTGACCGACACGCGCGGCACCGCCGTGATGAACCGGCTGTTCCATGCCTACGAGCCCTACAAGGGCGAATTGCCCGGCCGCACCAACGGCGTGCTGATCTCCAACGAGCAGGGCGAGTCGGTCGCCTACGCCATGTGGAACCTGGAAGACCGTGGCCCGATGGTCATCGATCCGGGCGTCAAGGTCTATCAGGGCATGATCATCGGCATCCACAGTAGGGACAACGACCTCGAAGTGAACGTGCTGAAGGGCAAGAAGCTGACTAACATCCGCGCCGCCGGCAAGGATGAAGCGGTCAAGCTCACCCCGCCGATCCGCATGACGCTGGAGCGCGCGCTGGCCTGGATCCAGGACGACGAGCTGGTCGAGGTGACGCCGAAGACTATTCGCCTGCGCAAGCTCTATCTCGACCCGAACGAGCGCAAGCGCTTCGAGAAGTCGTCGAAGGCGGTCGGCGCGGCGTAATTTTCCATTTTACGGAACTGACGGAAGGGGCGAGGCACATCGGTGCCTCGCCCCTTTTTCATCCCCCAGCGGCCAGGATGATGGCCTGCCGATCTGGTTCGCTGGCAAGATTGACGCGGATCGTCGTCCCCTCGCGGGCTGGCTTGCGAAGGGCTTTGCTCCCCTCGGGATCAACGGCCAGCAGCCGTCGCTCCTCCAGCGCCTGGAGCCGCGATCGCGAGATGCCGAATTCGCTGGCCAGCAAGCGGTCGAGCCTCAGCGATATCGGCACTTCCAAACCCAGCCGGAGTTCCAGCGCCGTCGCGCCCTGCTTCATCCCGCCGATCACCTGTTTGCGCACGGCGGCATCAGGGAATTCCTCGACGCGCCCAACCTGGTCGCGCAGGGCGACGATGTCGAAGGCATGGCGACGTGCCAACTCCGGATCGTTGCTCTCGAGCGCCGCGAGCAGCGCCGGCTCGATGTCACGGCGGTTGCAGCGTTCGAAAATGCCGAAATTCCAGGAATTGTCGCAGTCGGCGCAACGATAGATCAGCCAGACGTCGATGCGCTTGCCATTGGCGTTGACGCGGAATTTCCCGCTGCAGCGATAGGCTTTCACGCCGCCGCAGCGATTGCAGTTGATCAATGGGCGCGGTGCGATTTCAGGCGCGATCGTCCAGTGGATGCGCAGGATAGAAGACATGCCGGTAAGTCCTTCCCGTCGGGAAGTTCATCCGGTCGGCGATGTCGAGATGCCCGTGCGGGCGCGGCGTGGCGGGTGGCTGCGGAGATCGTGAAGTCAGGTGTCGCTGGGCGAAAAGCGCGCGACAGCGGTTCAGCAGTGCCAAACCGGTCTCGAACCGCCGCCCAGAGGAACACATGAAAAATGAAACAGGCACTGCTGATGCGGCGCCATGCAGGTGTGTCGGGGGAGTTGACGAGACCGGCGGTTACTGAGGCAAAGTGAAGCTCGAAATTGTTTCGCGGCGGCCCTTCTAGCGGCGTGACGCCGCGCGGACAAGCGTCATTTTGTCGGCGCTACCGCAGCTCGATCGCTTGCGCTAGTGTCAGGCTTCAAAGGTTGCCAGACAGAGACCCTCGCCATGCACCTCACCTCGCTCCTGATCTTCGCCGCCGCCTTGTTCGTGGCCGCCGGTTCGCCCGGTCCATCGATCGCGGCGCTCGTCGCACGCGTCATTTCGAAGGGCTTTCGCGACGTGTTCCCGTTCCTGCTTGCCATGTGGATCGGCGAAGGCATCTGGCTTTCGCTGGCGGTGTTCGGGCTTGCCGTGGTGGCGCAGACCTTCCATCTCGCTTTCGTCGCGGTGAAATGGGCTGGCGTCGCCTATCTCGCCTACCTCGCCTGGAAGATGTGGACGGCGCCCGTCGATGCCAAGGAGGGCGAGATGCCGCGTGAAGACTCGCCGGCGAAGCTTTTCTTCGCCGGCATGGCTGTCACGCTCGGCAATCCCAAGATCATGATGTTCTACCTGGCGCTGTTGCCGACCATCATCGACCTCGCTTCGGTCAGTCTCGTCGGCTGGGTCGAACTGACGGCGACCATGGCGGTGGTGCTGATCGCCATCGATCTCGCCTGGGTGCTCGCCGCCTCGCAGGCGCGCAAACTGCTCAGGAGCAAGCGCGCCATGAAGATCGCCAACCGCGTCAGCGCCACGACGATGGCCGGTGCCGCGGCGGCCATCGCGGCGCGCTCTTGAGGCGACCCGTCAGCCCATCATGTTGATGATGGGGGCGATCTCGACGTTGCAGTTTGGCATGGCCAGCATCGGGCAGCCCTTGGCCTTCTCGGCGGCTTCGTCGATATCCCTGGCCTCGATGATCGAGTAGCCGCCGGTCGGGTTGCTGCCGCCATTGTTTTCGACCTTGCCGCCGGGCAGCACCGTCTTCGACATGCCGACAGGATTGCCGCGCTCGACCACGGCCGAGCCGAGTTTTCCGAACCAGTCGGTCCAGGCGTCGGTCATCGCCTTTCGCTCGGAGTCGCTCGTCGGCATCTTGCCGGAGCCGTGATAGACGTAGAGAAACTTCGCCATGTTCTCCTCCCTTGATGAGCGGCATCGAACCGGCATGCGGTCATGCCGCATGCCGATCATCGGACCAAAATGACGAGTGGGCAACGAAAATACGCAATCGCTAATATTCGTGCTGCCGCGAGGTGATCGCCTTGCGCCCTCCTGCCATTCTGAAGGGTGGCGCGCCGGCTCCTGGAATACCGCCTTGCGGCAAGCTCATCAGTTGGGCAGAACGCCGGCCGCCGGAAGTGAAGCACTCTTCGGGGCCAGCGGCCCGCCGGAATAGAATTTCGAAGCCGGGTTCTCCTGCATGAAATCGTAGCCGACCATGCCGAGCGGCCGCTTTTGCCGTTCCGATGCCGCCTGATGCCAGGGGATTACCTGGCGCAGCGCCTCGAGTGCCGCGGTTGGCGCTGCGCCGAATTTCCGCTGCGGGTTCTGCGCCTTGCGGATTTCCATCCAATAGCTTGCCGTCAACAGGTCCTGCGCCAGCAGGTGGAACGACACGTCGACCGCCTCACGGGCGCGTTGCGTCTTGATGCGGGTTTGCGCTTCCAGGTCCTCGACGGTGGCGACGATCGCTTGGCCATTCGGCGTCACCGGGGTGCCGAGGTCGGCCAGCTCCTGCCAGAGATCGGTCGGCAGATAGCCGTCGAAGGTCGGGATGTCCTTGCGCTCTTCGGGCTTCAGCACATCGGCCGGCTTGACCACGGTGAAGAAGGGGTTGCGGAAGCGCTCGATGCGCTGCGCCACCGCGACGCCAAGATTGGTCAGCGAGATGGTGAAAGCCTCGACCTGATTGGCCATGGGATAGGGATCCCAGTTGGCGTTGGAGAAGATATAGCCGGACTTGCCGTTACTCAGCGGCCCGCCCTTGATGTAATATTTCATGAATTGCGGCGTGCTCAGCTCCGGCGAGCTCTGCGGCGTCAGGCCCGGCAGGATGGCCGGATTGTGATCCGACGAATTGATCGAAAGCAGCACGGATTGGCGCAGATCCGCCCAGGCATGCCAGGCCGAGCCCTGGCGCTGGCTGGAGGCGCGCATGCTTTCCGGGTCCTGGATGATGCGGGCCGGATCCTCGTCGAAGAGATAGCTGCCCTTGATCATGTCCATGATCCTCGCCGCGTCCCATGTCAGCCACGGGTAAGGCCGCATGGATTGCACCGGCACCGATATCGGCGTCACGCTGGAGTTCATGCCGTTGAGCCCCATGGCGTAGCTGAGGTCGGTCCATTCCAGCAGTTTTCGCGCGTCCTCGAGCAAGAGCACGGCTTGCGCCTGGGCATAGGCATTGGTGCTGATCAGCGCGGCCTGGTCGGCGGCGAAGGGTTCGAGCGGCTTCAGGCCGGCCTGGGAGAGGGCCTGGGAGGCGGGCATGCGTGTGCCGTTGAAATAGGCCTCGCCCTCGCCGACCATCGTCGCGCCGATATTGCCGAGTGTCGCGAGGTCGCCTTCGCCGAGCGTGCCGCGCGATTGCACCACCGGCGTCACCCGCTTGTTCAGCATGTCGACAAGCATATGCGTCAGCTGCGGGCTGGCGGCTTCGTAGGACATGGTGTTGGCGCGGATCGCCATGATCGCGCGCACCAGCGCTTCTTCCTGCAGTTCCGGCCCGTAGCCTCTGTTGACCCCGCCCTTGAAGCGGGCGAGCTGCTGCTCCTTGAGGAGCTTGCTGTTTTCCGGCGTCGTCGGATCGCCGGAGAAGATCACCGTTTCGCGCTGATCGCCGGCGCCACGGTTGAACCAGTAGATCGTGATACCTTCGGCCGCACCCTCGAGCAGCAGGCCATAGGCATCCGCCGAGCGCTGCAGCGCTTCCGGGCTAAGCTCGACCTTGGCGCCGTTGCGGGCGATGTCGATGACCTGATCGATAGTCAGGTCATGCCCGGTCAACGTTACTGTCTTGGCTGCCGCGGTCTCGAAAATGGGCTGATAGGTGGTCGCTGCCTCGAAGGCATGAGCGGGTGGGGTGGCGAGCGCCAGTGTCATGGTCAGGGCGCAGAGAAAAATCCGGGGTTGGGCAATTCGCTCAAGCATAAGGGCTCCTATTCTCGAAGCGTTAGCCTCGGGCACGAAGTTTCACCCCTCGGAAATTTTGTTTCCCGGAAAACTAACTGGCTGCATTCGCCTGTCAACGCTTGATGAGAGCAGGACTGACGGTGCAGCCCGCGTGGCCCTATCGCGCCATGGCGTGGTATTCGTCGTTGGGCCGCATGTCGATTGCCGCCGCGACGCGGTTCGACATGTTGAAGAAGGCCGCGGTCGAGGCGATGTCCCAGATGTCGCGGTCGCTGAAGCCTGCCTGGCGCAGCGCCGCGCGGTCGGCCTCGACGATCCTGGCCGGTTCTTCGGTCAGCTTGACGGCGAATTCGAGCATCGCCGTTTGCTTCGGCGAAAGGTCGGCGGCGCGGAAATTCATCACCATCGTCTCGCCAAGCAAGGGGTCGCCCGAGAGCTGGCGCACCGCCGCGCCATGCGCGGTCAGGCAATAGTAGCAGTGGTTGATGGAGGAGACGGCGACCGCGATCATCTCGCGTTCCAGTTTCGACAGGCCGGATTCGCCCAGCATCAAATCATTGTACATGTCGGTGAAGGCGCGCAGCTTCTTGTCGTCGAAGGCATAGGCCCTGAGGACGTTGGGGACGAGGCCGAGCTTCTCCTCGCATTTGGCGAAATAGGCTTTTGTAGGTTCGCTCGGCTCTGCCGGGGCCAGGTCAAGCGCGGTGATTTTGCCTGTCATGGATCATTTCTCCTCGTCACGCGATGGCCTGCCGCCGAATTCCGATAATTCTTGGCAAGCCGTCAAACCTTTGTCGCCAAACAGCGGTCATCTGCTACCATAGTCGCAAAAGCATGCGACGGGAGGGAAGAAGCGTCATGGCCAGCGTGAAGTCCGCAGCTAAGTCGAAGAAGAAGGCAACGGCGGCGAAGACGGAGGACAGACCGGCCAGGCTTGCCGACTATCTGCTCGCCCGCGCGCCGGCTGAGGATATCGCCGCCTATGACGTGGCCGACCTCGAACGCGCCGCCGATCTCGCCGGCAAGGCGGTCGCCGGCCACAAAAAGGGTGAGTGCGTCGTCGCCGTCGAAGCCGATTCGGGCGTCGTTCGCGAAGGCCGCCCGGTGACGGTCATCACGGTCGTCAACGACAACATGCCGTTCCTGTTCGATTCCATCCTCGGCGAAGTCACGGAGACATCAGGGGGACCGACCCTGGTCACCCATCCGGTGATCACGGTTCGCCATGGCAAAACGGGTGTGGACGAAATCCTCGGCGATGGCAATTTCGCCAAGGACGACGGCAGCCACGACCGGCTGAGCGTGATCCATGTGCACATTCCCCGGTTGACGTCAGCACAGGCAAATGGCTTGACCGAGCGGTTGCGCAAGATGCTTGGCCAGGTCCACGCCGCGGTCAACGACTGGCGGCCGATGCTCGCCCGGCTCGATCAGGCCATCTCCGAATTCCGCTATTCTGCGGTGCCGCTCGACAAGAAGAGCGTCGCCGAGGCCATAGCCTTCCTGGAGTGGCTGCGCGACGACAATTTCACCTTCCTCGGCATGCGTGAATTCAAGTACATCGGCGGCGAGGAAAGCGGCAATCTGGAGCGCTCCGAAAAACCCGGCCTCGGCATCCTGACCGACCCGGACGTGCTGGTGCTGAGGCGCGGCACCGAGGCAGTGACGACGACACCGGAAATCCGCGCGTTCCTGCACGGACCGGAGCCGCTGATCGTCACCAAGGCCAATGCCAAGTCCTTGGTGCACCGGCGCATCTATCTCGACTATATCGGCGTCAAAACCTACACCGCCAAGGGCACGTTGGCGGGCGAACTGCGCATCGTCGGCCTGTTCACCTCGACCGCCTACACGCGCTCGGTGATGAAGATCCCGTATCTCAGGTCCAAGGCCGAAACCATTATCGCCAAGTCGGGTTTCGACCGCCACGATCACTCCGGCAAGGCGCTGATCAACGTGCTGGAAAGCTATCCGCGTGACGAGCTGTTCCAGGTGCCGGTGCCGATCCTGCGCAAGCATGCCGCTGCCATTCTCGGGCTGATCGAGCGGCCGCGCGTGCGGGCGCTGGTGCGTGCCGACCAGTTCGATCGTTTCGTGTCGATCCTCGTCTTCGTGCCGCGCGACCGCTACGACAGCGTCGTGCGCGAGAAGATCGGCGCCTATCTGAAAACCGTATTCGAGGGCCGGCTGTCGGCCTATTATCCGGCCTTCCCCGAAGGCGGGCTGGCGCGTGTGCACTTCATCATCGGCCGGTCCGGCGGCAAGACGCCGAAGGTCGAGCAGGCTACGATCGAGGCGGCGATCCGCGACATCGTGCGCACCTGGGAAGATGCGCTTGCCGATGCGGCCGAAGCCGACGGCAGCGACCCGGCGTTGAAAGCCATCGCCGCGCGGCTGCCGGAAAGCTACCGGGATTCGTTCAGCGCGGCGGTGGCGCTGGCCGATGCCGGGCGCATCGCCAAGATCAGCGCCAGCAATCCGATCGCCATCGACTATTACCGCCATACCGGGCAGAAACCGCAGCAGGCGGCGCTGAAAATCTATCACCATGGCAGTCCGGTGGCGTTGTCGCGGCGCGTTCCGGTGCTGGAGAACATCGGCTTCCGCGTCATCAGCGAGCGGACTTTCGCAGTCGGCGACCAAGCCTCCGGGATGGTCTTCATCCACGACATGGAGCTGGAGAACAGCTACGGCGCGCGAATAGACCTCGCCGACGGCGGCGCGCTGTTCGAGGACGCGTTCCTGTCGGTGTGGCGCGGCGACGTCGACAATGACGGCTATAACGGCCTTGCGCAAACCGCCGGCCTGTGGTCGGGCGAGATTACCATCCTGCGGGCCTATGGCCGCTATTTGCAGCAGGTCGGCATTCCGCAGAGCCAGGATTTCATCGCCGCCGCCCTCAACCGCTATCCCGAAATCGCGCGCGGCCTGCATGACCTGTTCATCGCCCGCCTCGGCCCGACGGCGGAAACGGAAGGCGTGGTGGCGGCCAAGCACCTCAAGGCCAAGATCAAGGATGCGCTCGAAGATGTCCCCAACATCGACGACGACACGATCATACGGCGCTACCTGAACCTGATCGAAGCCTCGCTGCGCACCAATCATTTCGTTGCCGATACGAAAGAGAAAGGCCAGTCGCTGGCGATCAAGCTCGAGTCGCAAGCGGTCGAGGGATTGCCGGCGCCGCGGCCATGGCGGGAAATCTTCGTCTACGGTTCCGAGGTCGAAGGCCTGCATCTGCGCTTCGGCCCGGTCGCACGCGGCGGCCTGCGCTGGTCGGACCGCGCCCAGGACTACCGCACCGAAGTGCTCGGCCTGGTCAAGGCGCAGCAGGTCAAGAACGCCGTCATCGTGCCGGTCGGTGCCAAGGGCGGCTTCTATCCCAAGAAACTGCCGATGAGCGCCGGACGCGACGCCATCTTCGAGGCCGGCACCTCCGCCTACAAGAACTTCGTCTCCAGCCTTTTGTCGATCACCGACAATATCGGGCTGGACGGTGTCATTCCGCCGGCCGGTGTCGTGCGCCGCGACCAGGACGATCCCTATTTCGTCGTCGCCGCCGACAAGGGCACGGCAACCTTCTCCGACACCGCCAACGCCATCTCGGAAAAGCATGGCTTCTGGCTCGATGATGCCTTCGCCAGCGGCGGTTCGGCCGGCTACGACCACAAGAAGATGGGCATCACCGCCAAGGGCGCCTGGGAAGCGGTCAAGCGGCATTTCCGCGAGATGAACCGCGACATCCAGACCTCGCCCTTCACCGTCGTCGGTGTCGGCGACATGTCGGGCGACGTGTTCGGCAACGGCATGCTGTTGTCGCCGAAGACGCGGCTGATCGCAGCCTTCGACCATCGCGACATCTTCATCGATCCCGATCCTGACATGGCTGCCTCGATGGCCGAGCGCGAGCGGATGTTCGCGTTGCCGCGTTCGAGCTGGCAGGACTATGACAAGACCAAGCTGTCGGAAGGCGGCGTCATCGTCTCGCGCAGCCAGAAGTCGATCACCTTGCCGGCTGCCGCGGCGGCCGCGATCGGCCTCGCCAAGACGACCGCCACGCCGGTCGAGATCATGACCGCCATCCTCAAGGCGCCCGTCGATCTCCTGTGGTTCGGCGGCATCGGCACCTATCTCAGGGCATCGACCGAAACCAATGCCGAAGTCGGCGACCGCGCCAATGATGCCATCCGCATCACGGCGCTCGACGTGCGTGCCAAGGTGATCGGCGAGGGCGCCAATCTCGGCGTCACGCAGCGGGCACGCATCGAGTTCGGCATGAATGGCGGCCGCTGCAATTCCGACGCCATCGACAATTCGGGCGGCGTCAACTGCTCCGACGTCGAGGTCAACATCAAGATCGCGCTGGCGTCGGCCATGCGCAAGGGATCATTGACGCGACCGGCGCGCAACAAGCTGCTGGCCGAAATGACCGACGAGGTCGGCGGCCTGGTGCTGTCCAACAACTACCAGCAGACGCTGGCGCTTTCGATCGCCCGCAAGCGCGGCCTCGCCGACATCGCGCATCAAAGCCGCTTCATGACCGCGCTGGAGGCGCGTGGCCTGCTCGACCGCGTGGTCGAGACGCTGCCGTCGCCGGCGGCCCTTGCCGAGCGCGAGGCGCGCGGCGAGCCGCTGACCCGGGCCGAACTCGGCGTGCTGCTCGCCTATGCCAAGATCGTGCTGTTTTCCGACATCGTCGCCAGCGACGTGCCGGATGATGCGCATTTCGACCGCGACCTGATGGGCTATTTCCCGGACCGGATGGCGAAGAAATACGCTTCCGAGATTCATGGCCACCGGCTGCGCCGCGAGATCATCGCCCGAGTCGTCGCCAACGATCTGGTCAATCGCGGCGGCCCATCCTTCGTCAACCGGCTGCAGGAAGCGACGGGGCGCACCGCCGCCGACGTGGTGCGCACCTTTGCCGTGGTGCGCGACGGCTTTGCGCTGCCGGCGCTCTATCGCGAGATCGACGCGCTCGATAACCAGATCGACGGCCAGGTGCAGCTCGATCTCTACCAGATGGTGAGCCGGCTTATCTATATGAGCAGCGGCTGGTATCTGAAAAACGATGCCGGCACGGCATCGCTTGGCCAACGCATCGCCGAGTTACAGGATGCACGCAAGGCGCTGGAGCCCAAACTGGTATCGCTGCTGCCGGCTTTTTCGCGCGAGCGGATCGAGGAGAAGCGGCACGGGCTGTTCAAGGCGGGCGCTCCGGAAAAGCTCGCCGAGCAGCTGGCGATGAGCGAGGCGGCGGAGCTCATTCCCGACATCGCGCTGACGGCGCGCACCTCCGGTGCCGATATCGTCGCGGCCGCCAAGGCGTTCTTCGCCGTCAGCGATGCCTTCCGCATCCCACGCGTCGAGGATGCGGCGCGCTCGATCACGCCATCGGACTATTATGATCAACTCGCTCTGTCCCGCGCCACCGACACGATCGGCGCGGCGCGGCGCGGCATCGCGGTGGCCGCGCTCACCGGCCATGCCAAGGCCGCGGATCCGGTGGCGGCCTGGCTCGAAGCGGGCGGCGAGCGGGTGGCGCGCATCCGCGAACGGCTGCAGGCGTTGACCGAAGGCGGCGACATCACCGTGTCGCGGCTGTCGGTCGCGTCGGGGCTGATGAGCGATTTGACGGGGATGTGAGCATCTCCGAAACGCCGGCGCCGCCCCTCATTGCCCTGCCGGGCATTTCTCCCCGCATAGTGACGGGGAGAAAGGGCTGGCCGCGGCCTCGGCGCCTTCTTTTGGGACGCTGGTGATTGGCGAAATCCGCAGTGACGGCGCCCCTCTCCCCGTCTCTATACGGGGAGAGGATGCCGAAAGGCAGGTGAGGGGCGGCACGAACATTTGCCAGTTTGCATGCCCATGAAAAACATGCAGACATGACGCCCGACGCGGGCGGGCCGGGGGAATCAGCATGGCGGCGGTAGAGACAGTGCAGCGGGCGTCGGGGCGCGGCATCTGGGGGTGGATGTTCTTCGACTGGGCGGCGCAGCCGTTCTTCACCGTCGTCACCACCTTCATTTTCGGACCGTATTTCGTCTCGCGCATGGCGAGCGACCCGACCGCCGGACAGGCGGCCTGGGGTTATGGTATCGCCGCGGCGGGGCTGGTCATCGCGATCCTGTCGCCCATCCTCGGTTCGATCGCCGACCAGACCGGGCCGCGCAAGCCGTGGATCGCCTTCTTCGCGACGATCAAGATCGTCAGCCTCACCCTGCTGTGGTTCGCCGCGCCCGGTTCGAACCTGTTCCTGGTCGTGCTGTTGTTCTCGCTGGCTTCGGTGGCGGCCGAGTTCTCGACCGTGTTCAACGATTCCATGATGCCGCGCCTGGTGCCGAAGGCCGAGATCGGCAGGATCTCCAACATGGCCTGGGGACTTGGCTATCTCGGCGGTATGATCGCGCTGATCTTCGTCGTCCTGTTCCTGGCAGGCAATCTGGAGACCGGCAAGACGCTTATCGGCATCGACCCGCTGTTCGGGCTCGATCCGAAGCTTGGCGAGGACGCGCGCTTCACCGGACCGATGTCGGCCGGCTGGTATTTCCTGTTCATCCTGCCGATGTTTTTCTTCACGCCCGACGCCGTCAAGGGCATCCCGATCGGGCCGGCGGTGCGCGAGGGCCTGTCGGAACTCAAGTCGACACTCGCCGAAGTGCGCAACCGCAGCGGCATCCTGCGCTTCCTCGCGGCGCGGATGATCTATCAGGACGGCGTCAACGCGCTGCTGGCGCTGGGCGGCACGTTCGCGGCCGGCATGTTCCACTGGTCGATCACCGAGATCGGCCTGTTCGGCATCATCCTCAACGTCGTCGCCATCTTCGGCTGCTGGATCGCGGCGCGGCTCGATACCGCGCTCGGCTCGAAGCACGTCGTGATGGTTGCGCTGGTCATGCTTTCGGTCGCCACCGTCGGCGTCGTCTCGACCGGACCGGGCTTCACACTGCTCGGCCTTATACCGCTGTCGACCGCCGATTCAGGCGGGCTGTTCGGCACCGCCGCGGAAAAGGCATACATCATGTATGGCCTTTTGATCGGCCTCGCCTTCGGTCCGGTGCAGGCCTCGTCGCGCTCCTACATGGCGCGCAGCGTCACCGCCGCCGAATCCGGGCGCTATTTCGGCATCTACGCGCTGGCCGGGCGGGCCACCAGCTTCCTGGCGCCGTTCATGGTGGCGACCATCACCACGCTCAGCGATTCGCCACGGCTCGGCATGGCCGCGATCATCCTGTTCCTCGGCATCGGCATGGCGATCCTGGTTGGAACGCCATATCCGGCGGATCGGCCGGTTGAGTAGCAGCGCCACTTCCTTCTCCCACAAGGGGAGAAGGATGGGGGTGCTCAATGCCGGAAATGCCGCACGCCCGTGAACACCATGGCGATGCCATGTTCATCCGCGGCGGCGATGACGTCGTCGTCGCGCATCGAACCGCCCGGCTGGATCACGGCCGTGGCACCGGCCTCGATGGCCGACAGCAGGCCGTCGGCGAAGGGGAAGAAGGCGTCCGAAGCGACCACCGAGCCCCTGGTCAGCGGCTCAGTCACCCCGGCGGCCTCCGCCGCGTCGAGCGCCTTGCGGGCGGCGATGCGTGAGGAATCGACGCGGCTCATCTGGCCGGCGCCGATGCCGACGGTGGCGCCGTCCCTGGCATAGACGATGGCGTTCGACTTGACGTGCTTGGCGACGCGGAAGGCGAATTTGAGGTCGGCCATTTCGGCCGGCGTCGGCGCGCGCTTCGTCACCACCCTCAGTTCGAGGTCGTCGACCACGGCGTTGTCGCGGCCCTGGACGAGCAGGCCGCCGGAAACCGACTTGACCGTGGTGCCGGCCGCGCGCGGATCGGGCAGGCCGCCGGTGACCAGCAGGCGCAAATTCTTCTTGGCGGCGATGATTGCCGCGGCCTCGTCGGTGGCGTCGGGCGCGATGATCACCTCGGTGAAGGTTTTCACGATTTCCTGCGCCGCCTCGGCGTCGAGGGTGCGGTTCAAGGCGACGATGCCGCCGAAGGCCGAGACCGGGTCGCAGGCGAGCGCCTTGGCGTAGGCCGCCTTCAGCGACGCGCCCTCTGCGACGCCGCAGGGATTGGCGTGCTTGATGATGGCGACGGCGGCCGAGCGGTTGGGGTCGAACTCGCCGGCCAGTTCGAAGGCGGCGTCGGTGTCGTTGATGTTGTTGTAGGATAGCTGCTTGCCTTGCAGCTGCCGCGCCGTGGCGACGCCCGGCCGCTTGTCGCCATTGACATAGAAGCCGGCGCCCTGATGCGGGTTCTCGCCATAGCGCATGACTTCGGCCAGCCTGCCGCCGAAGGCGCGCCAGGTCGGATGCTCGATCTCCAGCGCCTCGGCGAACCAGCCCGAGATTGCCGCGTCATAGGTGGCGGTGCGGGCGAAGGCCTTGGCCGCCAGCTTCTTGCGGAAATCCAGCGACAGCGAGCCGATGTTCATCTCCAGCGCGTTGAGCACCGCGGCGTAGTCGCCGGGATCGGTGACGATGGCGACGTAAGCGTGGTTCTTGGCCGAGGCGCGGATCATCGCCGGGCCGCCAATGTCGATATTCTCGACGATCGCCGCGTAGTCGGCGCCGGAGCGGCGGACTTCCTCGAAGGGATAAAGATTGGAGACGACGAGATCGATCGGCTCGATGCCATATTTGCGCATCGCCAATGCATGCTCGGGATCATCGCGCACGCCTAGCAGCGCGCCGTGCACCGACGGGTGCAGCGTCTTGACGCGGCCGTCCATGATCTCGGGAAAGCCGGTGAGCTCGGAGACGTCGCGTACCACCATGCCGGCCTCGGCGATCGCTTTTGCCGTGCCGCCAGTGGAGACCAGCTCGACGCCGGCCGCGGCCAGCGCCCTGGCAAAGTCGAGCATGCCGGTCTTGTCGAAGACAGACAGCAGCGCGCGGCGGACCGGAACGAGGTCGGGGGCGGGAATGTTCTTGGCAGGAACGGCCATGGGCTGGCGGCCTTTCAAGTCTGGAGGAGCAAGCCCGCGCCGTAGCACATGAGGCCCGGAAATCAAGCGTTCGCTTTTTCACGGCATGCCATTGCCGCCGCAAGCTCAGTTGTTTTCGGGATAACCGGTGATCTTTGTCCGCGTCAGCTGCCAATGGACTTCGGCAATTTCGGACGCCCTGAAAGCGAGCACGATCTGGCGGCTGCGGCGTGGACCGCCCAGACCGGCGAAATAGATCGATTCCTCCACCTCGGGCATCACTTCGCTGGAGGTGAACACCCAGGTGTCGGCCTGATCGGCGGTCAGGATCAGCCGCTCCTGTTCGTCCTGCAGCAGATTGATGTCCGGATGGATGTGAAAACGCACGGTGATGAAATCGCGGCCGTTGTTGCGGACCGCGGCGTTGCCGGGTCGCTGGAACCGGTCCCGGCCCGCCAGCACATTGCCGTCCGAGGAGAGTTTCAGTTCACGCTCATGCAGGAAGCCGAAACGCTGGAGATAGCCATCATGACGGGCGATGAAGCCGTGGACGCCCTTCTGGTCGATGCGTTTGCACTGCACTTGCTGCGGGCCGCCGATTAGCGGTGAACCCAACTGGTCGTTGACCCGCAGCGCATGGGTGAAACGCGCCGAAGACGTGTCGTTGATGGTGGCTGTCGAATGCGCGGCGGTGGCGCGGGCCAGCGGCCTGAACTCGGCGGCGCCGTAGGTGTCGATGCCGGCATTGACGATGTAATGCTGGCGCCCGGACGACAGTTCGAAGGCGAGGCAGCCGGCATGGGCTGCATTGGACACGTCGACCGGCGGCGGCAGGCCGGTATCGGCGATGACCGTGGTGCCACCGATCGCCAGCCGCTCATAGCCCGAATGCGGCGCATGCAGCAGCGGCGAGCCGGCAGTGTCGTCGTGGCGCAGGATGGTGGCGATGCGGTCATGGATGGTGGCGCCCATGCCGTTGAAGCGGGCGAGGCTGCCATCCTGATGGCGGAAGAAGCGCAGCGCCGGCAGCATGCGGTCGATGGCGCCGATCAGCGCCTGCGGCGGCGCTTCGGCCTGGTTGGCATAGGTCTGCCGCAGCGGCAGAAGGTCGGCGAGGATTTCCAGCACCACCATCGGATTGCGCGAGACATGGCCGCCGTCGGCAAGAATCTGGCGATTGAGTTCTTCGGCGAGGTTGCGGGTGGCGCTGCGCAGCGCCGAGGCCGGCGCCGGCAGGGACAGTGCGGCGAATGCCAGCGCGATGCGAGCGCGTAGCCGGTCCTTGCCGTCGGGCATTTCGCGCGCCATGGACTTGAGATAGCGGATCTGCATCGCCAGCGATTTCAGGAAGGCCCGGTAGAAGGGAAATTCGGCGCCCTGCAGCACGACGGAAGAATGCTGCAGCCAGGCGATGATGCGTTTGGCCGTCGTGCCTGGCTCCCAGGCAATGCCCGAAATATGGCTGCCATGCATGGTGATCCAGTCGGAAACGAGCGCGCGGGCGTTTGCCGCGGCCAGCTCCGTGCCGGCGGCGCGCATGTGGCGCAGCCAGCGGAAGCCATGCAGGGTCTTCTGCCAACCGTGATTGGGGACATTGATCTGGAAAGGGGATTTGCCGCCGGTCTCGACCAGATGGCCAGACAGGGGATAGCGGCCGTAATAGATCTCGAGTGC
Source organism: Mesorhizobium sp. M8A.F.Ca.ET.181.01.1.1 (assembly GCF_004792025.1). Classification (NCBI taxonomy): domain Bacteria; kingdom Pseudomonadati; phylum Pseudomonadota; class Alphaproteobacteria; order Hyphomicrobiales; family Phyllobacteriaceae; genus Mesorhizobium; species Mesorhizobium sp. M8A.F.Ca.ET.181.01.1.1. The sequence goes on along the minus strand of NZ_SRTV01000007.1, from coordinate 168,166 downwards.
GATCTGCGGATCGGCGAGGCGCAGGTCAGGCGGCGCGATCAGGACGCGTTCGGGCGTGCGGCCGGAATAGCGCCAGCGATAGACCGGCCCGGCACGCAGGCGCCGGCGCGTCTTGCGCCAGAACTCCTTCGCGACCAGCGTCCACAGACGCGTCGTGTTGCCGGCAGCAAGTGCCAAAAGCCCTCCTGGTCGTCCTCTACCCCGGCCCAAGTTTACATGATTGAACGTAGCGTGCGAAGGCGAATTCCTGGCAACGGGTCCAGTTAACCCGGTCTTAACCCTGGCTCGTCCTAAAAAAGTCAACAAATCCGGGCGGTTACACGCTTAGCCGGCGCGGCGCATACGCGCGGCGAAGAAGCCGTCCAGACCGGAGCGCTCCGGCGCGCCGAGGTCGAGATCGGCGGGCGTGGTGCGCAGCGTGCCTTGCTGCGTCAGGAACGAATCGATGCCGGCGATCTCGCCCTGATGCAGCGGATCGTCAATGACCGTAGCCGCGTCCTTGAGGAAGGAACGATGCAGTTCTTCACCTTCGAGCGGGTCGAGCGAACAATTGGAAAAGACGATCCGGCCGCCGGGCCTGACCAGCGTGACGGCGCGGGCGAGCAGCCTGCGCTGCAGGTCGGCGAGTTTTTCGACGTCCGCCGCCGTCTTGGTCCACGGCACGTCGGGATGCCGCCGCACCGTGCCGGTCGAGGAACATGGTGCGTCGAGGAGCACGGCGTCGAACAACGCCGCCGGCTCGTATTTGAGCAGGTCGGCCTGGACGATTTCGGCGGACAGTCCGAGGCGGTCGAGGTTCTGCTCCAGCCGCGCAAGCCGGTTCTTCGAGGTATCGACGGCGGTGACCCTGGCGCCGGCCAGGATCAGCTGAGCTGTCTTGCCGCCGGGCGCGGCGCAGAGATCGGCGATGCGCAATCCGCCGACATCGCCGAACAGTCTTGCCGGCAAGCTGGCGGCCGCATCCTGGACCCACCAGGCGCCTTCGGCGAAGCCAGGCAGTTCGGTGACAGGGCCGGCAAGCTTCTCCACGCGCACCGTGCCGGTTGGCAGGACTATGCCGCCGAGCTTTTCGGCCCAGAGTTCGGCATCGGCCTTGACCGAGAAGTCGACCGGCGCCTCGTGGCGATGGGCGGCCAGGATCTGCCCAGCCTTCTCGGCGCCGTAGGCCGCCTTCAGCCGGTCGGAAAACCATTTCGGCGCTTCGTCGGTGGCGGCAAGCACTGCCGGAAGTTCGGCCTCCTTGGCGCGCGCGAGCGTGCGCAGCACGCCGTTGACCAGGCCGGAAAAACGCTGCGTGCGGGGGTCGGACTTGGCGTGCGTCACGGCGAGGTCGACGGCCGCGCTGTCGGGAATGTCGAGGAACAGGATCTGGGCCGCCGCCACATGCAGTATGTGCGACAAGGCGGTCGCGTTGGGCGGCAGCGGCTTTTCCAGGCGCCGCGCCAGCAATCCCGATATGGTCATGCGGTAACGCAGCGCGGTGACCAGTATGGCGCGCACAAGGCCACGGTCGCGCAAATCGAGCGCCTTGTATTGCGGATGGCCGTTCTCGTGGTCGGTCAGGCCATCAAGCGGCGTGCGGGCGTCGATGACGGCGGCCAGCAGCCGCGCCGCCGCCTTGCGCGCGGCAAGGCCGGCAACGAACTCGCCGCCGGCATTGTGTTCCTGATCGCCTGAAACCGTGCGTCGAGGTGCTCTGCCCGCCACGCTCACGACCACCGGCCCTTGGGTCCGGTCGGGTTGCGGCCCCACGGATTGGATTTCGGGCTGGCCGGTTCGGCCTGTTGTTCCGGTTCGGCCGGCTTGCCCCACGGTCCGGCCGCCTGCGGCTCGTCCGCCCGCGGCGGCGTCTGTGTCTGGCGCTGCGTGGCCCGCGCAGCGCCATCGCCCATTTCGCGCGCCATCGCCTGCAGCGCGGCGATGCGGTTGTCGGTGCTCGGATGGGTGGAGAACAGACTGTCCATGCGCTCGCCATGCAGGGGGTTGATGATGAAGAGATGCGCCATTGCCGGATTGCGCTCGGCGTCGGGGTTGGGAATGCGTTCGGCCCCGCGGGCGATCTTGTCAAGCGCGGAGGCCAGCCACAGCGGGTGTCCACAGATTTCGGCGCCGCGCCGGTCGGCCTCATATTCGCGGGTGCGGCTGACCGCCATCTGCACGATCATGGCCGCGAAGGGCGCCACGATCATCGCCGCCAGCACGCCGACAAAGCCGAACGGATTGTTTTCGCGGTTGCCGCCGAGGAAAAAGGCGAAATTGCCGAGCATCGAGATGGCACCGGCAAAGGTGGCGACGATGGCCATGGTCAGCGTGTCGCGGTGCTGGACGTGGGCGAGCTCATGCGCCATCACGGCGGCGACCTCTTCGTGGGTCAGCCGCTGCAACAGGCCCGTCGAGGCGGCCACCGCCGCGTTCTGCGGGTTGCGGCCGGTGGCAAAGGCATTCGGCTGCGGATTGTCGATCAGATAGGTTTTCGGCATCGGCAGCCCGGCCTGCTTGGCCAGTGCCTGGACGATGGCGTAATATTCCGGCGCGTTCTTCTCGTCGACCTCGACGGCGCGGTTCATCGACAGCACCATCTTGTCGGCGTTCCAATAGCTGAACAGATTGGTACCGGCGGCGACCACCAGCGCGACCATCATGCCGCCCGAGCCGCCGATCAAAAAGCCGACGCCCATGAACAGCGCCGTCATGGCGGCGAGAAGCATGGCGGTGCGAATGGTGTTCATCGTCTGCTCCTGTCGCGATGGTGGTGAAAAAGGGTCGATCCTTGCGAGGTCATCGCTATATGATGGGAAACGCCTGTTCCTGTTTCAATCCGCGGGAAATATCGCATGAACGACGAAACCAGTAAAACGCACGCCGGCGATGGCAATGCGCCGCGGAAAGATTTGACGCCAGCCGCCCGCCGGGCGCTGGCGGAAGCAGACGCACGACGCACCGACTATCTCGCGCAGGAAGCCGCCCTGCCGAAAGAGATCGGTGGCCGTGGCGGCAAGGAGCCCGGCCGCTATGGCGACTGGGAGATCAAAGGCCTGACCAGCGACTTTTAGAGTGTGTCGATATTCAGCTGAGGCCGGCCGGCGTATCTCGCCATAGCTGGTGCGCCCAGACTAAGCGGCACTGCGCTGGGGCTCGAGCGCCAGCCAGCCTTGCTCGTCGACCGTGAGGCCGACGATGTCATAGGCCGATATCGCGGCATGCGGGGTCTGCAGCGCGTGCTCGTGCGTGGCGTTGATCACCATGACCGAAGCGCCCGCCGCCTCGGCCGCCGCAATGCCGGCCGGCGCATCCTCGAACACCAGACAATCGCGCGCGTCGAAGCCAAGCCGTCTCGCGCCGAGCTGGAAGCAATCGGGCGCCGGCTTGCCGCGGGAAACATCCTCCGCCGCGACGAGGACCGCTGGGACAGGAATGCCGGCGACCTTCATGCGTGCAAGCGCCAGCGAGCGTGGCGCCGAGGTTACGATCGCCCAGCGCTCCGGTGGCAGCGAATTGAGGAACGCAACGGCGCCGGCGATCTGGAGAATGCCATCCAGATCGGCCGCTTCCGCCTTCAGGAGCAGGTCGGCTTCGTGCGTCGGATCGACGCCCGGGAGCGCCAGGGCGGTGATGGTCTCGATCGCCCGCACGCCATGGATGGTCGGCAGGAAGGCGGCGACGTCGAGGCCGTGACGTCGTGCCCAATCACTCCATACCCGCTCCGCCGAGGCGATGGAATTGATGAGCGTGCCGTCCATGTCAAAGAGAAAGGCGGCGAATTTCTTGCCTGGGTACATGATTTTCCTTGGATTGCGGGGTGTGCCTTGGGGAAGAGCGCAACCGTATCTTCCAGGCGCCGGCATGGAAAGGCGCGAAAACGCCTTTTCGGACGGTCCAGGGAACCACCATCCCCCAACCGCGTTTCAGCCACACTATCTCCATGACCATCGAAGGGGGACGCGATGCTGATACGGCTCGGCTACGAAATCGCCATTGAATGCACAGAGCCGACGCCGGTGATTTCGCTGCTCGAGATTCACCGGGACAGGCAGGCCGATATCAAGCGGCAGACGCGGGTGCTGACGTCGCCTTCGGTGCCGACTCGGCTCTACCATGACCTGCACGGCAATGCCTGCCGCCGCTTCACTGCCCCCGCCGGCGGCTTTCGCATCCTCTACGACGCGGTGATCGAGGACAGCGGCGAGACGGACGAGATCAATACGCTGGCCAGGGAAATGCCGGTCGCCGAATTGCCCGACGAGGTGCTCGGCTATCTCCTCGGCAGCCGCTATTGCGAGACAGATCATTTGAGCAATCTCGCCTGGCAGCTTTTCGGCCATCTTCCCTCCGGCTGGGCGCGCGTACAGGCAATCGTCGATTATGTCCACAACCGGCTGTCTTTCGGCTACGGCTATGCGCGTTCGACTCGCACCGCCGCGCAGGCGCACGAGGAACGTGTCGGAGTGTGCCGCGACTTCGCCCATCTGGCGATCACGCTTTGCCGTTGCATGAACATTCCGGCGCGCTACGTGAACGGCTATCTCGGCGACATCGGCGTGCCGGCCGATCCGGCGCCGATGGATTTCTCAGCCTGGATGGAAGCATTCCTCGACGGCAAGTGGTACACGTTCGATCCGCGCCATAACCGGCCCAGAATTGGTCGCGTCGTCATCGCGCGCGGCCGCGATGCCACCGACGTTCCCTTGCTGCACAGTTTCGGCCCGCACCGGCTTACCTTGTTCAAGGTATGGACCTACGAGCAGGAAGGCAGGCTGTTCAATCCACCCCACCACGGTATCGACAGGACGGCCAGCGCACAGATGCTGGCCTAGGCATGTCGATATTCGGATGAGGCGGCCTGCAATTGCCTCACCTGAATCTCAACACAGCTGTCCTGGTACAGTTGACCCGTTGCGGCACAGAGACGCTGTTCCGCAACAAGACGTCGCCGCACACCCCACGAGGTCTTTGGTCTCGCATGGTAAGCGTCCGGTAAACGCGCGCGCGAATACAGTCCGACGTTTACCGGTCATTCACCTTCCTGCGCTGTGAAAATCCAACAAAAACAATGTTCTGCTGGCGAACTCCTGGTCTGCGGTCCGATCGCCGCGTCATCCGGCTGGAATCCTGCACTGCCCTGTCCGCGGCGACGAGGCCGAGGCAAGCGGAGGCTGTTGGATGCGGAATTACGGGGGTCTTGTTCACGCGGTCGGCGGGTTGGCCAGGGATCGCGGTGGAAATTTCGCGGTCCTGTTCGGCTTTGCCGCCTCGGTCTTGGCGCTGGTCGCGGGCTTTTCGGTCAATGTGACCCAGCTCTACAATGCCAAATCGAGCCTGCAGGGCGTGGTCGATGCGGCTGTAACATCGACGGCGCGTGACCTGACCACCGGTGCCATCAAGGAAGCCGACGCCAACAAATCCGTGCAGGCTTTTCTGGAAGCCAACAGCACGGCGGGCATGCTGCACGCCGGCCAGATCGTGCTCGACAAGCTGATCGTCGACAGGACCGCCAATACGGTCCAGGCGGATGCCCACGTCGATGTCGGCCTCTATTTCCCGTTGTTCAGCACCGGTGCCATGCAGCGCGTCGGCGCTTCCACCACAGCGCTCTATTCCGACAAGCAGATAGAGGTGGCCATGATGCTCGACATAACGGGATCGATGGCCAAACGGGGCAACGTCAACAAGATCGGCGACCTGAAAGCAGCTGCGCGAAATGCCGTCCAGACGATGCTCGAGAACCAGGACTCGAAGAACCCCCGCGTTCGTGTCGCGATTGTGCCTTATGCATCTGGCGTGAACGCCGGCAAACTGGCGGAGAACGTCTATGCCGAAAAGCAAGGGAGTTCTGAACTGCCACCCGTCGCCGGCAGTTCGCTTCTGGTTGCCAAGACGGGCAAAAATCTGCTGCCGTCCTTCAGCGACTACATCTCCATTGTTGGTGCGGCCATGCCGCGCCCGGATAATTGCGCTACGGAGCGCAAGAACAAAAACGGCGACGCGGATTTGAGCGCCGACGGCCCAGACACTGTTCGCACAGACAGGAACGGCAAGAAATATTATGCCCTGGTCAATCGGGATGATCATCTCGGCGGCGAAGGAATGAACAGGTGTCCTGACGCGCAAGTGATCCCGCTGACCGCGGATTCCGATGCATTGCTTGATTCGATCGACGACTTCCGGGCCGGTGGTTATACAGCCGGCGCAATCGCCATTCAGTGGACCTATTATATGCTGTCGCCGCAATGGCGCAGCGCGATCAAGAATGCCGGCCTCGGCAACGGCGCTTCGAATGCCAATGGAAAGAAGATTGCAAAGGTCGCAATCCTGATGACCGATGGCCAGTTCAATACGGCCTTCGCGGGTGCCGCCGGGAGCTACAACGGCCAGGGTAACCTTGCGCGCGGCAATGCTGAAACGCTGTGCGGCAACATGAAAAATGACGGCATCGAGATTTTCACCATCGGCTTCGACCTGAACGATAAGGACATGTCGGCAACCGAGCGGGACCAGGCAAAGGCGGTGCTAAAGGATTGTTCGTCGAAAGACGCCTCCGCCACCGAGAAACATTATTTCGAGGTGTCCACCGGAAGTGAATTGGACGATGCCTTTCAGGAAATCATCCGCAACACCGAAAAGGTCATACTGACCCAATAATCCGCGAAACGGAAAAGGCCGCCGCTTCTTTCGAAGCCGGCGGCCTTCCGTGTTTCCGTCCATGGCGCGGCTCAATGGCGGTGACCCGCCGCGCATCTCGCGCCTTAACGGGAAGACTGCTTCCCGAAAGTGCAATCCGCTGAGGCCACGTTCTGGAAAACGAAATCACTCGACATCGGATCACCTCCTTTCAGTTCGTTGAACACACCTTCATGATGGGGTGCGTTGCAGCAAATGACAAGTGCCCTGCTGAAAAAGGCGTCCTTGCCGGAAGATGGCGCCGCATGCTCCGGCTTGCGATCCAGGTCTTAAACGGACAAGATTGAGCCATCGACCGCGGGGGGAAGGACATGGACGCCACCGAAAGAGCGGCGCGCATCGTTAGAACGGTAGTCGAGGCGGTGAAACCCAGCTTCGCGGTCAGGCTGTGGACAGGTGAGCGGATCGGCCCTGCCACCGGCCCCGTGCTGATCATCAACGACCACGACATTGTCTGGCAGATCGTTCGCCGACCGTCCCTGTCGACCCTTATCGAGATGTGGATTTCCAAGGCAGTCGACATCGAAGACGGATCGCTGTTCGATTTCTATGCCCTGCCTTCGACGGGCAAGCTGCGGCCGAAGCTGAAGACTTTGCCGAAACGGGCGCTTCTGCGTGACTTGCCGGCGGTGTTGTTTTCGAGAAAGCAGATGACGTCGCGGGTAGATCTCGCCGGTCGCAACCCGTTCGTCAGCGGCTCCAGCAAGGAGGCGATCCAGCATCACTATGATATCTCGAATGCCTTCTATGGGCTCTTTCTCGACGAGCGCATGGTCTATAGCTGCGGGTATTTCCAGGATTTCGCAAACGGCATCGACGAGGCGCAGGTCGACAAGCTCGACCATATCTGCCGCAAGCTTCGGCTGAAACCCGGTGAAAGATTGCTCGATATCGGCTGCGGCTGGGGCGCGATGCTGATCCACGCCGCGAAAAATTATGGTGTCGTCGGACACGGCGTTTCGCTGTCGCAAGCCCAGACCTCGCTAGCCCGCGAGCGCATTCGCGCCGAGGGTCTGGGGGACAAGATCACCATCGAGATAAAGTCCTACGCGGAGCTGACCGGCACCTTCGACAAGATATCGTCCATCGGTATGTTCGAACATCTAGGCCTGGCAAACCATGCGGCCTACTTCTCCGCCGTCCACCGGCTGCTGAAGCCGGGCGGCATCTATCTGCATCACGCCATCACAAGGCGCAGCAAGGGCGACATCAAGAAGACCCTGCGCAAGGGGCCGGAATACAAGGCACTGATCAAATACATCTTCCCGGGTGGCGAGCTGGACACGATCGGCATGACGCTCGGCAATCTCGAAGCACACGGCTTCCTCGTCTACGATGTCGAGAATTTGCGCGAGCACTATGCCCGCACCTGCAGGCTGTGGGCCGAGCGTCTGCAGGCGCGGTTCGGCGAGGCGATCGCCGAGGTCGGCGAAGCCAAGGCGCGGCTGTGGCTGCTTTACCTGAGCGGTTGCTCCATCACCTTCGAACGCGCCTCGGCTCAGATATTCCAGACCGTCGCCACAAAGCGCGCGCGGGGTCCAAGTGGCTTGCCGCCGACGCGGGCGGATCTCTACCGGTAGCGCGGCGCGCCGAGCTCGGGCCCTATTCGGCGATGCCGAGCGAGGCGATATAGGCCGCCGAAGCCGGTATCCGGGACTTGTCCCTGATCTCGATGATGAGGCGCGGATTGCTTTCGAGCCTGGCGAGCGCGGCAAAGACAGAACGCCATTGGATCGTGCCTTCGCCGAGGCTCCAATGACGATCGGCGTAGCCGTCGGCATCCTGCAGATGGACATGCTGCAGGCGGTTGCCGGCGGCGTGCACAAAGTAGTCCACCGGTGGAGCGCCGGTCGAGCCATGGGCATAGTAGGCGTGGCCGGTGTCGATGGAGACCGCGACCGCGGGCGACTTGAAGCTGTCGGCCAAGGCCACGCGGATGTGCGGATCCTTGTCCTCAATGTTTTCGAGCACCATGGTGCAGCCGATGTCTTCGGCCCGCTTGACGGCGTCGCGCAGTGTCAGGTGGCAGTACTCGGTGATTTTTTCGCGCTCGCCGGGATTGTTGTCGAGGTTGTTGTAGGACCAGGTCGTGTAGGGCTATGGACGACCATGTGCGTCGCGCCGACGGCGGCGCAGACATCGAGACCTTGCAGCAGGCGTTTGCTGACGACGCCGCGGATATCGGGGTCCTGCGAGGCGATGGTGAAGCCCCAGAAAGGTCCGTGAATCCCGAGCCGCCCCTTGTGGCCGTCGAGAAGCTTTCTGGCGCGGGCGGCGAGCGGTGCCCAGTCGCCGTTAAGAACGCTGGCCTCGGCGAAGCTTTGCAATTCGAGGTCACGCTGCCTTTCGAAAAGCCAGTCGCGGTGGATCTCAAGGTCGTCCAGGGTCATGGCCGCGCCAAGGATGGGCAGGGAAGTCATAGGCACTCCGATTGGTGGGATCTGAAATTGGTGGACGACGGAAGCGGCAAGGCGAGCCGCGCCAGCTGTATGGCGCGGTTTTCTGTCATGCGTATTACAGGCAGCGTGAAGAGGGAGGCCACATCTCTATCGCACCAGGGCGGCGCGCTACGGGGCTATGCCGCCACGAAACGCATCGGCGCACCGATATCGACACGGCCGGGTTGGTCGACGGTGCAATAGACGCCGAGATTGTGTGCGTTGTAGCGCACCAGATTGCGCAGGATGCCGGGATCGTTGTCGAAACCGTCCTGGGCAATGATGGTGAAGCCGCAGCGGCGGCATGGCTCGGAGATGGTCAAGACGAGGTCGCCGATGGCGAGCTTGCGGCCGATCCATTCGGTTTCGGGAAACGAGCCGTCGACTGGAGCCATGTCGACGACGATGTTGGGGCGGAAGCGGCGCGGATCGGCGGCACCATCGGGATGCAGTGCCTTCAGCCGCGCCAGCGAGGCCGTGGTCAGGAGATGGATCGGCGCCTTCTTGTAGCGCGCCTGCGTCAGCGGGCCGGCATAGGCGGGCGGGGCGTTCTCGCGGCCGAACGGGCGAATCGAGGCGGCAAAGCCAAGATAGTTCGACACCGCGCGGTCGCATTCGGGGCCTGGCGCGCTGAGCCAGTCGCCGCCGGGAACGGCGATTTCCAGTACGCGATCATGGCTCAACCGGGTCCTGATGCGCGGCACCTTGTGCCACTTGGCGTCACGATCGGGCCGGGCGATCTCGTTGTCCGACGTATCGACGAGGCCGAACATACGGTCGCCCTCGATACTGTCGGTGCCAACCGCGATCGCCTCCAGCCGCTCGCCGGCGAGCGAACTCGCCGGATAGCGCCAGAGTTCGGCAACGCAGCCGACCGCGGCCATGGCCGGCGTCAGCCCTTCTTGTTCTGCCGGTTGGCGACGAGGTCGTCGACCACGGCCGGATCGGCAAGCGTCGAGGTGTCGCCAAGGGCGCCGAAATCGTCCTCGGCGATCTTGCGCAGGATGCGGCGCATGATCTTGCCCGAGCGGGTCTTGGGCAGGCCGGGCGCGAACTGGATCTTGTCAGGCGTGGCGATGGCGCCGATCTCCTTGCGGACATGGGCGACAAGTTCCTTGCGCAGATCTTCGGTCGCTTCGACGCCCCTCATCAAGGTGACGTAGCTGTAGATGCCCTGGCCCTTGATATCATGGGGATAGCCGACGACTGCGGCTTCCGAGACTTTCTCATGGCTGACCAGCGCCGATTCGACCTCGGCGGTACCCATGCGGTGGCCGGAGACGTTGATGACGTCGTCGACGCGGCCGGTGATCCAGTAATAGCCATCGGCATCGCGGCGGCAGCCGTCACCGGTGAAGTACTTGCCCTTGTAGGTCGAGAAATAGGTCTGCACGAAACGGTCGTGATCGCCATAGACGGTGCGCATCTGGCCCGGCCAGGAATCGGTGATGCAGAGATTGCCATCGGCCGCACCCTCCAACACCTTGCCCTCGCCGTCGACCAGCTGCGGCTTGACGCCGAAGAAGGGCCGCGTCGCCGAACCCGGCTTGAGGTCGGTGGCGCCGGGCAGCGGCGTGATCAGGATGCCGCCGGTCTCGGTCTGCCACCATGTGTCGACGATCGGCACCTTGCCGTCGCCGACGACGTTGAAATACCACTCCCAGGCTTCCGGGTTGATCGGCTCGCCGACGGAGCCCAGCACACGCAGCGACTTGCGCGACGTCTTCTTCACCGGGTCGTTGCCGGCGCCCATCAGCGCGCGCAGCGCCGTGGGCGCGGTGTAGAAGATGTTGACCTTGTGCTTGTCGATGACCTCCCAGAAGCGTGACTGCGAGGGGTAGTTCGGCACACCTTCGAACATCAGCGTCGTGGCGCCGTTGGCGAGCGGCCCGTAGACGATGTAGCTGTGGCCGGTCACCCAGCCGACATCGGCGGTGCACCAGTAGATGTCGCCGTCATGATAGTCGAAGACATATTGGTGCGTCATCGACACATAGACGAGATAGCCGGCGGTGGTGTGCAGCACGCCTTTCGGCTTGCCGGTCGAGCCCGACGTGTAGAGGATGAACAGCGGATCTTCCGCCTTCATTCTCTCCGGCTTGCACTCGGACTTCACCGTCGCGACTTCGTCGTGATACCAGACATCGCGGCCCGGCGCCCAGCCGATCTTGGCGCCCGTGCGGCGCACGACCACGACGTTCTTGACCATGACGTGGTGCTTGGCGGCGATGTCGATCGCCTTGTCGGTGTTGTCCTTGAGAGGAATGGGTTTTCCTCCACGCAGGCCTTCATCCGATGTGATGACGAAGGTCGATTCGCAGTCGACGATGCGGCCGGCAAGCGCATCCGGCGAAAAGCCGCCGAAGACGACCGAATGGATGGCGCCGATACGCGTGCAGGCCAGCATCGCGTAGGCCGCCTCCGGGATCATCGGCATGTAGATGGTGACGCGGTCGCCTTTCTTGACGCCGTGCTTCTTCATCACATTGGCGAGCCGGCAGACATGCTCGTAGAGCTCGTTGTAGGTGATTTTCTTGTCGTCGTAAGGGTTGTCGCCTTCCCAGATGATGGCGGTCTGGTCACCGCGCTTCTTCAGGTGGCGGTCGATGCAATTGTACGAGACATTGGTCTGGCCATCCTCGAACCACTTGATGGAGACCTTGCCGTCGAAGGAGGTGTTCTTAACCTTGGAGAAGGGCTTGAACCAGTCGATGCGCTTGCCGTGCTTGCCCCAAAACTTGTCCGGGTTTTTCACGCTGTCGGCATACCATTTTAGGTAGGTGTCATTGTCGATCAGGGCGTTCTTCTTCCACGCCGGCTTGACGCGATGAACATGAACCTCGGACATTTCTTGGCTTTCCTCCCGAACCAATCCGCCAGCTTGAAACGCCTGCGGGATCGCGGCGACGCAGCCGCGAATTCGGCGGCATTATTACCAGTTCCGCCGCGACGGCAATATTAGACGTTGGATTCGCGCGGCGGGATGCCGCAGGGGCGCTTTTCGAGACTGTCAGCACTCGAAACGGTTCGCTGCTAACTGCATGTTTTCGTGGGAAAAGTTCGTTTTGCGATCAAGAAAAATCAATAGACAGTTAAGTAACGGCGCGCACAATTGGTGCCTGGGAGGAAAGGAGAATCAACCTTGGGGACCGCAATGCGCGACCATCTTGAAATGGACCTGATGCTCAAAGGCTACGGCCTGACCACGGCCAAGATTCTTTATCATTTTCCCGACCACCCGCATCTCCTGCAGAGCTTCGTCTGGCAGGACTACGACATCGCTCCGAAGTTCCCGGTGCTGATCCGGTTCATCGAATTCTGGAAAGCCAAGCTGGATGGGCCGCTGCATTCGGTGGTCTATACGCACCAGAAGCTGATCGCGCCGAATGAATGGCGCAAGGTGGATGGGGAGTTCGTCCTGCACTGAGGGTCGGATAGGGCGACGATGGCTGTCGAGGAAGGCGTCCTACGGCGCCCCCCTCTGTCCTGCCGGACAATCCGGCAGGACAGAGGGGGGCGCTGTCCCGCGACGTAACCTGTTAGCGCCTATCAATCACACCGCCGGCGGGTTCAGCCGTGCGAAGCCTTCCTGCCGCCGATAGGGGAAGTACGGATAGGGGGCGGTGACTTCGCTCGCCGCGTCCAGCTTCTTGACCTGCTCCGGCGTCAGCGTCCAACCGACGGCGCCGAGGTTCTGGCGCAGTTGCTCCTCGTTGCGGGCGCCGATGATAACAGATGAGACGGTCGGGCGCTGCAGCAGCCAGTTAATGGCGATTTGCGGAACCGTCTTGCCGGTCTCCTCAGCCACCGCGTCAAGCGCCTCCATGACCCTGTAGAGATGTTCGTCCTCGACCGGCGGGCCGAAGCTCGCGGTCTCGTGCAGTCGGCTCTTTTCCGGCAAGGGCTGGCCACGGCGGATCTTGCCGGTCAGGCGGCCCCAGCCGAGCGGACTCCACACCAACGCGCCGACGCCCTGGTCGAGGCCGAGCGGCATCAGCTCCCATTCATAGTCGCGGCCGAGCAGCGAATAGTAGACCTGGTGCGCGACATAGCGTGGGTAGCCGTGCGTCTGCGCCAAGCCGAGCGACTTCATCACTTGCCAGCCGGAGAAGTTGGAAACACCGACATAACGCAGCTTGCCGGAGCGAACGAGGCCGTCCAGCGTCGCCAGAACTTCCTCGATCGGCGTCCCGGCATCGAAGGCGTGCAGCTGCAGCAGGTCGATATAGTCGGTGCCGAGACGCTTCAGCGCGGCATCGACCGACTTGATCAGCCGCGAGCGTGACGAGCCGTGGTCGGCCGGGCCGTCGCCCATCGGCAGCGCGGTCTTGGTCGAGATCAGAACGGCGTCGCGGCGGCCTTTTATCGCCTCGCCGAGCACCTCTTCCGAGGCGCCGTTCGAATAGACGTCGGCGGTGTCGAAGAGGTTGACGCCGGCCTCGAGGCAGATGTCGATAAGCCGCCGCGCTTCTTGCGCGTCGCTGTTGCCCCAGGCGCCGAACAGTGGGCCGGATCCGCCGAAGGTTCCGGCGCCGAATGAAAGCGCCGGGACCTTCAAACCCGATGCGCCGAGACGTCGATAGTCCATTTTCTTGCTCCTGGTGGTTTGTGAAGAAGTGAGGCGATTCGGATGTCGGCTGATGTCACAACCGGACGGAGGCGGGCGCGCCTGATGTGGCGCCGCGATCGAGGCGCAGCGCCAGTCCGGCCACGGCGAGTGCCGCGAGCGGCAGCAGGGCAGCGACCCAAGTGAGCGAACCCAGTCCAAGGCCATGGGCGATGACCGCGCCGCCAAGCCAGGCGCCGGCGGCATTGCCGAGATTGAAGGCGGCGATGTTGAACGATGAGGCCAGGCTTTGGCCGGCGCCTTGCGCCTTTTCCAGCACCCACATCTGCAGTGGCGCCACGGTGGCGAAGGCGGCCGCACCGAGCAGGCCGACATAGATCACGGCCATGACCTGGCTGTGGATGGCGAAGCTCATCGTGGCAAGCACCAGCGCCAGCACCACGAGACTGCCGAGCACCGCCGGCACCAGCCAGCGATCGGCGACCTTGCCGCCTGCGAGATTGCCGGCGATGAGGCCACCGCCGAAGACGAGCAGAATCGGCGACACGGCTGCTTCCCCGAAGCCGCTGATCTCGGTGAGCAACGGAGCGATGTAGGTGAAGACGGCGAAGACGCCGGCATAGCCGAGCACCGTAGTGGCGAGGCCGAGCAGGACGGGCGTTCGGCGCAGCACAGCGAGATCGGCGCGCAAGTCGCTCTTCTCCGGCGTCGCCTGGCCACGCGGCACCAGGGCCAGGATGACGGCGAAGGCCGCGAGGCCGACCGCGGTCACTGCCCAGAAGGTCGCGCGCCAGCCAAAAGCCTGGCCGAGCCAGGTGCCGAAAGGTACGCCGAGGATGTTGGCGATGGTCAGGCCGGTGAACATCAGCGCGATCGCCGAAGCCTTCCTGTTGGGCGCGACCAGACCAGTGGCGACCACCGAGCCAACGCCGAAGAAAGTGCCGTGGGCAAAGGCGGTGATGATGCGGGCACCCATCAGCGTCCAGTAATCGGGCGCCAGCGCACAGGCGAGGTTGCCAATCGTGAAGATCGCCATCAGCGCCAGCAGCACGGTTTTGCGCGGCCAGTTGCCGGTGGCGATGGTCAACAGGGGTGCACCGATGACGACACCGAGCGCATAACCCGAGATCAATTGGCCGGCGGCCGAGATCGACACACCAAGATCCTTACTGACATCGATGAGCAGGCCCATGATGACGAATTCGGTGACACCGATGCCAAAGGCACCGGCGGCGAGGGCGTAGAGAGCAAGAGGCATGGCGTTTCCACTTTGAAAGACGGGCCGTTCAGGCGATGAGCGCCTGTCCAACCCGCGCCCCGACCGGGAAGATCGTGTTGCCGAGTGCTGTGAACCAGACTTGATCAGGGCATATTTTCTGTGAAATAGATTCACAGATGGCCAGACCCGACATAAACCGTTCCGGCGAGATCGAAGTCTTCGTGCGCGTTGTCGAGGCAGGCAGCTTTTCCGCCGCGGCGCGCGCGCTGCGCATGACGCCGTCGGCCGTCAGCAAGCTGATCGCGCGGCTGGAAGCCCGGCTTGGCGCGCGGCTGGTCAGCCGCTCGACGCGCAAGCTGCTGCTGACGCCGGAAGGGGCGGCGTTTTATGAAAGCGGGCTACGCATCCTTGCCGACATGGCGGCGGCTGAGCGTGAGGCGGCCGCGGGCGCCGCGCCGCGCGGGCGGCTGCGCGTCAACACCTACGTGCCGTTCGGGGTGCACCGGCTGATCCCGCTGCTGCCGCGCTTCCTCGAACGCTATCCCGAAATCTCGGTCGATCTGGTGCTGACCGACAGTGTCATCGACCTGATGGCCGAACGCGCCGATGTAGCGATCCGGGCCGGGCCGCTCGGCGAATCACGGCTGGTGGCGCGCAAGCTCGGGCAGAGCCCGGTGGTCCTCGTTGCGGCCCCTTCCTACCTCGAGCCGCATGGCACGCCGCTGACGCCAGCCGATCTCGACACACACAACCGGATGGGCTTCGGCTTCGTCAGGCATATTGACGGCTGGCCGTTCCTCGACGCGCAGGGCAATGCCGTCATGATCCCGATCACCGGCAACGCGCTGGTCAGCGATGGCGAGGCAATGCGGCTGATGACGCTGGCCGGGGTAGGCATTTCCCGGCTGGCGCGCTGGCATGTGGCGGCCGATATCGCCGCCGGGCGGCTGGTGCCGCTGCTGGAGGATTTCAACCCGGGCGACGAGGAGGCGACGCACGCCGTCTATGTCGGCCAGGGCCGCCATCTGCCGGCACGGGTGCGGGCCTTTCTCGATTTCCTGGCCGAGACGGTTCGGCTGTAGTTGGAGCCGCGCGTCCATGGGATACGCGGCTTCGAAAAGGCCGGCTTTCCCGCAGGCTATGCCTTAGGGACGAAGGGCGCCGGACGCCGGCCGGCGCCCTGGCGCTCGACCATCCAGCCGGGATATTCGGCCGGCAAGGCGCTCACCTCATCCAGCCTGGCGAGATCGTCGGCATCGAGCTTGAGGCTGGTGGCGGCGAGGTTTTGTTCGAGCTGCTCCATGCGGCTGGCGCCGATTATCACGCTCATGACGAAAGGCTTGGCCAGGACATAGCCGAGCGCCACGGTGGCGACGCTGACATCATGCTTCCTGGCGACCTCGCGCATGGCGGCGACCGCTGCCCAGGCGCGCTCCTCGTTGACCGGCGGGAAGTTGAAGGACGCGCGGCGGCCCTCGCCATTGCCCGGCGCGCCAGGGCCGTATTTGCCGGACAGCAGGCCGCCGGCCATCGGCGACCACACCATCAGGCCGAGCTTCTCCTCGTTGATCAGCGGCACGATCTCGCGTTCGAGGTCGCGGCCGGCGATCGAATAATAGGACTGGATGGTCTCGAAGCCGGCAAAGCCCTTGCGGTCGGCGATGCCGAGCGCCTTGGCGATGCGCCAGGCCTGCCAGTTGGACACGCCGACATAGCGGACCTTGCCGCTGGAGACGAGATCGTCGAGTGCCCGCAGCGTTTCGTCGATCGGCGTTACCGCGTCGGTGCCGTGCAACTGATAGAGATCGATATGGTCGAGCTGCAGCCGTTCGAGGCTGGCATCGACCGAATCCATGATGTGGCCGCGCGAGGAGCCGCGCTGGTTCGGCCCGTCGCCGGTGGCGGCATGGACCTTGGTGGCGATGACCACGCTCGACCTGGCAATGCCGAGATCCCGGAGCGACTGGCCGAGCAGGCGTTCGGACTCGCCGAAGGAATAGACGTCCGCCGTGTCGAAGAAGTTGACACCGGCGGCAATCGAACGGCCGACGATCTCGTTGACGCCCTTCTGGTCGAGGCTGGCGATCAGGCCCCATTGGGCGTTCTGGCCGGCGGCGCCGAAGGTCATGGTGCCGAGGCAAAGTTCGGAAACGAAAAGCCCGGTATTTCCAAGCTGATTGTAGCGCATGGCGAAAGCTCCAGAGAAATGTGTGATGACACGAAACAAATAGGAACGGTACGTTTCGTTTCCAGTGCTGGTGCAGCGACCTCGTCGATCTGGCCCAACGGCTAGCGGCTGCCGAAGATGGCGGAGCCGACTCGTATGCTGGTGGCGCCAAAGGCGATCGCCGTTTCGTAATCGCCCGACATGCCCATCGACAGTCCGGCGACGCCGGCCTCCCGCGCCAGTTTTTCCAGCAAGGCGAAGTGCGGGCCGGGATTCTCGTCAGCCGGCGGGATGCACATCAGGCCTTCGATGGTGAGGCCGTGGACTTCCCGGCAGCGTTTGACGAAGGCGACCGCCTCGCGCGGTTCGATGCCGGCCTTTTGCGGTTCGGAACCGGTATTCACCTGGACATAGAGTTTTGGCGCCCGACCTTGCCGGACAATTTCCTTGGTGAGCTCGGCGGCGATCTTTTCGCGATCCACCGTTTCGATGACGTCGAACAGCGCTACCGCCTCCTTGGCCTTGTTCGACTGCAGCGGGCCGATCAGGTGCAATTCAATGTCGGGGAAAGCCTCCTTCAGGTCAGGCCATTTGCCTTGTGTTTCCTGGACGCGGTTCTCGCCGAAGACGCGCTGCCCGGCCTCGATCACGGGTTGGATATCGACGGCGTCGAAGGTCTTGGAGACCGCCACCAGCGTCACCGCGCCGGCTTCACGGCCAGCCTCCTGCTCGGCGGCGGCGATCCTCGCCTTGACCGCGAAAAACTGCTGAACGGTGTCGCCCATATGCAAATCCCGCTGTTTTGACCCGCGTTTTTGTCGGACGCGATGCCCATATGGTTGACGGGTTTGCCAAACCATGGTGAACACCCGGACCACATTTCGCGAACTGCCGGGCTCTTGCCCGCAGTCCGCATGCTTTTAAGTGAAAAACGTCCCATGGCAACCGAACGATACAATCCGCGCGCGTCAGAACCCAAATGGCAGAAGGCCTGGGCCGAAAAGAAGCTTTTCGAAGCGCACAATGACGATCCGCGCCCGAAATACTACGTGCTGGAAATGTTCCCCTATCCGTCGGGGCGGATCCATATCGGCCACACCCGCAACTATACGATGGGCGACGTGGTGGCGCGTTACAAGCGGGCCAAGGGCTTCAACGTGCTGCATCCGATGGGCTGGGACGCCTTCGGCATGCCGGCCGAAAACGCCGCCATGCAGAACAAGGTTCATCCCAAGGAGTGGACCTACCAGAACATCGCCACTATGCGCGAGCAGCTCAAGGTGATGGGCCTGTCGCTGGACTGGGCGCGCGAATTCGCCACCTGCGATGTCGATTACTACCACCGCCAGCAGATGCTGTTCCTCGACTTCGTCGAGAAGGGGCTGGTGACGCGCAAATCCTCCAAGGTCAACTGGGACCCGGAGGACATGACGGTGCTCGCCAACGAGCAGGTCATCGACGGACGCGGCTGGCGCTCCGGCGCGCTGGTTGAGCAGCGCGAATTGACGCAGTGGTTCTTCAAGATCACCGATTTCGCGCAGGACCTGCTGGATTCGCTCGATGGCCTCGACGAATGGCCCGAAAAAGTGAAGCTGATGCAGCAGAACTGGATCGGCCGTTCGGAAGGTCTGCTGATCCGCTGGCCGCTGGCCTCGGAAATTGCCGGCGAGCACGAGCTTGAGGTCTACACGACGCGGCCCGACACCATTTTCGGCGCCTCGTTCATGGCGATCGCCGCCGATCATCCGCTGGCCAAAAAGGCCGCCGAGACCAATCCGGCGCTGGCGAAATTCATCGACGAAGTCCGCCATATGGGCACTTCGGTGGCGGCGCTGGAGACGGCTGAGAAGAAGGGCTTCGACACCGGCATCCGCGTCGTCCATCCCTTCGACGGTACTTGGACGCTGCCGGTCTATGTCGCCAATTTCGTGCTGATGGAATATGGCACCGGCGCCATCTTCGGCTGCCCGGCGCATGACCAGCGCGACCTCGACTTCGCCAACAAATACGGCTTGCCGGTGGTGCCCGTGGTGATGCCGGACGGCGAGGACCCGTCGGCTTTTCAGGTGATCGACGTGGCCTATACCGACGACGGCGCGATGATCAACTCGCGCTTCCTTGATGGCATGACTCCGGACCGGGCTTTCGACGAGGTCGCCAGGCTGCTGGAACAAAAGACCATCGGTAATCGCCCCATGGCCGAGCGCAAGGTGAACTTCCGCCTGCGCGACTGGGGCATTTCGCGGCAACGTTACTGGGGCTGCCCGATCCCGATGATCCATTGCGAGGATTGCGGCGTGGTGCCGGTGCCGAAGGCCGACCTGCCGGTCAAGCTGCCGGACGATGTCGATTTCGACCGGCCGGGCAATCCGCTCGACCGTCACCCGACCTGGCGGCATGTTAAGTGCCCGCAATGCGGCAAGGACGCGCGCCGTGAAACCGATACGATGGACACGTTCGTCGATTCGTCCTGGTATTTCGCCCGCTTCACGGCGCCGTGGGCGCATGACCCGACCGATCCCAAGGCAGCGAACGAGTGGCTGGCGGTCGACCAGTATATTGGCGGCATCGAGCATGCGATCCTGCATCTGCTCTATTCACGCTTCTTCACCCGCGCCATGCGCGAGACCGGCCATGTCGACCTGGCCGAGCCGTTCAAGGGCCTGTTCACGCAAGGCATGGTCGTGCACGAAACCTACCGTGTCGGTTCGGCATCGAACGGCCGCTGGCTGGCGCCGGCCGAAGTGCGGCTGGAGGATGTCGACGGCAAGCGCCGCGCCATCGACATCGCCACCGGCGAGGCGGTCACCATCGGCCCGCTCGAAAAGATGTCGAAGTCGAAGAAGAACACGGTGAGCCCGGAAGACATCACCGATGGCTACGGCGCCGACACGGCGCGCTGGTTCATGCTGTCGGATTCGCCGCCCGAACGCGATGTCGAGTGGACCGACGATGGTGCGGCCGGCGCGCATCGCTTCATGCAGCGCATCTGGCGGCTGGTGTCGACGGCGGCCGAGACGCTGGCAGGCATCGCACCGAAGGCCGCCAATGATGGCGACGCCGGAGCGGTTTCCAAGGCCGCGCACAAAATCCTGAAGGCGGTCGGCGAAGACATCGAGAAGCTCGCCTTCAACCGTGCCATCGCCCGCATCTATGAACTGGCCAACGCGCTGACCACTCCGCTCAACGAGGTGACGGAAGGCAAGGCTGATACGGCGCTGAAAAGCGCTTGCCGCGAGGCCGTGGAGATCATGGTGCATCTGATCGCGCCCGTGATGCCGCACCTTGCCGAAGAGTGCTGGGAGGTGCTGGGCGGCACCGATCTGCTCGCCGAACGGCCGTGGCCGGTCTTCGATCCGGCGCTGGTCGTCGACAACGAAGTCACCTATCCGGTGCAGGTCAACGGCAAGAAGCGGGGCGATTTGACAATTGCCCGCGACGCGGACCAAGGTGCGGTCGAAAAAGCGGTCTTGGCGCTCGACTTCGTGCAGAAAGCACTTGAAGGTCAGGCTCCGCGCAAGGTGATCATCGTGCCGCAGAGGATCGTCAATGTCGTTGCCTGATCGGGAAAAGACAGAGTTGAGCGGTCTGCTGCGCCGCATCGCGCTTGCCGGTCTTGTCGGTTCGCTTGCGCTCGTCTCGGCCTGCCAGGTGCGGCCGCTCTATTCCAGCGCGCCGCTGTCGACCGGCTCGACCGCCAATGCCGAACTGGCGTCGATTGCCGTCAAGCCGGTCCGGACGCGTTATGCCCAGCAGGTGCGCAACAATCTGATCTTCGGGTTCGGGCGCGGCGCCGGCGAACCGGCCTCGCCGCTTTATTCGCTCGATCTCGGCGTGACCGAAGCCGTTGAATCCTCGGCGCTGGTCCAGGTTGGAACCGATCAAGACGAGCCGACCGCCGGTTCGGTGACACTGACCGCCGGCTACACGCTAACCGATGCGAAAACCGGCGCGGTGATCGCGGTCGGCAAGCGGGCGATCACCTCGTCCTTCGACAGGCCGCGTCAGGAGTTTGCTTCCTACCGGGCGCAGATCGACGCCGAGAACCGTGCCGCGCGCGAACTGGCCGAGGCCCTGCAACTGTCCATCGCCCAGGATCTGGCCCGGCACGGCAAGACGGCCAGCTAGCGCGAGTCGCCGTATCAGATGAGGGCCGAATCGCCCCTCTCTCCTTGATCGCATTTCCTGTTCCCGGCGATCGGACTCGTCGGCAGCCGTGCTGTTTGGCGGCATGTAAATCTCCGCCCGCTGGTTGTCACGCGAGCAAAGGCTCGCCCTTTTTCCAATAGCCGCATTCGGATGAGCAACCGGTTGTGGAAACACGATCGGCTGCTCGAATCCTCATCGTGCGGCGTCGCCGCGAAAGATGCGTCTCGATCGCTCCAGCGACGCTGACAGGAAGCAACTGTTAACCACTCGCTCCCTATTGCTCAGCAGACATTTCACAGTGAGTCTTGAGCATGGAAGCCAGGCGTTTTTCTCGGGTCAATTCGTTGCACGCAGTTTCGCCCGATGACCCCCAAGGAGAGCGTTCCGGCGGCCCGCGCGGCAAGGCGGATGTTCGCCAGCCCGGCGCTTCTCACGCAGGTCATTCCGAGCGGGTCGCCGATTTCGGCGGCGACACCGAAAGCCCTGCCTGGCAAGAGTATTTTTTCCTTGCGCCCAATGTGCGTTTTACACGCACGCCGGACTATGAGCCCAAGCATCGCCAGCAGGACGAGGTTGCCGGGGAGGGTCGCCCGCAGGCGCTCCCGACGCAGCAGGCCGGGCCTGGCGCCGTCATGCATCGCGGGGCGTCACCGGCCGGGTCCGCTCAGCCAGCGCGCGGCGGCGAGACGTCGAAAGGCGTTGTGCCGGCGGCTCCGAAGGTGCCCGCAACGGCACCAGCGGCCACGCGTCCGGCACCCGTCGCCGGGAATGGGGCGCCGGCCAAAGCAGCCACCGCTGAAAAAGCCCGGCGGCCCTATCTTTCGGATCACGCCTTCTTCGAGGGCCTGGCGCCCCTTCTGGTCGATGTGACGTCGCCGGTCCGGCAGGTCAGCCCGGCTCCGCGCGCACCGGTCGCGGCTCCACCGCTTGCCGCGGCGCGAGCCGACGTCTCCGCGTCCGCCGCGGCCGATGTCACCGCCTTGTTCCGTGTCATCGAATGCCTTCCCGGCCAGGCACCGTCCGCCCCGCCCGACGTCTTTCCGGCCAACTCCAACAAGGCCGTGGCCGAGCCGTCCGTTCCGGCTGGCAGGGCTGCCCGGCAGGCTCGGATGGCGGCCGCAGTCGCACCTGCCGCAAGCAGCGCCGCCCCGGCGCCGATTGTGCAACGCGTGGGCGAAGCCGTTCCCGCAGCGCGCGCACCGTCGCTGCCCATGGCTGGCAAGGTTGCCCAGCCGGAGACGGGCGAAGGCTACGAGCTTCCCTCGGAGGAGCTGTTGCAGCAGCCACCCGAGGGCCAAGGCTTCTACATGTCGCAGGAGCGGCTGGAGCAGAATGCCGATCTCCTGGAAAGCGTGCTGGAGGATTTCGGCGTGCGCGGCGAGATCATCCACGTACGCCCCGGTCCGGTCGTCACCCTCTACGAATTCGAGCCGGCACCTGGCGTCAAATCCTCGCGCGTCATTGGTCTCGCCGACGACATCGCCCGCTCCATGTCGGCGGTCTCGGCGCGCGTCGCCGTGGTGCCCGGCCGCAATGTCATCGGCATCGAGTTGCCGAACGAGACCCGTGAAACCGTCTATTTCCGCGAACTGATCGAATCGCAGGGCTTCCGCAAGACCAGCTGCAAGCTGGCGCTTTGCCTTGGCAAGACGATCGGCGGCGAACCCGTCATTGCCGAGCTGGCGAAGATGCCGCATCTCCTCGTCGCCGGCACCACCGGCTCCGGCAAGTCGGTCGCCATCAACACCATGATCCTGTCGCTGCTCTACCGGCTGAAGCCGGAAGAATGCCGGCTGATCATGGTCGACCCGAAGATGCTCGAACTGTCCGTCTATGACGGCATCCCGCACCTTCTGACCCCCGTCGTCACGGACCCCAAGAAGGCCGTTACCGCGCTCAAATGGGCGGTGCGCGAGATGGAGGACCGCTATCGCAAGATGGCGCGGCTCGGCGTGCGCAACATCGACGGCTACAACGAGCGCGCCGCCCAAGCCCGCGACAAGGATGAGACGGTCATTATGACCGTGCAGACCGGCTTCGAGAAGGGCACCGGCGAACCGCTGTTCGAACAGCAGGAAATCGACCTCGCGCCGATGCCCTACATCGTCGTCATCGTCGACGAGATGGCCGACCTGATGATGGTCGCCGGCAAGGAGATCGAAGGCGCCATCCAGCGCCTGGCGCAGATGGCACGGGCCGCCGGCATCCACCTGATCATGGCGACGCAGCGGCCTTCGGTCGACGTCATCACCGGCACGATCAAGGCCAATTTCCCGACCCGCATCTCCTTCCAGGTCACCTCCAAGATCGACAGCCGCACCATCCTGGGCGAGCAGGGCGCCGAACAGCTGCTCGGCCAGGGCGACATGCTGCACATGATGGGCGGCGGGCGCATCGCCCGTGTGCACGGCCCCTTCGTGTCCGACGCCGAGGTCGAGCATGTCGTGGCGCATCTGAAGGCGCAGGGCCGCCCCGAATATCTGGAGACGGTGACGGCCGACGAGGATGAAGAAGAAGAGGAAGGCGACCAGGGAGCGGTCTTCGACAAGGGAGCCGTTGCCGCCGAGGATGGCGATTCCAGCTATGACGAGGCGGTCAAGGTGGTGTTGCGCGACAAGAAATGTTCGACGTCCTACATCCAGCGCCGCCTCGGCATCGGCTACAACCGCGCCGCGTCACTGGTCGAACGGATGGAGAAGGAAGGTCTGGTCGGCGCACCGAACCATGTCGGCAAGCGCGAGATCATGGCGGGCAAGCGCCAGCCGGCGGCCGCGCCCGCCGATGACGACGCGGATTGAGCGGCAGGCCGCTCAGCCGATCTTCTGGCCGGTCTTTGCCCAGTCGGCGAGGAAAGCGGCAAGGCCCTTGTCGGTCAGCGGATGGTTGACCAGCGCCTTCAGCGTCGCTGGCGGCGCGGTGATGACGTCGGCGCCGATGAGAGCCGCCTGCTTGACGTGGTTCACCGTTCGCACGGAAGCGGTCAGGATTTCGGTCTGGAAGTCGAAATTGTCGTAGATCTGTCGGATCTCCTGGATCAGCTCCATGCCGTCCGAGCCGGTGTCGTCGATGCGGCCGACGAAGGGCGAGATGAAGGAAGCGCCGGCCTTGGCGGCGAGCAGCGCCTGGTTGGCCGAGAAGCACAGCGTGACATTGACCATGCGGTTCATCTCGGTGCGGATGGTCTTGCAGGCCTTCAGGCCGTCCAGCGTCAACGGCACCTTGATGCAGACATTAGGCGCGATCTTGGCCAGCACTTCGGCCTCCGCCAACATCTGCTTGTATTCGATCGCCACGACTTCCGCCGAGACAGGTCCTTCGACGATGTCGCAGATCTGCTTGGTGACCTCGGCGATCTTGCCGCCCGATTTCAGGATCAGCGAGGGGTTGGTGGTGACGCCATCGAGCAGTCCCAGATCGTTCAGTTCCTTGATCTCTTTGATATCGGCGGTGTCGGCAAAAAATTTCATGGCGGGTCTCCTGACGATTTCGTCGTGCTTGGGAAGGCGCGTTCAGCGTTGCTCTTTGATCTAGACCAAAGTCAGGGCAAGGTCACGCCTCATGATCGAAGATTCGCCCTTTGTCGCGGCCGCACCGGTGCTGGTGCCGATGCCGGCCGAACGTCCCTACACCTATGCCGTGCCGGCCGGCATGCGCGTGGTGCCGGGTTCGATCGTGCGCGTGCCGCTTGGGCCGCGCCAGGTCGCCGGGATCGTCTGGGACAGCACGGTCGAGCAGGTCGATGCCAGGAAATTGCGCCCGATCGAGCAGGTTTTCGACTGTCCGCCGATCGACCGCGCCATGCGCCGATTCGTCGACTGGGTGGCGCAATACACGCTGTCGGCGCCGGGCATGGTGGCGCGCATGCTGCTCAGGGCGCCGGAGGCCTTTGATCCCGAACCCTGGATCGAGGGGCTGCAGCGCACCCTGCTTGTGCCCGACCGGATGACGGATGCGCGGGCACGCGTGCTGGAGACGGCCGAGGGCGGGTTGGCCTGGACGCGCTCCGGCCTCGCGCACGCCGCTGGCGTGTCGTCGACGGTGATCGAGGGGCTCAAGGCGCAAGGCGTGTTCGAGACGGTGATGATCCCGCCGCGCCCGGTGGTGGCCGCGCCTGACCCAAGCTATGCCGTTCCCGAACTGATGCCGGACCAGAACGAGGCCGCGTCAATGCTGCGCGCCAATGTCGCGGCCGGCGAGTTCAATGTCGCGTTGCTCGACGGCGTCACCGGTTCGGGCAAGACGGAGGTCTATTTCGAGGCGGTGGCGGCCGCGCTCGAGCAGGGCGGCCAAGTGCTCATCCTGCTGCCGGAAATCGCGCTGACGCATGCCTTCCTCGAACGCTTCCAGCAGCGTTTTGGCGCCAAGCCGGCCGAGTGGCATTCCGACCTGCCGCCGCGAATGCGCGAAAAAGTCTGGCGGCAAGTGGCGGAAGGCGGCGTGCGCGTCGTCGCCGGCGCGCGCTCGGCGCTGTTCCTGCCATTCAAGGAGCTTGGCCTTATCGTCGTCGACGAGGAACACGACCCCGCCTACAAGCAGGAAGACCGCGTCTTCTACAATGCGCGCGACATGGCCGTCGTGCGCGGCCATATAGGCGGCTTCCCCGTGGTCCTGGCGTCGGCGACGCCGTCGGTCGAGAGCCGGGTCAATGCCAGCCAGGGCCGCTATGCCAGGGCTGTGCTTTCCGCCCGCTTCGCCGAGGCGGCCCTTCCCGACCTCAAGTCGATCGACATGCGGCGCGCGCCGCCGGCGCGTGGCGGCTTCCTGTCGCCGGTGCTGATCGACCATATGCGCAGGACGCTGGAGAAGAAGGAGCAGTCGCTCTTGTTCCTCAACCGGCGCGGCTACGCGCCGCTGACGCTGTGCCGGGTCTGCGGCCATCGCTTCGGCTGCCCGGTGTGCTCGGCCTGGCTGGTCGAACACCGCTTTCGCGGCCAGTTGATCTGCCACCATTGCGGCCATAATGAGCGCCGTCCCGAAGCCTGCCCGGAATGCGGCACGCTCGACCACCTGGTTGCTTGCGGTCCGGGAGTCGAGCGCATTGCCGAGGAGGTCGTCACGCATTTCCCGGACGCGCGCACCATCGTGCTGTCGTCGGACATCATGGGGGGTGTACGACGGTTGCGGCTGGAGCTGGAGGCAATCGCCAATGGCGAGGCCGATATCGTCATCGGCACGCAACTGGTCGCCAAGGGCCACAATTTCCCTGATATGACGCTGGTCGGCGTCGTCGATGCCGATCTCGGCCTTGCCAATGGCGATCCGCGCGCCGCCGAGCGCACCTTCCAGTTGCTCAGCCAGGTGACCGGCCGTGCCGGCCGCACCGGCAAGAAGAGCCTGGGCCTGCTGCAGACGTTCCAGCCCGACCATCCGGTGATGCGGGCGATCGTCTCCGGCGACGCCGAATCTTTCTACCAGCGTGAGATTTCTGAGCGCGAACGCGCTGCCTTGCCGCCCTTCGGCCGGCTGGCCGGCGTCATCGTCAGCGCCGTGACGCGGGCGGAGGCGGAAGGCCATGCCCGCGGCCTGCGCCGCGCCGCGCCCGAGGCGTCGGACCTGTTCGTGCTCGGGCCGGCCGAGGCGCCGCTGTCCCTGCTCGGCGGCCGCCATCGCTTCCGCCTGCTGATCCAGGGCGAGCGCCGCGCCGACATGCAAGGTTTTATCAGAGCTATGCTGGCCAATGGACCGAAACAGCGCGGCTCGGTCCGGGTGCAGGTCGACATCGACCCGCAGAGCTTTCTGTAGGGACGCAATTTCAGCTACAGCTGTCTCGGCGAGAGAAACGGAAAGATCACATGAAAACCCTTGGCCTGCTCGGCGGCATGAGCTGGGAATCGACCGCCATCTATTATCGCCTGCTCAACGAGATCGTGCGCGAGCGGCTGGGTGGGCTGCATTCGGCGAAGCTTCTCATGTGGTCGTTCGATTTCGCCGAGATCGCCGAGCGGCAGCATCATGGTGATTGGGACGGCGCCGGCGCGCTGCTGGTCGATGCCGCGCGCAAGCTCGAGGCCGGCGGCGCGCAAGGCCTGCTCTTGTGCACCAACACCATGCACAAGCTGGCCGACCAGGTGCAGGCGGCCGTGTCGATCCCGCTGATTCACATCGCGGATGCCACGGCATTGGCGATCAAGCGCGCGGGCATGCAGCGGCCGGCGCTGCTGGCAACGCGGTTCACCATGGAGCAGGACTTCTACAAGGGCCGGCTCGCCGACAAATACGGCCTCTCACCGGTCGTACCCGATGCGGCCGGCCGCGACATGGTGCATGGCGTCATCTATGACGAGCTTTGCCAGGGCATTGTCTCCGAAGCCTCGAAGGCCGCCTATGTCGCCGAGGCAAACCGCTTGCGCCGCGAAGAGGCCGCCGACAGCCTGATCATGGGCTGCACTGAGATCACCATGCTCATTGGCCAGGGCGATTTCGACATTCCGGTTTTCGACACGACCCGCATCCATGCCGAGGCGGCGGTGGAATTCGCGCTCGGTTGATGCGGGTCTCCTAAAGTGCCTTGAGCCATCTGGCGCGGCATTTTTCCTCCGCTAGAATGCCCGCGATTTCAAAATAGGCATTTCGAGGGACACGATGGATTTTGCGCTTCCATGGCCGACGAGCCAGGGCGAATGGCTGGCCTGGTCGAGCGCGGTCTTCACCGTGCTGCTCGGCCTTCTGTTTTTCCTGGCGCCGGGTCTGGCGTTCCGCATCCTGCGCCTGCAGGCGAAACCCGAGAAGGCGGCGGCGATTGCCGAAGGGCGCGGTCGCATGTCGGGCTTCTATCTCGGGGTCGGCCTGTGCTGCATCCTGCTAGCGCAGCCGCTGGTCTACATGGCGCTCGGCTTCTCCTGGCTGTTCACTGCCTTCGGCCGGCTGCTGTCGATGATGTCGGATGGCGCCAATACACCTTTCAATTGGGTTTCCATTGTGGTCGAATTGGCGCTCGCGGCCTTGCCGCTCGCCTTTGCCTTCGGCTTTGTGCCCTGAATCCAAGGGTATTCCGGCGCGCAGGACGCGGATCTTTCGCCGGATGCGACAATAGTGCCTGAAAACCATGCGGAACGACGCATTGCGGTCTTAAAATGCCTGTGCTAGACGGCAATCGACTTTCGGCCGGGGATAGCGGAAGCCGCGCCTCCGTGCTTGGAAAAATGCAGTAAGGTCAAAGATTTAGCCAGAGTTTTTGCTCGCGCCAACAATCTGCGGCCTGTCAGACAAGAGAAAAGACGGTCCGTGGCCCAATCGTCATCGCCAATCTCAGGTGTCGCAGAACGCTATGCCGGTTCGCTGTTCGAACTGGCATCGCAGGCAAATTCCGTGGCCAAGGTCGAGGCCGACCTCAACGGTTTCGAGGCACTGCTCGCGGGCAGCGCGGACCTCACGCGGCTGATCAACAGCCCGGTGTTCTCCAGCGAGGACCAGGCCAAGGCCATCGCGGCGATAGCCGACAAGGCAGGCATCACCGGCCTGACCGGCAATTTCCTGCGCGTCGTCGCCAAGAATCGCCGCCTGTTCGCGGTGCCCGGCATGATCAAGGCGTTCCGCCAGATCGCGGCCGAAGCCCGCGGCGAGGCCGCCGCCGAAGTCACCTCGGCTCATGAGCTGACTGCGGCCCAGCGGACCGAACTCAAGGCCGCGCTGAAGAGCGTTGCCGGCAAGGACGTGGCCATTTCCGTCACCGTCGACCCGTCGCTGCTCGGCGGGCTGGTGGTCAAGATGGGCTCGCGCCAGATCGATACGTCGCTCAAAACCAAACTCAATTCGCTCAAGCTTGCACTGAAAGAGGTCGGCTGATGGACATCCGCGCCGCGGAAATTTCCGCAATTCTGAAAGACCAGATCAAGAATTTCGGCAAGGAGGCCGAGGTTTCCGAAGTCGGACAGGTGCTGTCCGTCGGTGACGGTATCGCCCGCGTCTACGGCCTCGACAATGTCCAGGCCGGCGAAATGGTCGAATTCCCCGGCGGCATCCGCGGCATGGCGCTCAACCTCGAAGCCGACA
The DNA here is from genome assembly GCF_004792025.1 of Mesorhizobium sp. M8A.F.Ca.ET.181.01.1.1. NCBI lineage: Bacteria > Pseudomonadati > Pseudomonadota > Alphaproteobacteria > Hyphomicrobiales > Phyllobacteriaceae > Mesorhizobium > Mesorhizobium sp. M8A.F.Ca.ET.181.01.1.1. Next base: position 138,956 of record NZ_SRTV01000007.1, on the reverse strand, counting down.
ATGTCGGCGTCGTCATCTTCGGCGCCGACCGCGACATCAAGGAAGGCGACACCGTCAAGCGCACCGGCGCCATCGTCGACGCGCCTGTCGGCCCCGGCCTGCTCGGCCGCGTCGTCGACGCGCTCGGCAATCCGATCGACGGCAAGGGCCCGATCAAGGCGGTCGAGCGCAAGCGCGTCGACGTCAAGGCGCCCGGCATCATCCCGCGCAAGTCGGTGAACGAGCCGATGTCGACCGGCCTCAAGGCCATCGATGCGCTGATCCCTGTCGGCCGCGGCCAGCGCGAGCTGGTCATCGGCGATCGCCAGACCGGCAAGACCGCCATCATCCTCGACACGATGCTTAACCAGAAGTCGGTGCACGACAACGGCCCCGAGAAGGAAAAGCTCTACTGCGTCTACGTCGCCGTCGGCCAGAAGCGCTCGACCGTCGCGCAGTTCGTCAAGGTGCTGGAAGAGCGCGGCGCGCTCGAATATTCGATCATCGTCGCCGCCACCGCTTCCGACCCGGCGCCGATGCAGTTCCTGGCGCCGTTCACGGCCTGCACCATGGGCGAATATTTCCGCGACAACGGCATGCATGCGCTGATCAGCTATGACGATCTGTCGAAGCAGGCCGTCGCCTATCGCCAGATGTCGCTGTTGCTGCGCCGCCCGCCGGGCCGCGAAGCCTATCCTGGCGACGTTTTCTACCTGCACTCGCGCCTGCTCGAGCGCGCCGCCAAGCTCAACGACGATCTGGGTGGCGGCTCGCTGACCGCGCTGCCGGTCATCGAGACGCAGGCCAACGACGTTTCGGCCTACATCCCGACCAACGTGATCTCGATCACCGACGGTCAGATCTTCCTCGAAACCAACCTGTTCTTCCAGGGCATCCGTCCGGCCGTCAACGTCGGCCTGTCGGTGTCGCGCGTCGGTTCGTCGGCGCAGATCAAGGCGATGAAGCAGGTTGCCGGCTCGATCAAGGGCGAGCTCGCGCAGTACCGCGAAATGGCTGCTTTCGCGCAGTTCGGCTCGGATCTCGATGCCGCCACGCAGCGCCTGCTCAACCGCGGCTCGCGCCTGACCGAGCTCTTGAAGCAGCCGCAGTTCTCGCCGCTGAAGACGGAAGAGCAGGTCGCGGTGATCTTCGCCGGCGTCAACGGCTATCTCGACAAGCTGCCGGTCAACCAGGTCGGCAAGTTCGAGCACGGCCTGCTCAGCCACATGCGTTCGGCCGGCAAGGACGTGCTTGACGCCATCCGCAAGGAAAAAGCGCTGTCGGATGATCTGCGCGCCAAGCTGAAGGCCGAGATCGACGCCTTCGCCAAGACCTTCGCCTGAGCGAAGTGCCAGTCCGGATGAGACAAGACGGGATCAGGTTTGAAGCATGCCTTCATTAAAAGACCTTCGTAACCGTATCGCCTCGGTCAAGGCGACGCAGAAGATCACCAAGGCGATGCAGATGGTCGCCGCGGCGAAGCTGCGCCGTGCGCAAGAGGCGGCGGAAGCGGCGCGTCCCTATTCGGAGCGCATGGGTTCCGTGCTGGCCAACATCACCCAGGCTGTCGGTGGCGGTGGCGATGCCCCGGCGCTGATGACCGGAACCGGCAAGGACGACGTGCATCTGCTCGTCGTCTGCACCGCCGAGCGTGGCCTGTGCGGCGGCTTCAATTCGCAGATCGCCCGTCATGCCCGCGACCATATCCGCAGGCTCCTGGCCGACGGCAAGCAGGTCAAGATCATCTGCGTCGGCAAGAAGGGTTTCGACATCCTGCGCCGCGACTATGCCGCGATGATCATCGAACGCGTCGATCTGCGCGAGGTCAAGACGCTCGGCTTCGTCAATGCCGATGCGATCGCCCGCAAGGTCATCCATCTGTTCAACGAGGGCGCCTTCGACGTCTGCACGCTGTTCTACTCGCAGTTCAAGTCGGTGATCAGCCAGGTTCCGACCGCGCAGCAGATCATTCCGGCAGCGTCCGCCTCTTCGGCTCAGCCCGAAACGGCGGATGGCGCCAGCGCCGTCTACGAGTATGAGCCGGAGCCGGGCGAAATCCTGTCCGACCTCATCCCGCGCAACATCGCGGTGCAGATATTCCGTGCGCTGCTCGAAAACGCGGCGGGCGAAATGGGCGCCAAGATGAGCGCCATGGACAATGCGACGCGCAACGCCGGCGAGATGATCAACAAGCTGTCGATCACCTACAACCGCCAGCGGCAGGCGCAGATCACCAAGGAACTGATCGAAATCATTTCGGGCGCCGAGGCGCTCTAGGCCTGGTCAGCGGGTCATTGGCCCGCGAACCGGACCGCGTGAGAAACAAAGGACGAAAAGGGTAAAGACGATGGCGAAAGCAGCGACCCCGAAGACGGCAGCCCCCAAGGCAGCAGCTCCCGCGAAGGCGGCCAAGGCTCCGGCAGCAAAGGCGGCTCCGGCCAAGGCGGCAGCAGCGCCGGCCAAGGCCGCCGCTGCCAAGACCCAGGCCGTGGCCACCAAGGCGACCGGCGTTGTCGGCAAGGTCCGCCAGGTCATCGGCGCCGTCGTCGACGTGCAGTTCGGCGAGCATCTGCCGCCGATCCTGAACGCGCTCGAGACCAACAATGTCGGTAATCGCCTGGTGCTCGAAGTTGCGCAGCATCTGGGTGAAAACACCGTGCGCTGCATCGCCATGGACTCCACCGAAGGCCTGGTGCGTGGCCAGGAAGTGCGTGACACCGGCGGCCCGATCGCCGTGCCGGTCGGCCCGGGCATGCTCGGCCGTATCATCAACGTCATCGGCGAGCCGGTCGACGAGGCAGGCCCGGTCGACGCGGTCGAATTGCGCTCGATCCACCAGCCGGCTCCGGCCTATATCGAACAGTCGACGGAAGCGCAGATCCTGATCACCGGCATCAAGGTGCTCGACCTGCTCGCGCCCTACGCCAAGGGCGGCAAGATCGGCCTGTTCGGCGGCGCCGGCGTCGGCAAGACCGTGCTGATCCAGGAACTGATCAACAACATCGCCAAGGCGCATGGTGGTTACTCGGTGTTCGCCGGCGTCGGCGAGCGCACCCGCGAAGGCAACGACCTTTACCACGAGTTCATTGAATCCGGCGTCAACAAGAAGGGTGGCGGCGAAGGTTCGAAGGCGGCGCTGGTGTACGGCCAGATGAACGAGCCGCCGGGCGCGCGCGCCCGCGTCGGCCTGACCGGCCTGACGGTTGCCGAATATTTCCGCGACCAGGGCCAGGACGTGCTGTTCTTCGTCGACAACATCTTCCGCTTTACGCAAGCGGGTTCGGAAGTGTCGGCTCTGCTCGGCCGTATCCCGTCGGCCGTGGGCTATCAGCCGACGCTCGCCACGGACATGGGCGCGCTGCAGGAACGCATCACCACCACCACCAAGGGCTCGATCACCTCGGTGCAGGCGATCTACGTGCCGGCCGACGACTTGACCGACCCGGCGCCGGCGACCTCGTTCGCCCACCTTGACGCGACGACGACGCTGAACCGTTCGATCGCCGAAAAGGGTATCTATCCGGCTGTCGATCCGCTGGACTCGACCTCGCGCATGCTCGACCCGCTGGTCGTCGGCGACGAGCACTATGCCGTTGCCCGCCAGGTGCAGTCGATCCTCCAGCGCTACAAGTCGCTGCAGGACATCATCGCCATCCTGGGCATGGACGAGCTCTCGGAAGAGGACAAGCAGACCGTGGCCCGCGCCCGCAAGATCGAGCGCTTCCTGTCGCAGCCGTTCTTTGTCGCCGAAGTGTTCACCGGCGCGCCGGGCAAACTGGTCGACCTCGCCGATACCATCAAGGGGTTCAAGGGCCTCTGCAACGGCGACTATGACCACCTGCCGGAAGCCGCCTTCTACATGGTCGGCGGCATCGACGAAGCGGTCGAGAAGGCACAGCGCCTCGCGGCTGAAGCGGCTTAATCAAGGGAATAGGGAGTAGTCAGTAGTCAGTAGTGAATAGCAGCTGGGTGATCGGGGCGGTTGTCCTCTCTCCCTACTTCCTACTCACTATTCCCTACTCACTAAATTGACATGGCTGAAGCTTTCAAGTTCGAACTGGTCTCGCCGGAGCGCCTGCTGGTTTCCGCCGAGGTCGAATCCGTGGTCATTCCGGGCGCCGAGGGCGAGATGACCGTCATGGCCCATCACGCGCCGGTCATGACCACGATCAAGCCGGGCGTCGTCACGGTGAAGAATGCCTCGGGCAGCGAAGAACGCTATGTCGTGTTCGGCGGCTTCGCCGACATCGTCCCGGCCGGCTGCACGCTGCTGGCGGAATCGGCTGTGGCGGTGAAGGATGTCGACCGCGCCGACCTCGCCCGCCGCATCCAGGAAGCCAAGGAAGACGCCGCGGACGCCAAGGACGACCAGTCGCGCAGCAAGGCGGAGCAGTTCCTCAGCCAGCTCACCACGCTGGAAGGCGCAATCCTGCCTGCCTAAAATTCGGTTCAGATAACTTGATGAAAAGCGGGGCCTTGCCTCGCTTTTTTGTTTGTTGGGGTGTCATGCGTTTCAGCTACGGCGGCGATATCGTACCGCCGACATCGAGGTCCTCTACCGGCCTGTTGACCCGTCCAGCTCCGCCTTACGGTCCTTCGCCGTCTATGCCGAGCGCGGCGAAGGCCAAGGTCGTGCCGTCCCTCCGCAGATGGACAAGATGGATGGCCACGAGTTCGATCAGCGTCTGGCGTTCGGCGTGATCCCCGGCGAAGCCGGCCAGATCGAACACCGCCGTCACGGTTTCGTTCGCCGGCAGCTGCTGGTCCAAAAGCGCCGTCAGCTCCGCATCGAGCGGATCGGTGAAATGGCCCTCCGGCAAGCTCTTTCCGCGCGCCGCGCAGGCGGCGATCCAGGCTGCCACCACCAGCGTGAGGTGGACCAGCTCGGTGCCGGCTTCCAGGCACTCGATGGCCGAGGCAATGATGCGCTGCGGCAGTTTCTGGCTGCCGTCATTGGCGATCTGCGCCGTGCGGTGGGCAAGTGCCGTGTTCGAAAAACGCTCGGCAAGCTCGGCCGTATAGGCTGATGTGTCGAGGCCGGCATCGTCAGGCAATGTCGATTTGGCCTCGTCCCACAGCGCATCGACGAACCGCCGGATCGCCGGATCGGCGAAGGCGCGATCGACCGTGGGGTGGCCGCTGAGCAGGCCAAGATAGGCGATGCCCGAATGCGCGCCGTTGAGCAGCCTCAGCTTCATGTCCTCGAAGGGGGCAACATCGCCGACCATGGTGACCCCGAATTTTTCCCAGGCCGGACGCCCGGCCGGGAAATCGTCCTCGATCACCCATTGGCGGAAAGGTTCGGTCATCACGGGCCAGGCGTCCTCGATGCCAAGTTCGCCTGATATCCGCGCCCGGTCGGCATCGGTCGTGGCCGGCACGATGCGGTCGACCATGCTCGAGGGAAATGCGACCTGACCGGCGATGTGGCCGGCAATTCCAGCACCGCCCGCCGAACCAGGACTGGCATCGCGCAGTGTGGCGAATTCGATCAGCAGCCTGTGCAAGGTGGCGCCGTTGGCCGGCAGGTTGTCGCAACAGAGCACGGTGAAGGGCGGGGTGCCGGCGGCCAGCCTCCGCGCGAGCGCTTCGGTCAGAAAACCATGAGCGGTCTTCGGCTTTTGCGGATTGGCCAGGTCGTGGACGATGTCGGGATGCGCCGTGTCCAGCCCGCCGCCGACCGCCCGCAAATAGGCTTTCTCGGTGATGGTCAATGTCACGATGCGGGTGCGCGGATCGGTCAGCACCGCCAGCACCGCCGCCGGGTCTTCAGGCGCCACCAGCAGCGAGCCGATGGAACCGATGACATGCAGCTTCTCGCCGCCGCTGCCTCGAACCGCCAGTGTGTACAGCCCATCCTGCGGCGCCAGCGCGTCGCGGGTGTCGGCGCTGCGCAACGACACGCCTGTTATGCCCCAGCCCGTCTCGCCGGCGGCCAGGCACTCATCGATGTAGGCGGCCTGATGGGCCCGGTGAAAGGCGCCGACGCCAAGATGCACAATGCCCGGCGTAATCGCGCCACGATCGTATCGAGGCGCGGCGACCTTGGTCGGCAAGGCCTGCGCCGTGCGGTTGGAAAGGCGAAGGGCTGTCATCGGTTTGCGGCACTCATCTCGGGGAACGGCTGGTCATGGGATGGCTGGTGAGCCACGGGCGGATCGCAAGCGGCGTAACACCGGCGGCCTTCGCCGACAATGCGCAGCTTGGCTCAAAAGTCATCATACAACAATCTAATTTTTGTATGTTGACATTATTTCTGACCAACCCTACCGATAGCGACCCTGGGAGGATGGCCGTGGCACTGACCAACGCGGATTTGCTGTTTCCAGCCGAGGCGCGTCCGCGCTCGATCGCCCGCGATCTCTACGCCGGCATCAAGGACCTGCCCATCATCAGCCCGCACGGCCACACCGACCCGCGCTGGTATGCGCTGAACGAGCCGTTCTCCGATCCCGCGCAGCTGCTCATCGTGCCTGACCACTATATTTTTCGCATGCTGTTCAGCCAGGGCGTGCGGCTGGAGGCTCTCGGCGTGCCAACGCTCGATGGCGCGCCCGTCGAGACCGATGGCAGGGCGATCTGGCGGCTGTTCGCCGAGCACTATCATCTCTTCCGTGGCACGCCGACCCGGCTGTGGTTCGACCATGTGCTTGCGCATCTGTTTTGCATCGAAGAGCCGTTGAGCGCCGCAACCGCAGATCGCCATTACGACACGATCGCGACGGTGCTGCAGTGGGAGAACTTCCGTCCTCGCGCCCTGTTCGAGCGCTTCAACATCGAGGTCATCGCAACGACCGAAGGCGCGCTCGACGACCTCAAGTGGCACCAGATGATCCGCGACAGCGGCTGGGAGGGCCGCGTCGTCACCGCCTATCGGCCGGACGCCGTTATAGATCCCGATTTCGAGGGGTTTTCGGTCAATCTCGACCGGCTCGGCGAGATCACCGGGTGCGACACCGCGAGCTGGGCCGGCTATCTCGACGCGCACCGCCAGCGCCGCGCCTTCTTCAAGAGCTTCGGCGCGACCTCGTCGGATCATGGCCATCCTACGGCCGAGACCGCCAACCTTTCCGATGCTGCGGCGCAGGAGCTGTTCAACCGGATTCGCTCCGGCTCGCAGGACGAGCGTGAACGAAAGCTGTTTCGCGCCCAGATGCTGACCGAAATGGCCAAGATGAGCCGGGATGACGGGCTGGTGATGCAGGTTCATCCCGGCTCCTGGCGCAATCATTCGCCTGGAATTTTCCAGAAATTCGGCAGGGACAAAGGCTTCGATATCCCGACCCGCACCGATTATGTGACGGCGCTGAAGCCGCTGCTCGACTGCGTCGGGCTCGAGCGCGACCTGACCGTCATTCTGTTCACGCTTGATGAGAGCAGTTACGCGCGCGAGCTGGCGCCGCTGGCCGGCGTCTACCCGGCGCTGAAGCTCGGGCCGGCCTGGTGGTTCCACGACAGCCCGGAAGGCATGCGCCGTTTCCGCGAGATGACCACCGAGACCGCCGGCTTCTACAACACCGTCGGCTTCAACGACGACACGCGCGCCTTTCCCTCGATCCCGGCCCGTCACGACGTGGCGCGGCGGGTCGACTGCGCGTTCCTGGCGCGCCTCGTCGCCGAGCACAGGCTGCGCGAGGACGAGGCTCATGAACTCGCGAAGGAGCTTGCCTACACGCTCGCCAAGACGGCGTACCGGCTCTGAACGGGACGCTCCGATTTTTCAAAGGGAGGAAGTCATGTTGCATTTTTCGAAATTGACGGCGGCCACATTCGCCTTCGGTTCGCTGCTGATCGGCATTGCAAATGCCGAAACCGTGCTGCGATCCTCGGATACCCATCCGGACGGCTATCCGACCGTCGAAGCGGTCAAGTACATGGGCGACCTCATCAAGCAGCGCACCGCCGGCCGCTATTCGATCGAGGTCTATCACTCGGCGCAGCTCGGTGAGGAGAAGGACACGATCGAGCAGACCCAGGCCGGGGTCATCGACCTCGACCGTGTCTCGATGGGACCGTTCAACGGTATCGTGCCGGAAACCGCCGTGCCGTCGCTGCCCTACATGTTCCGCTCGGTCGAGCACATGCGCCATGTCATGGACGGGCCGATCGGCGACCAGATACTCAAGGCGTTCGAGGCGCATGACCTCGTCGGCCTCGCCTTCTACGATTCCGGCGCGCGTTCCTTCTACAACACCAAGAAGGACATCACCTCGATGGCGGACATGAAAGGCATGAAGTTCCGCGTCATCCAGTCCGACGTGTTCGTCGACATGGTCAACGCGCTTGGCGCCAATGCCACGCCGATGGCCTATGGCGAGGTCTACTCGGCGCTGCAGACCGGCGTCATCGACGGCGCCGAGAACAACTGGCCGAGCTTCGAATCCGCCAAGCACTACGAAGTGGCCAAGCACTACACCATGGACCAGCACCAGATCGTGCCGGAAGTGCTGGTCATGTCGAAGGCAAGCTGGGAGAAGCTGTCGCCGGAAGACCAGGCGATCGTGCGGCAGGCGGCCAAGGACAGCGTCGTGAAGATGCGCGAGCTCTGGGACGCGCAGGAGAAGAAGTCGCGCGACATCGTCGAGAAGGCCGGCGTCAAGGTCAGCGAGATCGACAAGCAGCCGCTGATCGACGCAATGAAGCCGGTCTACGACAAATATTTGTCGACGCCGGAACTGAAGGATCTGGCGGCGAAGATACAGGCCGAGAAATGAACGGGGCTAACAGGTCAGGCAGCGCGAGGACTCCTGCGCTGCCTTCGGACGCCCCTGCCACGAGAGGCTTCTGGCTCGCTGCCGAGCGCGTTCTCTCCGGGCTTGCCCGGCTGGCGTTGTGGGTCAGCGGCGCCGGCCTGACGCTGATGACGATCATCATCTTCTGGCAGGTCTTCTCGCGCTACATGCTGAACCGTTCGCCGAGCTGGACCGAATCCTTCTCGGTGCTGCTGATGGGCTGGTTCATCTTCCTGGGTGCCGCGGTCGGCGTGCGCGAGCGCACGCATCTGGGCTTCGACGTGCTGCTTTACGTCCTGCCTGCCTCGGCCAAGGCGGTGCTGCGCAGCATTTCCGATCTTGTCGTGCTGGCCTTCGGCGCCGGCATGATCGTCTACGGCGTGCAACTGGCGAGGCTGACCTGGAATACGGTGATGCCTTCGCTCGCCCTGCCGGGCGGCGTCAGCTTCCTGCCGGTCATCCTGGGAGGCGCGTTGGTCTGCCTGTTTTCACTGGAACGGCTGGCCGGGCGTTTTGCCGGCCTGCCCGTCGACGCCGACATCCATGCAACCGGCGAGGAGGTCTGAACCATGGCCTTGATGGTCCTTTTCGGCACCTTCGTGTTCCTGCTGGTCATCGGCACGCCGATCGCGTTCTGTCTGGGCGTCGCCAGCTTCGCGACGATCCTCACGCTAGGCCTTCCGCCGGTCGTGGTGTTCCAGCGGCTCAATTCCGGCGTCAGCGTTTTTTCACTGATGGCCATACCCTTCTTCATCTTCGCCGGCGACCTCATGGTGCGTGGCGGCATCGCCGCGCGGCTGGTCGCGCTGGCAGGCTCACTGGTCGGCCATTTGCGTGGCGGTCTGGGGCAGGTCAACATCGCGGCGTCGACCATGTTCGGCGGCATTTCCGGCTCGGCGGTGGCGGATGCGTCGGCAGTCGGCGGGCTGATGATCCCGCAGATGAAGGCGCGCGGCTACGGCATCGACTACGCCGTCAACATCACCTCGGTCGGCGCCATCATCGCGCTTTTGATCCCGCCCTCGCACAACATGATCATCTACTCGATTTCGGCCGGCGGCCGTATCTCGATCGCGGATCTGTTCACGGCTGGCGTGTTGCCGGGTCTGCTGCTGGCGCTGTCGCTGATGATAACGGCCTATTGGGTCGCCAGCCGCCGCGGCTACCCGACGGAGCCCTTCGCGGGCTTCGGTCGGGCCTTGCAGCTGCTTGTCGCCGCCATTCCGGGCCTTATCCTGATCGCCATCATCTTCGGCGGCGTCAGGTCCGGCATCTTCACCGCGACCGAGAGCTCCTGCATCGCTATCGTTTACGCCTTCCTGGTCACGCTGATCATCTACCGCTCGATGAGTTGGGGTGACTTCGTCGCGGCGACGACGGCCTCGGTACGGACCACCGCCATGGTGCTGATGATTATCGGCTGCGCGGCGGCCTTCGGCTGGCTGCTCGCCTATCTCAGAGTGCCGGCGGCGCTAGTCGCCTTTCTGCGGTCGGTATCCGACAACAAGCTGGTCATCCTGCTGTTGATCAACATCGTGCTGCTCATTCTCGGCACCTTCATGGACATGTCGCCGCTGATCATCATCACGACGCCGATCTTCCTGCCGGTGGTCATGGCCTATGGCGTCGATCCTGTGCATTTCGGCGTGATCCTCATCCTCAATCTCGGCATCGGCCTTTGCACGCCACCGGTTGGCGCGGTCCTGTTCGTCAGCTGCGCCATTGGCCGCATTCCGATCTGGACGGCGATGCGCTCGATCTGGCCATTCTATGGCGCCGCCTTCGTGGTGCTGATGCTTGTCACCTACATACCGGAAATCTCATTGTGGCTGCCGAGCCTGTTCCATTAGGAGATCACCCAGGTGTCCGATATCGCAAACGACCTCAGGGTCGAGAGAAAACCCAAACTGTCGGAAACCGTCGTGGCGGCGATCCGCAAGCAGTTGCATGCGGGTGAAATCCTGCCCGGCCACAAGCTGCCGACCGAGGGCCAGCTGACCGAGACCTTCGGCGTCAGTCGCACCGTCATCCGCGAGGCGATGGCCAAGCTTGCCGCTGACGGCCTTGTCGAGCCGCGGCAGGGGGCGGGTGTCTTCGTCACCGAGCACATCTCGACCATGTTCGGGGCGCTGGCTGCCGACATGGGGGCCAAGGATTCGATCGCGCTCAACGTGCTCGAGGTGCGGCTGGCGATCGAGATCGAATCGGCCGGGCTCGCCGCCATCCGCCGCAACGCCGCGCAGGAAGCGGCGATCCAGGAAGCCTTCTTCGAGTTCGAGAGGCTGCTACTCGACGGCCAGCCGACCGGACCCGCCGATCTCGCCTTCCATCGCGCCATCGCCAGCGCCACCAACAATCCGTTCTATGTCGAGATGCTCGACGTGCTCGGCCGGCGCGCCATTCCGTGCGACGTGACCTCGCCCTGGTCGACCGAGCTGGTGCAGTCCGACAGCTACCAGCGCGGGCTGCAGCGAGAGCATCTGGTGATCCTGAACGCGATCACGGCGGGCGATGCCGAGGCCGCGCGCGAGGCGATGCGTGCCCATCTCGGCGCCAGCCAGCAGCGCTACCGCGAACGCCTGCAGGCGCGGCAGGCCTATTACGCCAGTTCGACCAGGGCCGCCGCCGGCGAATGATCCACCGGAAGTCAGGACAGAGATGAGCCAGAACCACACAGACTACACATCGCGCTTCGCCATCGATCCGGCGGCCGCCGCCGCCATGGGAACGGACGAACTGCGCCATAATTTCCATATCGACGATCTCTTCCAGCTTGGCCGGATTAGCCTGACCTACACCCACTACGACCGGATGATCGTCGGCGGTGCCGTGCCGGTGGCGACGGCATTGCCGTTGGAAGCGATCAAGCCGACCGGCACCAAAGGTTTTCTCGACCGGCGCGAATTGATTGCCGTCAATATCGGCGGCGCCGGCTCGATCGAAGCCGGCGGCCAGTCCTTCGACCTGCGGGCGCGCGACATGCTCTATCTCGGCATGGGCTCCAGCGATGTGGCATTCGCTTCGGCAGATAAAGACGACCCCGCCAAGTTCTATCTGCTCAGCGCCCCGGCGCATCAGGCTCATCCCAGCCGGCTGATCCGCCTCGATGACGCCAAGCGCCTCGATCTCGGCAGCAAGGAGGCCTGCAACGAGCGCTCGATCTTCCAGTTCATCCATGCCGGGGGAACAAAGACCTGCCAGCTCGTCGTCGGCATGACGCAGCTGGCGCCGGGCTCTATCTGGAACACCATGCCGTGCCATGTGCATGACCGGCGCATGGAGGCCTATCTTTATTTCGACCTGCCCGAGGCGGCGCGCGTTTTCCATTTCATGGGCGAGCCGGACGAGACGCGCCATATCGTCATGCGCAACGAAGAGGTGGTGCTGTCGCCGGGCTGGTCGATCCATTCGGGCGCCGGCACGTCCAACTACGCCTTCATCTGGGCGATGGCGGGCGACAATGTCGACTACACCGATGTCGATGCCGTGGCGATGGACGCGCTGCGGTGAGCGACCTCACTGCCTTCAGCCTGGCCGGCAAACGCATCCTGGTCACCGGCGCCAACACCGGGATCGGCCAAGGCATCGCGGTCTCCATCGCGCGCGCCGGCGGCGCGGTGATCGGCGTCGGCCGCTCGTCGATGGCCGATACGGCGAGCAAGGTCGCGGCTCTGGGCGGCGAATTCAAGGCGGTCGCCGCCGACCTTGCCAACACCGGAGCGGCCGGACCGATGCTCGATCGTGTCTGGGACGAAAGCGGGCCGCTCGACGGGCTGGTCAACAATGCCGGCATCATCCGGCGCGCCGATGCCGTCGACCTGACGGAGACCGACTGGGACGATGTCATCGATGTCAATTTGAAGACGGTCTTCCTGCTCAGCCAGTCCTTTGCCCGGCGCGTCCTGGCAGACGGGCGCCAGGGCAAGATCGTCAACATCGCCTCGGTGCTGAGTTTCCAGGGCGGCATCCGCGTCGCGTCCTACACGGCGTCAAAGCATGGCGTGCTCGGCATCACCCGTCTGCTCGCCTGCGAGTGGGCGGCGAAAGGCATCAACGTCAACGGCATAGCGCCGGGCTATATCGAGACCAACAACACGCAGGCGCTGCGTGCCGATCCCGACCGCAGTGCCGCCATCCTCGGGCGCATTCCCGCCGGGCGCTGGGGCGAGCCGGGAGACATTGGCGATGCCGCCGTCTTCCTGCTGGCACCGGCCTCGAACTACATGCATGGCGCGGTGGTGCCGGTGGACGGCGGCTGGCTGGCGCGGTGAGGAGATGACGATGACCGATCCGAAAATCTTCGCGCAAGCCGGCGAGGGTGCCTGGACGCCGACCCTGGACGGGAATCGCCGTCGCGTGCTGCTGTCCACCGACGAATTGATGATGGTCGAATTCGGCTTCGACAAGGGTGGCGTCGGCGCGCTGCATTCGCACCCCCACGTCCAGGCAAGCTATGTCGCCGAAGGCCGTTTCGAGGTGACCATCGACGGACGGACCGCAATCCTCGAGACCGGCGGCAGCTTCATCGTGCCGTCCGGCCTGGTGCACGGCGTCAGGGCGCTGGAGGCGGGACGGCTGGTCGACAGTTTCACGCCACACCGCGCCGATTTTCTCGCCTGACCGGGCCGCCGGCGATTTCCCGGCCAATGAAAAAACCCGCACTTCCAAGGAAGCGCGGGTTTGTTGCCTGGGCGCCAATGGCGCCGCGGTACTCGAAACATCACCGCAGGACCGGAAACCTGCCGGATCATGGTGAATATAAACTTAATGCGTGTCAGGTGATGCGCCTGAGCAGGCCGAAAAGCCGTTCGAACGTCCTGCCATAGGGCGGACGCAGAAGGGCTCCCGCGCTCAAGCGCGACTGCTGGAAGACCGGCTTCTCCTTGCTGAAGGTGCGGAAGCCCCACTCGCCGTGATAGGCACCCATGCCGCTGGCGCCGACACCGCCGAAGGGCTGGTTCTCCTGCACCAGATGCAGCATGCAGTCGTTGATGGTGACGCCGCCGGCGACGGTCTCGCGCAGGATGCGCCGGCGGTTGCCGCTGTCGCGCCCGAACCAGTAGAGCGCCAGCGGCCGGTCGGCCCGGTTCACATAGTCGATGGCGTCGTCGACCGTGGCGTATTCGACGATCGGCAGCACCGGGCCGAAAATCTCCTCGCGCATCACCCGCAGGTCCGGCCCGGCGTTGCTGACCAGGGTCGGCAAAAGCTTCCGGCCCGTATTGCCGAGATCTTCGCCGGCCGGGTTGATCTCGGTGATATCGGCGCCGGCCTCGCGTGCTTCCGCGATCATGGCGCGCAGGCGCTGGTAATGCCGGTCGCTGATGATGGCGGTATAGTCGGGGTTGTCGCGCAGCGAGGGATAGAGCCGCGCCACCGCGATTGCGAGCTTGGCAGCGACCGTGGCTGCCTGTCCCTTGGGCACCAGCAGATAATCCGGCGCGATGCAGGTCTGCCCGGCATTCAGCAGCTTGCCATAGGCGACGCTGGCTGTTGCCGCGTCGAGATCGCAGGAAGGGTCGAGGATCGCCGGCGACTTGCCGCCGAGTTCGAGCGTGACCGGGGTCAGGTTGGCGGCGGCGGCGATGGCGACCTCGCGTCCGACCGCGGTCGAGCCGGTGAACAGCAGGTGGTCGAAGGGCATCGAGACGAAGGCCTTGCCCATCTCGGCATCGCCGGTGATGACGCTGAATTCATCCGGGGCGAAGTGCTCGCCGGCCAGTCTGGCCAGCAGTTCGGAGAAAGCAGGCGTCAATTCGAAGGCTTTACCAGGACGCGGTTGCCGGCGGCGAGGGCCGCCGTGACCGGCGCCACGGCGAGCTGAAAGGGGTAGTTCCAGGGCGATACGACGCCGACCACCCCAAGTGGCTGCGGCAGAAGGCGGTTTTTGCCCGGCAAGAAGGGCAAGGTGGTGGCGACACGACGCTCCCGCATCCAGCCGCCGACATGCGCAAGGGCATGGCGAATGCCGGCGCGCACGACGAACAGTTCCGCAAGACGGGTCTCATGCGCCGAGCGGCCGCCGAAGTCAGCGTCGATCGTGGCGCAGATTTCGCTCTCATGCCGCTCGGTCAGCGCCAGCAGGCGTTTGAGACGGTCTTTCCTCGGGCCAAGGTCCGCAAAGGGTTGCTTCTCGAAAGCGGCGCGCTGTAGCCGGAACCGCTCGTCGAGAGCATCCTGTCTTACCTGCAGCATCGTGCCCTCCCGGCCTGATTGGCCAAGTTTACATCGCAGAGCGAAGGAATCCAGCGGGAGCGATGGTGTCGTTGGGGAAGGAGGCGCGATGATGCCCCGATGCCATAAGCGGCGTTGGCGATTTTGCAGAAGGTGGTGCGGCAGGCCTTGTGCAATCCTTGGTTGCATGCTGCAATGCTGGACGGGCAAGAGCTCGACACCAAGGGGGTTCGAATGAGCGGAAAACACCACATGCTGGCAGTGGCCGGCATTTTCTTAGTAACCGGCGCGATCGGCATCCTGTCCGCGATCGTCCTGCTGGCCTTTGGACATTCGCCGAATATTGTGGGTTCCGCCTCAAGTGTGGCCTACGTCATCGGTGGCTACTACTTCCTGAAAGGGTCAAGGCTGGCGAAGATTTTCCTGACGGTCATGGCGGCTCTCGCCACGCTGCTGGAAGCCGTCATCGGCATCCTCATGCTGAGCGACGGCCAATTGCCGATAGGCCTGTTTATCATGCTGCTGGCGGTCCTTACCGGCTATTGCTTCCATGCGCTGCAACTGTCGAAGGCTCTCAAGGCCGAATTCGATCGCCGGTCCGAGACATATCAGTTGGAGAAGGGCAAGGCCGCCCAGGCGCTATTATGACGAATTGGAGCAAGGCGGCAGCGGCGAGTGATGCCTGGGAGGGAGCTATATCTCTGTATCACCTTAGTCTGACCTGTCAGGCGGTCGTGCGCGGCACTGGTGCAGATCGGCGATATCGACCGTTGTGATCGGATGAGGGCTGCGCTACTCCAGGCCCTCACCCGGAGGTCGCTTTGACCGGTTTGCCTATCCTCTCCAATCCACGAAAAGCCGTTCCCAGCCCGGCGGCCGCCTGATGCAGGTAATGGCAGCGAGCATCCGCGCCGAGGATCCCAAGCGGCGCGTGCTGAAGGACGTGTTCGGCTTCGACGATTTCCGCCCCGGTCAGGCCGAGGTCATGGACGCGCTGCTCGGCGGGCGCCATGTGCTGGCTGTCATGCCCACGGGCGCCGGCAAATCGCTTTGCTACCAGGTTCCGGCGCTGGTCCTGGGCGGGCTCACCCTCGTCGTGTCGCCGCTGGTGGCGCTGATGCAGGATCAGGTCGCGGCGCTGCGGCTTGCCGGGGTAGCGGCCGATACGATCAATTCCTCGCTCGATCGCGAGGCCAATGTCGCGGCCTGGCGTCGCGTCGCTTCGGGCCAGACGCGGCTGCTCTATCTGGCGCCGGAGCGGCTGATGACCGAGCGCATGCTAGAGGCGCTCTCCAGGCTCGACGTCAGCCTGATCGCCATAGACGAGGCGCACTGCATCTCGCAATGGGGGCCGGCATTCCGGCCCGAATATGAAGATCTGTCTCGGTTGCGCGGCATCTTTGCCAATGTGCCGATCATCGCGGTGACGGCGACGGCCGACGAGAGCACGCGCACCGACATCGCCGCTCGGCTGTTCGCCGAGCGGGTCGAGACGCTGGTGCTGGGTTTCGACCGGCCCAACATCAAGCTGGCCATCGAGTCCAAGCAGGACAGCAAGCGGCAATTGCTGCGGTTCATCGAGCGCCATGCGGGCAAGAGCGGCATCATCTATTGCCTGTCGCGCAAGAAGACCGAGGAGATGGCGGCCTTCCTCGAGAGGAACGGCGTCAGAGCGCTTGCCTATCACGCTGGCATGAGCAAGGAGGCGCGCGAGGCGAATCAAAACGCCTTCATGACCTTGTCCGGCGTCGTCATGGTGGCGACCATCGCCTTCGGCATGGGCATCGACAAGCCCGATGTCGCCTATGTCTTCCACACCGATATGCCGGGCAGCCTGGAGGCCTATTATCAGGAAATCGGTCGTGCCGGCCGCGACGGACGCGAGGCCGAGGCGCATATGCTCTACGGTCTTGGCGACATCCGCATGCGGCGGCTGTTCATCGATGACGAGGACGCCTCGCCCGAGCACAAGAGACGGTCGCATCGCCGGCTCGACACGCTGATCGGTTATTGCGAAACGGCGCAATGCCGTCGCCAGGTGCTGCTCGGCTATTTCGGCGAAGAGGCTCAAGCCTGCGGCAATTGCGACAACTGCCTCGATCAGGCGCCGCGCGCCGATGGCAGTGCCGAGGCGCGGAAAATCCTCGCGGCGGTCGCGCAGAGCGGCGAGCGCTTCGGCGCGGCCCATGTCATCGACATCCTGCTTGGCCATGAGACCGAGAAGGTGCTGGCGCGGGGCCATCAATCGCTGAGCAGTTTTGGCACCGGCGCCGCGCACAGGAAGACTGTGTGGCTGTCACTGATCCGGCAATTGGTTGCCGGCGGGTTCCTGATGCCGGATCCCGAGGGCCATGGCGGTCTCGCCATCTCCGAAAGCGGCCGCGCGCTCGGCCGCGGCGAGGTTGAATTCCGGTATCGCGTCGAGAACCGCGACCCTCTCACGCGCGGCAGGAAGCGTTCCGGGGAAGGCTCTCCCGCCGATGCCGAGGGCGTGGATGCCTCGCTGCTGGCGGCGCTCAAGGCGCTGCGGCTGCGGCTCGCCAAGGAGCGCCAGGTGCCGGCCTATGTGGTGTTTTCCGACCGCACGCTGATCGACATGGCCGCCCGCCGCCCGCGCGACCTCGACGCCTTCGCCGAGGTGAATGGCGTGGGCGGGGCGAAGCTCAACGAGTTTGGGGCGGTTTTTCTGGCCGCGATCGCGGCGCATCGGCCCGACGGGGCAGGCTGAGGATCAGGCTTGGCGATGGGACTGCCTTCAGCTGCTGTTAGGCTACCCCGCCTCCGCCGAAACGACGGCCACCGCCATACTTCCGACGGTGTACCGATTGTTTGCGGATCGAACTTACCCACCCGCTCTCTTCTCCCAGACGACGACATGCGTCTTCGGCAGACGGGATCTGAGGCGTTTCTATGGGATTGTCATTTGAGGACGATGTAGAGCGGGATGAGGATTGCCAAGGCGGCGACGCCAATAGGTTAGTGATCATGCGCCGCCGCAGCGACGTGTCGGAATCTACGCAAAACCCGCCCCTCATTATTGCGCCAACTCAGCATCGCGTAATCAAGGCGCGAGCGCAGGTATCGGCTAAATTGGATGCTCAGGTTAGTCCGGCAGAGGATTATGAAGGCGCGAACGGCTACGTGACCTCGTCCACCAGAGCAGCGCCGGCCCGATAGCGATGCAGCGGCTCGGCGTCCTTGCAAGAGTTGCCTGATGGCGCCGAGCCTAACCGGCGAGAGACTGGTAGGGGGCACGGCATCCCGCTGGCCAGGATGATCATGCGCCTTCCTCCAATAGAAGCGAAGTTATCCGAATGAATGAAATAGGAGGTATCCTTAGCGCGACCACGTCAGCGCCTCGCCAGTATGATCAACGCGGCTGAAACGATCGCCATCACGATCATGAACAGCGCACCGACCTCAGCCAATTTATACATCAGGGGGTCAGTGGGGAGCGGGTCGTTCGCCATGCGAGCGATCAACCGTCGGGCACGTTCGTCCTCTTGGCGAGTTTCAGATTTCGCCTTGCACGCATCAAGCAACTCTTGGGCGTAGAGTTGTCTGGAGTCTTCCGAAGCGACCTGCGAATTGGTGTCCAACCAAACTTTGAACAAGTCGGGCTTGATGCGCATGGTAGCGTAGCTTAGCCCCTCCAAGCTCTCCATATGCGTCGCATCGAAATTCGCGTGCCACTCTTCCCAAGTCGGGGGCATATCATCGGCACCAGGAAGTTGCCGGATAAGTGGGTAATCTTCTGGGGTGTAGACCGGCAATACCCGCACCACTTTCTAACCCGCCAAGGCGCGCACGATGGCGAAGCCCACGCCGATCGCAAGGCCCGCGGCGAGGCTTTCGGCAATGCGGATGACAAAGGCGCCGTAGCGCTCGCGCAAACACGCTGGCGGGGCTCTCAGGACAGCAGGAATGTCGAAAGTGCGTTCCATGCCGAGCAACATAGATCGAAACCGGGAATCTATGAATCCCCTCGATATGGCGTCATCGAACCCGGACGGGGGCGGTCAAGACGGTTTTAGCAGTGATCTCGCGGACCACAACTGGTTAATCAAAATCCGGTTAAGCGAAGTAATATCATTATGCAAGCGAAACGAATTAGCCCGGCGGCCTCGGCTTCCGGACTTTTTGTGGGCATGCGACGGTTGTTATTGATGTTGTGGCGGAGAGGGAGGGATTCGGTTTCACGCCTATCCTGCTGAAAATGCTAATCTTTTCGCGCTTTTTGTTACGCAGTTTGTTACACTGCTACAACTGCGATTTACAATCGCTCTTTTGAGCTCGCCTGCCCAATCCATCTTATCTGTCGAAACCGACGCAATGGCGCGGCGGTGGATTGGGTCACTCTGTCATAGTATCCGCGCTTCATTAAGTTGACGATGCCGTTTAGACTCGGAGCTGATCCTTTCCGGTCGATCACCAGGATTTGGCGCGCGACCCGGCACCGGCGGTTCGTCTTTGTACGTTTGTGTCATCCAGGCCGGATCAACTCGGCCATCAGGCTTCTCACGACTTATGCATGCGTTTCCCACTTTTATTAGCATTCGGTGCGAACCCGCACCCTGCACCAAACCTGCGACGCCTAAGCTATCGTCCTCGACTTGAGCGTTCCCTGCTTCTCGTGGAAGACGCTAAATTCGCTCGTGCGTTATTGCCGGCCAGCAAAGGCTGCGGGTCGGCGGTGAGGGTGTCGAGGAGCGGCGGCCGTTCCCTTTCACTCAATAGTGCCGCCGGCGCCTGGATGGTTTCCACGACGCCGCCCCCGCAATCGTAGCCGTTGTGATGATCATCGTGCATGCGCTGAGCTGTTGGGGACATGCTGATGGCGGTGCCGGAAGCACCGGAGACATGTGATATCTCGGCAGCGGGCAGAGCGGCTTCTCTGTCGCTGCACAGGAAAGCGTAGAGTTCCTTCACGCAAATGCGGGCGTCCTTCTTGTCTTTTTGAAAGGGCGGGACGAGGGGCAACCTGATATCGGCCTTTTGGTAGAACGGACTGCG
This sequence comes from Mesorhizobium sp. M8A.F.Ca.ET.181.01.1.1, assembly GCF_004792025.1. Classification (NCBI taxonomy): domain Bacteria; kingdom Pseudomonadati; phylum Pseudomonadota; class Alphaproteobacteria; order Hyphomicrobiales; family Phyllobacteriaceae; genus Mesorhizobium; species Mesorhizobium sp. M8A.F.Ca.ET.181.01.1.1. Next base: position 119,058 of record NZ_SRTV01000007.1, on the reverse strand, counting down.
CTCTTCGTACAGCTGGTCAACCTTCTGCTCGATGTCGGCGCCTTGCAGCAGCGGCCGGCTGGTGTCCCTCTCGAGGCGCCTGCGGAGCTCTTTCAGCTCGGGTGTCGAGCCAGATCGACCTCGCCTTATTAAGAATCAGGGCTTGATTGGACTCCTTGCCAAAGCAGCCGCCGCCGGTTGCGATGACGATGGGGCCTCTCTCCAGCTGCTTGGCGAGCTCTTTGGTCTCCAGGTCCCTGAAGTGCGCCTCGCCACGGCCAGGGTCGGCGAACATCTCCATCAGATTGCCGTGATCGGCGACGATATGCTTATCGATGTCGACAAACTCCACCCCCAACTCCTTGGCAAGCTGGGCGCCGATGGTCGACTTGCCGCTCGCCGGCATGCCGACGAGCACGACCGGCCGCGTACCGAGGGCCGCGAGGATCTCGCCGGCTTGCGGCGAGCGAGCGACCGCAATCTGTTGTCTTGCGACGATGGGCGACCTGGAGGTCCCTGCCGCCCTCGACCTGCTTTCTCCTGACGAGTCCCAGTGTAATATCTCCCAGGCACCACGGGGAATGGGGACTAGCTGTGAGCTCTGCGCGCGGTGCGCGAGCTCGGCCCGATAACTGGCCGGCGTAGGGAACTCGACCTCGAAGCGATAGTTCTGCGCGGTTCTGAACGCCGTGTGAACGCCGCGTAACCGCGGCCTGTCCATCCTGATGACCCAGTTGGTGGTCTCGACCTCGCTGCAGTCCCGCTCCTCGAAGGCCAGTGCCGCCTTCCTGAAGGCGCGCGTAAAAGCCTCGTCCGGGATCTCGAAGACATGGCGCACGGCATTGGTGACCAGTTGGGCCTCCGGCGCCGTGCTCACGCTCTGGCCGGTCAACTCGTCGGCTATCCAGACCTGCCCGCCCGACCGTTGGTCAAGATGCGGCACCTTCACCTCGATGCCGTCCTGCCGCAAAAGCTCGGCAACCGCATGCACAATTTTTGGTAATCGCGCTTTCTTGCGCTTCGGCGGGGGCGGCTTCGAGCCTGGCCCGCTCAAGGGCCTGTTCGCTGCTCAGCGTTATCGTGCTGGCGCGGTCGTCTTCGGCCGAGATTGCTAAGGCGCTGAGCAGAATGCGCTTTTCGACGGCGAGTCTGATCGAGGCCTCCATGACCGATGCCGCCAGCGTGGGGTTGTCCTTCAGATCCGCCAGGCTGCCATCGACGTCGAACCGGCCCTGGTGGAGCTTTGCCGCCTGCGCCTTGACATATGGCGCCGACTTGAAGCCCGGCCTCTGCTCCAAGAGCCGCTGCAATTCGGTGGTTTTTTGCATGAACACCCGCGCACCGGTATCGGACTTGTAGGCGTCAGTGCCGACCTTGATGCCGACGCTCAACAGATTGATGGCGCTTTCATGCAGCTTGACTTCCGACTGCTCATGAGCCGGCTCGCTATTGAGCTGCAGGTTCCAGTCCTGGAGCTCGGCCACTAACAACGCGGCCAGTTCGCAGGCCACCGGATGCCTGGCGGCCTTGCTGTCTTCCCTCGCCCTGGCGATGAGCTCATGGAGGGCCTGGCCATCCGGCCGATCTTCCTGCAACAGTGCGCGGATGTCGGCCTTGAGCTCATTATGAATGCCCTCGTAGGTGCCGAAGATGGCACGCTCGGCAAACCAGCGTTGCGCCTCCAGCGGCTGCGCCAGCACGTTGCGCTGCAGGCAGCTGTAGGTCTCCAGCACCAGCCCGGTGGCCGACAGGATCTGCTTGGACCGGGTGAACTGGTAGCCGCTTTTCTCAATGGCCGGCGTGTGCGACTTCGGCGGCTTCATCGAGGCGATGCCGCGCGCCTGCAGCTGCGCGTCGAACTGGCGCACATGCTCGTAAAGGCGAGGCTGGTCGCCAATGATGACGACGGTGTCGCCATCAAAATCGCCGTCGAGCATTTTTTGTTCGACGCTTGGAACCGCAACCAAAGAGCCGGGCGCGAACACCTCCGTCGCCTGCAGGATGCCGACGCACTCGAGCGCGGTGTCGGCCTTGACCCGGTCCTTTTCCTCCAGCCAGTACGAATGGCACTTTACGTCCTCGGCAGACATCACGACCCCGCGCTCGGCGAAGTCCGCCGGCCACATTTCGTCGGGCACAACGATCAAGATGCCTTTGGCAAAGAAGGTCGGATCGTCGGCGGCAAGCCCAGCCCCCGACCTGTGCGCGAAGTTGAAGCTATATTGGAAGGCCACGCACCGATCCAGGAACGCCGCGGTCCGGTCGCCATCGCGCGCCGACCTGACCCGGTCGGCGGCGAACGGGCGCAGGTTGGGCTTGTCATAGGGGGAGCGTCCGACAAGCACGCCAGCGTCACGGGTCAAGGTCTTGCTCTTGCCCGTCGGCACATGCAGGCATTCGTCGCTGGACGGCACGGCGATAGCGCTCGAACCCTCGATATGCCCGCCCGTGACCGTCCGGAACAGCTCCTCGGCGGTGAGGCTTTGATGGGTTTCGAGCCAAGCCTGAGCCTTCTCGCGGGTCTCCTGTGCTACCTCGACGCTACGCGGATAATGTTGCAGCGCCGAGGGCGGTACCGCCGATTGCCTTTTATCGGCATAGGCAGGCATCCGCTCGGGAGCGTCGTGGCGAGCCCGGGCAATGGACGGCATGCGCTCGGCCAGTGAGGCCCTAATGAAGCCGCAGCCGTCATGCGGCCGCAAGGCGATCTCGCCGTCTCGCCCCTCGAACCGGAAGGGATGCACTGCGCCTGCGGGATGGTCGGGCAGAAGGGACAGCTTGAAGCACCCTTCCAGCGCATAATCATGGGGGCCAATGTCGGGGATGCCCGGCGGCGCGGCAAATCCGCGGCGCTGGGTATAGTAATAGGCTTCCTTGAACGGCGCCCAGGCCCGCGACAGCTGCTCAAAGGCCGTACCCGGAGCCGTCTCGGCATAGGGGATCGCCAAAAGCTTGCCGCTTGGGGCCTCTGCGGCCGTGAAAGGCAGGTGAGAGGCAAGCTGGTTCAGGCTCTTTTGCGGCGGCTTCAGTTTGCTGCCGCCGAACAGGTCCATGCGGTAGGGCACGCCCTCCACGGTGAACGTGCGTGTCAGCATGGCTCCAGTCGGAGTTCCCTTTAGCTGCACCGCCACCACCTTCACCGCGCCCGAGGTCAAGCGGTGGAAAATGGAATAGCGCAACTCGGCTTCGCTGGCCAGCGGCCGGCCTTGCATGTCGACCACCGGCAGCCGCATCAGTCCGGCATCGCCTTGCGGCGGTCTCGGCTCGTGGTCCATGGCCTGAAGGACCCGATGGACATCGAAGCTGGAGGCTGCATGCTGGGCCTGGATCATCGATGCGTTCTGCGCCATGAAGGTGTCGAGCGCTTCGAGCGGCTCCTTCGCCTCGATCTCGGCGATCACGCTCGAGTTCGCGCACCGCCTCGGCGCGCGCCGCGGCGCTCCTTCCTCGGCTGATGAACACTGCCGATCATAGATTCGACTGCCAGCCTCAAAGCCCCATCGTCGTGCATAATATGGGCTGGCCTCGCTACATTCGAAGGGGATCGAAGGCCGATCCCACGGTGCGGTGAAAGAAGCTGCAAGCGGCTTCCAAGACTAGGTGCGAGCACCTCGATCTCATTGTAGGCCCGTCATCGGATCATATGGAAATCGGTGAGCTTCATCCGCCGGCCTTTTACAACGTGGTTTGGTCGATCCTCTAGGGGATTACGCAGTCTTAAGCCAGCATTAATACCTTAGACGCGACACTAGGAATACTTTTACTATTCGCTAAAGCTCGATGCTATTTGACGAGGACTGGTCTTGCGTTTGCAGTTTTCTAGATGAGAGGGCTAAAGGACATTAGCGTCGGGACCAAGCTCTCGTTGGGCTTTGGGCTGGCGCTGCTGTGCGTCGTGGCCGTGGGAGTATTTGGGGTCGCGCAACTGCGATCACTCAACAAGGTCACGAGCGAGATCACCAGCGTTTGGTTGCCCCAGGTCCAGATCGTCGGCGAGATGAAGCGCAACCTCGCGGAACACCAGCTCTATGCGACGTTGCGCGTGCGCACTGCCGAGGCTGCGCAGATAGCCGGCATTGAGAAGGAGATGGCGAGGGAAAGCGACGAAATACTGCAAGGTCGGCGCGCCTATCGCCGGAGTGCCGGATCGCTGGCCGAGCAGCAGCTGTTCGACCAGTTCGTCAACCTATGGACGGCCTACGAAGATTCCCTGACATCGATTTTCCCGCTCCTCGAAACAGGAGGGCGAACAATGGCTGTCAAGGAGTTCGAGACGGTATCGCTCCCGACCGTTGCCGCCGCCACGCAGCGATTGGACGACCTGCTGGCCCTCACCAACGAGCGCAGCACGGCCGCGGCGGTGATGGCGGACAGGACCTACACCGTTGCGCAAAGATTGACTTGGCTGGCAGTTCTTTTTGCCGCCGGGTGTCTTGGTGGGCTTGTCGCCTGGATACGCCACAATGTCAGCAAGCCGATCCTCGCCGTGACCGAGGCGATGCGTTGCTTGGCGCAGGGCGAGCGCCGTTCGAGTCTCATTGCGCTGAAAAGGGATCGGCAGGACGAGGTTGGAGTGCTGTTCTCGGCCTTTGCCGGCTACCGGGCCAGCCTGGAGCGCAGCGATGCCTTGGCCCGAGAAGCCGAGCTGGAGCGGCAGCAATTGGCCGCGGCCGCCGCCAATATGCCCGTAGGGCTTTGCATGTTCGATGCGGAGAGGCGGCTGGTTCTGTGCAACCAAAGCTACGCCGATCTCTACCATGTGCCGGAGCCCCTGACTCGTCCCGGCACGCCGTGGATCGATTTGATGCGGTTCCGGATCGCGGCGGGCCTCTATGCCGGCCATGACCCGGAAAAGTATGTGCAGCAGCTGACGGAGACCATCGATCGCGCAGAGCGGACGGTGAGCCTGGTGGAACTCAGGGACGGACGCACCATCGACCTCATCCATCAGCCACTGCCGGGCGGCGGGTGGCTTGCCACTCACCATGACGTGACCGACTTGCGGCGGAGCGAAGCCAAGATTTCATACATGGCGCGCCACGACGGACTTACCGAGCTTCCAAATCGCATATTGTTCCGCGAACGCGCCGAGGAGGCTTTGGTCGAGATGCGGCGTGATGGTAGCAAGATTGCTTTCCACTGCCTCGATCTCGATCATTTCAAGATGGTCAACGACACGCTGGGGCACCCGGTTGGCGACGCCTTGCTGAAGGAGGTCGCCGCCAGACTGAAACAGGTGGCCCGTGAAGGCGACACCGTGGCAAGGCTCGGCGGCGATGAGTTCGTGATCATTCAAACCGCGGTTGATCAGCCGGTCGAGGCGACAGCTCTTGCCCAACGGGTCATTGATGGGCTGAGCGCACCTTATGTCGTCGATGGCCACGGGGTTATGATCAGCGCCAGCATCGGCATCTCGATCGCGCCGGACGATGGCATTGACGCCGACCAACTTCTCAAGACCGGCGACATGGCGCTCTACCGGGCGAAGGCGGAAGGCCGCGGAACCTACAGGTTCTTCGAACCGGAAATGGATGCGCGCATGCAGGCGCGGCGGTTTCTCGAACTCGACCTGCGCGAAGCGGTGGTGCGGCAGCAGTTCGAAATCTACTACCAACCGCTCCTCAATCTCGACCGCGGCGAGGTCAGCTGCTTCGAGGCGCTGCTGCGCTGGCATCACCCGACGCGCGGCATCGTATCCCCGGGAGAATTCATCCCGCTGGCCGAGGACATCGGCCTCATCGTCCCGATCGGTGAATGGGTTATCAAGCAAGCCTGTCTCGACGCGGCAAGCTGGCCCGGTAGCATCAAGGTCGCCGTCAATCTGTGCCCGGCGCAATTTCGCAACGCGCGCTTGCTCTCCACCATCGTCGAGGCATTGGATATCTCGGGACTGCCCCCCAGCCGGCTTGAGCTTGAGATCACCGAGACAGTGCTGCTGGCCAACAGCCAGGCGACTCTCTCGATGCTGCAACATATCCACATGCTCGGCGTTCATATCGCGATGGACGACTTCGGAACCGGATATTCGAGCTTGAGCTATCTGCGCTCGTTCCCATTCGACAAGATCAAGATCGATCAATCCTTCATCACGGACGCCGGAGATATCGACAGTTCCGTCGCCATCATTCGAGCGGTCACGAGCCTCGGCAACAGCCTCGGGATGCAGACCACCGCCGAGGGCGTCGAGACCGTGGAGCAGCTGGAACGGGTCCGAAGAGAAGGCTGCACCGAGGCGCAGGGCTTCCTGCTCAGCCGCCCGCTGCCCGCGCGGGACATCCCCGCGATGCTGGAGCGGACCCGCGCCGTGGTGGCGGGCGAGATCATTGAGACCGAACCCGAAACGTCAGGCGAGCGAGACACGGACAAGCCGGGCAGGCGTCGCAGTAGGGCGTCTGTCCCCGCCTAACCGGGATGCAAGCGAAAAACAGTGCCAACGAACATGAGTTTGCCGGCCTAGTTCAGGCCGCCACTCGGATCATGTCGATAGCGGGTGTGTAGGTCGGCGCGGCTCGAAATTAGGTGTGCTGAGCGCCGGTCAAAGTGGGATTAGCTTGTCATATCGATTATGGGATCCAGGTTGAACCCGACTTGCAGGACTCTGCTCGTAACCGAGCAGATCAACCTCACATTCGGTCGCTGCTCTTCACGGCTGCACCAACATCCCGCCTACGGCCGCTGGGCTCGGGCGACGAGACCATTCTGAGTGAGCGGCGTTTTATATACCCGTTCGGTCGTCAGTACCTTGCGTTCACGACAGATACGCCGGCGATCCTCCTGCTCCGGTGTTGGCTCTTTGACCATTGCACATATGCGCGGTTCGCCTCGCTTGAAGGCAAGGAGAGACGAGCGTTTCACCATCGATCTTATCGGTTTTGGCTCGGCGACTGCGACGAGACACTGCGATAGAAGCGGGATCAACGACGTAGCTCTCGATCCCCGCCTTGCTCAGAACCCGATGGATCCAGGAGCCATCGAGCCCGGCTTCCTGGATAGCGACGACGGGGAAGTCTGGCCCCATGCGTGCTCTTGCCTTCTCTCGCACGCTATCGAAGCGACGGAACAAGGCGGATAAATCACCACTGGGGACACTGTGTTTCGACAACTTCTCGCCGCCACCTGGCGACAACGACGAGATCAGCCAGGTTGAACGGCTGAGCTCCAGCGATACGAAGATTGCGCCCAGACCAGTCCGGATAGCAGTCAGAGTTTCGGATCGGTCGGCCACTACATGCATGGTGTTCCTCCGCGGGGTGTTTGTTAGCAGCGTCACTCTGCCAGAGCACGCGCCGCTATCCATCCGTCGCCATGGGATCTGGTGATTGTTCATGTCGCCGATTCCCGCGAAGGAACGCCACCATGACCAAGATTGAAAGTAAGACCGCCAGCGCTGCCGTCAAAGACATTCTGCTTTCAGACCCGGACGGACTTCACGAAATGATCCGTGCGGTGATGCAGGAGGTGCTCGAGGCCGAGATGGACGACGGTGGAGGAGACCATCGAGCGCACGCTGACCTTCTTTTGCCTGCCGCGCCAGCATCACAAGCATCTCAAGAGCACCAACATGCTTGAACGGCTCAATGAGGAAATCCGCCGGCGCACCTATGTCGTGCGCATCTTCCCCAACGCCGAAAGCTGCCTGCGCCTCGTCAGGGCGCCGGCTGTCGAAACCAACGAAAACTGGATGGAGGCCCTACATCAACATTGACGACCTGCGCGAGCACAAGAAGCTCGCTCTACGCCAAGCCGCATGACCAGCATCGTGGCCGCCCCATTTTGCAGAACTTGACGCACACAACCGCCACTTCGAGTTTACCGACCGCACCGAGTCATCCACGCAAAGACCTGCGCAGCGTCAGCTTCAGAGCTTGGTCCCACCGGCTGAACGCCAAAAAAGCGGATCTTGGCCATCGGAAGCGCCCTCAACCGACTGAGAGGTTTCGGCTTATGCGATGCGACTGGCAGTCCTGCGCTCCGGGGACAAGGCCGTGGCGGCAGAAGATCCCCTGGACATCAGGCGATGTCCGGAAGGCAGCATCGTAGTAACGGTTTTTACGCCGCTCGCGGCACGCGCGAGGTGAACGTCGCCCGGGTGACCGACACGCTGGTGCCGTCAATATCGCTGATAATCTCCACCCTGGCCTCCAGTTGTTTCACCAGTGCTTCGACGATGGCTGTTCCAAGTCCGGTAGCCGGTACGTCGTTGGCGATCTTGCCGACGCCATTGTCCGAAACCGTCAGTTTCCAGTCACTGCCCGCGGTCTCGTAGCTCACCTGGATGCGAGCGCCGGTTCTCTTCTTGGGGAAAGCATATTTGATGGCGTTGAGCACGAGTTCGGTGACAATTAGTCCCAGACTGACTGCCCTTTGCGAATCTATCCTGCCGCCTTCGGCCATTACGGTGACCGTGATCGGCTGGGCTTCGCCGACCATCGACGAGGCGAGGCTGCTGCACAATTTCGGTAGGTAAGAGCCGACATCGATCTCGTCGACGCCGGCGGAGGTGTGGAGATGGCGTTGCACCTCGGCCACGGACAGAACGCGCTGATGGGCGTCCTTGAGATGCTGGCGCGTCTCTTCCGACGTCACCGAGCGTGCCTTCAGCAACAGGATCGAGGCAATGATCTGCAGGCTGTTGGCAACCCGATGCTCCATCTCGCGCAGCAGGACGTCTTTCTGCCGAAGCAGGTCTTCGGTGCGACCGAGCAGTTCTTCCTTCTCCCGCTCGATGATACGACGGGCCGTTATGTCATTGAAGGCGAGAAGGATGGTGATGGCCGAACTATGGTCGTAAAGCACCTTGCGGGCATTGAGCAGCATGGTGCGACGGCCGATCCGCGTTCCTGAGCCATGCTTGCCTCCCTCTATCCCTTGATCTGGATCTTCTTCGGCCGATCCGCCTCCGGCCGGTGCAACTCGACTTCGAGCAGCCCGTTGGCGAAACGCGCCTCGACCCGTTCCGGGTCGACGCGGAATGGCAATTGCACTGTCCGGGAGAAGGTCCCATAGGCGCGCTCACGGCGGTGCCAGACGGATTTCTCGTCCTCCGTTCGAGGCTCGCGCGTTCCCTTCAATGTCAGAATGTTCTCGCGCACCGTGAGGCCGATTTCGTCAGGTGATATCCCCGGCAGTTCCGCGGCCACCGCCACGCTGTCCTCGCCAGTCCAAAGATTGATCGGCGGAAACTCCTGAGCGGCGCTGGCGGTCAGCCCGGCCAAACGCTGGTTTACTTCCTGTTGCATGCGCCGCATTTCCACAAACGGATCGAACCCGATGCGGCCGAAATCCGACAAAAGCATGTACATCCTCCTATGATTCACGACCTTGCATGATTGCCACGCGCGACACGTGCGTGCGCACCGGAAGCGGAATCGATCGATGGCAACAGGAGGGGCGATCAGCACAGAGACCGAGCGGCCCGATCGCGCAACCTCGCAGAATGCGAGAAAGAGGGGTTCGGGCAGACGCCGGAACACATCCTCCTTGCGAAGCGACATGAACCGAACTCGATCCACCGTAGGGCCGGACCGTCATTCCCGTGCCAGGACCCGATAGCGGCATCCGGCTTTATCATTAGGTGGCCCCAAATGGCCTTTCACGAGGTGATCTTTGACATTCCACCAGTCACCTCTTCGGCAACAGCGGGGTCCCTTCGAATCCGTAGCCACGTTGCCTCTAGTCGCTGATTTGGCTTCCCTTTGCGCAACTGTCGGGATCGACGAAGCGTCCCGAATTGCACCGCGGTTCGATCAACTGATCGCAGGCGACGCGCCGCATCGTCATGGTAGCTGACGAATGAATCGGCATGACACGTCGCAGTGACCGAGACATCAAGCCAGCACCTATGTCGGCTTGCCGCAAGTCAAAAGAATCCAGCCCTGCGTGCCGCGTTCGCTGACCTTCGCCAGTGACGCCATTTGCATTTCGGCCGGACAGATGGGCACAGACATGTGCAATTCCCGCATCGCCCATTATTGGAACTCACAAGGCGGCGTTCTTTCCGTCTTGGCGAGCAGCGGGCCAACGCGTTACCGGCGGTGATCTTCCTGCAGCTTTAAATCAGTCGCCACCAACGACGAAATCAGATTTGGCCAGCACGCCGGCAATCCTGGCAAATCCCACAATGCTTGCCGCGCCTGCTCGGGTGTCATCTGTCCGGCGATCGCTGCGTTGCTGCTTCTCACCGCGCAACTGAATACCGGTCCCCGACGCGCTTTTGGCCACTGATTCAGGAATACGAGCGCTTCGCGCACTGTGTTGATGTCGTGACGACGTCGTTGGTCTTAACCTGGACCGGCGATAGGAAAGCCAGACCGGTTATTCTTACCTCCCTGCGATCGCACGCTGGATCTTTCATTCGGTGGTTGGTTGCGTGACAGGTTTCGAACGTTAGGTCTTGTTTTCTCTGGAAGATCGGGCTGTACGACATAATCCAAATGTTGCGACGCAGCGAAGGCTTCTGCTGGTTCCCGAGTTGAAAAAGCCAGTTGCACCTGGATGAGTGTGTCGCCGCCACCCAATAGCCCATCAGATGTTCAATGGCAGGCGGCGTCCGACGCTCGAACAGCAAGCGCCACGGCCGGCGGGTAGCCGATGCCACAGCTTTGGAGCTGCCCCGGATACTATTATAAGACCGATTGACGCGGGGCTCGACGCGTTTGCGGCAAATAAGCTCGAGTGTGGACAGAGATGTGACGTTCTATTGAGTCGCTGACCCAATCGGTAGCGACCTGGTGATCCACGCAACCAATTCCGGTCGTTTCTGTCACTAAGAACTCGATATTCGCTATTTGCACCTCGAAAGTCGCATAATTGGCAGTGAGAAACTCAACGCGTTGTGAGGATGGCATAGAGAAGCAGTAGCCCCTTCTCTAGTCTCGCTACGGGAAAAATTCTGGAAAATGGGTCTGCTTGGCTGGACGCAGAACGCTGTGGTTATTCAGCCGGCATTTCTGAAGCCTCTCCAAGACAAACAGCTTGCCTTCGCGCACGCTGTCTTCGAGCGGCTTCGGCTTCGCCAGATGCGCCGCAATCGCGCTGGCCAGCATGCAACCTGTCCCGCGCATCGATGTGGCAAGGCGCGGTGCATCGAAGCGGATGGGTTCGTGCCCGGAGCGTAACAGAATATCGGTCGACCGGGTTCCCGACGCATGCCCACCCTTGATCAGCAGGGCTTGAGGGCCGGCGGCCAGCAGTCTTTTTCCTTGTTGGAGCGCTCCGTCCTCATCCACTGCCAGTTCGGAGCCACTAAGGAGCGCCAGTTCAGGGAGGTTGGGCGTGACAATGCAGCAAAGCGGCATAAGATCGCGCTTCATGGCAGCGATAGCGCCTGCTTGCAGAAGTGCGCGGCCTGAGGTGGAGGCCAGCACAGGGTCGAGTACTGCGGGGACATGCGGAAATTTGCGCAGCACTGCGGCAACGGCAACAATGATCTTGGCAGTCGCCAGCATGCCGATCTTGATTGTGGCCACGTCGTTGGCCTGCAGCGCGGCGCACATCTGATTGGCCACCAGGCTAGGTGGCGAATAATAGATTTCGATCACGGCGTCATGCGTTTGCACCGTTAGCGCTGTGACGGCGAGACAGGTGCGCACGCCAATGGCAGAGATCGTCTCGATATCGCGTGCAATTCCAGCACCGCCACTGGAGTCCGATCCACCGACGACAAGCACATGTGGTTCTCGCCTCAGCGCCATTGGTCCGTCTTTTCGATCCATTCTCGCGTGCGCGCCTCGGGGTCGTCGTTGAGCGTGATGTCGGTCACCACCGCCGCGCTGTCCGCGCCAGCCGCAAAGACACCGTCGAGCCGCTCAGGGTTGAGGCCACCAATGGCGACCAATTGAAACGGCGCGACCTGGCGCTTCCATTCGCTGATCCGTTCGACCCCTTGCGGCGCCCATTTCATCTTCTTCAGGATGGTCGGATAGATGGGTCCAAGCGCTATGTAGTCAGGCTCGGCGGCCATCGCCGTTTCCAGCTCCTGATGATCATGTGTGCTCAGTCCGAGCCTTACGCCGGCTGCCCGTATCGCCAAGAGGTCAGCGGTCTGCAAATCCTCCTGGCCGAGATGTATGAAGTCGCAGCCTTCCTCGATTGCCAGGCGCCAGTGGTCGTTGACGATGAGTTGGCACTGGTATCGAGCACACAAGGCCTTCGCGGTGCGGATCTCCGCGCGCAACCCAGCCTCATCCACGGTCTTGATGCGCAGTTGCAGAAGCCGGACTCCGAGTGGGACCAGCCGTTCGATCCAGGCAGCGCTGTCGACGATCAGATAAAAGGGATCGAGCTTCATGAAAAAACGGCCCTGCCGACCATCGGTGTCGATGGCACGGCGACGTCGCGCGGTTCGAGCATTCCCGAACTGAACGCCTCACGACCGGCGTCGACCGCCTTACCGAAAGCACGCGCCATGCCGACCGGATATGCCGCCTTGGCGACCGCTGTGTTCAGGAGCACGGCGTCAAAGCCGAGTTCCATGACGGTGGCCGCGTGCGACGGCCGTCCGAGCCCCGCATCCACAATCAGCGGGACGCCAGGGAAATATCCGCGCATCGAGCGCAGCGCCGTCATGTTGACCGGTCCCAAGGCGGAACCGATCGGTGCGCACCACGGCATCAGGACCTTGCAGCCCGTTTCCAGCAGCCGCTCGGCGACAACGAGATCGTCGGTGGTATAGGGGAATACCGCAAAGCCGTCCTCGCACAGGATGCGGGCGGCTTCAACCAGACCGAACACATCCGGCTGTAGCGTGTCGTGATTGCCGATCACTTCGAGCTTGATCCAGTTGGTGCCGAAGACCTCGCGCGCCATTTTCGCGGTGGTGACGGCTTCCTTGACGGAGAGGCAGCCGGCGGTATTGGGCAGGATTCTGGCGCCCAGCGAGCGGATCAACGACCAGAATTGTTCGCCGGCTCTACCGCCCGCCATCTCACGCCGCAACGAGACGGTCACCACCGACGTGCCCGACGCCTTGACTGCATCGGCAAGGATGGCCGGCGAAGGATATTGAGCGGTGCCGAGAAGCAGGCGCGACGAAAGCTCGGTTCCATAAAGCTCCAACATGCTAGCCGCCCTGCATGGGCGAGAGGATTTCGATCCGGTCGCCGTCGCTCAACTGGAACTCCGTGCGGTTGGCTTTGTGCACGAGGTCGCCGTTGACGGCGGTGGCGAGCCAATCGCCCTCATAGTCGAGCGCGGCAAGCAACTCGGCCAGCGTGGTGGCGGCAATCTCACGCGCCTCGCCGTTGACCATCAGTTTCATGAGCATGCTCCTTGGTTCTGTCTTGACTGAAAACCAGGCCGGCAGCCTGGCGCGCCATGGCGGGGGCGAGGAGAAAACCGTGACGATAAAGACCGTTGATCGCGATGATCTCACCGTCTGTTTCGACGCGTGGCAAATTGTCGGGAAATGCCGGACGGACACCCACACCGGTTTCAACGATCTCGGCCTCACCAAAGGCCGGATGGAGGGCATGGGCGGCGCCCAGCAGCTCCATCATGGAACGCGCCGTCACCGGTCCGGCGCTCTGGCTTTCAATCATCGTCGCTCCGATCATGAAACGGTGATCGGTGCGCGGCACGGCATAAAGCGGAAAGCGTGGATGAAGCAAACGGACCGGCCGCGACAGCGAGACATCAGGCGTGCGAAGGATCAGCATTTCGCCGCGAACACCGCGCAGCCTGTCATCGGCCGCTGCCATTCCCATGCAGTCTATCTGACGGGCGAAACCCGAAACAGGCCGGGCGTCGCAGCCGAAGTGGAATTTGACACCCATGGTCGCAAGGTTGTCATGAAGTGCCGCCATCGCCTGGCGTGGGTCGAGGTGAGCCTCGTTGGGGAAGAGCAATCCACGCCGGAAGCGGCCGGCGAGGTCGGGTTCCAGGAGCGCAATTTCGTTTTCATCGACGCGCCTATGCCCTGACGTGCGACTGGCGAACCGGTCAAGCTCACCGGCATCACGCGGCGCGGCCACGACCAATGTCCCGGCCCGTGTCACCTGACCCGACAGCACCGCATCCCACCAGTCGGCAGCGTCGCGTCCGAGATCCAGCACCGGCTGCTCCGCGCTTTCGCGCTCGCACCATGGCGCCAGCATGCCGCCGGCGAACCACGACGCGTTGCCGCCAAGGCCATGCCGCATCTCGGCGACTGTGACCGTCGCGCCGCGGGCGGCGAGTTCGAAAGCGACGGTGAGGCCGGCAACGCCGGCCCCTTTGACGAGCACCCTCATGATGGTTTGGGAGCCTCCGGCACGACCGGTACGCCAGTCTCGTCCGCCGGCATGTAGAGATCGCCGCCCTCCCGGTATTTTGCCGCCATTGCCGCCATGCCTTCCTTCTGAGCCTCGGCACGGATGTCGTGGGAAATGCGCATGGAGCAGAATTTCGGCCCGCACATCGAACAGAAATGTGCCAGCTTGTGCGCCTCCTTGGGCAAGGTCTGGTCGTGGAAGGACCGTGCGGTTTCGGGGTCGAGCGACAGGTTGAACTGGTCCTCCCAGCGGAACTCGAAGCGCGCGCGCGAAAGGGCATCATCCCTGGTTTTCGCTGCCGGATGGCCCTTCGCCAGATCGGCTGCATGGGCGGCTATCTTGTAAGTGATCACCCCAATCTTGACGTCGTTGCGGTCGGGAAGGCCGAGATGCTCTTTCGGCGTGACGTAGCAAAGCATTGCGGTGCCGAACCAGCCTATCATGGCGGCACCTATCCCTGAGGTGATGTGGTCATAGCCCGGCGCGATGTCGGTCGTCAGCGGCCCCAACGTGTAGAACGGCGCCTCACCGCACACTGCGAGCTGCTTGTCCATGTTCTGCCTGATCTTGTGCATGGGGACATGGCCCGGGCCTTCGATCATCACCTGGCAGTCCTTTGCCCAGGCAATCTTGGTGAGTTCTCCAAGTGTTTCCAGTTCGGCGAATTGCGCCGCGTCGTTCGCATCGGCGATTGAACCGGGACGAAGGCCGTCGCCGAGCGAGAAGGAAACGTCATAGGCTCTGGCGATGTCGCAGATCTCCTCGAAATGCTCGTAGAGGAAGCTCTCCCGGTGATGGTGCAGGCACCATTTGGCCATGATCGAGCCGCCGCGCGAGACGATGCCCGTGACCCGGTCGACGGTCAGCGGTATGTAGTGCAGCCGCACGCCGGCGTGGATGGTGAAATAGTCGACGCCTTGCTCGGCCTGCTCGATCAGCGTGTCGCGATAGACCTCCCAGTTGAGGTCCTCGGCGATGCCGCCGACCTTTTCGAGCGCCTGATAGAGCGGCACCGTGCCGATCGGCACCGGTGCATTGCGCACGATCCAGTCGCGGATGTTGTGGATGTTGCGGCCGGTCGACAGGTCCATCACCGTATCGGCGCCCCAGCGGATCGCCCACACCATCTTTTCGACCTCTTCGGCCATCGACGATGTGACAGCCGAGTTACCGATGTTGGCGTTGATCTTCACCAGGAAATTTCGCCCGATGATCATCGGTTCGCTCTCGGGATGATTGATGTTGGCGGGAATGATTGCGCGTCCGCGCGCCACCTCGTCGCGCACGAATTCGGGTGTGACGAAATCTGGGATCGCCGCGCCGAAGGCTTCGCCGTCGCGTTGCAGCTTGCCGCGCATCACCTCGCGGCCGAGATTCTCGCGGATGGCTACGAACTCCATTTCTGGCGTGATGATGCCGGCGCGCGCATAGGCAAGTTGGGTCACCGCCTTGCCCTGCTTGGCCTTGAGCGGCCGATTGCGTATCGGAAATTCCGGTGTCAGGCGCTCGCCGGTGGCGAATCCATTGTCTTCCGGCCGGACGTGGCGGCCGTCATAGGCTTCGACATCGCAACGCGCCGTGACCCATTCGTGGCGAAGCCGGGCAAGGCCTTTTTCGATGCTGGTTTGGACTGATGGATCGGTGTAGGGGCCGGACGGATCGTAGACGGTGACGGGCGGTTCGCCGGCCGTCGGATGGACGGAAATCTCGCGCATCGGCACCCTGATCTGCGGGTAGAGGACGCCGGGCTTGTGGATTTTCCGCGAGGCGGGCAGTGGTCCCGTCGACACGGCGGGGGTGAGGGCATTCATCGTGAGGCTCCTTTGCTCATGCATTGGAGACCCAGTTCTGTGCCGGAAGGATGAAAAGACGCTTCTGTAGACCTGCTGCAGCAGGACCTCGGGCGTAAACTCCCGCAAAGCGCTTGCACCGTCCCTACGCCAGTATGAACTGGATCAGGTTCAACGGGTCACTGCGCCGCGAAAGCCAGCAGTATCTCAGCCCCTTACCGGGACTCCCCTGGTGAATGCCTCAAGTTGAATGGGCCGGTGCTGCTTTGTCAAGCGCCTTCGGGCGCCTTCGGGCGCCTTCGGCCGGTGGCGACGTCCGGCGGCCGGCCGAGCGGAGAGCTCGCGCATGCATCGGGGACAAGTCACGCCCCGTAGACCAGGGCTGGAATGGCCAAAGTCTCATTCGCTTCGTGAAGGATGGAAAAACTGTATCGGCCATGTGCGTCGAGATCGACCGAGTAGCTCAGGCGGTCACGGATGTGGTTATCCTGGTCGAAGGCGACGATTTGCGGCTTCAGCGAGGTGATTTGCACCACGTCCAGGTAGATGGAGTTGCAGATATGATCTGGTCGTCGGGCTGGCAGGTGCAAGCGGCCGCTCTATTCAGGATGCGGCATCGGCGGCGTTCCCGATACCAATGATATCTTGCGGGCAACTTATGCAATCACCGGCTTCGTAAAACCCGACGGCGGCGGCCGTGTCCTGGCGCTGAGGATGTGCCGCTGTTCCAGCAGAGAAATCGCGTGGGCGCGGAGTTTTCGCTCTGCGAGGAAGAGTTGACGCAATCGTTTAGCTTGCTTGCAGTTCGTAGAGACCCGCCTTTGAAAGCAACTAAGCTATTGCATTGATATGTTGGTGCGCGATCGATCGCTACATAGCCGGCCGCCATTATCCGAGTATTGATCCGCCGGTGTTCGTGTTGCCGTATATGGCAATCCCTGCGAGATCGTCGCGGCCGGATCGGCCGCACCCTCTAGTCATAAAAGGGGAAGCGACCGAGAATTCCGCTGCCGAAAACTTCTCTGGCTTGGCTATGCATGCGGTAGATGAGATCGCCGCCTACCGCGACCTGGTCGAGGAAGGCATCGACGCCCAGTTCGGACAGCCTGGTTATCGCAATGCGTTAGCGGCTCAGACTTGCGGTCTCGAGAGCGGCCTTTGGGGGTCACCTCTTTTTTGTTTCAGAGGTTGGAAGACGGCTGCTCGTTACCCAATAGAAATGGCGACTACGGAACGCGATCGATCGCGGCCATCAGGAAACACCTGTCTTCGGCTCAACCTCGACATGGCGTCCGATCGACCGCAGATATACAGCTATCTCGTCCATGAGATGATCGCGTTCGCCGTAGATCTCAGCAATCCTGCGCAGCTGTGGCTCGACGGACCTCCGTTGCGCCGGCGTCAAATCAGCATCGCCAAAGACATATCCCAAGTTGCCAATCGCGCAAATGTTGCAGCCGGCCTCCACAACTGCTTGCACGAATGCCGGAATGTCTTTTTCTTGCATAGTCTTCATGTCGAACCTCTCGTGAATGGCGTGCTTGCGCGCCCATGCTGCCTTTTCAGCGTGTCCTCTGGGCGGCGCAAGCCTTGAGCGTAATTGTGCCGGGCAACCTCGACTATCCCGTCTGCCACGCTCTTTAGAGTCGGTGGGGTCTGGTGATTGCAGGCTGGGCCACTCAAAAGCCTGCAAGAAGAAAGTCATGGCGACCATTGCTCAAGATCGCGAGGGTGCGTGCAAGACCTTCCGTTGGCAGTCATGCACGCTCACCCAGCAACTGGGTATTGAGCAACTGGGTCTCACGTCGCGGGTCTCGTGTGCTTCACAGCCGAAAATAAGGTACCACCGTGGCTATTCTCAAGTGCAGGCTACCTCTTCAGGACACGGCGGAGTGCCTTCCGACGCACCCCTGGTGCAACGTGCGACCTAACGAGACACATCTCGTTCGCGTTCCCTCGACCTTTCTTCGTATTGCTGCTTGCCCTGCGATTTCAGGCCCTCTGCTAGCTTCTCGGCCGCTCTTTGGCCTGCAATGTCACTATTCAAGATCATATCCGACATCCCTGGATGGTCATAACCGTAATGCGCATGCAGTTTCCCTCACGAGCAGCGCCTATCCGTCGATTAGTTCGTCTTCCGGAACCCGAAGCCCTTTTTATCCGGCGTACCTATCCACCATTCAACCGGTATACCTTTCCCAACTTTGGCGGACCATTTACCTCAGGCATGATCATCTCGCGTGACATTTTTTTTTGGCGCCATCATCGCACGTGGCATTTTCTAAAAACCAAGACGTGTCAATTTGTAAAATCAAGGATGCGGCCGCGCCCGTTGCGAGGATTTGCAGGTAGCTCTTCAGCCCCAACACGATGTGTGAGGCGGCGGTGGAAAAGGCAACCGACGGCGTCGACGCGTCCTTTGATGATCGCAAGCGATATGCTTCGTCGCGAGCCCAGATTGCGGTCTCGGGCACAAGGCGAGATCACAGTTCTGCGATCTGTGGTAACGCGAGCCCGCAAAGCGCCGCTGCGGCCACCGCTTTTGGAATCTGGACGAGATTCGTCGTCGTCTGAGATCAGTTGATCGAGCAGTTCGCGCGCGCGGGACGCGCTTGCGGTGCAGTCTCTCCCGCGAGCTCGCCCGTGACCTTCTCATCGACGACATCCGAGAGCTGCGCGGACGGCCCTATGACCTCGTCGCTGTCGCCGGCGGCTGGAAGCACCTGACACGGCCGGCCTATGCCGATGCCATCCGCGCCTGCGGAAGCAGCGGGCGTGCCGTGGACCTGACGTGGTCGGACGTGCTGATGCTGATGTGCATCGGCACTTCCAGCCGATTACCCGCGCCGAATTGTCGTCGGTTTTCGGGAAGTAATCAGTCGCGACCTGATCGGCCATCTGCGGCACCGGCCTGATCGCGTCGAACCCGCGCAGTCCGACGCCCGGCGCTCCCTACACCTATGTGACGACAAAAGCGTCCTGCTCGAGTTCGGCCTCGACACGCTTCGCGATCTCCCGGACTGCGAGGCGCTCGAGGATGCCGGGCTGCTGAGCAGAGATGAGCTGCTTGCTGGTGAAATTATGCCAGAGTTGGCTAGTGGCCATGAGGATGCGGGTTTGGATACGGAGGAATAGCTTGGCGCTGCAGACGCTGTGGCCACCGGGCTTGCGAGTGCTTCCAGCTTTCCATAGCGAATCTAGCGCGCCCAAGGGCGTCCGAAATTTGTAGGCAAATTTCGGACATGGACACGGTCAGCGACGTCAAGCAGGCAGCGGTATGCGGCCTCTGCACCGCTGTCGCCCAAAAATTCGTGGCCATGGGCAAGCCCCACTTGAGACCCCCAGAGAGAACGCTCGTGAGCGATGGAAACGGTTTTGGTCCAAAGCTTGATACAGATGGCCTGCAGATGGGTGTAGGGTTTCAAAGCGCTCGAAGACGCGCCTTCGCAGAGTTAAAAGTCCGCGACGAACTCGTGTGTCGTTTGTCGCCAACTGCAAATTCGATAGTTAGCGCAATTATACTGCGCCGAGTCTGCCATCTCGAGCCCCAAGGGTTTGTGAGGCCTCTCGGCTCACCACCGCCTTTGCTAACCGCCGTGATTCCAAAGACGCGTGCCTTTACGGAGGGGGTCAAACGGCCTATATTATTCTTTATAAGGAGAAGAATAATGGGCACACTTGCTCGCATCTACACCCCCGCAGAGGCAGCCGCCGTCAGCGGGATAGGAATCAAGGCCGTGCACAATGCGATCGACAAACGCATTGTCGATACTGTGCCAAGCACTGCTCGGCGCATCGGTGGGGTCGTCCGACGGGCATTGACCGGCGAGGATTTGCTGCGGCTCAAGCTTTGGTATGGCGTGGGTGCGACATTGCCCGCTGATCGTCGCTACCGCCTGTTCGAGGAAATCAAAGCTGCCCCAAGGGCCAAGACCGTAAGGGCCGACGACCTGCTGATCGTCGACGTCGCCGAGGCACGTAAACAGCTCAAAGCGCGCATCGTGGATCTTGATGAAGCGGAGGCCGCCATCGGCCGCGTTAAAGGGGTGATGGGCGGAGAGCCTGTCTTCAAAGGAACCCGCATCCCTGTTCGTATGATCACGACGATGCTAGCGCAGGGCGCAGATGAAGCGGAGGTTCTGGAGGGATATCCGAAGCTAACGCCGCGCGTGATTGAGCTCGCCAGAATGTGGGTCGCCGCGCACCCGGTTCGTGGGCGGCCTAAGAAGCTGGTCGAGCAGGGCGTGAAAATAAAGTCGTCGAAGCGCGTGGTTTTGAAGGGCGACCCAGGTCCGTCGGCCAGGTCGAGACGCGTGTGACCTCGTGAGGTTTCTGATCGATGAGTGCCTGCACACGTCTCTGGTTGCGGTAGCCCAAGAACGCGGACATGAAGCAAACCACGTCAACTGGCTTGGGCTAAGCGGCGAAACCGACTGGGACCTCATGCCGCTCATTATCGATGAGGATTTCACCTTCGTCACCAACAATGCTAAGGACTTCAGGAAGCTCTATGCCAAAGAACCGGTTCACGCCGGCCTGATTATCGTCGTCCCTCAGGTCGGGCCTGAAAAACAGAGAGAGCTCTTCGATGCTCTCCTCGAGGATCTTGGCCCAGAGGAATTCCTGATTAATGAAGTTATCGAAATCGAGATCGAAAACGGCATTGCAATCGTAACACGATACGATCTGCCGTCGCCCTAGCTGAGGCTGCGCGATCTCCGCTTATGACCGACCCGGTTGCCAGTCGCTCATCTGCAAAATGTTACCGCCGAGTTTTGCAAACGCGCGTTGGCGGCAGGAGAAAACGAGAATCTGCTGATCGTGTGATTGACGATGCAAAGCGTCGAACATGCGCTCGATGCGGTCGTCATCGGAATAAACCAAAGCGTCATCCAGGATAACCGGTGTGGGTCGGCCGTCGCGGGCAAGCAAACGGGCGAAGGCCAGACGTGTCAGAACCGAAAGCTGTTCTCGCATGCCGCCACTCAACCTATCGACATCCTCATCCTGACCATTGCGGCGAACGGTCTGTGGCAACAGTGTGTTCTCGTCGAACACTATGGAGATGTCATCGAATAGCAATCCAAGCAGCGGTCGCAGCTCGGACATGACCGGCTTCAGATAAAGATCGCGTGCCGTCGAGCGCGCAGCGACCAGCGTCGTGCGCAGCCGGTCGAGGACGGCTTTTTCGAATTCGAAGCGTCTCGCTCGCTCTCCAGCGATTTCCAATTTTTCTGTGGCCTCGCGCAAAGCTTCTTCCACCGCGTCGTCGGACCGAGTGCGAATATGGCCATTGAGATCGGCCAGGGTTACACGCAACTGACTTGCTTCCTGTGTGGCGGCATCCTGAACCGAACGGGCGCGGCGCAGAACGGCTTCAGCGCTGGTGAGATCGCGAGCGCCGTCGCGCAGGGGAGCAGCGCGCATTTCGGCCGCTTCGCGCAGCTTTTGTCGTGCGGTGGCCTCGGTGAGCAGCAAGCGCCCCTTTTCCTCGCGCGCTGCATCGGGTCCCAATATGACCTCGAGGCTGGTCAGTTCCGCCTGGATGGTGACATAAGCCGTCTCCGCAGCCATGACAGCCTCGTCGGCATGGCTGCGCAAAGGCAAGGCCTCGCGCACGCTGTTGCGTGTTGTCGCCACACGCTGCTCGGCTGCGGCATGATGTTGCCGGATCTGTTCTGGATCGACTTTGAGTTCGAGGTCCCCGGCCCCGAGGGCACTCAGACGAGCAAGCTCCTCGTGTAATTGCTGTATCCCCTTGGGCGCGAGATCGGCAAGTCGCTGACGCGCCAAGCCCAGTTCGGTAGCTTTGTCGCGCGCTTCCACTAGGCGCTGGCGTGCCGTCCTGAGGCTATCGACACCGAGGGACGCAAGCAGGCTGCGGTGCTTCGCTTCGGCGTCTTCGATGGTCCGGTCGGCCTGCTGCGGCCGATTCGATCGCAGGGTCAAGGCTCCGATGCCGGCAATATCCAGGCGTACGGTGCCAGCAAAGCTTTGGTCTTCTGCATGGGGCAAGGGCTTGGCATCGATGGTCACCAAATCGGCGGCGCCGTCCCGGTATTCCATGCATAGCGTCGGCAGGGTTGCCAGGTGAGCTGCACGAAGGCTGGCGATCTCGATTTCGAGCGCCTGGAGTTGCTCGACAGCTTGTTCCGGCACCGCCAGCATCGCCAGTGCTGCCTCTCCATCTTCGATCTGGGTTCTGGCGACTTCGGCTTGTTTCAACCGGTTGTCCGAGCCGGCCAGTTGTTCGGCAGCGTCACGCGCCAAAAGAGTCGCATCCAGCCGCGCGAGCAATTCGCGTGCTTCGCGCTCTTCCAGTTCGGCTGCTTGAACTTCGCCCATCGCTTGTTCGTTTTCGGCAATGGCAGAAGCGCGCCGATCGAGAACCTCACTGCGGCGAAGCTGCGCAATCGTCGACTGCTGGCGCAAATCCGTGGCTCGTTTGAGCGCGGTCCGAAAACTATCGAGGGCCTGCTGCGCCGCGTCGTGGTGAATTGCGGCAAGGGCAGCTTCCGCCTCGGCGGCTTTCAAGGCTTCGCTGTGCGATTTGGCGGCCTCGACTGCGGCTTCCGCGGCCGAGATGGCTTCCCGCCGAGTGGCGCCTTCTTCGGGGTTTTCAAGCTCAGACAGACGCGCCAACGCCATGCGCCGCTTGTCGAGCGAATCGCGCAGACCGGTGACTTCGGCGCTGAGACGCTGCTCGTCTTTCACCAGCTTGTCACGCTCGTCGAGCGCTGCCGCATAGAGACCGCCGCTCTTGGGACGCAGCGTTGACGTAACCAGGCTATAGAGTTCTTCTTCACATGCCGCGGCGATTTCGGCCATGCGTCGCCCGCCGGTCAGGGCTTCAACTTCCCCCTGAACCGAGGACAGTAGGCTTTCGCGCACGCGTTTTTCGCCGTCCTCCTCGCTTTTGCTGCGCCTTTCGATGCCGGTGACCCCTTGGCGAACCCAGAGCAATCCTGCCGGTCCTGCGCTTCCGCCATGGATTAGTTTGCCGATAAAGGCTTCGGCCTCATCGGCTTGAGCCAACAGTCGCCCGCCGTCGAGGTCAATAACGCTGGCCAGCCTGCCGCCATAAAACTGCTTGGCAAGTCGATAGCGTCCTTCTGAAGTGGTGATGTCGGCCTCCACCACCGGATTGCCCCCACTGTAAGGCCGCAACAGTCGCACGCCTTCGGGTGTGCCCGTGTGAGGCTGGAAAAAGAGTGCGTGCAGCGCTTCGAAGAAGGTTGATTTGCCGAACTCATTGACCGCGCAAAGCACGTTGACGCCGTCGCCGATGTTTTCGATGGCGACGCCTTGCCCGGCGAACCGTTTGACGTTGTGGAGCCGAAGGGCCGTAAGTTTCATGATCCCATCGCCTCGCAATAGCTGAACAACCGAACCAGTGCTTCTCGCGATATGTCGCGTTCGACAGCCGACCGGGTTTCGTCGCTGCTTTCATCCAACAGTGCCTGCGCTGCCTCGCGAAGGGCACCAGAGCGGTCGATCCGATCCAAATCGCCACTTTCGCAGTCGGTCGCGAGCCCGTCCCCGTCCAGTTCCAGATAGGCGAAGTCGGGCGCGGCTACCGCGATCGCCGCTTGAAGGATCGTTCGCCCACTTAACCGCACCCGGCCAGACGCGGCAATTCGCAGCAAAGTCTGACGCCGCAGATGAGCCGGTGGAAGCAACGCTTCAAATGCCGCGGCGCTGTCGTCGCCAGACAGCAGATGCAGGGGAGCGGTTTTCCAGGAAAAGCTAGCTGTTTCAACGGCCACGATCTCGGGCACGGCGCCAGGCCCGGCAATGGAAACGACAAGGGCCTGACCGGGTGTATCATGCTTGAAACGGTCAGGTTCGGGCGCACCGCTATAACGGCTGCGCTCATTGATGGTGACGGGTCCGTGCCAGTCGCCAAGTGCCAGATAATCGAGGCCGGCCTTAGTCGCGCGATCTGGTGCAATGACATCGGACGCTGCTGAATCTTCGGAAAAGTTCTGAATAGCGCCATGAGCAAGGCCGAGCCGGATGGCGCCTTGCGGCGTCGCGGCGCTGTTCATCCACTCGGTAAGGTCGCGACCGGGTCTGCGGGTGGTGCAAGGTGCAGGCAGCAGCGCCACGTCCGCGCCAATGGTCAGGGTTTCGGGCCGCGTCGCCAGCAGGACATTGTCCGGCACAACGCTGTCCGCTGCACTCCACAATTGATCAGCCAACAGGGAATCATGGTTGCCAGGCAGCAATATCCAGCGCAGAGGCGCGCTCTGGCTCATCTCGGCCATGGCCTGCCGCAACATCGCTGGAGTGGGCGTTTCGGTATCGAACGTATCGCCGGCCAGAAGTATGGTGGATGCACCATGGACGCGTGCCTGCTCTGCCAGCCGGCTGATCGCGCCATGGCGCGCTTCACGGAGCCGCCCGCGCAGATCCTCTGGCATGTTG
Organism: Mesorhizobium sp. M8A.F.Ca.ET.181.01.1.1; assembly: GCF_004792025.1. Lineage (NCBI taxonomy): Bacteria > Pseudomonadati > Pseudomonadota > Alphaproteobacteria > Hyphomicrobiales > Phyllobacteriaceae > Mesorhizobium > Mesorhizobium sp. M8A.F.Ca.ET.181.01.1.1. The sequence continues at coordinate 94,613 of NZ_SRTV01000007.1, read as the reverse complement.
CCGAACCGCTTGCCGATATGAAGATCGGAGCTGTGGATGAATCGAAACATGGAGTCTCCGAGACTATGTCGATGCCAGGTTGCGCTGGGCGCGATCGATGGCTTCATCCAGCCGGGAGCGTGAAATCGCCGCAAGTCGCTCGACACCGAGCAGACGTGCAAGGTCGAGAGCGGGGTCGGACTGTTCCAGAATGTCCTCGTTCGCAACGACGACAGCGGCCAGCTCGGCGATTGGAATGTCGGCAATGGACCGGCGGGCATCGGCATCGAACGGCATGCGATAATCAAGCAGGTCGACCACCGTCCCTCTCTTCCATAGGAAGCTGCCGCTGGATTCTTCAGTTCTATCGAACTCGCGCAGATGCAGGTCGATCCGCTCCCGAATCTTGTTGCCCGTTCTGAGCCAGCCATGCGCCCGTGCGATGCGCTGCGCAAGGACGTCATCTCGCAGAGGTCCTTCCTGCTCGATCACCGCGTCGACCATGGACCGCAGCGTGCCTCGGTAGACGAAGTCATAAAACTGATCCGGGCTGGTGGAAAATCCGGTTAGATCAGTCAGGCGATAACGGCCGCCCGTCGGTACGGTATCATGCGTCGAATGCGCGGCCGCAGGCAAAATTCCTGCAGATGCCGATGGGCGCTCTCCCGTCGCGAGGGGAGCGGCGACAAGTTCTGGCTCTGATTTTATCGACGGATGTTCCGGTTCGCCGGCCGATGCTAGGTCTTCGGCTGGCAATGGGTCCATGGGGTCGACCTTATGTCCCATGTCCCAATGGATCGCGGCTTCACTTTCCTGTTGTTCAGCCTGTTTGCGACGGCTTTCCTCGAGCAGCGCGGCCAGGCTGGCATGAAGCCTCTCGGTGCAACCTTCGAGATCAAACCACCAATCGGTTGACCATACCCGGACAATGTTCCACCCGAGGCCGCGCAGGACCTGCTCGCGGACCTTGTCTCGATCTCGCGCCGTGGCAGAACTGTGATAGGTCGCGCCGTCGCATTCGACCCCAGCCAGATAGGCGCCGGCGAGATCGGGATGCCGGATCCCTATATCCACTCGAAAGCCCGAAATGCCGACTTGAGGAACGATGGTCCATCCGCGCTTCTCAAGCTCGGCAGCGACGGCCTCCTCGAAAGGGGATTCCAGGGCTCCGACCGATCCGCGTTCCTGCGCTGGCAATGCCACAGCGCCGCGTTCGGCAAAATCGAGAAAGGCTTTGAGATGCTGTACGCCGATCGCTTTGGTTCGGTTGGGGTCGATCTGGTCGGCGGCAAAACCTGAAAATACGATCAGTTCCTGCCGCGCACGCGTCACCGCGACATTCAGCCGGCGTTCGCCGCCGTCCCGATTCAGCGCGCCGAAATCCATGCTGCGCTTGCCGGCATTATCTTGCGAAAAGGTGATCGAAAACAGGATTATGTCACGCTCGTCCCCTTGGACATTTTCCAGATTCTTGACGATGGCGGGCTCAATACGCTCGTCGGCAAAGAACCATTCAAGCTCCGGCTCTGTCTGGCGTGCCTTGTCGAAAAGGTCGAGGATGAGCGACTGCTGTTGCGCGTTGAAAGTGATGACTCCGAGCGTGGGTCGGTCCTTTTCCGGTAGGGCCAGCCAACGCCGCATCCTGCTGACCGCCTCGTCGGTTACCGCTTGGGCTTCGATTCGATTGGTGCGGCTTTTGCCACGGTCATAGATGCCGGTCGTGATTTTTCGCAGCTGAACTGCCCGATCTTCCACCGTTGGCGAAGGGAATGTGATGAGCCGGTTCTGATAGTAGTGATGGTTGGAAAAGGCGATCAGCGACTCATTGCGGCTACGATAATGCCAGCGCAGGTCACGTACCGGGATGCCGGCCGCTTTGGCTTCGTCGAGAATGCTCTCAAGATCCTTTTCGTGTTCGACGACTTCCTCGTCCTCCTCGTTGCGGCCAAAGAAATTGGTGGGCGGCAACTGCTTGGGATCGCCTACGATTATGGTTTGATGGGCTCGCGCGATGGCACCGACGGCGTCCCAGGTGGTGATCTGCGATGCTTCGTCGAAAATCACCACGTCGAACAGGGCTTGGTCGGGCGGTAGATATTGAGCGATTGAAAGAGGGGACATCAGCATGCACGGCGCGAGCTTGGCAAAGCTCGTCGGCATCGCGCCAATCATCTCGCGGATTGACCGGCTGGGCCGCTGCAATTCCATCTGATGGCGCAACAGGCCCAACTCGGAATTGCGCGGGACGCCTTGCACAGCCGGCAAACCATGAGCGATGGCACTGATGACGCGAAGGCTTGCTTGAGCGCGGACAAGATCGTCGATTTCCCGGAAATCTTCGATGGCGTGCTCGTGCTGGAAGCGACGGAAATTCCGCAGCACCGGATCGGCATCCAGCGTGGCCGGCAGCCACCAGCGTACATAGGCCAGGCGGAACGCGGATTGAGCTTCAGCTGGTCGCACTAGACCCGCCTCGATATCGTCGACCAACGCTCCCAGATTGTGACTGACAGCCCTGCGACGAATGCCGCACCACGAAGTCCAGTCCCGGAGAAGATGACGGGCGTCGAGCAAGTCTCCCATCGCAGTCGTCAATTCGGTCAGCGGGTTATCATGTTCTGCCCAAGAAGGCGTCTTTCCAGCAGGGATCGCAAATTGGGTCTTGGCAGCCTCGAATGCTGCAGAAGCCGCAAGGAAGCGGGCTGCCCCATAGCGCATCGTGCTATCTGCTGCACCGCTTCGCAGGCTCGGGGCGGTTGCTTGCAGGAGCGCTTTGAAATCCTCCGTGCCGAGGCCGGGCAGGCGTAGCGTCTGTCGAAGCCTTTCGGCCATCGAGAGTATCTGATCGATACGGTGGGTGTCGGTATCAAGTGCGGCAAATCCGATCGGCTTCCCAGATAGGATGTTGGCTTCGACAGTGGCCCGGCGGTCCTGCATCAGGCGCAACAGCAGCAAGTCGTGCTGAGGATCGGCTACCCCCTCTGTGACATAGCCTTGAAGCAGCTTCTGGACTTTGCGTTTGCCCAACTGACTGTTTGGCCAGAATGCAGAAGCGGCCTGCTGCCATTGCTGCTCTATGTCCTCCACCCGTATGCGCGCAACGGCAGCCTCGTCATAGCGGGCCGACAGGTCCTTGCGAGACTTGCGATAGTCTCCGATTGCCTCATTGAGAGTGGCGAGGGCTCCCCGCAACTGGGCGAAATCTCGATCAAAGACAATGCTGACGTCATAGCCGGCACTGTCCTGGAGTGCCGCTGCTAGTTTTCGCAGCGCTTCGAGCTCCGCTTTTGACGCGTCGCCTTTGGCGCGCAGGCCGATGCTCACCAGGAAGGCGTCGAGTGCGGTCGCTAGAACCTCGGACGCATTCTTGAGGGTCTTTGCCCCTTCGAGCAAATTGTCCTGCCAGCCTGACGTCCACTCGGTGACATCTATAAGACGCAAGACCGACCGCATCTCCACCGACTGAAATGCGAGACCTGTTTCGGCGGCAATATGCTCCAGCGCCAGCCGGTTTGCCTCGTCATGGGAATCGCGCGATGGCCAGGACAATCTCGGAGCGTGCTGCCGCTTGTTCTTGAGAGCGATGCCGAGCGCCAGATAAGGCGTCAGACCATTGACATGGTGCCGATGCAGCGCTTCGACATAGGCATTCAGTTCGTCGCGACGGACGCGAAGCCGCTCGTTGATCGCAATCCACTCCGCTGCGTCCACGCGCACGCCGCTTTCCCAGCTGATCCTGAGCTGGGTGAGAAAGTTGCGTCGGTCCGCCTTGCTGGAATGGAGTTCGAGACAATGCGCGCCCAGGCCATGTTCGCGCAGGCGGCGATACACCACATCGAGCGCCGCCGTCTTCTCGGCCACAAACAGCACGGTTTTGCCAACTGAAAGACAGTTGGCAATCATGTTGGCAATGGTCTGGCTCTTGCCAGTGCCGGGAGGACCGATGATGACAAAATCGCGACCCTCAGCGGCGGCAAGACTTGCGGCGGTCTGTGAGGAGTCGGCCGGCAGCAGCAAAACCATGTCGGACGGGGCATAGTGCCGGTCGAGTTCGCGCTCGTCGCGGAATGATGCGCCATTGCCCTCGAAAGCTATCTCCGGCGTGTCGATCAGATGGCGCACGACACGGTTTTCGCGCAGCGCATCGGTACGCTCGACCAGATCCTTCCACATGAGAAACTTGGCGAAGGAAAAGGTCGACAGCGCCGTCTCGTCCACCACCTCCATGCCGGGGACGTCGCGCACTGCCTGGCGCATAAGACCGAGCAGCCTCGGCACATCAACGCCGCTTTCGTCCTCGGGCAGCTCACCGGAAAACTGTGGCAGTTTGAGCTCGAAGTCGCGTTCGAGAAACTGCAACAAGGTTGCGTTGAATCGCGGTTCATCTTCATGGAAGCGCAAGGTAAAATGCGATGTTGCGCTGCGGCGCTCGATTTTGACCGGTACGAGCAGCAATGGCGCGCGATAGCTGCGCTCGTCCTCGGCCTTCTTCTTCCAGCGCAGGAAGCCGACCGCCAGGAAGAGCGTATTCGCGCCGCCCTCGGCAAAATCGTTGCGCACTTGCCGGTAAAGATCGATCAGCCGGGATTCCAATTGACGCCCATCGAGCGTCGACGGGAGCTCGTCGCGCAGAAGCGCTTCCGCGGCAAAGCCACGCTGGAGGTCACGTCCGTGCACCTCGCGATAGAGGACAGCATCCCGCTCGCCCAGTGGATTCTGTTCGGGGAGCGAAATCAGCCGGATCGAAGCGCCTGCCATCAGACGGTCCTCGAGGTAGCCGACGTCAGTACAAAGAAACGGAATTGTCTTCTTGGAGTCCGGAAAATTGAGCAGGCGGTTCCGCAGTGTCAAATCGAGGAGCTTTTTCTGCCAGCGGTCGATCCGTCCGGCCGCTGTCGTCGGCTTTACCTCGACGATCTCGACCGGCAGGGCTACCACGGCCGGTGCGGCTGGCAACGGCAACGCGATTTCGGTTGCCGCCTCTGCATCCACGCTGCGGCGCGTCGGTTCGTGCGAAGCAAGCGGTGTGATGCCGCCGCTGCGCGAGCGGCGTATATCGATGGCTGCGACAAAGGTGGCTACCTGCGTTTCGTCGAGCCGCTGTTCGATTGCGTGTTGGGCAGCCTCCAACGTCATCGCCGGCCGATGCGTCACGCCTGTCGTCTCAAACACGATGAGTTCGCGCGATGCCAGCGCCTTGCGGACCTCCATGGCATCGGGTTCAATGGCGTTGGCGAGCGTCCTTTGTGTCATCCAGACGCCGACGGCCGCGTGTCCCTGAAACATCAAAACGACGGGATGCAAGCCCGTCGCCTCCAGGGCGGACGCGAATAACAGACTGGTATCGAGACAGGTTGCCAGCTTTTCTGCCGTAATAATTGAGGGACGTCGAATTTTTTGGCCGCGGCTTTCGAAGCTCGCAGGTGGCTCTGCATAATGCAGCGATAGGCCAGCAATGGCCGAATAAATTGCGGCCGCCAGCATGAATGCGCGTTGCGGATTGCCGCTTTGATAGCCATCGAGGCTGGAAGGATGACCATGCGCTGCGAGCAGCTCCGCTGCGGAACGCAGCAGTCCTGCGATCGCCGGGTCGTTCGGCATGACGAATGCGGCGAGCAATTGCGCCATATCGACGACGCCACCCCATTCGTCGCGGGCAAGCAGGCGCACCGCAACGCGCTGCTCGGCCAGCACTGCGCCTCCTGAGGTTAGGCGCAACGTTATCTCCCCGCGCTCAGCCTCGTTGAGACCGGCCAGATAGCCGGCGTCGAGATCGATTTTTCGATCGCTTAAGGGAAGCCGGTCGCCAGCAACGATCCGATCAATTGTCCAGCTTTTGGCGCGCAAAAAAGGGGGGTTCGATGTCAGCTCGAGAGTGCATTTTTCGAAACCCTGCTGGGTCGGGTTGTTGAGCGCGATAGACCGGATCACCGGAATAGCATTTTGGAAGGACGCATATGTAAAGCTGGCGGCGATGTCCGCCACGACTTCTATTACGGGCGCGGCTGATATACCGGCAGCATCGCCAGTCTCCGAACTCGTTTCCATACCCCATCCCCTATTTTCATTTACGATAGAACTTTGCCGCCAGAATTTGAAAGTAAATTCTCGGTATGGTCGCCGCTTATGTCCAGCAGCATAGATTTCTAAAAGTGTTACCGCCCAGATAACGGTCGAAATGGAGACAGGCGATAATCGGTCGTCACGATTGGAGGGGATCCAAAAGTCGCGGAAATCGGAGCGCCGGCGCACGCTGCTGAAACCCAAGACGGGCAGGACGTCATCCGCAAATGTGTGGCGGTCCGGGCGCCATGGACCAAGCGTTGCGCGCCTATCGCGAGCGCTGTCGTGGCGCCTATCGCGGACTCGGACCCAGCCCGACAGTGACGGCGAACCTCGATCGGCCTATCGGTGAGGCGGTCGAATTCCGCCCATAGACTATCGAAAGGCACGCACTTCCAGCTCTATCTCCTCGTACGCGTTGCCGGCTACCTAAATTCGTGCGCGCGGTCCAATGCCTTTGATTGCTGATGTCGTTGTGGAGACGTTTGATCGCTGAAGCATTTGTTTGCTGACCTAGCGGCGCGGGGGGAGGTCATTTATTGGGTACATCTCCAGCACTCTATGTGCGATCGCGAGGAAAATTTGTCCAGACAAGCGAATTCATCGAATCTGGACTAATCAATAAGTATAATGATGGTAAGATTCGGGGGGCAGGAATGGCCGAGGTTGGACTTTTGGAATGGGCGGATAAGCAGCCCGACTGGATTAGGGATGCCTTAAGAAGACACGCCGCGCGGCCGGGCTTCAACCTCGAGCAGGAGGATAAGGCCGGTGTAACAGCTCGGGTCCGCCACGTCGGTGGATTTACCGCTGATCTGCCCGAATGCTCTCCGCTCTCGGCGGAGCATTTGAGGGCCAACAGTTCGAACGAGCCGCGCGCGGTGCTTTGCTCACTCGGCCCCGTCAAGCATTTGAACCGCCTCGCCGAAGAGCAGCAACTGCGTTTCGCCACCGATGGCATCACCATTATCTACGGCGACAATGGAAGCGGAAAGAGCGGCTATTGCCGGATCGCGAAGAAGCTTTGCCGTAGTCTGACGGCGGATGATCTTCTTGGCAACGTGTTCGAGATCGGCACCAAACCGCCAGCCGAAGTGCTTGTCCGGTTTCTCGAAGAGGGTGCTACGGAACCGACCCCCATAACCTGGAAGGACGGAACGCTGCCCCCCGCGTCAATTGCACGGATCTCCGTTTTCGACTCCGCGAACGCTCGCCTCTACGTCGATAAGCAAAACCGTATCGGTTTTCTGCCCGCAGCCATCGCGCTTCTCGAAAGCCATGGACGTCACCGCACCGAGCTCGAAGCCGACTTCCGGGAAGAAATCAAAGCGATCGAAAAGAACCTAAAGACACCATTGCCGAGTGGGTACACAGCTGCCGGCGCGGTCGTAAAGCTGCTGGCTCGTCTCGAAATCAAGTCAAAGGACGTGATGCCTTCCGCAGCCGAAATCAAAAACCTCGCTGCCCTCTCAGAGCAGGACATGGCTGATCTCGCTGGCCTCGAACAGGCTCTGGCAAGCGACCCTTCAACGATGGCGACAAAGCGTCGGCGTGCCAAGGCGGCCTTGGAAAAACTGCTGACTGCATCTGAACAGATCGACGCGGCTCTCTCAGCGGCGGCCCTCGAGATTTATCGCAATCTATATGCAACAGCCGATTCTACAGCGCAGGCTGCACAACTTGCCGCCTCAGGAGCGTTCGCGACTATGCCGTTGAGCGGCGTTGGGCTTTCTCCCTGGCGGTATATGTTCGACCATGCACGAGCCTATTTAGCGAGCGTCACTGGCATCGATCATCAGCACTTGCCAGATCAGGAAGGCGATCGTTGCATGCTCTGCCAGGAGCCGATGACGGCGGACGCCGCGGGGCGGATCCAATCCTTCAATGACTTCGTAACGGGCGCCGCAAATAAGGCGGCGCAAGTCGCATCTATTGCCCATGAAGAGGCCCTGCGCCAAATCAAAGGACTCACCATTGCGACCGGGGAGGCGGTTGAGGCGGCTCTCGGAGAGTTTGGCGATCTGTCCGCCGCACGCAAGGCGATGGTGGCCCTGATCTCGGCATATTATGTCGAGGCAGGTAAAAGGCGTGATGCAATTGTCGTTGCGGCTGCGCTGTCCGAGTACGCTGCGTTCCCGCAACTTGCGGCGCCAGTTGCATCGAAACTCCGAACGGAGGCGGAGGCGCTAGAGGCCGAAGCGCTGACGGACGACAAGGCAGCGGCCGACGACGGGAACCGCGCTACCGATCGAGCTCGTCGCGATACACTCAAGGATCGGAAAAAACTGGGCGACGATCTCACCATCGTTCTCGCGCGCTTGGCGAATCTCGAAGAGCGGCGCAAGCTTCTCTCATGCTGCGATGCTGTCGAAACAGGCTCGGTGTCACGGCAGATGACGTCGCTTCGACGAAGCCTCGTCATGCAGGATCTCGAAAAGCGCGTCGTCGCCGAGATTGAGACTCTGGCGTTAACGCACATCCCGTTCGCAGTTAATGATCGTAGTCAAGATGGGCAGAGCTATTTCGAGGTCGGGCTCAACGCGGCAAAAGCGATCTCAAACAGCAAGGTCTTAAGCGAAGGAGAGCAGCGCGCGCTTGCCCTGGCCTGTTTCTTAGCCGAGGTCGGAGGAGACACATCGCGTCAAGGCATGATCATCGACGACCCCGTGTCATCTCTCGACCATGTTCGGATCAGGCGGGTCGCGGCAAGGCTCGTAAAAGAAGCGGCCACAGGACGTCAGATTATTATTTTCACCCATAATCTTCTGTTCTTCAACGAGGTGGTTGACGCAGCTGCGCAGGCCAATCCGCCGATTCCCCTTGTTCGAAACTACATCAACAAGTCCGAATCTGCCGGTTTTGGCTTGATTAGCGAAACTGACGAGCCGTGGATCGCACAGTCTGTCACGAAGCGCATCGAGACTCTCAAGACGCGCCTGAAGAGCTTCGACGGCGCCACTGATTTCACCACCGATGCTTGGCGAAGGTCAGCGAAGGATTTCTACAGCGATCTTCGGGAAACCTGGGAGAGGCTCGTTGAAGAAATCCTGCTCGGTAAAGTCGTCGAGCGATTTAACAGCGATGTCAAGACACAGAGCCTGAAGGGTGTGGTGGTCGAGGACGAAGACCACAAGCGAATCTATTGGGCCATGAAGCGAGTTTCGGAGCGTTCTGGACATGACATGGCGTCCGCCAAGGCCATTCCAGTTCCAACACCAAACGATATGAAGAGCGATCTTGATGGAATTGACCAATATCGTATCGACACCACCAAACGAAAAAAGGATGCCGAAAAGCGCCGGATTGAATTCGAACAGCCTCCCAAGGCGACTGTACTCTAGCCTAATGACTATTGTCGTGTATTACTGGCCCTCACTGGCTTCATCCTGCTGCGCATGCCGGTGTCCGCCTGCCGCGGGCGAAGCCGACGTGACGAGGAAGTATCGCGAGGGCGCCAAGCCATCAATGGCTGTGCGCTCGCTCTTCATCTTGGATTTCAGCGCCGAGAAGCCTGACCGCTGGTAGTGCTTCGCCTGCACAATGTCGCCGCCGGCAAGGGCATGTCGACCATCCATCGCGTCGTCCGGTCCCTCGGGAAAGGCCTCGAAACGCTTGTCGATCTCGCGACCTACGAGGTCGCGGGCCAAATCCTCAAACTCGTTATGGGACAAACTCGAGAAATCATAAGCCATGCGCCCAGATTGAGTGCCCATTTGGTGGGCAGACAAGCAACCGGGGGCACAATTGCGTCGTGCCTCTCCATTACCAACAAAAAGATAAACGCGCTTTCCAGGCGATGCGGTCGGATGATCGTTTCGCGCTTGGCAAAAGCGAACGGATTAGTCTATGGCTCTCGGCGGGGGGGCGAGTTATGCGACGGGTGCGAATCCTTCAAGTAGGCGATATTCACTATCCGGATTGGCATCCTTCCTCTAGCAACATCGATGCCAAGGATAGCAAGTTCGCTCCGAAAATAACGCAGAAGCTACGCGCGTCTTCGCTGCGTGCCGTCTTGACGAAGCTTCGGCGGCTGACGACTTCGAAGCCCTTGGATTCGATCGCCTTCATGGGGGATTTCACGAGCCGTGGCGACAAGACTTTCATTGCTTCGGCATTCCAGCATTTCACGTTGCTCTGCCGCGCACAGGGGCGCAGTTCAAAGGCGCTTCCGTTGATATTCGTACCGGGAAATCACGATGTGAACCGTGATGACGCGCGCGAACTTGGACCGACTGAGAAATTCAGCGAAATGGCGAGTTTAGCCGCCCGCTTGGGTTGGCAGACCGTTCCCGTGGACCAACCCGTGCACTTCAGACTTCCGACAGGATCCGCAGGCGCAAACTTCATCCTCGTCAACACAGCGATAGGCAGTTGGGAGCTTCAGAACCTTCCCGCGTTCCTTCGTGATCGTCTCGAGGCACTCGGTCCTTCTACAGAACCTGTAGATCTCGGCTCGCCGGACACCTCGGGACATTCGCCCGCGACACCTCCCAGCGATCCAGACAAGGAGGCGTCCGACGACGAGTATTACGGTCAGATGGACACGCCATACATCTCGCGTGAGATGCTTGCAGGCCTACAGGAATTGCTCCAGCAGCCCGACATGCGTTACGGCATCATGATCGGCCATCACAATCTGCTGCCACAAAAGACTCCGCGCATTACGCCATACGCGGAGATGCTCAACAGCGGATTTGTCAGAACTCAGCTGCTGCAGGGCAACAAGCCTATCGTCTACCTGCATGGACACATACATGCCGATCCGGTCGAGATCGTCAACGATCCAAGGTTTCCGGACGGCAAATTGATCTGCATCTCAGCACCAGAGATACAGTCAGGTTTCAATGAGCTCGTCTTCTTCACGACCGATCAGGGAGAGCTCGTCGGCATCCGACTTATACCCTACCGCACCAATGTCGCCGACGGGACGGTCATGGAAGGCGAACATTGCTTCATCTCGACTATGTCCAACGGCAAGGCCTTTCTGAACAACGACACGTTTGACCTGATGCGCCGACTGCGCGACCATGCCACCAGGCGCGGGAATGGGTTACTCTTCTGGGACGAGATCACTGAGATTGCCGCCTCCGCCGAGCTCGGGCTAGATTTGGAAGACTCTCTTCTGATGCTCCAAGCGGCGCGCTTCGTCGAGATAGACGGCCTCACGAAGGCAAACTCGGCTTGGCGCATTAAGGTAAGGGACGAATAGAGATGGAGAATCCGTTCGGCCCCAACAGGATCGAGTACGAAAGTCGCCCGATACTGTGGTTCAGTCAGAAGTCGGCCTTGATTTCTGCCGCCGCCAAGCCGGTCTTCGTCGCAGGGACGAGAGGCAGCGGCAAGACCAGTATTCTTCGCTCGCTTTCCACAGTTCATATCCTCGAAGACAAAAGTCTCGCGGACCAAGTCGGCAAGCTCGGCTGGTATGGCGTCTTCTTCCAGCTCAATGAGACATTTTCGCCCCTAATCGACAACGCGGTTCTGAACCTCATTCCGGAGCGGATACGCTTCGACACGGCCGCCGTGATCCCGCGGCAATTCGTAATCTTCTCTCACTATCTGGAGCTGAAGATAGTCGAACGCCTGCTCGAGAGCATCAGCCAGCTCAGACGCGACAGCCACTTGAAATACCGGGCCTCTGAAGATAGGGACGTCGCCTTGGCACTGCATCGCGAAGTGCTGCACTTCATACCCCAACCTGCCCGTCTCGACTTCTTCAGCATAGATGAGCTGCGGGGTGGGATAACCCGGTACGTCGACGAATGCTTCAACGCGTTCTTCTTTGCCGCCGATGAGGGAGCGACCGGCTTCAGAGCGACAGACCCTGGCGCGATCATTAACAAGGTCGCGACCGCGATCACCCCACTTTTAAATGGCCCATCTTTCGCCGGTGACAGGGCGCCCTTCTTCAAGATCCTGATTGACGACTGTGAGGCACTGACACCGCTCCAACAGCAGTTCCTGAACACCTTGGTGAGGAAGACGCGCGGCAATGTGAAATGGGTCCTCGCCTACATCGGCGGCCTTTACGACACGATCCGGACGATCATACCCGGCCAGTCGCTCTCGAATGCTGACCGGGACGTCGAGAATCTTGATTCAGTCGATCCGAGGGAGTTCGCCACGCTGTGCGAGAACGTGTCGTCGCTTCGGCTCTACTATGCGCTTCCTGACCATCTGCGGAGTGATCTCAAGCGCAACGATGCGCTCAGCGCGTTTTCGCTCAAAAACCGGCTGGGGCGGCTTTCCGTCAATGACATCATCGAGCGGGTTATCATATCGGGTCATTCCGAGGGCAGAGAAGAGCTTGTGGCACTCGCTGATGCAGCACGTGAATTCCTCTCCGTGAATTTGAGGACGGCGGATCAGCAGCAATTCCTTCTTGATCGAAAAGCGCGCCCTTATGCCGAAGGGCTGGCGCTCGCGCTCATGAACCCGGAAATCAAGCGCCGGCCCATGAGCAAGGCGGATGCTTCAAATCTGAAGAGGTCGATCGCCCGGAAACAGGGATGGGCTTTTCTGAAAGCGTGCCAGATGCTGCGTCTGCATGACTACCCGTACGTAGGGCACCAGATCATCACATCATTGAGCGACGTCTGTATACGCGATTTCCTTGATATAATGGGAGAGATCTTCCGCCGCAGTGTTCCGAGTTCCAGTGATCCACGAAAACTGGTGGAATTCATCAACTCGGATTTACAGATTCATCTCGAACAGCAGAGACAGGCTGTGAACGCCGCCTCTCAACGGAAGCTTGATGGACTTCAGGCGCTTTCACATCCGTACGAAGAAGAGAGCGTGCGCATGGTGCGGGCGTTGGGTTACCTGACCGCTCGCCTCCAGACAGAGTTTGCCGAAGAAAATGCTCTAGGAACGACAGAGAGAGGCATTTTCAGGGTTGATCTAAAGGAAATGCGCTCGCTGGTGAACCGACTGGAGCAACCCAGCGGAAAACTGGACGAGGTCCTGCGTCGGGCGGAAAGGGATGGGTTTATCCGGGAGGTCTCCGCCGCCGGCAACTTTGAGGTGGACCGCGCCGACCCCGCATCGAAGGAGATGCTGATCAGATTGCATCGGCGATTTGCACCTTACTTCGGGTTCTCCTATCGCGGCCCGTACGAAATCAACACAATCCCTGCGGCGCAGATGGTCGACCTGCTTTTTACCAGGCATCGGCTCCCAGAAGACTGGGCCGACTCGGTGTTTAAGGAGCTCGTCGCGCGGCCCGCACTCAAGACCGAATTCCAGCACTCGCTTTTCGAGAGCGATCTCGAATGACCGCTTCAACTGTCGAGTATCGAGTCTTCGGCCATCTGGCCGTCACTGAGAAGGCGAGAGATGCAGGTACCTGCGAAACGATGGAGGCAGATATCGCGATCGTCGCGCTTGGATGGGAAACGCGTTTCGCCGCGTTCGAAAACCATCTTGACCTGAAGGTCGGCAAAATCGTGGTTCTGGACTTTGCTCTGAAGGAAGCGAACGTCCCAGCCGTCGAAGAAAACCGGCGAAAGCTCATCGCTATGGGTACCCGATGGGGCGTCGAAGTGACTGCGATCACCCTCGAGCCTTCCATCGAGTATCAGAAGAACATCAATCTCCTCGATCACCTGCTCACTCAGATGGCCGCTTCATGTGGCTCATACGAAGGAAGCCTGCGGAAGGTTTTCGTCGAGTGCTCGACGATGCCGCGAATCTACATCCAATGGCTGATTGCGGTGGCATTCAAGAAAATGTCGATTCAGTCTCTCGAATTCGGGTACGCCGAAGGTATCTACGGGAACGCGATCGGCAAAGAGGATTTTTCCAGCGGCTTGGACCGATACGTCACCGTCCCTCATCTTCAAGGCAGCGGAGGAATGGGCGAAGAGAAAGTCCTGCTCGTGGGGATCGGAGGAGATGCCGACGTATTCTACGGATTGATCGATATCGTCAGTCCGGAACGGATCTCGCTCCTCGTCCCAAGAAGCGAGAAGAATGCGCATATCGATGCTTTGCTCGATCAACAGGTGGCCAAGGTACGTGAAACCCACCGGCTCGAAGATGGCGAAGTTCGCGACATCCAGGCTTTCGGGCTGATGGCCCACCTCGATGCTTTCGAGACGTATCTCGACGGGTTCGGCTCGCGTGCGGTGGTGAACGTTTTTGTCAGCGGCCCGAAGGTTCAGGCCATCGCTGCTGCCGTGCTCGCCTGCTCCGACAGCCGCGTCCATCTCAAGGCACGAATTCCCACCTCCTATGCCCATCGTGAAGTCTCAGCGAATGGGCGGTATCATATCTATAGGCTGATTGACCTGACATCCCCTGCCTGCAGCCTTCCCGGGACGTTCTGACACGATCTTGCATTCGAGTAGCATCATGGTCCCAGTAGCCGTTCCGCCAAGCCTTCAGCGCATGTTCGTGTCGCCCGATCCGGTCGATGGGGGACTAATTCCCACTTAGAAGCTGCTCTACATCAGATCAGGGGAAATGCAGACTGGCAGAATTCCATAATTAGCGACTCAAAACATATACTCAGGCGAGACTGTTTAGCATAGAAATAGTGAGCGCTCTCCAATATGTTAGGCTCTGTCGCAGTAGCGCAACAAGCTCAGTCTTTGGATGGGTGGTATGAGGATGAGACGACTGAATGTGTACAGGCTCAGTCATTTTATCGAGGCTCTCGTTTTTGTCGTAAGCGCGTTCGGTGCGACGTGGCTTACCAGCTTTGTGAACGCGCCATGGTGGGCATATGTGATTATAGCGGCCATCACTATGGGCATGTTCGTAGCCGTGCGTCGGGTCCTTTCTGAGCCGCAACGTATGGGACTCTTGGCACACAACTCGGCAGCGACCTCTGCGTGAACCCAGGCGCCTTGAAAATGTCCCCGATGCGTCCGGATTTTTGGCGGTGATCTTCAATCAAATGCGATGAGCTGCAATTTCTGGCGACGGCCACGCTAAGGGCGGGCCTCCAGCACCATGTTGAACGGTGTCTCCGCGGCGCGACGCAATCGCTTGAAGCCGCCGCCGGTCACAACCTTGCGCAGCCTCGCCTCACCGGCCTGGGCTCCAAGCGCGAGCCCGACTTCCTGCGACACGGATGCGGGCGTGCACACGAAAGTGGAAGCGGCATAGTAAACGCGGCCGACGGGATTGAGGTTCGCCGCCAGATGATCATGCGCGAACGGCTCGACGATCATCCACGTGCCGTCCGGCTTGAGCGATCCGTGGACATGGGTGGCGGCGCCCGTCGGGTCGCCCATGTCGTGAAGGCAATCGAAGAATGTGACGAGGTCATACGTTCCGGGATAGCTCTTGGCGGCCGCCACGTCGAACCGCGTGTTAACGCCGACGCCGGCTACCTCGGCCGCCTTGCGGGCGCGCTCAATCGAGGGGGCATGATAGTCGAAGCCGACGAAGCGCGAATTGGGGAAGGCCTGTGCCATGAGCACGGTCGATGCACCATGACCGCATCCAACATCCGCGACGTCCACGCCGCGTTCGAGCTTCTCGACGACGCCCTCCAAGGCCGGCAGCCAGGAGTCGATCAGATTGGCATTGTAGCCTGGACGGAAGAACCGTTCCGTACCGCGAAACAGACACGCGCTATGATCGTGCCACCCGACGCCCTTGCCGGACTGGAATGCCTGCCTCACCTTTTCTTCATCGAGCCACAGCGCGGACAGGAACTCGAATGCGCCTGCCATGAAGGCCGGGCTGTCTTCATCAGCGAACACCAGCTCTTGCTCGGCGTTGAGATAGAATTTGTCGCTCGCTTCATCGTAGTCGACGTAACCCGCCGCCGCCTGCCCGGAAAGCCATTCCCTTACGAGGCGTTCCTGGGTGCCGGTGCGTGTCGAAAGTTCGGCGGCCGTCATCTTGCCGCCTTCGCGCAATGCCTTAAACAGGCCGAGTCTGTCCCCCAGCAGGACTCCCGCGCCCGTTGCGATCGCACCGAGATCGCCGACCATTTTCCCCAAGAATGCGTCCAACTTTTCCTGATTCGCTTCAGACATCTGAATCTCCCTTTGGGTTCAATCTCTCCAGGCGACGGAGCCGTGCTCGTCATGAGGCGCCTTGAGCATCAGATGCTCGAAGACATGCAGATATCCCCGGCGGCTCATCCGCGCTGCCGATCCTGCACCAGACCATATCGGTGACGAGCGGCGCGGTGGTCGGGAATGACAGCCACCTCCATGCCGTTGAAAAGCAGGAAATCCGTCACTTTGCCCTCGTCGGTAACCGGCGGAGCCGGAGTGGTCGTCACCAGGGCAAGCCCTGTTGCAGCAGGTATCCTTGGGCAGCCTGTCAGAACATCGATGACTCCGGTTGTGGTGCCGGGGCGGGCGATCAGGGGCCAAGTGATTGTTCCGCGGCGGCTGTATGTTGTGGTAAGGTGATCATGCGAACTCTTGTTGGTCGGTCACGTGTTTTGCGGATGACCCGCATGTACTGTGCCAAATGAGAAAACCATTCAAACGCAATCCAGTAGATCTGACTGTATCCGACATTGTCGGAATTTGGACATCGCCGAACGCGAAGCGCTCGGGGCTTGTGACGATACTTGAGCGTGCTGCTTCGGAGGAGGGATGCGCCTCGAACCGGCCGCGAGGCCTTTTTCTGGCAACGGATATTCCGGCCGGGTTAGGCCGCGAGGAAAGCGACGGTGAATAAGAGGTAGAGGACCAACCGTTTTGAGCGGGTAGTTGCCGTGTTGCGCCCCCAGGCAAAGGCCAGCACCACGGAGCAGTATTTCTGGTGGCGATACTACATCGCCTTTAAGTGCCGGTTACCCGTTTTTACCCAGTTGGCCTGGTGCATTCAGAGCGAGGTCGTTGGAAACCGCTTATTGTGGCTATGAGCAAACTCGGGATGGAGGAGTGGACCCAAAAATTGGCAAAATGCCCCAGGGAGGATTACATGGGTCGCTCATTCCCCGTACTCGTTACAGGTGCGCGTCGCTACGCAAACAGCTTGCTTTTGACTTGGCGTTTCTTGCCGTTTCGGCATCGCTCACTAATTCGGCCGCTGCCGACACCGTGAACTGGCGTCAATTCGAAGGGACCAGCATAACTTGGGCCTACGACATCCACCCCTATGCGGATGCTCTCGCTGCGCAACTTTCCGGAGTTCGAGAAGCTGACCCGGCATCAAGGTCACGCCGGAACTCTACCCAGACGATTCTTACTGGAACAAGATGACGATCCAACTGACGACGAAGTCGCCAGCATGGGATGTGTTCGGCACTGGCATTCAGCCCGCGTAGGACCTCGCTCCGAGTGGCGCCTGCTGGACAAATACCTGAGTGATCCGAAGCTTACCGATGCTGGATACGACTACATTCGGACATGATCAAGAAGTGCGCGGCTCCTTCCTTCGCCAATGATAACTGGAACCAGGTCGTGGACGGCATCTCGTCCGGCCGCACCGCGATGACGATCGACTCAAAAATGTTCGGCTTCTGGAACGATGTTGCGGGGAAGCCGGCATCCGGCAAGATCGCCTTCGCTCCGCCGCTGCACGCACCGAGCGCCACGAGCTTGGATTCTGACATCTGGATCTGGGCTCTCGCCATGAACGCGGCTTCCGAAAAGAAGGGCACGGCCTGGCTGTTCATCCCGTGGGCCACCTCCAAGCAGGTGGCGCTCAAGGGTGCCCTTGCTGGCCAGCTCGTCAATCCGCCGCGCACGTCGACCTGGCAGGACGATACCTAGACTAAGTACGCTTCGCAGCCCGAGTTCAACAACTTCGTTGACAGCTTCAAAAAGATACAGGATCAAGCCGCGCTGGCTTTCACACCGCGTGTCGGCTTCGGCGAAGCCATGAACGCATGGGCCGTGGCGATGCAGAAGATGGCAAACGGCGATGACGTCGAGACGACGTTGAGGGCGCTTGCCGAAGAAATCCGCACTGGCCTCTGATCAAAAGGAACAGGGCAGTACTATTGCACTGCCCTGTTCCCGCCAACGGCGGAGATCACGCCGTGTCACCCCAAGCACTTAAACCCAGCGCTGCTTCGCCCGGCCGCGCCGACGATTTTTCTTGGCCGCCAAGGCGGCAGCCTGCGGCCGGGGCCACAACCGAAACGACCACGGCGATCAGTCCGTAAGCTGCCCGGGGCAGCGGAAGGGCGGAAAGCGCCTTCAGGTGGCCGCACAAGTAGGGTCTCGAGACGGACTCAGCGCGGCAGCACGCTCGATCCCATCAGCGCCTCATCGATGGCGCGCGCCGCCTGGCGGCCCTCGCGGATCGCCCAGACGACCAGCGACTGGCCGCGCCGCACGTCGCCCGCCGCATAGAGCTTTTCGACGCTGGTCCTGTAGTCCCGGTCATTGGCCTCGACATTCTTCGAGCGGCGGCTGTCAATGGCGATCTTCATCTGGCCGGCCAGTTCCGACACCGGCCCGCGAGCGGCTGGCCCGGCAAAGCCGATGGCGATGAACGCGAGATCGGCACGAATGACGAATTCGCTGCCGGCGATCGGCTTGCGCTTTTCGTCGACCTCGCAGCATTTGACCCCGGTCAGCTGGCCGTCTTCGCCGATGAACTCGAGCGTCGCCACCTGAAACTCGCGCTCGGCGCCTTCGGCCTGCGAGGACGAGGTGCGCATCTTGGTCGCCCAGTAGGGCCAGACCGAAAGCTTGTCTTCCTTTTCCGGCGGCTGCGGACGGATGTCGAGCTGGGTGACGCGGACCGCGCCCTGGCGGAAGGCGGTGCCGACGCAGTCGGACGCGGTATCGCCGCCGCCGACGACGACCACATGCTGGCCGCCGGCGAGGATCGGATGCGACGGCCACGCCACCGACTGGATCGGTTCGCCGCCGACACGCCTGTTCTGCTGCACCAGATAGGGCATCGCGTCATGCACGCCGCCGAGATCGTCGCCGGGAATGCCGGCCGCGCGCGGCGTTTCGGAACCGCCGCAATAAAGCACCGCGTCATGTTCGGCGAGCAGCTCGGCAACCGGCTTGTCGACGCCGACATTGACGCCGCAATGGAAGGTGACGCCCTCGCCCTGCATCTGCTCGATGCGCCGGTCGATATAGTGCTTCTCGATCTTGAAGTCGGGAATGCCGTAACGCATCAGCCCGCCGGGCCGGCTCTCGCGCTCATAGACATGGACGTCGTGGCCGGCGCGGCCGAGCTGCTGGGCAGCCGACATGCCGGCCGGGCCGGAGCCGATGACGGCGACGCGCTTGCCGGTCTTCTTCTCCGGCGGATAGGGCCTGATATGGCCGGTCTCGTAAGCCTTGTCGGCGATCGCCTGCTCGACCGTCTTGATGGCGACGGGAATGTCCTCGAGGTTCAGCGTGCAGGCTTCCTCGCAAGGTGCGGGGCAGATGCGGCCGGTGAATTCCGGGAAATTGTTGGTCGAATGCAGGTTGCGGATCGCATTGTCCCAGTCGCCATTGTAGACGAGGTCGTTCCAGTCCGGGATCTGGTTGTGGATGGGACAGCCCGTTGGCCCGTGGCAGAACGGAATGCCGCAATCCATGCAGCGCGCGGCCTGTTTCTCGACCTCCTTGTCCGACATCGGCAGCGTGAATTCACGGAAATGCCGGATGCGGTCGGAGGCCGGCTGGTACTTGTGCACCTGCCGGTCGATTTCGAGAAAGCCTGTTACCTTGCCCATAGTCCAGCTCCTGCTGTCCAGATGGCGCGCCTGGCGACGCCCTGCAGCTGGATCAGATGGGGCATCCCGTCCACACATGGGCCGCACCAAGTTGCCCAAAATTCGACTATGTACACTTGCCGGGCTCAAAGCTCGTGAGGGGCTCGCCATGCAGCCAGTTCTCGACTCTAATCGAAGGAGCCGGGGACTCCATCTGCAATACCACGTTGCGGTCCAAAGCTATTTCCAAAGGTTTCTGCACGAGCTGGTTTCCTCTCAGAGACGGCACACGGGTTCAGGGAGGAGCGCATCGCTCGTCTTGCCCCATTAAGTGCAGTCACAGTCACTCAGTCTCAAAAGCCATGCCAACGCGCTCAGCGCGCAGTTAGCGCCCATTGCTTCGAAAAACCTCGTCAGTGCCCAGATGTTGGTTGTAATGAACCTGACATTTGTCTGACGCTGTCAGCTTTTGGACACGCGATCACGCGCTTCGTGCCGCCAGGCCAGGCCGAGCCCTGTGTTGCCAGCGGTCGCTTCGATGATTGTACCGCCCGGCGCGAGCTGGCCACGCTGTTCGGCATTAACGATCATCGACAACGCAATGCGATCCTTGATCGATCCGCCGGGATTTTGGCTTTCGAGCTTGACGAAGAGAATTCCTGACTCCGACGTTGTACCGCTGACCAGCCGTGTTGGAGCTGAAATCAGAGGAGTTCGCCTTGGTGGAGACCTTTCGGACGCAGCGATAGCAGCCATCAACCAGCTTCTTCTAAAACACAAGGTGATCTTCTTCCGCGGCCAGGAGCATCTCGACGATGCGGAGCAGGAATTGTTCGCGCGGCGTCTGGGTAACCTTGTACCTCATCCCACGCAGGGGCCGGCAGCCGGCACGGCCTCAATCCTCAATCTCGATTCCGGCCGTGGCGGTGGCAGGGCAGACCAGTGGCATACCGATGTGACTTTCGTCGATGCCTATCCGAAATTCTCGGTCCTACGTGGCGTCGTCATTCCGGCGGCGGGGGGCGACACGATCTGGTCCAACACGCACGCCGCGTACGAGAATCTGCCGGCGCCGCTCAAAATATTGGCGGACAATCTGTGGGCTATTCATAGCAATTCCTACGACTACGCAGCCGTGCGCCCGCGCGCCACAGCCGAAGAGAAGAAGCACTTCGAGGAAGTTTTCACATCGACGATCTACGAGACCGAGCATCCGGTCGTGCGCGTCCATCCGGAAACCGGGGAGAAGTCGCTGCTGCTCGGCAATTTCGTGCAGCGCCTCGTCGGCCTTTCCAAGAGCGATTCCGCCAAACTCTACGAGGTGTTCCAGTCCTACGTCACTGCCCCGGAAAATACCGTGCGGTGGCGCTGGCAAGTAGGCGACGTCGCTATCTGGGACAACCGTGCTAACCAGCATTATGCGGTCAACGACTATGGCGACCAGCACCGGGTTGTGCGTCGCGCTACGGTTGACGGTGACGTTCCGATCGGCGTCGACGGTCGCCGCAGTATAACCCATGTCAAGGCAGCCAAGCCGGCGGCGAAGGCAGCCTGACCGTCTGAACAGGGTAAAGATGAAAACTTCGTATCGCCGCGGCCATATCGCGCTGCTTAACCGCCCCACAAAGCCTTATGATTTCCGAGAAGCAAGGCGAGTTGCGGGCTCGAGGCTTGGCCCGAAATCGAGGTCCTGCAGCGTGGCGCATGGCTCGAGTCGCTGCTCGTGGCCCCGCTGCAGCGGTACAGGTCCCCCACCGCCCCACCATCTCGCCCGCCCTGCACCTCGGATAGCGATCATTCACCGTTTGTTCATTATGATAGCGCACGATCATAACTGGACATGCTGGTAGCTCGTACATGCCTGAAGGCCCTGCGCGCCGACCCAGCGCCGGGGCCTTTTTACTTCCGCAAAATCGATTCCAGCAACGCGGGCACTTCGCAGGATGTCGGAATCCCGCGCTTGCGATGATACGCCGTACAGCGAATTGCGCGAGTCAAACGAATTTGGGTTTCTCAAATATAGAATCGTCGATACCGATCCTGATGGATCGAGCCTCGACGACGAAGTCAACCATCTTCAAACGGAATTATTCAACATTGCCGAGAGCTCCCGGTGTGCCGTCGAAGCCGACATTGGGGAGGTCAGCGGTCACCAACGATCATGGTGATCGCCAGCATCTTTCGTATTCACATAACCGTCGGCCTTGTACTTTCCCGAGGCCATGACATGAGTGGGTCTTCCAAGCACCGATTTGGCCCGGTAGGATTTGCAGGGGGCGCGGACAAGCGGATGAACAAACGGAATGATGCCGGAAAACTGCGCGCGCCTGCTGGGATTTAGCCGACCGTCGATAGGAACATAGCCCTGGTCGACGGCTTTCTGAAGGGCAAGAGTTTCGCCGACCTGGCTCAGGAACATGGCTTGTCGACAACGAGGGTGCGCCAAATCATCGAGAAGGCCGATCGGCTCGTGGGCGGCGCATTCAGACCAAGACTGAAACGTCCAACGCCTCGCCTCGGTCCGATTTCATGGTCGACTATCCCTATGTGTGCAAATGGCCGAGAAGCACCGGCTGGGTAGCGTCACGCCGCATCATTCTTTGCGGAGCTGGAGCGCGCGGGATCGCTGGAGCGGCTGGTGAAAGCGGTTGCCGGGGCGCACAACACGTGAGCTGGCGCCTCGTGTGGCAAAAGGAGAGGGCGAGAGCCCATGGCCTGCAATGAAGCGATCAAGCATTGCGATCGTGGAACCAAGCTAGTCGACCATCCGGACCGCGGCCTTCAATGCCAGCTCGCCTTGGAATCGGCCTTCCAGGAATTGGCTGAGCGCGCAGCGGAATCCGGCTGGACCGAGGAGATAGCCACGCGCTCCTCGAACTCGCCGGCGCGCGCCTCAGGAGCGACTCCGCCAATGACAGACTGAGAGGACGATTAATCGTGCCAGGGCAACGAGAGAGCGGCAGGTTCAAGAAGCTTCGCCTGAACCGATAGGAACGTCGCTGCGCCAATAAAATTGGCGGTGAAGGCTGACCGCGGCCGAGTCGGGCAAGCGAGCGAAGTGCTGAAATAAGGGCGTGAGAATCCAAGACATCGTTTGTAGAGAGCATCGAGCTTCGCGAGATTGTGGTACAGGATCGACCGCAGGTGTTCTCGCAGCGCTCGCAGAACCCGGGATTCTTCCGCGGCACCCGCCAAGGCGAAGAACGGTCAGAGTTGCACGATAACGTTTAAAAGCGAGCCTTCCTCCGAAAGTCTGCGCGCGCAGTTCCACGGTCCGATGCGCTTTCATAGCTATTCCAATCGCCGCGCCCATCCTCTCCCGGATCAGGTCCAGCGGGTCTGCAGTGCATGCGCCCCCAAAGTGGACGCCATTGGGCCGGGTGAACCGGGCTCGATTGCGCGCCGAAGGCCCGTTCCAGGCCCGGAAATCCGGGTCCGTCAGGGCGAGCGCGTGCGGGTCGAGGTAGAGAACGGCCTTGCCGAGAAAACGACCGTGCACTGGCATCGCGTGCGTGTGCCACATGCCATGGATGGCGTGCCTCACCTCACGCAGAAGCCCGCGAAAAGGCAACGGAAGATCTAGCATTTATGGGGGAAATGTTTTTTCGGAGTGCTTGACCCGCAGGAAGGGCAGGGCATGACTGCCTATCGCCCGACCCGGCCGGCCGCACTCATGACCGGCTGGGCTCGGTTAATCCTGCATGCCGCGCCCATGAGGTTGCGCTCTGTCGGGAGTGCGTCGAGCACAACGACGAGATGTAGTTCACGATCTTTGAAACGCGTGTCAACCATCCAAAGTGTGGATGCCTTTCATCGAAACAAACGATTTCATCAATGTTCTGGAATCCTGCATGGGCAGAACAGAAACCGCCCGAAAGGAGATTTTTCATGCGCTCTACCGGGCAGTGGAGTGCTGGGAAAGGGAGTTGCAACTGACCGGGTCCGACTTCTTCCGAGTCTATGGACAGACTGGGAGACGCGCACGGTGTAGCGGCTCACATCGTCATACTGCACCTACGCCACACACCGGCCGGACCTGATCCGGCTTTATGAGCATTGGGCTTTGTCAGTTGCCCAAGCGTGATGGCTTTCGCGACGCGGCGCGCCTCAGGAACTGAGCCGCGTCCAGGTCGAAACGCGGGAAAGAAAGACAGGAAACAGAATGGCCGATCAATTCGCAACGGACGTCATTGCCCTGATCAAGAAACGCGCCGAGTCGGAGAGCGGTGAGGGAATGCCTGCGTCATTCGTCGGCGAGATAACAATCGCCACGGAACTGGACGCGCTCGGGTTTGATTCGCTGGGTTTGGCGGACGTCCTCTGGGATGTGGAGCAGGCCTACGGCATCAAGATCGACATGAACACGGCCGATGCCTGGTCCCATCTCAAGAATGTCGGCGACGTCGTGGAAGCCGTCCGCGGCTTGCTTGCGAAGGAGGCTTGAATGGACAGGCGCGTCGTTATCACCGGAGTGGGCGGCCTGTGCGGACTGGGCACCGACGCCGCCTCTATGTGGAAAGAGATGCGCGAAGGCCGCTCCGCCATCGGCCCGATCGCCAATTCCGAGCTTCATGACCTGGAGGGCATGACCGGCGCTGAGATCAAGGCGCTGCCCCAGCACGACATCAACCGGGGGCATCTCATCTCCATGGACCGCTTCAGCTTGCTCGCCGTGCTTGCAGCGCGCGAAGCCATGCGGCAGGCCGGACTTTCCTGGGACGAGGGGAATGCCCATCGCTTCGGCGCGACAGTGGGCGTCGGATTTACCGGTTCATACGCAACAGAACAAACTTACCGCTCACTGCTTTTGGGTAGCGCAATCCGTGCTGAACTCTTCACTGGAGTAAAGGTGATGCCCAGCGCCGCTTCCGTCCATCTTAGCTTGAGCCTCGGCTTGCGCGGGCCGGTCTTCGGGGTGACCTCCGCATGTGCCTCGGCCAACCATGCGATCGCCTCGGCGGTGGACCAGATCAAGCTGGGCCGGGCCGACGTAATGGTTTCCGGAGGCAGCGACGCACCCTTCGCATGGGGCGTGCTGAAAGCATGGGAAGCAATGCGCGTGCTTTCACCCGATACCTGCCGGCCCTTCTCCGCCGATAGGAAGGGCCTGGTGCTGGGCGAGGGTGCGGGCATGGCCGTGCTGGAAAGCTACGAGCATGCCACGAGGCGTGGTGCCACAATTCTTGCCGAGATCGCCGGCGTCGGCCTTTCCGCCGATGCCTTCCACATTGCCGCGCCATCTGTCGAGGGGCCAGCGTCGGCGATGCGCGCCTGCCTTGCCGATGCCGGGCTGAATGCCGAGGACGTCGACTACCTCAACGCGCACGGCACCGGTACCAAAAGCAATGATCAGACTGAAACGGCGGCGATCAAGCGTGTGTTTGGAAACCACGCTTATTTGATGTCCATCTCTTCCACCAAGTCCACGCACGCGCATTGCCTCGGCGCAGCGAGCGCGCTTGAAATGATCGCCTGCGTGATGGCAATCCAAGAGGACGTCGTGCCGCCGACCGCCAACTATCGCGAGCCAGATCCCGCTTGCGACCTCGACATCACACCCAATGTGCCGCGCGAGCGCAAGGTGCGCGTCGCCATGAGCAACGCCTTCGCCATGGGCGGTACGAACGCAGTTCTGGCATTCAGGCAGGTGTAGAAGCCATGCAAGACGCCTCATTTGAGGTCACCTGTCGTATCTAGCTGCTTGCCGGACCACTATGTGAAGCGAGCGCTATTGGCTGCCTCTGCGATGCGGGAATTGGCAGCGGACGTCTCACGATCAAACAGGCATCTGCTTGTAGAATTCTTTTAATCGTGAAGCGGCGCGAGTGCGCTATCCGTTGAGGTGAGCAAGGCCGGCGCCCTGGGTGAGCGCTGGTGTCGGGTGGTGGAAAGTACAGGGGGAGCTGTGTGGCCCCCTCTTTCTCGGCCTCGACGATGTGCGAAGGAGCCTGTGCGGCGAACGGGCCGACGCCCCAGGCTCAGAACCTGGGCGAACCTAACTCCCGCCAAAGGACAGCCCAGAGCTGGATACACGAAAGAGATACTGAACCCGCGAATCAGATTCTGATCAATCGTCGTGTCTGAGCTCCGCTCGGCTCTTACGGAGATAATCGCGCGGCCCGGCAACGGCCGCGCGTGCCGCGGGCGTGAGCTTTGCGCTTCGTCAGAAGTGCCTCGAGCGTGACGACGATAATTGACCAGCCATATGGAACGCATTCGCCCAGTTATCCAAAGCGTGGATACCTTTCATCTAAACAAAGGATTTTACCGTTTTTGCTGCAGGTCCCATAGAGGCGCTTCAAGTTGGAAAGATAGGTAGTTCCCATGGTTGCGTTGGATCCGAGGAGCATCATCTGGTGTGCGGGGCGCACAAAGTCAGTCGCATCTGCATTACGGCTTGGTCTTTCGGCGGTCTCCACAAGTTACGCCCCGTTGGTGCGATGCCAATTATTTAACCAATGCTTGGACATTTATCTCAACCAGACAGCTCCAAGGTGAGGTCTTCCATGCGCCCGAATGTCGATTGGAAGTTGTGCTGGGAAAATGAGCTGCAACTGGCCGACCATGTCGAACTCTCCGACTTTTTTCGAAAGACCTATGGACGGACTGGCGCCTTCAACGCGGAGCCATTCGAAGGCGGCCGCAGTTGGGCCGGCGCGAGGCCGGAATTCCGCGCAATCGGCTACGACGCGCATGGGGTAGCGGCTCACATCGGCATGCTGCGGCGCTTCATCAAAGTTGGCGAGGTCGACTTGATCGTCGCTGAATTGGGCCTGTACGCGGTTCGTCCGGATCTTGAAGGGCTCGGAATCGGTTTTTCGATGCGCGTGGCGTACCCAGTGCTCCATCAGTTGGGTGTTCCATTCGCTTTCGGCACGGTTCGGCACGCGCTGCGAAACCATGTCGAAAGATTCTGCAGAGCCGGCCTCGCGAACATTGTGTCGGGCGTTCGCGTACGATCGACCCGTCCAGATGTGCATCCCGACCTGCCGCCCACGCGCCTGGAAGACGTACTCGTGTTGGTTTCGCCGATCGGACGCTCGATGGACGAGTGGCCGTCCGGTACCCTGATCGACCGGAACGGTCCGGAACTATGAAGCCTCTGGACTACATATGCGAAGGGCAGAGTGACAATGCCGATGGCACTGCAGAGCGCAGCGTCTATCTGACGTTTGACGATGGTCCCAATTCATTTTTCACACCGCAGATACTCAATGTGCTGGCGCAACATCAGGTGACGGCGACCTTCTTCGTTGTTGGGGCCTACGCGGCCGACGAGCCGGAACTCGTTCGCCGAATTATTACAGACGGGCACGGTATAGCCAACCACACGATGACTCATCCGGACCTGGCCAAATGCGGGTCCGTCGAAGTCGACTGCCAGATAGTTGAGGCAAACAGAGTCATAGGGATGGCTTGCCCGCAGGCCATGGTTCGGTACTTTCGTGCACCGTATGGCATCTGGACCGAAGAAGTAATCGCTGCATCAGCGGGTGCGGCATTGGCGCCCGTCCATTGGTCCATTGATCCACGCGACTGGTCTCGCCCCGGCGTTGACGCCATCGTCGACAGAGTGCTCGCCGATATCCGGCCGGGCGCAATCGTGCTGTTGCACGACGGGTGCGCTCCCGACGAATTGCAACCAGGCAATCAAGCCAGTCTGCGCGACCAGACGGTGACAGCGTTGTCACGCCTAATTCCAGAATTGCACGGCCGCGGATTTGTAATCCGATCACTTCCTCAACACCCCTGAACAAACAGAGATCCTATGGACCTTCTCACCACAGCCAGTACTGTTGCCGTTTCGTCTTATGCGGTGCTCTCGACTGTTTACAGAGGCATGCAAGCGGTCTACTCCCAACCGGAAAATGTTACGCCGCCGTCGGAAAGCTTGTTCGGATCCGACCGTTGGCCGAGCGTGGATGTCATTATCCCCTGCTACAATGAGGACCCGCGCACACTCGCGGCGTGTTTAGCTTCCATTGCAAATCAAGATTACGCCGGAACATTTCAGGTCTATCTGGTTGACGACGGTTCTGGAAATCGTAATGCCGTCATCCCGGTACATCACGCCTACGAGGGCGACCCGAGATTCAATTTCATTCTGCTCCGCGAGAATGTTGGCAAACGCAAGGCGCAGATCGCCGCCATCCGCCGCTCATCTGGAGATTTCGTGCTCAGCGTCGACTCTGACACGACACTTGCGTCCGACGTCATCACAAAGCTTGCAGTAAAAATGCGGGATTCCATGGTCGGAGCGGCCATGGGCCAGCTGACGGCATACAACCGCAGCGACACTTGGTTGACCCGATTGATCGATATGGAATACTGGCTGGCTTGCAATGAGGAGCGCGCGGCGCAAGGTCGCTTTGGTGCGGTCATGTGCTGCTGCGGCCCATGTGCAATGTACCGCCGGTCTTGTCTCCTTTCTCTGCTGGATCAATACGAGACGCAGCTGTTCAGGGGGAAACCAAGCGACTTCGGTGAAGACCGTCATCTTACGATCCTCATGCTGAAAGCAGGCTTTCGAACCGAGTACGTTCCAGGTGCCGTCGCGGCGACAGTCGTTCCGGACAAGATGGGACCTTATTTGCGCCAACAACTCCGCTGGGCACGAAGCACCTTCCGGGACACGATGCTTGCGCGAGGTCTACTGCGTGGCCTGGATCGCTATCTAACTTTGGATGTGATGGGAGAGAATCTCGGCCCATTGTTGCTCGGCATCGCGGTAGTAACGGCGCTCGGTGAGCTACTATTTTCACATACAGTAAATTGGTGGACGGTGCTGGCTATTGTCACGATGACCATAATCAGATCTACGGTGTTATCTTTCCGCACTCGGCAGCTTCGATTCATCGGCTATTCAATGCACGCGTTAATCAGGATATTCCTGTTGATCCCCTTGAAGGCTTACGCCCTGTGTACATTGAGCAATAGCGATTGGCTGTCGCGTAAAAGTGTTCCCCTGCCCAACAGGAGCACAAAGGAAATCACAAGCGCGATGCCGCTTGCCGGAGCAAATGCTGCGGGCAATTCTGGAATTGCGGAGTCACTTCATACTGCAGATCTTTCGCTCACAGCTGGTGAAGTCTGACGGCCTTGCAGCGCCGAGTGACCGAGTAAGTTGTGTCAGTCGACACGGGGTGAAGCTTTCGAGTTACCTATGGTCAGAACGGGAACTATCTGGAAGCGACACGTGGCATCTTGACGTTATTCTTTGGCGGAAGCGATACACGCGTCGCTCCGGCCGCGACTTTCCAAAGGTGCCATCTCAAGGCGGTGGCCTGCTCTGAACCAGAATTCGCAAGTAAGCTGCCGGTGGCCAATCGGACTCATTCCGCTTGAGATAGACGCATGTCCAATGTAGCAATCGACCTTACCGGCGTAACCAAATTATTCGGAAACAAGCTCGTTGTGGACGGGCTGTCCTTCACCGTTGCATCGGGAGAGTGCTTCGGTCTGCTGGGGCCGAACGGCGCAGGCAAGAGCACGATTGCGCGTATGCTCCTCGGTATGACCCGGCCTGACGCGGGTGATATAACAGTCCTCGGTCTACCAGTGCCGGCACGCAGCCGCTTGGCCCGCAAGGGCATAGGCGTGGTCCCGCAGTTCGACAATCTCGACCTGGAATTTACGGTACGCGAGAACCTGTTGGTGTTCGGGCGCTACTTCGGCATGAGTACAAGAGAGATCAACGCCGTCATCCCACGGCTCCTCGAGTTCGCTCGCCTTGAGAGCAAGGCGGATTCACGTGTCGGCCTGCTATCCGGCGGGATGAAGCGGCGCCTGACGCTGGCACGTGCTCTGATCAACGACCCCCAGTTGCTTGTGATGGATGAGCCCACGACCGGCCTCGACCCGCATGCCCGCCATCTGATCTGGGAGCGACTTCGTTTCCTGCTGGCGAGCGGAAAAACGATCATTTTGACCACCCATTTCATGGAAGAGGCTGAGCGGCTTTGTGATCGGCTGTGTGTTCTCGAGCGGGGACGCAAGATCGCCGAGGGCAGTCCTCATGCGCTGATCGACGAGTACATTGGGTGCAACGTGATCGAGATCTTCGGCGGCAATCCACAGGAGCTGATTTCGCTGATCAGACCGTACGTTCAGCGTGTCGAGGTAAGCGGCGAGACGCTCTTTTGCTATGCGCCTGAGCCGGAGGATGTGCGCATCCAGCTTCGCGGTCGAGCGGGTCTGCGTATTCTAGAGCGTCCACCCAGTCTGGAGGACGTTTTCTTGAGGTTAACCGGACGTGAGATGGAGAAGTGAGCAATGGGTGAACGTTTTGCGGCCGCTCTACCCGCCAACGCCTGGAACTGGATCGCGGTGTGGCGCCGCAATCATCTGGCATGGAAGAAGGTGGCATTTGCTTCAATGCTCGGCACCCTTGCTGATCCGATGATTTACCTTTTCGGGCTCGGCACTGGCCTTGGACTGTTGGTAGGCCGCATCGAAGGTGCATCCTACATCGCCTTTCTGGCAGCCGGCATGGTTGCGACGAGCGCGATGACAGCATCAACCTTCGAAACAATTTACGCGGTTTTCGGTCGAATGCGCGATCAGGGCACTTGGGAAGCAATCCTGCACACACAACTTACCCTCGGCGACATCGTTCTCGGTGAATTGACCTGGGCAGCCACAAAGGCCTTTCTGGCCGGTACGACAATTGCGATTGTTGCCGCCGCGCTAGGTTATGCCGCGTGGACGTCGGTTCTCTACGTGCTGCCGGTCATCGCTCTCACCGGGTTCGCCTTTGCGAGCCTGGCCATGCTCGTCATCGCGCTCGCGCCCAGTTATCACTATTTTATTTTCTATCAGACGCTTGTCATCACACCCATGCTGTTCCTTTCGGGCGCGGTTTTTCCAGTCGGCCAATTGCCAGGAGTGTTTCAGCAGATTGCGGCCTTCTCGCCGCTGGCGAATTCTATCGATCTAATCCGTCCGGTGATGCTCGGCCGCCTGGGCGACAATGTAGGGCTGCATATAGGCGCACTTTGCATGTTCGCTGTATTGCCTTTTTTTCTGTCGGCTGGACTGTTTCATCGACGACTAATGCGTTGACGCTTACCTACGCCCATCAACGAGAAGGAGGTCCGCAATGCCGGATTGCAAACTGCCCCCAGCGGCCCGGAGGCATGCGTGTGCCAGGAATCGCGAGTGGTACAACAACGCCGAAGCCGGGCGCCACCCAGCCGCTGCAGGCACGCGCCCATCTTCGCGACCACACCTCGGAGTACAGGCTGGGTGGTGAGGCGCGCGGACCCACCCGGAGCGTTCAAGCGATAGCAGCCAAGCTTCTTGTGCGCGTCCCCAGACCGTCGCGGCCATTATTTAGTTGGATACACATGCAATGACCCACAACGAACCAACTCCTGAGCCTTTTGTGATCCTTGCTATGCCAAGGACCGGAACACACTATTTAGAAGAATTGCTAAACGAGCATCCGACCGTTCTGAGTAACGGTGAGTTGCTAAACGAATATGATCCCAATTGGCCCAGCACGGATCGCCTGCTAGGCACGGATCGCGAGCTTCTTGAGCTTGCCTATGTGCGCTGCCCTATGCGCGACTACAAGAATGTGACGCATCTTGGCTGCAAGATCAATGAACCTCAGTTTCGCGAGCGTCCAGCATTCTTTGCGGAATTAGCTCGTTGGCCAGCACTCAAGGTCATCCTCGTTGTTCGCCGAAACGTATTGGAATCGCTCCGATCCTTTGTGCAGGCCAGGGAAAGCGGTCAGTGGCTGAAGTTCAGCTCGGACAACGATACCGCTCGGCCACCGAGCGTCAGGTTGTCAATCGCCGACTGTGAGGCTTATTTCAAAGCCGCCGACGATTTTCACGCTCGCGTTATGGACTCCTTCACGTCGACCAACCTGCTTGTAATGGAATACGAGAGCCTACTTCACGAACCTGCCCAATGCTTGGGAGCGGTTTGGGATTTCCTGGGCGTTCCAGCGCTTGAGCCATCAGATAACGCCATCTTGCAGCGCCAGGAAACGCGACCGCTTGATCAAACGGTGGAGAACTTTGACGAGTTGCGGATTCACTTCGCACGCGGACCTTATTCAAGATTTTTTGACCTCGGAGATTCAATGCGCTCCTACGCTTAATCGCTTGTACCGCGTGCTCTGATGGGCGTGTAGGATATCCTGCAGTTTGCGCGCATTCCGTTCCAAAACTGACAAACCAAAGTCACCAAGGCAACCGGCAGTCGATCTGCGGCGAACATCAAAGGGCACGGGCGCAAGGCGACCTGGTCAATTCCCTCTCTGATGAAGCACTTCCTCAGACGCGATCTTTGGCGAGCCTCGAGTGCAGAATTCCGGCAAGGTGGAGGGTTCCAGTGCGCAACTGCACCAATCTCGCTGGACGGGACAGGCGTCCAGTTGGCACGGCGCTTGCTCCGAGATGACAGCAGCGCTCGACCGGAGCGCAGCATGGGAGAAGGAGGAGCCCCCACCCCGATCCGGTCAGGGAGAGAGAAACGATGTTGGTTCCAAGAGTCCCCCGCGCGATCGCAGCGCCCCGCAAGCGCCATTTTGCCCGGACCTACGTGCAGGTACTTGCCGCCATGGTCCTTGGAGCCGCAATTGGCTACCTCTATCCGGAAACCGGCCAAAGCCTGAAGCCGCTCGGCGATGCCTTCATCAAAGTCATCAAGATGATTATCGCACCTGTCATCTTCCTGACAATTGCGACCGGCATTGCCGGCATGAGCGATCTGCAGAAGGTCGGCCGAGTTGCCGCCAAGGCGATGGTTTATTTCCTTACCTTCTCGACGCTTGCACTCGTTGTCGGGCTGATTGTCGCGAATATCGTTCAGCCTGGCGCCGGCCTCAACATCGATCCGGCCTCGCTCGATGTCGAAGCCGTTAAGGGCTATGTGGCCACGGCTCACGAGCAGTCCGTGACCAGCTTCCTGATGAACATCATCCCGTCAACGATTGCCAGTGCCTTCGCGGAAGGCGACATCCTGCAAGTCTTGTTCTTCTCGGTCTTGTTCGGCATTGCTCTGGCGATGACCGGAGAGACGAGCAGGCCGGTCGTTACCTTTCTCCAGGCGCTCACCGCCCCCATTTTTAAGCTCGTCGGCATTCTGATGAAGGCTGCACCCATCGGCGCCTTCGGCGCTATGGCCTTTACGATCGGCAAATACGGAATCGGTTCGGTGGCCAACCTCGCGATACTGGTCGCGACGTTCTATCTGACCGCCTTCCTCTTCGTGTTCGGGGTTCTCGGCGTGGTCTGCCGCTGCAACGGCTTCTCGATCTTTTCTCTTGTCCGCTACATCAAGGACGAGCTGCTGCTTGTCCTGGCAACGTCCTCCTCGGAGGCCGCGCTGCCCTCGCTCATGGAGAAGATGGAGAAGGCCGGCGCCGCGCGTTCGGTCGTAAGTCTCGTCATCCCTACTGGATACTCATTCAATCTGGACGGCACCAATATCTACATGACGATCGCCGCCCTCTTCATCGCGCAGGCGACGAACACAGATTTGTCAATTGCCGATCAGATCCTCCTGCTGCTAATTGCGATGCTTTCCTCGAAGGGTGCGGCAGGCGTCACCGGCGCCGGCTTCATCACATTGGCCGCTACTCTGTCTGTCGTGCCGAGTGTTCCCGTTGCCGGAATGGCTCTAATTCTTGGCGTGGACCGCTTCATGTCGGAATGCCGCGCGCTGACGAATTTAGTCGGTAATGCGGTGGCATCGCTCGTTGTCGCTCGCTGGGAAGGCGAATTGGACCAGTCCCGGATGGAAGCCGCTTTCCGCGGTTAGGGTTACATCAAACGGGCTCCCCGCAAGCAAGCAATAGCGCGACGTGTAAGTCACGGCCTTCACAGCAGTCGAATTGCCGGCCTCCAAAGAGCGCTGGAAATAGTGTACTAACGCGGAGAGTAATACAACACCATGAAGCCCCTAAGCAAACGAACGGTTCACGGAAACTCATCTGGGTCCGCATGGAGCGCTGTTCGTCGAATGCGTTATCAACCGTGGGGTGTGGTAACTATTTCAGCTTGCCGCCCCAAGCCGTCGCGGGATCGCACCGGATGACGGAGGACCGGCCGATCAGAATCGCTAGGGGAAAGCGCGTCACAATTGCCGATCTCGCCCGCGAAGCCGGAGTCAGCGTAGCAACAGTCGATCGGGTTCTGAACGTCCGCCTTCCGGTGCGAGAGGAGACCGCCCAGCGGGTCCATGCGGCCGCGCACGCGATCGGCTATCATGCTGCCGGTCTCATCAAACAGCGCTTGCAGCAGCACCTGCCGCACTACAAGCTGGGCTTCATCTTGAGAAAACCTGCCCACGATTTTTACCAAGATTTCGCTCGCAATATTGAAGAGTCGGTCAGTATGGCTAAATCCTTCCACGGCCTTCCGATCATCGAGTTCGCGCAGTCACATTTGCCGCGTGACCTGCTCCCGCTTCTTAAGGACCTTGGAAGCCGCTGCCAGGCGATCGCCATGGTGGCGGCCGATCACCCGAAAATCACAGCATCAGTCGAGGAGCTCAAGGCGAAAGGTATCCCGGTATTTTCGCTGTTATCCGACTTCGCCGATGGCGTGCGCGAGGGCTACATCGGCCTCAACAACAGCAAGGTCGGACGGACTGCCGCTTGGGTGTTTTCCAAGGCCGCAAAACGGCCCGGCAAGGTGGCGGTGTTTGTCGGAAGCCATCGCTTCCAGGCGCATGCGACGCGGGAAACGGCCTTTCGTGCCTATTTTCGTGAGAACGCGCCCAAATTCGAGGTGCTTGATCCGCTCGTGAACCTTGATGAACGGCAGCTCACTTACGAAAAATTGCTGGATCTTATGCAGCGGGAACCAGAGCTCGTCGGCTTCTATATGGCCGGCGGGGGTATAGAGGGAGCAATTTCCGCGCTCCGAGAAGAGGGGAGCGGTCAGGATCTCGTCGCGATCGTGAGTGAAATGACGCCGCAGTCACGTGGGGCGCTTGCGGATGACATCTTGACGATGGCGGTCGGCACGCCAATGCGCCGACTTTGCCAGGAGCTGATAATGGCAATGGAGCGGGCCATCAAAGCCGGCGTCGCGGAGAGCCCGGGGCAGACATTTCTGCCGTTCGACATTTATCTTCCGGAAAATATTTGACCTTGATGGATTTCTATCATGAGCGCCCATTTTCCTTTCACCGATGAAAGGAAAGCTCGATTGACTCGGCCGTCTCTGTCCGATCTGTGAACCGGCGTGGTTCCGTCTTGAAAGAAGCCGGATGCCGAAATGGCAGCCGCGCTTCATGGAAGGAAAGTCAAGCAATGCGCCAGGTATCGCCCCGCTTTGCACTCGATCACATGGCGGCGCCCCGCCTTGACGTCAGTGCGCTTTTCGCGCTTGCCCGTGACCAAGGCCTGACCGACGTCCAAATCCGTTACCCTCATTTCAGCAATCCTGTCGCACGCGGCATTCCGGCTGCGGACGTTCGGTTTGCCGCTACCGAAGCGGGCGTCACGATCATCTCTGTCAACGCCTTGCAGCGGTTCAACGACTGGACTCCAACGCGTCAGGCCGAGGCAAGCAACCTCGCCGATTATGCGACGGCGTGCGGGGCAGAGACGCTCGTGTTGGTGCCGGCCAACCGCAGCTCGTGGCCCACCAATAGCGAGCGCCAGGACAATCTTCGTTTCGCTCTAAACGAGATCAAGCCAATCCTCCAGTCGCGGGGTCTGATCGGTCTCATCGAGCCGCTGGGTTTCCGAACCTGCTCGCTTCGATCAAAGAAGGAAGCGGCCGAGGCCGTTGCCGCGGTTGATGGCCAGTCCGTCTTTCGCCTCGTGCACGACACGTTCCACCACACCCTGGCCGGGGAGACATGCCTGTTCTGCGAGCTTACCGGCCTGGTGCACATTTCAAGCGTAAACGACCCGACCTTCTGGATTTACCCCGATCGCTTTCTTGCAGGTTCCGACAATGGCAGCCAGATTCAGGCGCTGCTGGATGGCGGCTACGCGGGACCTTTCTCGTTCGAGCTGATCGAGGAAGTCCATTCTCTGGACGATCTCGCAGGCGCACTTGCCGCCAGCATCGACTTTATCCGGCGAGGGCTATTGTCGTCAAAGTAGATGGTGACAGGTGTAGTGACTATAGGTGCGCCTGAATTTTCCGAGGGTTCACAGCGGGGCAGCCATCCGAGATGCCTCCTGTATCATTATCTCCCGCATCCAGATGCTTGCCGGATCGCTATTGTGGAGGGCCGGCCATTGGAGGGTCTCGGTGAATGTGGGAAATGGCAGCGGAAGTTCGATAACCCGCAGGGGGAACGTTTTTTCGAAATGCCTGACCAGCCGTAAGGGCATGGTCGCTATACGAGCTGTGCCGGACACCATAGGTGGAATCATGCTGAAGCCCTGCACGGCGACCTCGACACGTCTCTTAAGGCCATGCTCAAGCAAAAACCATTCCTCGATAGACGGCTTCATCGTACGCCCGAACCTGACCGCGACGTGCCTCATCGACATGTATCTCTCGAATGTAAGCTGCTGTGGCAGCTGCTTGTTTGTGGGACAGCCTACGCACACGAGCTTCTCGTCAAACAGCGCAATGCTTGAATGCACACTCGACGTGAACATATCCGGTAGAATTAGAAAATCGACGTCACCGCGCCGGAGAAGCTCATCGGGGCTATCGTCGACAGGCAGCAGTTCGAAGCTGACGGCGGGGGCTTCCCGTGAAATACGCTCCACAAGCTTTTCGAAAAACACGAGCGTGACGAAATCGGAAAGAATGATCCTGAAGAGGCGATCGGCTCGAGCTGGGTCAAACGGATCCGAAGAAATAATCGAGCACTGGATGTGCTGGAGAGCGTCGCGAACTGCGGGGGCAAATGCTGCCGCACGCGGGGTTAGAAATCGTTCGCGACCTCTTATCGTAAACAGTTCATCGCGGAAATAATCGCGCAGTCGGGCGACGGCCGCACTCATGGCGGGCTGACTCAGGTTGATCCTGCGTGCCGCCGCCGAGAGATTACGCTCCGTCAGGAGTGCGTCGAGCACAACGAGGAGATTTAGATCAAGTCCTTTGAAACGCATGTCATCAGCCATCCATGGGATGGATGCCTTTAACCGAAACAAACGACTTTAACAATTTAGCATTCTTGCAATCTTTTGTCGCAAAAAGTTTATGATGGATGACGTTAAGGTCCGACATATGAGCCGCGTGATCTGCCGAAGCGAGCAATCGTTCGTACTGTGCAGGTCAGAGATTGGCAGTTTGAAACGCCGGGCCGATGGCGCCGGGCTATCAACCAGCGTCTTCGGCGGCCCCGACCTAGCTGGGCGTGGAATCTAATAGGGTGCACCTTTCCAGTCCGAGGCGACTGATGGGCGGTTTGATCCTAAGCTGCCGTGAGGCCTGTGCCAATTGTATCGGCGAGCCAATGCAGCAGTCCGGCAGCGTTTTTGAGAGCTGTTGTAGGCTCGGCCTAAGCCCATTGGCGCAAGCCTATCTGAACGAAGCGCTTGGCCTTGCCGCTATCCGGTATGTGATCTGTGGTGTCTTCTCGTCCTGCTGTTCTTGTTTTGGAACGCCCTTATGGTGAGCCCATCCGGGACGTGGGGCACCGGGAGCACAAAGGTGCAGGCAGGCCGTCAATAGACCGTGGGCTGAGAGCCCGAGCTCGTTACATGGCCGCCCCTGGCGACTTTCCCGGATGCGCTGCGAGCGCGGATCAGTAGATGTCGTGTTGCCCGCCAGCTCCCGTCTTTGACCGAGCCAAGAAGGAGGAACGGGCATGCTTATCATCGGACTGGATATTCACCGCGCCTTCGCCGAAGCAGTGGCATGGGAGGAGGGCAGGCTCAGGCGACTCGGCCGCGTCGACATGCGGCGCGATCTGCTGGCGGCGTTCGCCGCGAAGCTGTCGCCGAACGATGTCGGGGTGATCGAGGCCACCGGCAGCGCGACGTCCGCTGCAGCTGTGATTGCGCCGCATGTGAAGAAGGTGGGGATCGCCAAGCCGAAACAGGTGTTTATCGTTGCCTATGCCAAGATCAAAACGACGATCGACGCCGACGTTCTTGCGCAGCTCTATGCCAGCGGCTTCTTGCCAGAAGTCTGGATTGCGGACGAGCCGACGCAGGCTCTGCGTCGACAGGTGACACGGCGCAATCAGATTGTCCGACAGAGATCTCGATTGAAGAGCGTCATCCAGTCGATCCTTCATAGCCACCTGATCCGTCCTGCCCGCATGCCGACCTGTGCGGCGCCAAGGGTCGGACCTGGTAATCGAGCAGGTCGTACCGCAGGACGAGCGCCTCGCGATCGATGGGCATCTGCGCGAGTTCGACCGATTGGGCGAAGACCTCCAGGTCATCGAACGCGATCTTGTCCGCTCGGCTCTCGAGGATGAAGGCGTGAAGCGGCTGATGACCATTCCCGGCGTCGACATCACCGTCGCGCTGGCGATGAAGGGCGGCGATCGGCGACGTGTCGCGCTTCGACGATCCGCAGAAGCTCGTGACCTATCTCGGGTTGAACCCAAGCGTCCAGCAGTCCGGCCAGGTCCGGCCTACCATGGGCGGATCACCAAGCAGGGCCGTGGTCATGCGCGCGGCATGCTCGTCGAGGCGGCCTGGGCGGCCGCTCGTGCTCCCGGACCGTTGCGAGCCTTCTCCCTGCGGCGTGCGAGCCCGGCGCGGACAGCATGTCGCGGCCGTGGCAACCGCACGCAAACTCTCTGTCGTGATCTGTCATCTGTTGAGAAGGGCGAGAGTTACGCGTAGGCTCGACCCTCCCTGCATGCCAAGAAGCTTGCGCGATGTGGAACTCAAGGCCGGGAGCAAGGCTGTGCGCGGCCAAAAGGGAGCGCACGCCTACAACATAAAGAGCCACCGGGAAGAAGAGCGCCGCTGGGTGGAGCAGGCCGAGGGCGCCTATGCACGCCTCGTCGCCGGTTGGAACCCACGAGGTCCGAAGAGGGTAGGCACGGATGCCGCAAACCGGGCGCCCAGCTTGGCATAAGGGCTACGTGGCCTCAGGAAGCGTCGTCGCCAATGCAGACCATGGACGAATTCCCAGCCGATGCCGAGATGCCGGTCGACCGTGCCTGTCGCCGTCCGGTGATGCGATGCCCCCGAGCGGATGAGTTCGCCCCGGATGCTCCCGGTCACGACGCACGGGTTCGGGTTCCAAGGCGCTCAGTTTTGTTCGCGCCCAATCGGTGTAGGACGCGGCAGAAAATACGAGCGTGACGAAATCGGGAAGAATGATCCTGAAGCGGCGATTCGGTAGAGCCGGGTCAAACTATCCGACGAAATAAACGAGCACTGGATGGGCGGGAGAGCGTCGCGAACTGGAGGGCAAGAGCTCCCGGACGCAGCGTTAAGTTTGAATACCTCCGCGGACATGGTCGCGAGCTTATCGCGCAAATAATCGAGCAGCCGAGCGCCGGCCGCACTCATGACCGGCTGGGCTCGGTTAATCCTGCATGCCGCGCCCATGAGGTTGCGCTCTGTCGGGAGTGCGTCGAGCACAACGACGAGATGTAGTTCACGATCTTTGAAACGCGTGGTCAACTATCCAAAGTGTGGATGCCTTTCATCGAAACAAACGATTTCATCAATGTTCTGGAATCCTGCATGGGCAGAAGCACCTGACGCACACCGATGCCCCCACTGCCTCATGGCGTGGCGAGCGTCTTAAGAAACCGCCCGAAAGGAGATTTTTCATGCGCTCTACCGGGCAGTGGAGTGCTGGGAAAGGGAGTTGCAACTGACCGGGTCCGACTTCTTCCGAGCCTATGGACAGACTGGGAGACGCGCACGGTGTAGCGGCTCACATCGTCATACTGCACCTACGCCACACACCGGCCGGACCTGATCCGGCTTTATGAGCATTGGGCTTTGTCAGTTGCCCAAGCGTGATGGCTTTCGCGACGCGGCGCGCCTCAGGAACTGAGCCGCGTCCAGGTCGAAACGCGGGAAAGAAAGACAGGAAACAGAATGGCCGATCAATTCGCAACGGACGTCATTGCCCTGATCAAGAAACGCGCCGAGTCGGAGAGCGGTGAGGGAATGCCTACGTCATTCGTCGGCGAGATAACAATCGCCACGGAACTGGACGCGCTCGGGTTTGATTCGCTGGGTTTGGCGGACGTCCTCTGGGATGTGGAGCAGGCCTACGGCATCAAGATCGACATGAACACGGCCGATGCCTGGTCCAATCTCAAGAATGTCGGCGACGTCGTGGAAGCCGTCCGCGGCTTGCTTGCGAAGGAGGCTTGAATGGACAGGCGCGTCGTTATCACCGGAGTGGGCGGCCTGTGCGGACTGGGCACCGACGCCGCCTCTATGTGGAAAGAGATGCGCGAAGGCCGCTCCGCCATCGGCCCGATCGCCAATTCCGAGCTTCATGACCTGGAGGGCATGACCGGCGCTGAGATCAAGGCGCTGCCCCAGCACGACATCAACCGGGGGCATCTCATCTCCATGGACCGCTTCAGCTTGCTCGCCGTGCTTGCAGCGCGCGAAGCCATGCGGCAGGCCGGACTTTCCTGGGACGAGGGGAATGCCCATCGCTTCGGCGCGACAGTGGGCGTCGGATTTACCGGTTCATACGCAACAGAACAAACTTACCGCTCACTGCTTTTGGGTAGCGCAATCCGTGCTGAACTCTTCACTGGAGTAAAGGTGATGCCCAGCGCCGCTTCCGTCCATCTTAGCTTGAGCCTCGGCTTGCGCGGGCCGGTCTTCGGGGTGACCTCCGCATGTGCCTCGGCCAACCATGCGATCGCCTCGGCGGTGGACCAGATCAAGCTGGGCCGGGCCGACGTAATGGTTTCCGGAGGCAGCGACGCACCCTTCGCATGGGGCGTGCTGAAAGCATGGGAAGCAATGCGCGTGCTTTCACCCGATACCTGCCGGCCCTTCTCCGCCGATAGGAAGGGCCTGGTGCTGGGCGAGGGTGCGGGCATGGCCGTGCTGGAAAGCTACGAGCATGCCACGAGGCGTGGTGCCACAATTCTTGCCGAGATCGCCGGCGTCGGCCTTTCCGCCGATGCCTTCCACATTGCCGCGCCATCTGTCGAGGGGCCAGCGTCGGCGATGCGCGCCTGCCTTGCCGATGCCGGGCTGAATGCCGAGGACGTCGACTACCTCAACGCGCACGGCACCGGTACCAAAAGCAATGATCAGACTGAAACGGCGGCGATCAAGCGTGTGTTTGGAAACCACGCTTATTCGATGTCCATCTCTTCCACCAAGTCCACGCACGCGCATTGCCTCGGCGCAGCGAGCGCGCTTGAAATGATCGCCTGCGTGATGGCAATCCAAGAGGACGTCGTGCCGCCGACCGCCAACTATCGCGAGCCAGATCCCGCTTGCGACCTCGACATCACACCCAATGTGCCGCGCGAGCGCAAGGTGCGCGTCGCCATGAGCAACGCCTTCGCCATGGGCGGTACGAACGCAGTTCTGGCATTCAGGCAGGTGTAGAAGCCATGCAAGACGCCTCATTTGAGGTCACCTGTCGTATCTAGCTGCTTG
>NZ_SRTV01000007.1:0-53384 GCF_004792025.1 Mesorhizobium sp. M8A.F.Ca.ET.181.01.1.1 | reverse complement strand
CAAGGTGCGCGTCGCCATGAGCAACGCCTTCGCCATGGGCGGTACGAACGCAGTTCTGGCATTCAGGCAGGTGTAGAAGCCATGCAAGACGCCTCATTTGAGGTCACCTGTCGTATCTAGCTGCTTGAGGGGCGGGGCATTGTGATACAGGGAGAGCTGTGGGGTCCCTCCTTCTCGGCCTCGACGATGTGGAAGGAGCCTGTGCGGCGAAACGGGCTAGACGCCCCCAGGCCCAGAACTTGGGCGAAACCAACTCCCACCAAAGGACAGCCGGTTTAGTAGCCGAACAATGAAACCTCGCTCGACGAGCCGCCGTCTCTACTGTCTCCGGCCTCACGCGGTTGAAGCGAACAGCGCAGCAGCTACTGTTCCGCACAACTCGGATGGCAATTGGGACAAGTCCGCACATGTCGTCACGTACGCTGAACGCCGCAGGTACAGCCAAACTGGGGCGGGGCGTTTCTGCCGTTTTGATAGAATTCTATCAAACTGACAATTTTCCTTGCATAAATGCAAGGAGAGCTCGGTTGACTCCCCTCCTTTCTTGTCAAGGATGAGTTTGCAGGCTGCGGTGCGGCAGAAGCCGGACAGAACAGCGACCGGTCGAGTAAAGGCCTGCGCAAACCGCATATTGCGAGCGCCCGCGCGGAGGAAGACGCTCGTCCTGGTGAAAGGCAACGATGCTCAGGCGCCATTGCCATTTGCCGAGGGCGTCCGCGCGCCGAAAATTTCGAAGCAACAAAGGTGAGATCGAGAATGATGATGACGAAATACAACACAGCTCACCGTCCAGTGCAGTTCTACCGGCGGGTGGCGGAGTGGGATGGGCTGCCAAATGGAACGTAAAAAGATCAGCAAGGAGATGCTTGGCGATAGTCAGGCGCTGCGCAAGCTGCGTGAGCACCTTGTCAAGGTGGCCAAGGCGAAGACTACGGTCCTGTTGCGAGGTGAATCCGGAACCGGTAAGGAGCTGGTTGCCAAAGCCATTCACGAGCTCTCGCCTCGCGCCAAGCAGCCCTTCATCAAGGTCAATTGC
The DNA here is from genome assembly GCF_004792025.1 of Mesorhizobium sp. M8A.F.Ca.ET.181.01.1.1. Taxonomy (NCBI): domain Bacteria; kingdom Pseudomonadati; phylum Pseudomonadota; class Alphaproteobacteria; order Hyphomicrobiales; family Phyllobacteriaceae; genus Mesorhizobium; species Mesorhizobium sp. M8A.F.Ca.ET.181.01.1.1. The sequence continues at coordinate 52,348 of NZ_SRTV01000007.1, read as the reverse complement.
GCGGCGCTCACCGAGACGCTTCTGGAATCTGACTTGTTCGGTCATGAGAAGGGTGCCTTCACCGACGCGAGCAGTTTGCGCAAGGGGCGCTTTGAGGCTGCCGACAAAGGCACATTGTTTCTGGACGAGATTGGCGAAATATCAGGTTCGTTCCAGGCTAAGCTGCTGCGTGTCCTGCAGGAGCAGGAGTTTGAGCGCGTCGGCAGCAACCACACCATTAAAGTTGATGTTCGCGTGATTGCCGCAACGAACAGGGACTTGGAAACGGCAGTTCAACGCAAGGAGTTCCGGCAAGACCTCTATTATCGCATCAACGTCGTCACTTTACGCGTGCCGGCATTGCGCGAAAGGCGAGGTGATATTCCGCTCTTGGCCGCTCAGTTTCTCAAGAATTTCAATACTGAGAATGATCACACGCTGACCTTCGCTCCCGAAGCGATTGAGGTGCTAATGAACTGCGAATTTCCAGGCAACATCCGAGAGCTCGAAAACTGCGTTCAACGGACGGCAGTTCTGGCGACGGGTCCATCAATCCTCAGAACTGACTTTGCCTGTTACGCGGATCAGTGCTTGGCCGCGGCGCTGTGGAAGAACGGACCGCCGACGTCAGAGAAGTCGACTACGATCCAGCCTTCCGCCGCCTGTGCCGCCCCGCCCGTCGGCGACGGGCAAGCGCCGATAGGCCCTGCCACGAGTCGTGGTAGGGTGCCCGATGCCGATACGGTCATTGCTGCCATGGAAAAGTGTGGCTGGGTGCAGGCAAAGGCGGCGCGCCTGCTCGGTTTGACCCCGCGCCAGATCGGCTACGTGCTGAGAAAACGCGGTATCGAGATCAAGCGTCTCTGAAACAACCCGCCGAGCAAGAGCTGGAGCAGGTCAAGCATTGGTGCTCTGGCGAGCCCATCGGCCAGGCTTACGAAGTGGGTGTGAACAGCGCTGCCAAGATTCCGGCCGTGTGCTTTCTACCACGTAGTCATACTGGGGCTCTGCGACTGACAAACTAAAAAGGAGTAATCCTATGGCTAGTAACTTCGCTCTACACCGCAAGGCAAATCAATTCGACGTGCCTGGATCCAGAAATAATCGATGTATTATTGGTGACACGCCAGCATGCGTAGAGGCGACGCGCAGATCTCCGCTGGCGGGACCTGGTCGATACATTAGCTGATGGCTTACCGCTCGATATCACGCAATCTGAGATGGGCATGAAAGTGAGTTCGACCGCTGGACAGTTGCCGACCTCGTCAGGTATTGGCCCCTGCGACCGGTTGATCTGCGATATCCAAATTCGCGGAAGTTGGTCGAGACGAAACTGTCGCCCCGGCTCGTGACCGACCGCGCGCCCGGCAAGACCGAGTTACAAAGTTGCCGAGGCAGTTTGATGTGCGTTCCTGCATCACTGTACGGGACACGACCTGACGGGAGACTATGATGCGTAGCCAAAAAGAAAAGATGCTCGCAGGCGAGTTTTACAATGCGGCGGATCCGGAGATCCAAGCTGACCTGTTGGCCACCGGGGCTTGGCTCAAGCGGTACAATGATACGCTGGGGCAGACCACGGGGCATTGGCATGAGCTTTTGTCCGAGCGGCTGGGAGAGGTTGGGCGCGGAACGGTCATCCGTCCGCCCTTTTTTTGCGACTACGGATTCAATATCCGCATTGGAGCCAATGCCTACATCAACTTCAACTGCGTTATTCTTGACGTGGTAGAGGTCAAAATCGGGCAAGGAACGGCAATTGGGCCTGCTGTGCAGATTTATACCGCCGATCATCCACATGATGCCGAGCAGCGGCAGGCCGGCCTGCAGGTCGGGCGTCCTGTTCACATTGGCAGCCGTGTCTGGATCGGCGGTGGAGCAATCATTCTGCCTGGCGTCACGATTGGTGATAATGCAGTGGTAGGCGCTGGCTGCGTGGTCACACGAGATGTTCCCGCCGGGGCAAAGGTAGTGGGAATTCCTGCTCGCGTGGCCGACCCACATAAACAGGCATAATCAACCTCGTTGACCCTGGAGGTGCATGCGAACTGTCGAAACTGTGCCGAATTTTTGTCGAAGCCATTGAGCGCTGCATATGTTGTCGCGACTCGGGCGCTTCAGTTCTTTTGCCACGGGGGTCACAAGATCATGTGCGTAATGCCGCCGCAACGTGCTCACGTCCCGCAGCAGCGGACCCTTTCACATCGCCCAACGAATTCAGAGCCTACGTTGTGCTGCCACTAGCATTACTACTCACGAATGTATTCCCAACTGAGTTTTCGCCCTTGGAGGCAAGCAGCGACTCACCAGCAATCGCCGGCCATTAATCCTGGCTAGCATCGACCCCGACGAGGCGAGCCGCGGCGTTGCGGATCGGCATGTCGATGACCGTGATTGCGCCTTCGGCAAGGAAACGACGTTCGTTTCTGGTCAGCGTAGCCGAATCGATCACCGCAAAATGTGGGCCAGTGGAGCGCTTCATCAGCTGTCTGGCATATGTGCGCAGCATCTGATCGTTGAAGCGGCAGCCCACGAAGAAAAAACCCCGGTTGACGCGCCGTTGCTTCACCGCGTCCGGGATCGGCGTCTGGATATCAATTTCGGTTAGGACTTCGACGTAATCGGAATCAGCCACGAGGAAGTTTGCCGCCGGCCTGACGCTGCCGTGCGGCGCATAGAGCACCGTCCTAGCCACTTGTTCGGCCTCGAGTTCTGTTCCTGACAAATCGTAAGTTCTCGTCCAGATGTTACCGATTCCGGTCGCGCGCGTCGTTCCTTGTATCTCGACAACGTCTGTTTGGCCGGCCTCTGCAAGGGCTGCTCGCATGGCGCCATCGTACCAGCTGTCGATGATGACAGACAGTTGAAGGGTTGCGAGCCAGGCGTGAAGAACGGTCGGCTCGGCGGGGGCTGCGAATATCTCCGCCATCCACGCTTGGAGAGTCCGACGATGTCGGCGCTGCTCGATAAACTGCGCGACCGACCACATATTGGTGCGAATCCTGGAAGGGGCAGGCGCCCGCTTGTTGAGGGCCGCGGCGACATCTTCAGGGGTGCAAGGTACAGGTGATTCCGGTGGGTTAAGCTGCAGAAGACCAGGACCGAGATAGGGGATCACTCGATCGGCCTTGAGAGCGCCGTTCAGCAGGTCAATCAGTTTTTTGGCAAAACTGCCCCGGACGACGACGAGATGGTCCCAGCTCAGCATCGTGTTCATACGCGTTTCCTCTCCGCCACTGAACCCACCGGCATCAGGCCCCGTCGGAAATCTTCATCGCCTCGACGGTGATCGGCAAACGCGTGTCGCGCGGAAGGTCGGGCAGCATGAGCCGCCAACCGTTCCTGAGCGTCACGGTCCCGCCCCATAAGTCAGCGTTCTCAATCTCGGTGATCGGCTCTTCGAGATCCTTCTTGGGGACATAAGCCGACAAGCCAGTAGCGGTCCTGCGAATCATTACTTTCATCCGGCTGTTCCCCCGTTGGAAATGCCTTCAGCTCCGCAGGGAACCTCGACTTTGTCGAGGCTAATGAGTTCGCGCGCTCGCATGCCGACGACCGTGCCACGATCGATCCATTCGACCGCATAGATGAAGAATTGCTGGAGAAAGGTTCCAATGTCGCGCACGTAGCCTTCGTCGCCCTTCCGCACGAGGTTTTCGCCGATCTCCTTGCCGGGATAGGTGCCGTCGTTTTTTATGTGGCGTATCGCACGGACCCGCTCACCCTGCATGAACCGTGGCGGTCTGCCGATTTCGACCTCCTGTTCGCGTCTGGACCACATGCTGTCCATTCCTTTCTCGAGGCTTTTGTTGTGGTCGCGGGTTGCAGGCGTCGTCGTGCGGCGAACCCGACCGTTTCGGTAGGAATCAAGCGGGAACGCAGGTTTTCGGTACCGGACAGACCGACACGCATTGCTGCGTATCGAAGGCCTCCTTGCATTCGGTGCACTTGTTTGGATCGATCACATAGGCGTCGCCCTTGAACTTGATCGCTTCCGAAGGACATTCGAACTCGCAGGCCCCGCATTGGGTACATTGGGATGCGATGATCTTTAAAGCCATTCTAACTCCTGGTTATCGGACGAGACGGCTCAGGCCGTCGCCGCTAGTGGTCTGATCCCAAACTCTGCCGCGTAAAGTGCGCTGACTGCGGTCTCGATGTAGTCATGGCCATAGGCGTCGGTTACGCGCAGTCCAGCTCGCGAGAGTTGTTCCTTCGGGCGATTTCCGATCTTGGCGCATAGCACTATGTGTATGCCTTCGAGCGCTGCGATGACGCCCTCGAGGATGGCGTCTTCGCCCCCGCCTCCGAGGCAATACCGCTCGACCTTCCGATGCCCGACCAAGCTGATCCCTCTAGGCGAGACTTCATAAACCTGGAATTCCTTCGCGTGGCCGAAGTGTTCGTTGACCCGTCCACCTCCCTTAGTGGCCACCGCAACCAGAAGCGACTTTTCGGAGTCTGTTGCCTTGACCATACCGATGGCCTCGCTCCTCGCCGCCTCATGATCACGGCGCTCGTGTGCGACCACCTGCCGATAGGCCTGACGCTTGCCAGCATCGTAGGCGACATCGTCGGGAATCCCGTCCAGCGTGAATTCCTGGCCACGATCTTCACCGAGCAGGCCGACAGCATCTGCCCGGCACTGCCGGCAGTGGCGCATCAACTTGGCGCCACCTTCAAGTCGATCCTGAAGAGCCATCATCTCCATTGCCGTTGGGCCGCGCTGCCCGATGAGTCCGTAGTGGGTACCGTGCGCCGGGTCCGAAATCAGAGGCATCACGTTGTGCAGAAACGCGCCCCGCTCCCTGACCATTTTGTTCACCTCAAACAGGTGCTGGTCGTTCACTCCAGGAATCATCACCGAGTTGATTTTGGTGAGGATGCCGCGCGCGCTCAGCATCTCCAGGCCCAGCATCTGCCGCGCGTGCAAGATTCGAGCGGCTTCGATGCCGAAGTAGCGGCGATTTTCATAAAAGATCCATGGATAGATCTTCGCGCCGACTTCCGGGTCGACCATGTTGATGGTGACCGTCACGTGATCAACATTCATTTCGGCAAGCTCGGCGACATGGTCCGGCAGCACGAGCCCATTAGTGGAGACGCACAGCTTTATGTCGGGGATTTCCCTGATGACGCGGTCGAGCGTTGCCTTCGTTTTCTCCCAATCGTAACAGGCATCCCCCGGCCCAGCGATGCCAAGAACCGAAAGCTGCGGAACTTTGTTGGCAACGGCGATGACCTTGCGTAGCGCTTGGTCGGGCGTCAACTTCTCAGACACAACACCAGGCCGGCTCTCGTTGGCGCAATCGTATTTGCGATTGCAATAGTTGCACTGGACATTGCAAGCCGGCGCGACCGCCACATGCATACGCGCGAAATAATGATGCGCTTCCTCCGAAAAGCAGGGGTGATCCTTGATCCTTTCCCAAATAGCCGGATCCCCTTCGCCCGGGCTGGTCGGCGACGAGCCGTAGGAGGACGATGCGCAGCCACCGGATTTCGCGGCTGCCAGAAAACCCTCGGATGTCGTGCTAGTCGGCCCCTCAATCGAAACTGTCGGTGAGGACATCAAACGGCTCCGTTGCTGGTAACGTCGCGGTTCAAGGTGCAAGAGCCATACCAACTGAAAAAAGCGGCTTCAGTTCACTATTCGGGTCGATATCGCATTGTGTCAGGCCGGCGCGACACAATTTTGTCCTGCTTGCGACAGTGCAAGTCCAAATCCGTTCAGAAGCACGAAGCACTCCTTGTCGCGCACAGGGCGCGCAAGACCACTGGCCTGACGATTGGCTCATCAGGCTCTTAGAATTTCCTTCACCTCGATACTATGCCGGCGTATCGCCTAGCCGACTTGTCGCAGCTTGAGGCCGAGAATTCGAGCCGCATTAGCCTGAACCCAGCCGGCCTTCTCCATTGTGTCGATCAGCCGTCACGCTCCGTCCGCCGCGGTCTCAGCCCCCGTCCGGCCGTATCGTTAGAATCGCAAGTGGCTATCTCGTGTTCAGGGGGCGCCGATGCGCCGAACCGGCATCGTGCTGGCCCGTGAGAGCTCGTCGATGACATTGCCACGTTCCGAAAGATTGGTTCCTTCCAGAGGAGAACGCCAAGCACGCAGTTCTCCGGCTCGGACGTTGCCGGGGAAATAGCATTGCGAGATCAGCTCAACTGCCGACGGCGCAAAGCCATGGTTCTCCATATTTCAAGGGTAAGCGCTGTGTCCTTCCAGGAGGACCCGCGATCTGTGGGCCTGCCGATTCTGAGGTGGATCGGAGATCGGCTTGTGTCTGAACTTGAACTTACGATTGACCCTGAGCGGCAGCCTCGGCGTTTTCGAGGGTGATCAACGGCGCTGTTGGTCGGCGGCATTGGTCGATGGACGACAAGGCACGGAGTCATTCCGAGACCCTGGAGCCGACGCGGTGATCTCGGAGGTTGCCCGGCGCTACGGGCTGCGGCCGCGGCGGAACGCTCGCAAGCTTGCGACGTCGGCAGGACAGGCCACTCCCGCCTAGTGGTTTCGGTGGCGCCACCGGAACGACCCGTTGGGCCTATCCGTGCACCAGAGCTCAAGGCCACGGCCTGAGAATCGGCCGCCGCTCACCCTACTTGGTTCCTCAGCCGACTGCGCTAAGAAGGAGAGCAACTTCCGTCGGCGCGAGGATCATTGCGTCGTGGCCAGTGGCGAGTTCCTGCCACGCCCAGCCATCCTGCTTCGCGACCCATTCTCGCGCTCCCGCCATCGGCGGGTGGAGTGGATTAGTGCAGACGACATAGGTTCGGGGTCTGCCGTTGCCGAGCGGGTGCTCGAGCTTAAGTCCGCTTTCGTAGGTGCCTGCCGGATGCGGTGTTATCCGGCGCCGCACCCAGTCCGTGAGCGAGTGTCCCTCGGGAATGCCGAATGCTGTTGGCGGCGGAGTCGGCATGAAGATACCCCGTCCTTCCTCCGCAACCAATTTTCGACGGGCCGCGACGATGTCGGGGGGCATGGTGCTGAATACACTTTGACCGCTCTCGACGATGGCGCTGTCGAGATAAACGAGATGGCTGATATGGTCGGGTATCCGGTCGGCGGCGCCGGTGATGCTGATGCCGCCTAGACTGTGACCGACAAGGATCACATCGCTCAGCTCTTCCGTCACAATGTGGTTGACGATGTCGGTCACGAATGTGTCGGGCGTGATGTCCTTGCACAGCAAACGTGCGCGTTCGCCGACACCTGGTCGGCGTGGTCACGTGGCATCCCATCTTGCGAAGATTGGCAGCCACGTCCCGCCAACACCATCCGCCATGCCAGGCACCATGCACTAGCACATACGTCTTTGCCATGGGTTGTGCCGTTCCACTTGCTCACCGGCCGTTGTGGCTGCCATCCGGCACGATGGCCGGGCGTTGTCCCAAAGGGGCTCGACCACGTGACCGGTGGTAAGTCCGGCGCACAGGGCAGCGCCGTGGCCTGAGGACACCGCTAACGAGTCAAGGAAATTTGAATTGCGAAAGGCCAATATTCACTAGCTCTTTGCAAGTGGATGGAGAGGCTCATGGTGTGCCGCAGTTGCTCGCTGCCGGCATGCTCTTGGCACGGTCCCGGCTGATCATCCGAACTTGAACAGGACACCAAAGCCGCCGCGCGGATAGTTCCACTCGATGTCGCCGCCTTTCTCGCACAATATCCGGCAGGTGCCGCATTCCATGCAGCCGTCGGCGGTGATCTCGACTTGACCCTTGTCATTCAACTCATAGCATTTCGCCGGACAGACGTAGGTCAACGCAAGCAAGTTCGCGCTTGGCTTGTCGTGCGGTCGCACTATAATATGGGGGCGGCCGGAATCGACCAGATAGCGGTTCTGGTAAAGTTTGTCCTCGACACGAACCTTCGTCACTGCGATCGTCATCTTGTACCCTCTTCAGCGCCATGCCAATGCCAGGCGGACCGCGTCGCTGACCAACCCCCAGCGCGAGCGCGCGTTGATGAAGGCGGCCGTGGTGTTCTTTTCCTTCTCGATCTTCGGCGTGCCGTCGACACGCATGAAGTTCTGAGCGGCATGCGACATCAGCCGCGGATAGCTGTCAAAAAAGTTGCTGGAATTGGTGTGGAGCAAGGCTGGCATGTCCTTGTATTTCTTAAGATCCTTGATCACAAAGGAGTCATCCAGCATCGTCTTGTAGAGCGCAAGGTTCGCTTTGGTCATAGGACCGTTGCGGCTTTTGACTTTGATGATCGCCTCAGCCGCGACACGACCCGAGGTCATGGCAAGGTTCGAACCCTCACGGTGAATGGCATTGTTCAGTTGCGCTGCGTCGCCGACGATGACCCAACCGTCGCCGAAGAGCTGCGGAATGGCCTTGTAACCACCTTCGGGGATAAGATGGGCGGCATATTCTTTCACCTCCGAGCCAGCGATCAGCGGCCGGATCGAAGGATGGTTTTTCATCGCATCCAGGAGGGCGGACGGGCTCTCCATCGTCGCGGCGAAATCCGAGACCAGGCAGCCGATGCCGAGTGATATCGACTCCTTGTTGGTGTAAAGGAAGCCGAGCCCGGCCATGCTGCGAGAGATCGTGCCCACGGCCTCGATTACGCAGCCTTCATCGCCCTTGACCCCGAACCGCTGGCCAATGACCTCTTCGGGCAAGAAATGCATTTCCTTGACGGCAAGCGCCACGGTCTCCGGCTTCGGCATCTCGCGCAGGCCTGCGCGAGTGCCAAGCAATCCCGACACCCCTTCTGCGAGAACGACCACATTCGCGAAGACCACTCCGCCAGCCCGGTCTGTGCGGACGCCGATCACCTTGCCATTGCCATCACGGACGAGTTCCGTCGCGGTCGTCTCACACAGGACCGTCGCGCCAGCCTCGCGCACCTTGCGGGAAAACCATTTGTCGAACTGGGCGCGAATGATCGTGTAGCGGTTGGGTTTCGCCTCATTGAAGTCGTCCGACCGGTAATGAATTCCGGTGTGAGACGTGTCGTCCAACACCCAAAGTCGCTGTTCGACCAGGTGCCGCTCGAGGGGCGCATCATCCCGGAAGTCCGGGATGATCTTCTCCAGCATGTTCGCGTACATTATGGCACCCTGGACGTTCTTAGAGCCCGGATATTCCCCGCGCTCCAACTGCAGTACCTTCAGCCCCTGGCTTGCCAAAGTGTAAGCAGCTGCGTTTCCAGACATGCCGGCTCCGACCACTATGGCATCGAATTGTTCAATCATGTCCTCTCCCTCAACTCGCAAGCTTGTCTCGACTGTGCGGCGACAGCCGCCGGGTGAAGGCTTCCGTCAGTGCGGGCAGGAAGCGGATTGCATCCGTGACGATCCCGAGGTGGGCGAACTCGAAAATCGGCGCGTTCGGATCGGTGTTGATCGCGACGATGAGATCGGCCCCCTCGACCCCAACTCGGTGCTGGATGGCGCCGGAAATTCCGGCCGCGATGTAAAGCTTCGGTCGAATGGTCTTGCCAGTTTGTCCAATCTGTCGATCAGCCGGCATCCAGCCCTTCTGGACCAAGGGGCGCGAACAGCCATGCTCGGCGCCGATCGCTCGGGCAAGATTCTTCACAAGCTGAAGGTTCTCCGCCGCTCCGAGACCGAGGCCTCCCGCAACCACGACATCCGCATAGGCAAGATTTGCCATTGCCGACTGGTTATCCGGTAGGAAGCCGAGGACTTTGGTGACGATATCGTCCTCAACGAGCGACAGCTTGTGCCGCATGACACGCCCGACCGGCTTATCCACCCGTTGCGGCATAGGCATGACCCTTGGTCGCACCGTCGCCATTTGCGGCCGGTAATTTAGTGTATAGATCGTACACAACAATGAGCCACCAAAAGTCGGACGGGTCGCGGCGAGTGAACCGTCGGAATCTACATCAAGTTCGGTGCAGTCGGCCGTGAGCCCCGTCTGCAGGGTCGTCGCTACCGAGCCTGCAAGATCCCTGCCCAGTGTGGTCGCGCCGAGAAGGAGGATTTCGGGTTTATGGGTATTGACCAGATCCGTGAGCGCCTTGGCGAACGGCTCGTTCCGGTAGTCGGCGAGCGGCGGCGCATCGACGATGTAGACAAGATCCGCCCCGTAAGCGAAGGCCTCGGCAACAGCGTCCTCGACCATCTCGCCCGGCGGTCCCAGCACGACGCCCGCGAGCTGGACTTCAAGCTTGTCGGCCAATTTGCGGCCTTCGCCCAGCAGTTCGAATGATACAGGATGCACATTGCCGCGTTCGAGCTCGAGGAAGACCCACACGTGCCGGTAGTCTTTGAAATGGTCGGGAAGTTCTTTCTTTACACCGGCACGGCCGGGGGCAATGCGAGGGGTGGTTTGGCTTGCGGTCGACATTTTCTGCTCCTGGCCGTCACGTGCCGCTGTTGAAGGCCAGCTCATGTTCCAGCGCCGGCCGGCGGGTTAAGATATCGGCGATGAGTTCATCGGCTATGTCCTGCAAGCCCCTTTCCGCGGTGTCGATCTGCGCCGCCCTTTCTGCCCGTGCGGTGGGGGCGAAAACACGCTTGACGACTGTAGGCGAGCCACGCAGACCGCACCGGGTGAGATCGTCAATGCCGGCGTCGGCTGCAGTCCACTTCACGACTTGCCTGCGCGCCGCGCACAGAGCCTGCTGGAGCGAGCCCCGGCGGATTTCGTTGGTGTCTTCCAGCATGGTAATGAGGCAAGGGAGTCTGCTCTTCAGCAACTGGGTGCCGCCTTCGGCGCGACGCGCGACTTCGATCTCTCGCGTATCGAGATCGATGGAGGCAATCTTCGCGACATAGGTAAGTTGCGATAAATCTAGGCGCTTGGCTATGCCCGGTCCGACCTGGGCGGTATCGCCGTCAATCGTCTGCTTGCCGGTGAAGACGATGTCCGGCCTGCCGAAAGTCTCCCCAATTTTTGCGATTGCTTGCGAAAGAGCAAAGGAAGTCGCCAGCGTATCGGATCCGGCAAAATAGCGGTCCGTCAAGAGAACTGCTCGGTCAGCACCGTAACCGAGCGCCTTTCGCAGCGAGTCCTCCGCCATGGGCGGACCCATTGTGAGCACAGTAACCTCGCCACCATGAACGTCGCGCAGTTTGAGCGCTTCTTCGAGGGCGAACAGGTCGTAAGGATTGATGATGGTCGGAACACCCTGACGCATGATCGTGTTCGTCACCGGGTGCACGCGGATCTGTGCCGAATCCGGCACCTGCTTGATGCAGATTACGATATGCATTGGCGGTTTCTCTAAGCTCCCAGTCCGGATTCGTGCTTGGCGGTTCGCCTCATTGCCTGCATCGTTCATGCCAAGTCGTCTTCCTGCCTCTATTCCAGAAGGTGGCTTCGTTTGCTTCCGAGGAGGCGTCATGAGGACTGGATTTGTCGACTTCTCGACATTGTCGCGTCGCAGCCGTGTCGGGCTCATTACTTTCCGAACCGCTTCAGTGCAGAGTCGAGCGGGACGAAGGCGCGGCCAGGTGCGGGACATATGTTTGGATCGTGGTCCCTTAGCACCTTGAACACACGTTGCGTGAGCGGCGAGGAAGTCGCGAAATCTTCGTAGGCGCGTTCCAGCTTGGCGCGCACCCGCGCGGCGATTACCTGGTTAGGCAGACCGGAGAAATCTTCTTCGGCAAGGTATTGGCCCACGCGCTTCATGATATGGAGCCGCGAGACATTCATCACTTTCGGGTCGTAGGAGACGCCAAGGCAGGCGAAGAAGTCCTCCGCGGCCGACAGGCCCTTCAGTCGCGCTAGGATATCGGTGCGATCGATCGGGCGGCTATCAGCGGAGCAGTTCATTGTATTCTCCCGGCGCGTAATTGTGGTGTCGATGCATTGGTGACATTGCTGACGGCGTGCCGACCTCTGGCACGGCGGCTGGGCAAGAGACTTGGCGATCTCAAGCTTTTCTGAAGTGGTGAAGGCGACCCCGAGTTTGACTGCTCTCCATTGCGCAGGGTCGTCACGTTGAGGAAGACCTCACGGCTCGTCGGCTATTGTGCCGCTCGGACCCGGGCCGGAATGAAGCTGTTCTGCACCTCGCCCGCACAGTCCAGCACTGGGAACGGCCCGTAGCTTCTCGGTGATCGCAGGCAGGACCTCAAGCACGCGGTCTACGTCATCTTCGCCGTTGTCACGCGACAAGGAGAAGCGGACTGCCCCACATGCCGCGTTCATAGCGATCAGAACATGGCTCGGTTCCAGTGAGCCAGAGGCACAGGCGGACCCGGCGGAACAGGCGATTCCCAGCCGGCTCAGGACAATTGGAATTGCATCGCCTTCGATACCTTCGAATCCAATGTTTGCAGTGTTTGGCAATCGCTCTTGCGGATCGCCGTTGATGGATGTGTTTGGGATGCGCTGGATGATCCCGTTCTCAAGGCGGTCGCGCAACCATTTTATTCGTTTTGTCTCGTCCATGAATTTCAAGGCGAGTTCGGCCGCCATGCCCAGTCCGACTATGCCGGGTGTGTTTTCAGTGCCTGCACGCCGGTCGCGCTCTTGGTGCCCACCCTTGATCATGGAGGAGAAGCGCACGCCACGTCTTACATAAAGCGCGCCTATCCCCTTTGGACCATGCAGCTTGTGGGCGGAGAGCGACAGCATGTCGATCGCGGTCGATTTCAGCTCAATCGGAAGCCTTCCGACCGCCTGCACTGCATCAGTGTGGAAAAGCGCGCCGACTTCCCTGGCTAGATCGGCAAGCTTAACCACGGGAAAGATCGTACCGGTCTCATTGTTCGCCCACATTATCGAGACGATTGCCACTTGTGGAGTGAGAGCGGTTCTGTAGGCGTCCAGGTCGAGCCGGCCGTGGTGATCGACTGGGATAATGTGCACCTTGACGCCGCGCGTCTTTTCAAGGTGCGCGCACAACTTCAGAACGGCCGGATGTTCAACCGCGGAAGTCACTATTTCCGTTCGGTCGGGCATCACCTCCAGCGCCGAAAGGATGGCTGTACTGTCGCTTTCAGTCCCGCCCGAGGTGAAGATGATCTCGTCCTCGAATCCCGCGCCGATGAGGGCTTGCAACTGTTGCCTCGCCTTTCTCACGGCTTCAGCAACCGATGCGCCATAGGCGTGCATGGACGAATGATTGCCAAATTGCTCCGTAAAGAAAGGCAACATCGCTCCAACGACTGCAGGATCAACCCGCGTCGTTGCGTTGTTGTCGAGATAGACAGGGTTCATGGGAGTGATCCTTCAACTGCTGAAATGATTCAAGGGTAGGCGGGCCATTGAACCTCTGGCGCATATCGTATCTGGTAAGGTGGGCGGCCGGGCGAGCGATGGCTTGGCTGACCGGTCGCTGTCGACATTGCCCTTTGGTGGCGGCATCTGCCGGGAATTCAGCTGTTTCGGGCAATTTTGTTTGCTTGCCCACGGCAACGATCGATGATCGCGATTTGGCGCATCACCGAACGCAATTGTTCCGGGCCGACAGTGCGTGTCGGCCGGTTCCAGAGCGCCGGCGGTGCCGGTTCGACGCAGTATTCCTTGGCGTCGCTATAGTCGAACATAGCCTGTTCCCTCGCAATCATTTGCAGGACTTGCCGCAGCCGCACGTCTCACGCGCATTGGGGTTATCGAAAACAAAGCCGGATGTTTCGAGCCCAGTGACGAAGTCCACGGTCATGCCGGCTGCATGGGGTTGGGAGCCTCTATCCATGAACACCTTGAGCCCATCTCGCTCGATGATCGCATCGCCCTCACGTGAGACGCTCTCCAGGCCCATTGAGTATTGGAAGCCGGCGCAGCCGCCGGCATGGACCATGATGCGAAATCCTTCCGCCGGCTCGCTGGCGCGGTAAAGAGCGGCCTTGATGGCGGCAACAGCGTTGTCGGTGAGCGTAATCATGGCTCGATTTCTCCTCGGTCCGACGTTTTCGCGGATCATCTCGCATGGACCGTGCCAAAGGGAAGACGTGTCAAAAACCGTAGGACATCCCGACGTCTCTTATGCTCGATTGCTGGGGAGACGTCCGACAACCGACACTTACTGTCGGATTTGTCGCGTCCGCGTCACAGGAAGGGCGCCTGAGTTCGCGATGCACTCACGCGTAAAGCAATGAACAGAGCCAAAGATGTTCAGAGCTTGCCGCGGAGCAACTGGCACGATTTTTGTGAAGCCTTCGTTGCGGCGGCAAAATTGCCGGCCGATTCACCTTTGGGTTGCCCTCGCAATCGAAGAACGAAGGAGAGCAATATGATCCATCAGACCCGCCTTGAGTGGGAAAGCAGCACCGCCGGTGGTACCCGAATGCTCGATCGGCCGATTGGCGCCGACCACCCAACAATCGCTCTCTACCGGCGATTGGCCGCTGACCGCCCGGAGACAGGATTCGACTGGCATGTGCCTGACGATCGATCGCGTCCGCCGTGCACACCCCTGAGGCCCGTTTTTCGATCGATCGTCAAAAGAAGAACGGGGCAGGGGTAAAAACATGGATCAGCGCAAGAAGCGGTCGCCCAACGAAATCCGGCGTGCGTGGGAAGTCTGTCCGAACATTCCCGCGCGTGATTTCGCAGCCCAATTGGCCATTTCGGAAGCGGAACTGGTCGCGGCCCATTGCGGTTTCGGCGCGGCACGCATCGACCCGCGCGTCAATCACGTTCTGACGGGCCTCGAATTCGTGGGCGAAGTGACGGCGCTGACCCGCAATCAAGGTGCCGTGCACGAAAAGATTGGCGTCTTCAACAGAGTGATAACCGGCAACAATCACGCCATGGTCCTTGGTGACGAATTCGACCTTCGCGTCTTCCCGCAAGCTTGGAGGTATGGTTTCGCTGTTGAAAGGCGCCATCGCGGCGGAATCCAGCGCAGTTTGCAATTCTTCGACGCCACCGGCGCAGCAGTGCATAAGGTGCATCTCAGGCCGGTCTCCAACCTTCATGCCTATCGAAAGCTGGTGGCCGAGCTCGTATCCGCCAACCAGGAGCCGACCATGTCGCTTAAGGCGAGAGTAGCCGACCTGGGCGCGAGGACTGCGGACTGGGCCGGCACGGTGGACGACCTACGCGAGCACTGGAGCCGGCTGACTGACGTCAACCTTCTAAAGACGCTCAAGCTCAGCCGCTGCCAGGCTTTGCGCATGGTCGGCCAGGATTACGCTTGGCTGCTCGACAATGCCGCAGTTGGCGCCGTGCTCCAGCGTGCGGCCGAAGACGAATTGCCGATCATGTGCTTCGTCGGCAACCGAGGTTCTATCCAGACCCATTCCGGCTTAATCAAGTCGGTCAAGCAGATCGGGCCGTGCATCCATGTGCTGGACGAAACGTTCCGGCTGCATCTCAGGACCCACCAAATCCGTGAGGTTTGGGCCGTGCGCAAGCCGACCAATGACAGTCACGTCACCTCGCTCGAAGCATATGGGTCCGACGGCAAGATCATCATCCAGTTGTTCGGTGCGCGCAAGGAAGGCGAACGCGAGCGCGACGACTGGCGGGTTCTGGCGGAAAACCTGCCTCGTTTCCCCGACAGCTACATGAGAAAAGACCGATCGTCGTCGGTGGGACGCCGGCGCCCATCTGCCTCCGCAGCCAGTAGCCGGGCATTGAAGCCGAGACCGGGGACACGATGACGCAATAAGCGCGCTGTATTATCGCAACGCGATGAGCAGGAAGCAATTTGGCGCTGCCCCATCGACCGCATGGTTACGACGAAGCCGCGGCCTTTGGGCCGAGCTCAGAGGTGGCAATAGCGTGAACGCCGCCGACCGTCACTCCCCACCAGGCGGTCAGGTTTTGCGGTTCGGGCCGAGCAAAAATACTGTCAAGACAGCGAGGAACGTGGCAACCGCGCTGTAGACAAAGACACTGGCAATACCCGTGTGATCCACCAATAGGCCACCGAAAGTTGTGCCGGCTGCGATGGCCACTTGGAAGGTTATGACCATCAGTACACCAGCGCTCTCGGCCTGTTTCGGAGCGGCGCGTAGCACCATCCATGTCTGCAATCCGACCGGGACCGCGCCAAAAGCAAAGCCCCATACGGCAACTGCAATTGCCGAGGTCAAGGCCGATGCTCCCATAGTCAGGAGCGAGACAGCGGCTACGGCAATGAGCAGGGGCGGCAGGGCCGCGACCGCCTTGAGACTGTGTTTGGTGAGGAATGCGCCGGCTAAATTGCCGAAGACGCCGGCCGTGCCAAAAGCAAGGAACACGAGCGGGATTGACTTCTTTTCGAGCGCAGGAACGCTCTCGAGAAAGGCGCGGATGTAGGCGAAGCTGGCAAAATGGCCGGAAGCGACCAATAGCACGACTAGCACCGCAACCTTCATCGCCGGATTCTTCGCGACATCCAGCGGACTGCGGAATCTGCGCACTTCGATCGGAGGCAGTGGCGGAATGGTTACGAGTTGCACGAGCAGCGCAACGGCACTCACGATTGCGGCGACCTTGAACGAGGCTCGCCATCCCCAAATGTCACCGACATAAGCGCCGATTGGAGCCGCGCAGACGGAGGCGACAGAAACGCCGGTGAGGATGATCGACATGGCGCGCGGCATGAGGTGACTTGGAACCAGCCGCATCGCCAACGCTGCCGAAATAGACCAAAAACCACCAAGCGATATGCCAAGGACGACGCGTGCCGCCAGCAAAACCGGCAGCGACCCCGCAACCTCTGCCAGAACGTTCGACAGGATCAGCAGGAGCGTCATCGCCCAGATGACGACCCTGCGGTCCAGACGCTTTGTCACGATGGCGATTATCGGTGCCGAGATCGCCGCGACGATTGCGGTCGCTGTTAGCGCCTGTCCAGCCGTGCCCGTGGTGATACGGAGATCATGCGCGAGCGGTGTCAGAACGCTGGCGGGCAGAAACTCTGCCGTCACAAGCCCGAAGGTGCCGAAGGAAAGCGAAATGATGGCACCCCATGCAGGGCCAGAACGTTGATAGGGACTTTCTGGGTCAAGCCGATCTCGGTCGAACAAAGCCGCGTCCACTAAATCTGTCGCCGATTCGGTCATGAATGAGTTCTCCGGCTAGGAGCTGTTGCAGCAGGGGTGGCTACATCGCCGGGGATCAAAGCCGCGAGACCTTCCGGCGGCGGCCAGTCGGCATCAGTCGAGGCCTCGGCGCCCGACGCATCCGAGGCCTCATCGGAGGGCCGACGGACCCAACCGTCGACAATGCGGGAGAGTTCTCGGCGCGGTCGCATCGATCGCATTCGTCGAAGTGCGGTCTGTTCACTGCGAACCAAGCAAGCCGAACGCGGTGTCCTCGATCGAGGCCTTGATGGGGGGATGATCGACGATCTCTATATTGCTTTGAAGCAGGAAGTTCCGTCGCCATATGTGGTTATCCTGGCAGCCAGAATTGAGCGGTTGTCGCAAGCACCAAGGCGGTCGCAATGAGTGCAACGAGGCGGAAGTCTGATCGATGGCTGCGGTTCGATGGCCGCGCGATCGACAAAATTGAGGTGATGAGTTATCCCTTTTGAAGCCGTTGCTCCCAATTCTGGGATAAGGTAATTGCAGGCGGTCCCAGCAACGTCGGGCGGCCTTTTTGGTGATCGAATTCATGGGACGACACTCTCGGTCCGTGACGCATCTGCGAATGACTCCGCAAGTTCCGTGCCATCAACGACAAATCTGGCTCTGCTGAGCGGGTGGTGGAGGCACGAGCGTGGGCTATCCCAAGAGCTTGCCGCAAGGTTGTTCGAAGTTGAGGTGCCGGATAGACCGCAAATATGTCGGGCGGCCTGGGGTTGGCCAACACGAAGATGCGCAAGTTCAAAAGGACGAGCTGAACCCTTGCCGATATCCATCCGAGGCTGATCTGGAGAAGGTCAAGAACTGCGTCTTGAAGGCTTCCGCCGCACCGGCAAATGCTAAGCCAAGGTGCTGGGCAAGATGGACAGGGCCATCCAACCCGTCGACTGGACGCTCATTAATGGCGTCGGTGTGGCTCTGTAGCTGGCGAGAAAAACGCCCTGCTGAAAGACAAAAGCTCGTGTGGCCGGCTCTGAAGGACGGCCAGTGAGGCAGGCGAGGAGAGGCTATAGCCCATTCGTGTAGACTGATCTTGTCCCACGGAGGCGGCTAACCACCCCGCCAGACATCATCGAGGGGAGCGCCACTAGGCTTACCCCAAGTGTTGGTCATTTCCACCTGGGTGACCTCGGCCAAGTCACCAAGCCGCTTAGAGCAAGCTTTCGAACTGGATGCTCCCCGGGCACATGATCGGCTAGCTGTGAGCTTTCGGGAGGTTGTCCATTCGGACCGGACCGAGGAGACTGGAGTTACCACGCTTCAGCATCCATCGGAGGATCCGAATGAACATCCATAAGAATGCCCGTCTCACACCGCTGCGTCGAGAGGAGATGGCGCTGTCGGTGATAGAAGGCGCTTTCTCCAAAGCCCATGCGGCGCGTGTCTACGGCGTGTCGGCCAAGATCGTGGCGCGCTGGGTCGAGCGCTACAAGTCCGAAGGGCGGGCCGGCATGATCGACCGTTCCTCGCGGCCCGCCCATATGCCGCAGGCCACCGCTGCGTTGATCGCCGAGCGCATCATGGCGCTGCGGCGGCAACGTTGGACCGGCAAGCACATCGCCCATGAGGTCGGCGTCTCGCCCGCCACCGTTAGCCGGGTTCTCAAGCGTGCCGGACTGTCGCGGTTGCGGGATATCGAACCGGCCGAGCCGATCCGACGCTACGAGCGCGAGCATCCTGGCGAGATGATCCATATCGATATCAAGAAGCTCGGTCGTTTCGAGCGCATCGGTCATCGCATTACCGGCAAGCGCACCGGCAATGCCAGCTCGCGCGGCAGCAGTTGGGAGTTCGTCCATGTCTGCATCGACGACGCCTCCCGCATCGCCTTCTCGCAGATCCTGCCCGACGAGAAAAAAGAAAGCGCCATCGCCTTCCTCAAGGCGGCGGTGGCCTACTACGCCAGCCTCGGCGTCACGATAGCCCGCGTCATGACCGACAACGGCTCCTGCTACAGATCAAAGGCCTTCGCCAAGGCCTGCCGCGATCTCGGCCTCAAGCACGTCAGGACAAGACCCTATACACCCAAGACCAATGGCAAGGCCGAGCGCTTCATCCAGACAGCACTGCGCGAATGGGCTTATGCCATCGCTTATCCGACTTCAGATCACCGCGCCGCAGAGTTGCCGGTCTGGCTGCACAGATACAATTGGCACCGTCCCCACGGGAGCCTAAAGTCCAAAACACCTATCAGTCGCCTCGCTCTAACCGAGGACAACCTGTTGAGGCTCCACAGCTAGCGATCCCACCAGTTGAGTTGCTCCAAGTCGGTGTCTAGCTTTCTACATTCTGTGTCCGACGCTGGACAAGAATGTTGCAATCCCGACCAGCAAGTCAGCGCAGGCGCCACCTGTTGCCCAGCAAACGGCAAGGATTATCGAAAGACGAATTCGGCACGGAGCTTGCACCAACGATTGCATGCAAATGCCGACAGCATCTCATGAACGGTCTCTCGATTCTGGCGCGGTTAAATCGCGGCCGGTTCCAGATCATGTCCCGCCCGAAATGGTGAGGGACTTCAGCCTGTTTACGTCGCCCGGCATGTTGCCGACCGCTAACGGGGATCCGCATGCAGCGGTTGCTTGCGTTCATGCCGGGCCTCCGATCTTTTATTCAACCAGCAACACGCGCGACGGTCGGGGTACCTGGGTCATCACTCGCGCGAGCGACCAGCGCCGGGTGCCGCAGGACACCGAAACGTTTTCCAGCCATCGCAGCATCTTCGCCTCTGTGCTCGGCGAGAGCTGGCCGATGATCCCGCTTGAGCTCGATCCGCCATTCCACGGTGTTTTTCGCTCACTGCTCAATCCGCTGCTTTCGCCAAAGCGGGTAATGGCATTGGAGCCGGCTGTCCGGGAACGAGCGATCAAGCTGATCGACAGGATCGCCGCATCAGGCACGAGCTGCGACATCATGAAGGATTTTGCAGTTCCGTTCGCGGTCAATATCTTCCTTCGCTTTATTGGGCTTTCGGACAACGGACTAGAAACATTTGTCGGCTGGGCTAGAGATCTGCTCCACGGCGATAAGGAGCAACGACCACCCGCAGCCCGGACGATCGTGGCCTTCATCGACGAACTTGCCACCGAGCGCCGCAAGGAGCCGGTCGATGATTTCATGACCTTCATCGTGAAGGCAAAGGTCGAGGGTCGTCTGCTCAGTGACGAAGAAGTCCGTGGCATCGGCGTGCTTGTGTTCGTCGCGGGACTCGACACGGTCTCAGCAGCCATATGCTTCGACTTGGCCCATCTCGCGCGCAACCCCAAAGATCAGGAATTGCTACGAAGCGAACCGGACCGGATTGCCGTCGCTGCGGAAGAATTGCTGCGCGCCTATTCGACCATTCAGATGATCCGAGTGGCAACGAAGGATGTCGACTTCAAAGGCGCGCCGATCCGCAAGGGAGACTATGTTTCCTGTGCCACGATGATTGCCAATCGTGACCCGGCGGAATTCGAATGCCCGAATGAGATCGATCTGGCGCGCGAGGACAACCGGCACGCTGCCTTTGGCTATGGTCCCCATCGTTGTCTTGGCTCACACCTTGCCCGGCGGGAGATTGTCATTGGCCTGGAGGAGTGGCTGGCGCGCATCCCAGCCTTTCGGATCAAGACAGGGACTGAACCTATCACCTTCGGCGGCCATGTGTTCGGGATCGAGAATCTGATCCTGGACTGGTCCTGAAGTTTCAGCCAACGACATTGGAGTTCGCTATGCGTGTCGTCGTACATAAAGCCAGATGCCAGGGTCATGCGCGCTGCTGGGCGCGGGCGCCGAGAGTCTTCAAGCTTGATGACGCCGGCTACATCTTGCCCGGTGATATTGATGTTGCCGATGGGGAGCAACTGCTTGCCTCAAAAGGGGTACGAGCCTGCCCCGAACAAGCTCTGGAAGTTGACGAGCCCCCCGCTAACTCAGTTGTAGAGAGAGACACACGCAAAGTGCAGACTGGCATCGGGAAGGATAAAACAATCATACAATTCGCGACAGACCCTGTCGACCACGCGAAAATTACCGAACTGCGTGACCGAGAGGCGATCCGCAACTGCCTGTATCGGTACTGCCGCGGGATAGACCGCGCCGATGAGGCGGCGCTGCGTAGCGCATACTGGCCCGAAGCGTATGACAGGCACGGTCCCTATTGCGGACCGGCAGAGGACTTCATCCAATTTGCTCTCGGTCTGCCGGGGCACCGTAACATCCATCAAATCACGAACAGCCTGATCGACTTCATCAGTTCAGCAGAGGCCGCGGTCGAGAGCTATTTCACCGCGCTGCAACGCGGACCGGATACAGACCAAGAAATACGTCAGACGCTGCTTTGCGGCCGTTACTGCGATCTGTTTCAGAAGAGGCAGGACGAGTGGCGAATTGCGGAACGGACAGTCGTCTACGATTGGGTTGAGGAGCAAATCCCGCCAGCGATTCTTGAGGCAGATAGGTTCGGCCGGCGACAGCCGATTGGAGCACAACATCCAGACGATCCCATCTACCAGTTGCTCAAGGGTCACATCCCCACCGACCAAGATGGCGTCGAGGGTCCCCAACTGGGAGCTGCATAAGTGGGTAGAAATGGAGGATGAGCGCCCTACGGGAACGACATCTGTGTGGGGCCGCAACTGGCGGTCACTGCAACGATTTGGCTCGGCCCTTCATTCCGCCCAAGGTTGATGGGCTGAGATCACAAGCGGTCATCGTGGAGAAGCTCTCGTGAAACTGGCAGCACGCACCGTAATCATCACAGGCGCTGCGGGCGGGATCGGCCGTGCCCTGGTCGATATCCTTGCCGCGGACGGAGACACTGTAGTTGCGGTGGACCTTCCGGGCAGTGGTGTGGTTGAACTGGCTCGGGATCTCGGGTCGCCGCACGTCGGTCTGGAGTGCGATGTGTCGCGAGAGAAGGACATGCTCTCACTTTTCGGCCAGGTCGAAGCACGGTTCGCGCAAATCGATGTCCTCATCAACAATGCGGCGGTTGGACCCACGATGGATAGGATCATCGACACCGCTGTCGATACCTTCCGACGCGGCGTGACAGTGAACCTTATTGGGCCATTCGTTATGGCCCGGGAAGCGGCGCGGCGCATGAAGCCGGGCGGTGCGATCGTCAATGTGGCTTCGATGGCGGGCGTGGTCGGCA
Source organism: Mesorhizobium sp. M8A.F.Ca.ET.181.01.1.1 (assembly GCF_004792025.1). NCBI lineage: Bacteria > Pseudomonadati > Pseudomonadota > Alphaproteobacteria > Hyphomicrobiales > Phyllobacteriaceae > Mesorhizobium > Mesorhizobium sp. M8A.F.Ca.ET.181.01.1.1. The sequence goes on along the minus strand of NZ_SRTV01000007.1, from coordinate 30,268 downwards.
ATCCCAGGCGCAACGCCTACGCAGCCTCGAAAGCTGGCGTGATCTCGTTGACAAAGTCCCTTGCATGCGAGTGGGCTATGCGAGGAATCCGCGTCACGGCGGTGGCGCCGGGCTCCGTCCGCACCCCAATGGTCACAGAACTGGCACGCGCTGGCAAAATGGACCTCGCGGCGATACGCCGCCGCGTGCCGATGGGGCGCTTGGCTCGCCCCGACGAGATCGCCAGGGTCGTGCGTTTTCTGAGCAGCACGCAGGCGCGCTACATCACCGGCTCGGTGCTGGCAGTCGACGGAGGCTGGATGTCATTCAACCAGCCGGGGGATGCTCACCCGCCGGTGGATGGTGCGCTCCAAGCCGAGCTCTCCTGTCCGGCCGAATGCACAGATGCGCGAATCGTGCTCGTCACCGGTGGCGCAAAAAGCATTGGCGCGGCCGTCGCTCGCCGCTTTGCCGCGAACGGCGACACCGTCGTGATTGCTGATAAAGATGGCACTGCAGCGGCAGAGCTGGCTACATCGCTCCCCGGCAAGCATCTGGCGAAATCGCTGGACGTGGCCGTCGAGAGCGATGTGGTGTCGATGTTCGAAGAACTGAGGGGACGCTTCGGGTATATCGATGTTCTGGTCAATAGTGCTGATACCGCCGACAGGATTGTGCCTGCGATCGAGCAACTGTCGAAACAGCTCGAACACGTCCTGGATGTCAACCTTACCGGCGCCTTCACCTGCGCGCGCGAAGCGATCAAGGCTATGCGCCCGGGCGGCGTGATCCTCAATCTCGGGTCGATCGACAGCTTTCTGCCGTTCGCGCCGCGCCATGCCTACGGCGCCTCCAAGGCGGGGATGGATATGCTGACCCGTTGCATGGCGGCCGAACTCGGGCCGGTCGGAATTCGGACAGCCACCGTCGCTCCTGGCCACATCCGCACGCCCGCACTTGCTCAGTTGGCCAAAGCCGGCCGCATCGACCTGACAGCAATCGGACGACGCATCCCCATGGGCAGGATGGGACGGCCAGAAGACGTCGCAGATGCATCGTTCTTCCTTGCTTCGTCTGACGCCTCATACATCAACGGCTCGATCCTCTACGTGGACGGCGGCTGGACCTCGTTCGGTGATGCGGGAAACGCCAGCGAACTCTATGACGAATGTTTTGCGGAGGCCGCAGGTTAATTGCCAGGCCTTCGCAGGGCGACCGGCCGAGCATTATGAAGCCTCGGCTCCACGACGCACCTGAGGTGCTTGAGATCCAAGCATGTGCATGCCGAGCACATTCCCGGTCGGCTGACGTGTCTATAACGAGGAGAAATCATGGAATTTGCCACTTTCATTCTGGCCGCCCAGCGTGGCTATCACCAATCCTCAGAAAGCGTCATCCGCAACTCCATCGAACAGGCCGTCGCTTCGGAGCAGGCTGGGTTCAACACCGCGTGGTTTGCTGAGCACCACTTCAACAATTACAGCCTCATACCATCCCCGCTGATGATGGTGGCGCACTGCGCCGGCTTGACAAGCACGATTCGCCTGGGCACTGCCGTCTGCGTGCTGCCGCTTTACCAACCGCAGCGCCTGCTGTCCGAGATCGGCTTCGCCGACATCGTTGCGAACGGCCGTCTCGAGCTCGGCGTAGGCTTGGGATACCAGCAGTTCGAGTTCGAACGGTTCGGCGTGGACATCGATGAGGCGCCGGCCGTCTTTTCGGAATACCTGGACATCATTCTCAAGGGCCTCAACCAAAACGTCTTCGAACACGACGGCCAGTATGAGAAGATCCCCCCAACAGCGATTTCGGTCCGCACAGTCCAGCAGCCGACGCCGCCTATCTGGATCGCTGGCGGAGCCGCACGGATGGCTCGGGCCTACCGCGAGGGGCACAATTTTTTTGTCACAGCCTTCCACGACGGCTTAGAGACTTTGACCACACTGCGTGAATCAGTCGAGAGGGCGGCGGCATCCGAGGAAAAGAACGTCACCGACGTCAAGATATCGCTGCTGCGCTGCTGCTATGCCAGCCACGACGAGTTGGAGATCAACAGCTATCTCGACAATGCCCGCTTCCAGCGCCGGCTTTCTGAAGCCCTGCATCAGCGCCGCCAACAGAGCCACGATGGCTACCTGCTGCAGGAGACACCGACCCAGCAGGATCTGTCCTTCGAGACCATGCGCAAAAATTTGCCGATTGGCAGCGTAAATCGCGTGATTGATCGCCTGCTGGAAGAGATCGATATCTTGAAACCGGACCAGATCGCAGTTCAGACTCAATTGGGCGACTTCGACCAAAAGACGATGCTGCGCCAGATCGAGCTCTGGGGCGACAAGATCATCCCTGCGGTCAACAAGGCGCTTTGTCATGCCGGAAGCTGAAGCCGGCCGTTACGATGATGGCTGCCTATCCAGCGCGCAATGGCGTGGGTCCGAGCTAGGGAGGAGCTTCGATCAGCATGTGCTGCCCTGCGTACATTCACGTTCGCTTGAGGAGGTCCAGGCGGGCGAGGTGTTGGCGACGGAGGGGACAGGCCTTTCGTCTGTCGAATTGCGTGATGTCTTGGCCGCAACTTTCCCGTCTACCTCCAGCAGCGTATTCGCTTTGGAGGAGTTGAGCGAGCCCGAGCCGGAACTGGAAGAGGAGCTGCTACGCCGGCTGCTGCTAGCGCATGCTGCGCCGGCCGACCCGGCGAGCGGCCGCTTGGCCAAGATCATCGCCCGGCGTGCGATGCGCACGGACCATCTTTGGCGGGATCTTGGCCTCTCAAATCGCGCTGAGCTCAGCCGCCTGCTTGCCAGACATTTTCCCGCGCTGGCGGCAGGCAACACAGAAAACATGAAATGGAAAAAGTACTTTTACCGCAAGCTGTGTGAGGCCGAAGGCTTTTCGTCATGCACTGCACCCAGTTGTCGGGAATGCCAGGACTTCGAAAGCTGCTTCGGCCCGGAGGAAGTTGAGAGTCGCCTCTCGCCGACCAGGAATGCCGGTTAGTCACTTCGCTTGATCGCAGCTGCGGACAAACGCTTATCGCGGCGCCGTAGTATGGAGGAAGGGATGTTCATCGCCTCGCGATATTTGGTGACGGTACGGCGAGCGACATTGATGCCGGTCTGCTTGAGCTGAGCAACGATGTCTTCGTCGGAAAGTACCTTGTCGAGCGATTCTTCGGCGATGATTGCCTTGATCCGATGGCGGACAGATTTGGCGGAGTGCGCGTCGCCGCCCTCGCAGGATGCGATTGTCGCTGTGAAAAAATACTTCAGCTCGAACACCCCGCGCGGAGTTAACATGTACCTGTTCGAAGCCACCCGGCTTACCGTCGACTGGTGCATTTTGATCCCGTCAGCGACATTTTTGAGACAGAGAGGCCGCAGATGGGCGACGCCGTGTGTAAAAAAGGCATCCTGCTGGCGCACGATTTCGGTCGCAACCTTAAGGATCGTCTTAGCGCGCTGCTCGAGGCAGCTGATCAGCCAGTTCCCTTTTTCCTGGCAATGGTCGAGAAACGCTTTGCCTTCCGGATTTTGATTGGTCAGCTGCGAGATTTCGGCGACATAGGTGTGGTTGATCAACACTTTGGGCAGCGTGGCCGGATCAAGCTCCACCCGCCATCCACCTTCGGACTTGGGCATTACCCAGACGTCCGGTACGATGGTTTCCGGCGTCCCGGACTGGAACCGGTCTCCAGGCTTGGGATCGAGCGCGCGGATTTCGTTCCTCATGTCGAGGAGATCCTCCTCGTCGACTCCGCAACGCTGCTTCAATCCCTGAAAATCCCCCCGTGCAAGCATCTCGAGATTGGCGACCAAAGCTGCCATAGCCGGGTCGAACCGGTCTTGCTGGCGCAGCTGAATCTCCAGGCATTCGCTGAGAGTTCGCGCAAAAATCCCCGGCGGATCAAATTGCTGCAAGATTCCGATGACCCGTTCCACATCAGCTTGCCGAACGTTTAACCTCCTGGCCAGATCGAAAAGGTTTACCTGAAGATAGCCAGTGTCCTCCAGATGGGCGGCGAGCTGTCCGGCAATCAGCCGCTCCTGGGGGGTGAACGGGGTGAGGGCGACCTGGCGGGCGACATGGTCGTGCAATGTTTCGGTGTGGGCGGTAAACTCCTCGACGGCAGGTCGATCGTTGCCGCTACTGCGTTGCGACTTCCATTGCCCGCGCCCGCCAGACGGCCCGCCAATGGGCGATTCGCCGATTTCGCTTCTGCTTTGACTGCTCCGCTGATCCACCCCTGACAGCGGCGAATCGTCGTCAAACGGGTCAGGCTTCAAAACGGGGTTCCTCTCGAGTGCCTGCTGCACGAGCTGATGGAGTTCAGTATGCGTCAATCGCAGCAAGCGAATAGCTTCAATGGCTTGAGGCGATAAGACCATACGTTGCTTCTGGCGTTGAAGCAGGCTTGCTGAGAGATGCATGTTGAACCGTAATCTGCCGAGGATGCTCTAGTGTGTGCTTGGGTTGTGTGAGACTTGCCACTTCTGGGTCATGCCGCCGCCTTCAGTTTGTCGAGAACGTTTTGCGGGGATGAAACGCCATAGGGGTCCGTCTCGCAGTTGTCACAGAAGCCTTCCTCCTCGAACCACTGCTCCACCACGCCATCGTCGATCAGAGCGGCGTATCGCCAGGAGCGCATGCCAAAGCCCAGATTGTCCTTCGCGACCAGCATGCCCATTTTGCGCGTGAACTCGCCCGACCCGTCTGGGATCAGCTCGATCTTCTGCAGCCCCAAGGACTTTCCCCACGCATTCATGACGAAAGCATCGTTGACCGAGACGCAGTAGATCGCGTCAATTCGCAGTTCCAGAAATTGATCATAGAGTTTTTCGAAATCGGGCAGTTGGAAGGTCGAGCAGGTCGGGGTGAAGGCGCCAGGCAGCGAGAACAGGATGACGCGCTTGCCCCCGAAATAATCGTCGGAGGTCTTGTTCTCCCACCGATAAGGATTTGGCCCCCCGATCGACTCATCGCGAACACGCGTGCGAAAGGTCACGAGAGGAACGTTCTTTCTGTCGGTCATTGATTTGCTCCCAGGCCAAAGTGGTACGGTGCATTTTTCGGTTAAACTGAAGCGGCATCGACTTCGGTCGACAGTTCCGGCAGCCTCGCGCCTTGGCGTGGTTGCCTCGGACCGGTCTTGTGCAAGACCGCCCCCGAGCAGGCACGTTTAAAGGCGACGAGCTTCCGCGGAGACGGGGAATTTCGCTCGCGTGCTTTATCGAGCTTTGAGAGGTAGGCATGGTCTGCAACCGTGATTTTGACTGCGTTCTATCGACCGAGTCGCAAGCGCCATGCCAATTGACCCGATGCCTTGGGTTCACTTCGGTTTTTGCAGCAACTTTCGTGTTGTGCAGTAATGCCGGTCGATATTATTGCTCAAGCAGCACTGGAAATTGGGTGCGACTCCGTTCGGCAAACCCGGCCTTTGTCCGAAGCCGGACACGAATGTCGGAAATAGCCAAACGCCAGGATCTGGGGCGGGTTAAGAAACGTTGCCGTGGGCACCGGCTTCAGCACAATTGCGCCACGCGAGCATGGCTCCCAGCGTCAATGCCGTGCAGCAGCGAGACGAAGTCACTGCAGAATATCAACCTCTGCGAAGTCGTTGAAACCCAGCATGTGCGAGCCGTTCGAGGCGCAGATCAAGGCATGCTCGAGGAAGAGCTCGTGCTCTCGGCAGCAAGTGTTGCGACGTCTGACAAGGATCGTCGCGCTTCAAGGAAAAGAACCTGAATGGTGCACGGCTTGTGAAGGCCGGCGCATGGAAATGGCTGGGCTGATCATCCTCCATGAGGGTTGAATGAAGAGCTGGCCCCTATCTCCCTCAGCTGCAACGGGGGGAGGTAGGGCATGTCCGTCTATCGCGCTGGGTAACATTCCTCGGTGAGGCAATAAGGGGGAGCAATTTCTCATTTCGGCAGACACGACCCAGCTCTCCTTTCATGCGCTGATTCCCCCAAGGGAAATCGCGACTCCAGGCTTCCTATGCAGCGAATCGCGGTGCTGTCCGATGTCCGACAATGTCGGATGCGGATCGTAGCTGGGCTAGATCCGTCACTTTGCCTCGATGGTTTCCCACTGGCCTTATATCTGCTTCGCCCCAAATGCGGCGACATAACCTGTGCGGCATCTGTGAATGGATCGACTTCAATCGAGACCTCGGAGGTCCCGATGCGCGAAGGGAGCTTGCCGATATGACGGCCACCATAGCGAACCACGGTCCGGACGACGAGGGGACTTGGATCGGCGGGCCTGCGGCGCTGGGACACCACCGCCTGGCAATCATCGATATCCAGGGCGGCCGTCAGCCGAGGATGCTCCAGGAGGATGGCCGACCTGACTTGGTGCTCGTCTACACGGGTGAGACTTACAACTACCGCGAGCTGCGTCAACAGCTGGCCGGCCTAGTCCATCGCATGAACACGAGCAGTGACACCGAGGTGGTGCTGCACCGCCCCCGCGAGTGGGGCTCTTCGGCGGGTACACTTTTTTCACGAAATCCGTGAATGTTTCTCGCGACATCATCCCGCAATCGGTGGTGCAGCGGGTGAAGAGCCCGTATCCGGCTATCCAGAATGCCGCCTACGACAAAATACTACGTACGCGGTTCACTGCGATGCTGGACGACCTAGTGCCGGCAGTGGCACCGCTGTTGTCCGTCGACAGGTCCCGCGCTTGCTCGGTGCGACCAACAACCTTAAGCGCTAGGGCGTAACCTGACCCTGCAAGATCTCCTCACCGACTATAAGGTGCGCCTCACGATCTGAGACGATGGGACAGGATGGCTAAGGAGGTGCGCCGTCTTGCATGCCCCGCCACCGAGGCGAACCCTCTTGGCTACGCGCGCCACAGCGACGCTCCATATCGTCAGGCCTGCGTCTCATGCTCAGATGAGCCGGTATTTGGCTCTCTCATCAGCAAACCGAGAGAGCCCATGCCAAGACGGAAGCAAGCAAGACGAACGAGCGTCAGAGATATCCTGCGCCTGACCCATAAACAGGGCAGTCCGGTGGGCCAGGTGGCAGAGCAACTGAGGTTCGGCAAGACTTCGGCTTCCACCTATCTGCGGGCGCTGGAGACGGGCTGTCGTGCAGGCCCTGCATGCGGCTTTGAGGACGATGCGATGTTGAAACACCGTCTGTTGCGCCGAATCGGCCGTCGGCCACACGTTGGGTCGTCATCAGGTTCTCGACAGCTTGCCGGTGTCAAATCCAAACCGTGGTCGGCGATCCCCACCAGGGTGGGAAGGCAGCGCTGATATAGCCGAACGTCGATCAAGTCACGATCAACTATTGCCTCATGTCACATGCCCTGCGGGACTGAAAAACGGAGAAGAACATGTGCGATGCAAAACTGAAGACCGTGCTTTCGCTTTTTTCGCCGGTGGCCAGCAAATTAGATGCTCTCTCGTCCAACGGACCAGCGACGGATGCAAATTGCGTTAAGCTAAATACGAACGAGAACCCGTTTCCGTTGCCGAAGAGCGTAATGCAAAGTGCAATTGCTGCGATCGAACACCAGTATCTTTATCCGGAAGACGACAATCTCAGCTTAAGGGCAGCTGCCTCCGATGCTTACGGATTTTCCAAAGATCAGGTGATTGCCGGCAACGGTTCGTCGGAGCTGCTCGGACTCATCTACAGAGCTTTCCTCGCCCCAGGAGATAGAGTGGCGATGCTGTCGCCCGGATTTTCGTTCAACCGTAAACTTGCCATGTTGCAGGGTGCCGAGTTTCTCGAAATCGCATCGAGCGAAGCTCATCCCCTGCCGATAGAAAAACTGCTGTCCGGCCCCGCAAAAGACGCGAAGTTCATTCTGTTGGCTAATCCGAACAATCCGACCGGAACATTCGTGCCGGTGGCCGAAATCGAACGCCTTGTGGAGCAAGCAGATCGCTTGGTCGTCTTGGATGAGGCCTACGTTGACTTCGCACCCGACAATGCCCTGCGCCTCGTCAATAGACATCCGAATCTTTTGATCTTGAGGACTTTTTCAAAGAGCTATGCTGCTGCTGGCGTGCGAGTCGGCTTCGGTTTCGGTCACCCAGAAATCATTGGCAGGCTGCGCAACATCCAGAATGTCTTCAACATGAACGTGATCGGGCAGGCGGTCGGGAAAAGCATTCTTGCGCATCGCCACGCCTACGAAGAGAACCACAGGCACATCAAGCATGAACGACAGCGAGTGACCCTGGCGCTGTTGCAACTTGGCTTTTCCGTAACACCCTCCCACGCAAACTTTTTGCTGGCCCGTGTGCCGGCGGGACAGGAGGGCTCATGCTGGCAAGCCGCGTTGAAAGAGCAGGCGATCCTCATCGCCAGCTTTCCTGACGTAGATTTGAAGAACTGTATTCGCGTCAGCATTGGCACCACAGAGCAGATGGACAAATTCCTTGCTGCCGCCAAACGCGTCTGTATGAGCTTTAAGAAGAATCGCGGTGTGCACAAGCATTAAGTCAATTCACATTAAGCGCCAAGTAATAGGTGCTGATATGTCGCCAGCTATGATGATTAGCGAATAAATAATAGGTAATTTGGAGAACAATTAATTGAAGAAAATTTCCGCTTCGGGCCTGACCTTCGGCATCTTCGATCATCTGGACGAAAACGGCGATGACATCGCACAACAATATGCAGATCGGCTGAGCCTAGCAGAAGCGTGCGATGGCTATGGCTTTTATGCGTATCATCTCGCCGAGCACCACTGTACGCCGCATGGCAGAGGTCCATCACCGAATTTGTTCTTAGCGAGCGTCGCCCAGCGAACCCGCAGTCTTCGTGTTGGTCCCATGGTAATGCTACTTGCGCTCTATCATCCGCTGCGTGCCTTCGAGGAGATCTGCATGCTTGATCAGTTGAGCGGCGGCAGGCTTGAACTCGGCATAGGGCGCGGCTCTGCTCCCACTGAATTGGGATACTTCGGGGTTGCTGTAGAAGCAGCACCAGAACAGTATGCGGAGGCCAGTGAGATTCTCATCAATGCGATGAAAGGCGGGACGCTTTCTTATCAGGGCCGCCACTTTGAGTTGAAAGATGTTCCGCTGACGTTGAGACCTCACCAATATCCCCATCCGCCGACATGGATCGCCACCAATCGACCCGAGCCGGCTAGCTGGGCCGCTGCGAATGGGGCAAACATCGCCTGCGTCGGACCTTCCACTTCTGTTCGCAGCGTTACCGACGCGTTCCGCGCCGCCCGAATTCACGATGCTGACATTGGCCAGCAAGCGCCATTTCTTGGATTGCTCCGAATGGTGGTGATAGGGCGTTCTGAAACAGATGCGTATTTGCTCGCAGCACCTGCCTATGAACGATGGCTCAATAGCTTCAAATTTCTATACGAACTAAATGCCATTTCCACTCCACCAAACTTGCCTTTGAACTTCGATGCAGCAATTGAAAGTGAATTGTGCGTCGTGGGAACGGCAGATTCTGTCCGAAAAGCTCTCCTTGATCAGCTGGAAGAGGCAGGTGCTAATTATCTTCTGTGTCAACTGGCATTTGGGGATTTGCCGCTGGATGCCTCACTATACACCGCATCGGCCATTCGATCCGAAATCATGGCTCGAGTTGCCGCATCGTGAATCCGTCGTGTGATTGGAGGAGCAGCGGCAGCGCTGCTCCTCATTGCGAAACGGTTGTGGGGGCCGGACTCCTGTCAGGTGTAAACCATTGGAGCACGTCCTATCTGATCCAGGTCATATCCTGCGGCTTTGAAGTAGTTGGCACATTCGGCTGGGGTGAAGAGGTCGACGACCGCGCCGAGGCCTTGCCCCTCTGATCTAATCCGGTTTGAAGTTCGTTCTGGCCCATCCAGAGGATCAGGACATGAAACGCAGCCGCTTCTCTGAAGAGCAGATCATCGGAATTTTGAAGAAACACGAGGCCGGGGTATCGGTTGGCGATCTGTGCCGCAAGCACGGGGTCAGCGACGCCTCGATCTACAATTGGAAGGCCCGCTTCGGCGGGATGGATGTCACCGAGGCTCGGCGACCTGAAGGGCTGGAGGACGAGAACACGCGCCTGAAGCGGCTTCTGGCCGACGCCATGCTCGACAATGCCGCGTTGAAGGACCTTGTGGGAAAGAAATGGTGACGCCCGCCGCCAAGCGGAAAGCTGTCGCTCGCCTGAAGGAAGGCTTCGGGATGAGCAAACGGCGGGCGTGTAAAGCCATCGGCTGTTGCCGCATGACGGTTCGCTACCAGACCAGCAGGCCGGACGACCGGGAGGTTCGCGAGCGGATGAAGGCGATCGCGCAGGAGCGTCGCCGGTTCGGCTACCGGCGTCTTCTCGTGATGCTGAGGCGGGAGGGCCTGGTCGTGAACCACAAGAAGCTGTTCCGGCTCTATCGGGAGGAGAAGCTCGCCGTTCGCCGCCGTGGCGGCCGCAAGCGGGCGATCGGGACCAGGGCGCCAATGCTGGTGCCGCTGAGGCCCGACGAGTGCTGGTCGCTCGACTTCGTATCGGACCAGCTCACCGACGGGCGCCGCTTCCGCATCCTGGCCGTCGTCGACGACTGCACGAGACAGTGCCTGGCACTCATCGTTGATACGTCTCTCTCGGGCATGCGGGTTGCCCGCGAATTGGACCGGCTCATCACTAGCGCGGCCGGCCCAGGATGATCGTCAGCGACAATGGCAGCGAGTTCACCTCGAACGCCATCCTCTCCTGGGCGGATCAGAACCGCGTCGAATGGCATTACATTGCGCCCGGCAAGCCGATGCAGAATGGCTTCATCGAGAGCTTCAACGGCCGACTGCGCGATGAACTGCTCAACGAGACGCTGTTCACCTCGCTGGCTCAGGCGCGCGTAGCCATCGCCCTGTGGCACGCCGACTACAACACCGCGCGGCCGCACTCCCAAATCGCCTGGCAGACCCCGGCCAAGTTCGCCAGCACCTTCAATCCGCGACGGTCGCTCGCGCTGCGCTATGCCAAAGGCTCCGCGCCAGCGCCCGTCGCTTCACCCGCCCAGCAGGGCACAACCCACGCCGGAAACGAACTCAAAACTGCTGGGGCAACGTCAGTCCCATAGAGCCTTGATGGTCGGCCTTTGCTCGCAGCAGCGCCTTAGGTTGGGCGAAGGCGTTCTCAATCGGATTGAAGTCGGGACTGTAGGGCGGCAGGTAGAGCAGGCTCGCCTGCGGCCTCAATCGCGCCGCGCAGGGTTCTCCAGGCGGATGTCGCCAATGTCAAATTTGCTGGCATCCATGTCGCCCTCGCTTTCTGGTTCGAGATCGGAAAATCGCCGAATAATCAGCACATCAACCTGCGCCTGAAGGAGCTCACTGCCACTTTCGGCTGGCGGGGTGTGCCGCCCCACAATTAGAATGTCAATTGTCGTGCCAACCGCACAAGCGAAGGCCAGAAAGCCAACATGTGTTCTGCGGCTTAATTAAGAGTCAGCCGATGTCGGCCGAACATCACCTTGTCTCGAAGTCGACGATCCGACAGCAGATTGCGAAAGTTGGCGCGATGCGAAACAAACTGCTGAAGCGCTCAACTTTTATTGATCACGCGTGTTGGACGCGACGCACTCCCGTTCCAATCGGGCTGAGCGCAAATTCTCCCGGTTCACAAAACTGAGTCGCTGGAGTAGTGGGGGCGCAGAGAAATCTCCGGTCGCAGCCTTACCCGGTCAAAACAAGGATACCAATGATGAAGACTCTCGCCGTCTGCTCTGGCGGATTGGACTCCGTTTCCCTTGCTCACATGGTGGCAGCGGAGCACGAACTCACCGGCCTTCTATCTTTCGACTATGGCCAACGGCACAGGAAGGAATTGGGCTTCGCCGCTCTTTGCGCGCAGCGACTGAAGGTCCCGCACCAGATCATCGACATCGGCGAAATTGGCCGTGGCCTTTCCGGCTCAGCGCTGACTAGCAGTATCGACGTGCCGGACGGCCACTACGCCGAAGACACGATGAAGATTACGGTGGTGCCGAACCGCAATGCCATCATGTTGGCAATCGCCTTCGGTCTCGCCGCCGCCCACAGCGCCGAAGCGGTGGCGGCGGCCGTGCATGGTGGGGACCATTTCATCTATCCCGATTGCCGTCCGGCCTTCATTGAAGCTTTCCAGACAATGCAAGACCGCGCGCTCGACGGCTATGCGCAGATACGCCTCTATGCACCGTATGTGAATCTCGGAAAAGCTGACATTGTTGCGGATGGCGCAAGATACGGCACCCCGTTTGCTGAGACCTGGTCCTGTTACAAGGGCGGCGTGCGTCACTGCGGACGATGCGGGACCTGCGTCGAGCGGCGCGAAGCGTTCCATCTCGCCGGGCACGCTGATCCCACCGACTACGAGGACGCCGATTTCTGGCTTGAGGCGCTGCGCAGGAGGCGCGCGTAATGTTCCACATCACCAAGGAATTCCACTTCTCGGCCTCGCATCAGCTCACCTCCTTGCCTCCCAACCATCAATGCGCGCGCCTGCACGGGCATAACTATGTCGTCGTAGTGGAGCTGTCGGCCAAGGAACTGGACGCCCACGGCTTCGTGCGCGACTATCACGATCTGGCGCCGCTCAAACGCTACATTGACGAGAGCTTCGACCATCGGCACCTCAACGACGTGCTGGGACATGAGAAGGTCACGGCGGAATGCCTGGCCAGACATTTCTATGAATGGTGCAAGGCACGTCTGCCGCAGACCGCGGCCGTGCGCGTTAGCGAAACACCGAAAACTTGGGCGGAATACCGTCCGTGACCGACATGCATCCCGCAATCCGTGTGAGCGAGATATTCGGGCCGACTATCCAGGGCGAGGGCGTGCTCATCGGCTTGCCGACGGTGTTCATCAGAACCGGCGGATGTGATTATCGCTGTTCATGGTGCGACAGCCTTCACGCGGTGGACAATCAGTATCGCCATGAATGGCTACCGATGCCGATCGATGCCGTGTGGCAAACCGTCCATGCGCTTTCCGGCGGCAGGCCGGTTATGGTCTCCTTGTCAGGCGGCAACCCGGCCATTCAGCCGTTCGGTCCCCTCATAGAACGCGGCCATCGCGAGGGCTATCGTTTTGCACTGGAAACGCAGGGTTCCGTGGTGAGGGAGTGGTTTGCGGATCTTGACGTGCTGACCCTTAGCCCAAAGCCGCCGTCCAGCGAGATGACCACCCGTTGGGCTGCGTTTGATGCATGCCTCGAAGCGGCGCAAGAGAAGCCGCAAATCGTGCTCAAGCTCGTCGTTTTCGACGAGAGTGACTATGCCTACGCCAAAGAAGTCGCGGCGAGATATCCGCACCTTCCGATCTATCTGCAACCCGGCAATCACACGCCGCCGCGCCCTGGCAGTGAAGACGCCTCTGTCGACTTGGACGGAATAATGATGCGAATGGAATGGCTTGTCGAAAGGGTGACTAGCGACAGGTGGTTCGAAGCCCGCGTGTTGCCGCAGCTGCACGTTCTGCTTTGGGGTAACAAGAGGGCGGTCTAGTCTGCGGCTTGCGTCGCACCGGAAGGCCGGGCTCCAACGGCTTGGCAGGCTCTCTTCGCGTGCCGAGTACAGCCGAGCTTTGTTCGCGTCAGCGGTCTCGCGATTGTGCGGCTGGAAACCGCCCGGACACCCCGCTGCCGGCGTGTGTCACCTTGACTCCGATGAGCTGTCGTCACGCAAAGTTGAAATCCGCAAGAACTGGCCTTCTCGCCCCACCTGCTCCGTCGCAAGCACGTCATCCCCTCATCCTTGTCCAGCTCTTATCGATGTATCTCATTGTCCGGCCTGACGCACGACTGTCAGCATGGGAATGCATCCATTGCGCAAATGCCTTCCATAAAGAAGATCGATTTCCTCACTGGCCCAACGTGAAATATAGCAACGTTTTCGTGGCGTGGGTCGGCTGCGTCGGGAGTAGCGATGAAAACGTATTAGGGTCGCCTGCGTCTCCTTGGGCAGCGAGTGTAAAGTATAGCGATGCGGCCTCCGGCGCGAACGGCAGCCGCGCAGTGATCACCTTCGCCTGTGCCTTTGCGGCGGGGGTCAAGCGCTGGTCTGCTCAAATTTTTTATCGTTTAGCTGGTTGAAACTGCTCCCGTTGCGGGCTGCAGAAGCCGGCCAGCCGAGAAACGGCAGCCGCACTTATGAAAGCACGCCAAGGCATGCGGGCATCTATCAGTTGCAAAGGACAATACTGGCCGCGCCGATTGGCCATCACGCGTCCATTAGGGCAGCCACCAACATCAGTTCGCAAGAGGAGCAAAAGTAATATGTATCGTCGTCACCTGATCAAAGGGTTGGTTGCGCTCGGCGCATGCCGGATTTGCGTTCAAGCCGCCCAAGCGACCAGTGCCCATTGGGGGTACACCGGTCCGGTCGGACCGGAGCACTGGGCTGATCTGGATAAGGAAAATTTCGTATGCTCTGCCGGCACGCAGCAATCGCCGATCAATATCAACAGCGCGGTCAAGGCGGATATCCCGCATATCGCCATCGGCTGGCACAAGGGCGGCGGCAATATGGTGAACAACGGCCACACCATTCAAATCAATATGCCACAAGGCAGCACGCTGACCCGCAGCGATCGTGTCTACGAACTGGTACAGTTCCATTTCCATGCGCCAAGCGAACATCACGTGGCGGGCAAGAGCTTCCCGATGGAGGTGCATTTCGTTCACAAGGACACGCAAAGTGGTACTCTGGGCGTGCTGGGCGTCTTTTTAACGCCCGGCGCGACAAATGCCAGCTTTGCTGCCCTTGCTGCGGCCTTTCCCGAACTGCCGAATGGGGAGGTGACGATCGACGAGGTGAATCCCAACTGGCTTCTGCCAGCCTCGCTTGGCTATTGGACTTATGAGGGCTCACTGACGACGCCGCCGTGCACCGAAAACGTCGAGTGGATGGTGGCGATGGAACCGGTTGACGTTGATCCGGCAGACATCCAGCGATTTGCCTCCCTCTACCCGTCGAACGCGCGCCCTATTCATTCACCCAATCGACGCTTCATCCTGCGCCAGAGTTGAGCGCCGCCCCAGCGGTTCCGCACGGTCCAACATTCTTGGCACAAGTTGGCGCGAAGCCTCCTCTTCCGGTCTGGCGGTCTGACGGCGCTCCCCAAGCTGGCTAGTCTAAATGATAGGGATTCGGTGCCGACACCACTCGTCCCAAAGACGTCGCGGCGAGGTTTGTCTGCAACCCGGCAATCACACGCCGCCCCGCCGTGGTAATGAAGACGTCTCTGTCGAGTCCGACGGAATATGATGCGCATGGAATCGCTGGTAGAAAAGGTGACCAGCGACAGGTGGTTCGAAGCCCGCGTCTTGCCGCAGCTGCACGTTCTACTCTGGGGTAACAAGAGGGTGGTGTATACCTTCTCCTAGCTTCGCCGCCAACTACTCGGTTTTCCGAATTGCTCTCTATATTCTTGAAGACGATGCGTTCGTTAAAGACATGTGCTGCGCACCTGGTGTAAAAGCTGCTCTCATCATGCAGAGGTCAAGCCAGTCGGGCTCATCCGAGGCTATGGCCGTGAGCACTGTTCAGTTCGGCAGAGAGGGCGCTTTTGTACACACTTTGCGATCGTGGCGGCCCCGTGGGCAGATCTGCAAGCTGCCGCGACACTAACCTCTCGAAGCCCGCCCGCCCGCCTGTTGATGCGTGTCTCCCAGTAAGATTCCTGTCCAAGAACGTGATAATCTTCTTGCCAGTGTTGTAGCTGATGTTGCCCTTGATGCCGCAGCCTACCGCGGCGGGACCAAACTCAATGGCAAGCAGGCCGGCTAGGATCGTGCAGCCAGTCGCGAGCCTCGCCCACAACGGGGTCTCACGCGCATGAGGGCGCCGACCATGGGTTCGGCGGTTCGTACGCGTATAACACGTATCTTTCTGAAAAAATCAATGCTCTCGGCTAAGCTACTGAATTATTTGGCTTCCATATAGCGCGTCGGCGGAACCAACTTGTAGACGGGCTATGAAAGGTTAAGCGCGGATGTCTATCGGCCGCCGGCGTTCCCGCTCTGTAAGCCTGCCTGAACTACCCGCGCCGCGGTCAAGCCCCAGGCTCCTGCTCATCCAGCGACCGCCCGATCAATGGCAGGCTGGAAAGACAAGAGCCGATGTCTTCCGATGGTCTCGCCATCAGCTTTGGGCTAACTTCCCCATTCTCCCGCTTCGAGCTCGACACACGGCGGTTTGGATGGCGCACGACAATCTGTGTCGGCTTTGTCGTGTCCGTGACAGACGCCTGAAAGGCCCGTTCGCGCGTTTTGCCGCCGTCTAAGCGGCTGGAATTTAATGACAAAGTTTTTTCTGGGATCGGCCGATCACGCTGGTACGCTTTTTGCGATGCTTGGTGTGAGGCGGCACGAGCTGCCTATCGGCACTTGTGTCGCGGGCAGTCGCGATGATTAGAACGAAGGAAGGAAAGCTATTATGTCAGGTCTGCGTCAGATCGCCTTTTACGGAAAAGGCGGCATCGGCAAGTCCACCACGTCCCAAAATACGCTCGCTGCCCTTGTCGACCTCGGGCAGAGAATCCTCATCGTAGGATGCGACCCCAAAGCCGATTCCACACGCTTGATCCTGAATTCGAAAGCTCAGGATACCGTCCTGGATCTCGCCGCACAGGAAGGTTCGGTGGAAGACCTCGAACTCCAGGACGTGCTCAAGGTGGGCTACAGAGGCATCAAGTGCGTGGAGTCCGGCGGCCCCGAGCCGGGTGTCGGTTGCGCCGGCCGCGGCGTCATCACCTCGATCAATTTCCTCGAGGAGAATGGCGCTTATGACGATGTCGATTATGTCTCCTATGACGTCCTCGGCGACGTGGTATGCGGCGGCTTCGCCATGCCGATCCGCGAAGGCAAGGCCCAGGAGATCTATATCGTCATGTCCGGCGAGATGATGGCGCTCTATGCCGCCAACAACATCGCCAAGGGCATCCTCAAATATGCCCATTCGGGCGGTGTGCGGCTGGGCGGGCTGATCTGCAATGAACGTCAAACCGACCGCGAACTCGA
The DNA here is from genome assembly GCF_004792025.1 of Mesorhizobium sp. M8A.F.Ca.ET.181.01.1.1. Taxonomy (NCBI): domain Bacteria; kingdom Pseudomonadati; phylum Pseudomonadota; class Alphaproteobacteria; order Hyphomicrobiales; family Phyllobacteriaceae; genus Mesorhizobium; species Mesorhizobium sp. M8A.F.Ca.ET.181.01.1.1. The sequence continues at coordinate 13,322 of NZ_SRTV01000007.1, read as the reverse complement.
TCTGGCCGAAGCACTGGCTGGCCGATTGAATTCCAAGCTCATCCACTTCGTGCCCCGCGACAACATCGTCCAACATGCCGAACTCAGGAAGATGTCGGTGATCCAGTACGCGCCGGACTCAAAGCAGGCAGGGGAATACCGCGCTCTGGCCGAGAAGATCCACGCCAATTCGGGCCAGGGTACGATCCCGACGCCGATCACCATGGAGGAGCTGGAGGAGATGCTGCTCGACTTCGGCATCATGAAGACCGACGAGCAGATGCTTGCCGAGCTTCACTCCAAGGAAGCGGCGAAGGCGGCGGCCCAGTAGTGACATTAGCGCTGCCATGAATCGGCGCGCCTTGCAGAGAACGGCGCCTATTCTTTGAGGCGTCACCCAACCTTGAAAGGGGGACTCATGAGCCGGGAATACGAGAATGACGGTGCTCTTCATGCGAAGCTTATCGAAGAGGTGCTGTCGCATTATCCCGACAAGGCGGCGAAGCGCCGCAAGAAGCACCTCAACGTCGCAAAGAGCGGCAACGAGGCTGGCGGGGAAAGCGAGGTCCTTTCCGAATGCGACGTCAAATCGAACATCAAGTCCATTCCCGGGGTGATGACGATTCGCGGCTGTGCATATGCTGGTTCGAAAGGCGTGGTGTGGGGGCCAGTCAAGGATATGGTCCATATCTCGCACGGCCCGGTCGGCTGCGGCCAATATTCTTGGTCGCAGCGCCGCAACTACTACGTCGGTACAACGGGCGTCGACACGTTCGGGACAATGCAGTTCACCTCCGATTTCCAGGAGAAGGACATCGTCTTCGGCGGCGACAAGAAGCTGGAACAGATCATTGACGAGATTGAAGTCTTGTTTCCGCTCAACAACGGCATCACCGTGCAGTCCGAATGCCCTATCGGCCTGATTGGCGATGACACCGAGGCCGTTTCTCGCAAAAAGACCAAGGAGTATGACAAGACGATCGTGCCGGTACGCTGCGAGGGCTTCCGCGGCGTCTCGCAGTCGCTTGGCCACCACATCGCCAATGATGCAATCCGGGATTGGGTCTTCGACAAAAAGGATGTCAAGTTCGAGGCCGGCCCCTACGACGTCAACGTCATCGGCGACTACAATATCGGCGGCGATGCCTGGGCCTCGCGCATACTGCTTGAGGAGATAGGGCTGCGCGTGGTTGGCAACTGGTCGGGTGACGCCACACTCGCAGAGATCGAGCGCGCCCCGAAGGCTAAGCTCAATCTTATCCACTGCTACCGGTCGATGAATTACATCTGTCGGCATATGGAGGAAAAGTATGGCGTCGCCTGGATGGAGTACAATTTCTTCGGTCCCTCCCAGATCGAAGCCTCTCTGCGCAACATAGCCAAGCATTTTGGGCCGGAAATCGAGGAGAAGACCGAAAAGGTCATTGCCAAGTACAGGCCGCTTGTTGATGCGGTCATCGCCAAGTACCTGTCGCGCCTGGAAGGAAATACCGTGATGCTCTATGTGGGCGGCCTGCGCCCCCGCCACGTCGTCACGGCCTACGAGGACCTCGGCATGGTCATCGTGGGCACCGGCTATGAATTCGCCCACAGCGACGACTATCAGCGCACCGGCCACTACGTGAAGAACGGCACGCTGATCTACGATGACGTGACCGGCTATGAGTTGGAGAAATTCATCGAAGGGATTCGCCCAAATCTGGTCGGCTCGGGAATCAAAGAAAAATACCCGGTGCAGAAGATGGGCATACCGTTCCGCCAGATGCATTCCTGGGATTATTCAGGCCCGTATCACGGCTACGATGGCTTTGCCATTTTCGCACGTGATGTGGATCTCGCCATTAACAACCCGGTCTGGGACCTATTCCACGCGCCTTGGAAAAGAAGCCGGGGCGATGAGCGGGCGATGGCTGCCGAATAAACATTTGCTTCAGCCCCAGTCTCCCACTGAGACGGTGAACTCCCGCGGCCTCTGATCCGCCGGAGCCTGGAACGTCTTGACGTCCTGAGCTGCCGTCCCGCGCAGCCAGATGCAAAAGAGGTAATCATCATGCCGCAGTCGGCTGAAAAAATTCTCGATCACGCTCCCCTGTTCCGCGAGCCGGAATACAGAAAGATGCTCGCTGAGAAGAAGCTAAACTTCGAATGTCCGCACCCCGATGAAATCATTTCCGATCAGCGCGATTTCACCCAGACGTGGGAATACCGCGAAAAGAACCTCGCCCGCAAAGCGCTTGTCGTGAACCCGGCCAAGGCCTGCCAGCCGCTGGGTGCGGTATTCGCTGCCGCCGGCTTCGAGCGAACCATGTCCTTCGTCCACGGCAGCCAAGGTTGCGTCGCCTATTACCGCTCGCACCTGTCGCGCCATTTCAAGGAGCCTGCCGCGGCGGTCTCCTCCTCAATGACCGAGGATGCGGCGGTGTTTGGCGGCCTGAAGAACATGGTCGACGGGCTCGCCAACACCTACCAGCTCTACGACCCCAAGATGATTGCCGTGTCGACGACCTGTATGGCAGAGGTCATTGGCGACGACCTGCACAGCTTCATCCAGAACGCCAAGGACGAAGATTCAGTCCCGCGCGACTTCGACGTGCCCTTTGCCCACACCCCGGCCTTCGTTGGCAGTCATGTCGACGGCTATGACAACATGGTCAAAGGCATTTTGGAGCACTTCTGGAAAGGTCAGGAGCGTACGCAAATCGAAGGAACCATCAACATCATTCCGGGCTTCGACGGCTTCTGCGTCGGCAACAACCGGGAGCTCAAGCGCCTGCTCGATGTAATGGGCGTGTCCTATACATTGATCCAGGATGCCTCTGACCAGTTCGATACGCCTTCGGACGGTGAATACCGCATGTATGACGGGGGCACGAAGATCAACGAGGTGAAGAAGGCCCTCAACGCCGAGGCAACGCTTTCGCTGCAGCATCACAACACCCGAAAGACACTGGGCTATTGCGAGGAGGTCGGGCAGGCGACGGCCTCGTTCCACTATCCGCTCGGCGTTCAGGCGACGGACGAATTCCTGATGGAGGTCGCGGCGATTTCCGGCAAGGAGATTCCCGAGGCAATTCGCCTCGAGCGCGGCCGACTGGTAGACGCCATGGCGGACAGCCAATCCTGGTTGCATGGTAAGAAATACGCCATCTACGGTGATCCCGACTTCGTTCACGCAATGGCCCGCTTTGTCATGGAGACCGGCGGCGAGCCAACCCATTGCCTCGCCACCAATGGCACCTCGGCATGGGAAGCCGATTTGAAGAAGCTGCTAGCATCCTCGCCTTTCGGCAAGGCTGCCCAGGTTTGGGCGGGCAAGGACCTGTGGGCGCTGCGCTCACTGCTCTTTACCGAGCCGGTGGACCTTTTGATCGGCAATTCCTACGGCAAGTACCTGGAGCGCGACACCGGAACACCGCTGATCCGGCTGATGTTTCCGATCTTCGATCGGCACCATCATCACCGCTTTGCGCTCTTTGGCTACCAGGGAGCGTTGCGCGTGCTGACGACGATCCTCGACAAGATCTTCGACAAACTCGATCGCGAGACGAGCGAGACGGGTGTGACGGATTATTCCTATGACCTCACGCGCTAAGAGCCGTGGCCGGCTTTTCGCCGAGGCCATTCCTTGCCCAATGGACTGGGGAGGCTGAGCAATGTCCTCCCTCAGCGCCAAAATCAAGGACGCCTTCGATGAGCCCGCCTGCGATAAGAACCGTGGCAAAGATGCCAAGGCGCGCAAGGAGGGCTGCTCGAAGTCGCTGACACCAGGGGCGGCAGCCGGCGGCTGCGCCTTTGACGGAGCCAAGATCGTCCTGCAGCCGATCACCGACGTTGCGCATCTGGTCCATGCGCCGCTCGCCTGCGAGGGCAATTCTTGGGACAACCGTGGTGCGGTTTCGTCAGGGCCGACCTTGTGGCGGACAAGCTTCACGACCGACCTCACCGAACTCGACCTTGTGATGGGGCAGGGCGAGCGGAAACTCTTCAAGGCGATCCGCGAGATCAAGCACACATACGCGCCGCCGGCGATCTTCGTCTACTCGACTTGCGTAACGGCGCTGATCGGTGACGACATCGAGGCCGTGTGCAAACGCGCCACGGAAAAGTTCGGTTTGGCCGTGGTGCCGATCAATGCGCCTGGCCTGGCAGGCTCCAAGAACCTCGGCAATAAGCTCGCCGCCGAGGCGTTGCTCGATCATGTCATCGGCACGGTCGAACCCGACGACCCCGGACCCTACGACATCAACATCCTTGGCGAATTCAACCTCTCGGGCGAATTCTGGCTTGTAAAGCCGCTCCTCGATCGGCTCGGGATCCGGGTGCGCGCCTGCATTCCCGGCGATGCGCGTTACCGCGACATTGCTTCCGCGCACCGCGCCCGGGCGGCAATGATGGTGTGCTCGACCGCGCTGATCAGTCTTGCCCGCAAGATGGAGGAGCGCTGGGACATCCCGTTCTTCGAGGGCTCCTTCTATGGCATCTCCGACACATCGCAAGCTCTTCGAAACCTTGTCAGGCTGCTGGTGAGGAAGGGCGCCGATCCGGAGATCCTCGAGCGCACAGAGACGCTGATCGCGCAGCAGGAGGCGATCGCGTGGAAGAAACTCGAATCCTACCGGCAAAGGCTCCAAGGCAAGCGCGTGCTGCTCAACACAGGCGGTGTGAAGTCCTGGTCGGTTGTCCATGCGCTGATGGAGATCGGAATCGAGATCGTCGGCACCTCGATCAAGAAATCTACGGTGCAGGACAAGGAGCGCATCAAACAAGTTCTCAAGCACGACAAGCACATGTTCGAATCCATGGCTGCGAGCGAGCTGTACGCCATGCTCTCTGAACACAGGGCCGATATCATGCTGTCGGGCGGTCGCACGCAATTCATTGCGCTCAAGGCCAAGACGCCCTGGCTCGATATCAACCAGGAGCGCCAGCATCCTTATGCCGGCTATGACGGCATGGTGGAACTCGTACGCCAGATCGACCTCGCCATTCACAATCCGATCTGGTCTCAGGTGCGCCAGCCGGCCCCGTGGGATTGCCAGCCTGAGCTGATAGGCGAATTGCCGTGCACGAGGAACGAGACCGCGTACCTGTTTGATGAATTCGCCTGCGCGACGGCACACGAGTGTTGAGGCGACCGATGGCCCGCATCCTTCCCCAGAGCAAATCGGCGGCAGTCAACCCGCTGAAGTCGTCGCAGCCGCTGGGTGCCGCCTTTGCCTTTCTTGGCGTCGACGGTGCGATGCCGCTGTTCCACGGCAGCCAAGGCTGCACAAGCTTTGCGCTCGTTCTCTTCGTGCGGCACTTCAAAGAAGCGATTCCCTTGCAGACTACGGCGATGGATGAGGTGGCGACCATCCTCGGCGCAGCCGACCATCTGGAAGAGGCGATCCTCAACCTCAAGAACCGCACGAAGCCAACGCTGATCGGGGTGTGCACGACCGCGCTGGTGGAGACGCGTGGCGAAGATTGCGCGGGTGATATTGCCAACATCATGCGGAAGCACACGCAACAGCTTGCGGGTACGGAGGTCGTGCTGGCCAACACGCCGGATTTTGACGGCGCGATCGAAGAGGGCTGGGCCAAGGCAGTCACCGCAATGATCGAAGGGATTACGCGCTCGGGCGAACGGGCGCGGCACCCGAAGAAGATCGCAATCCTGCCCGGATGCAACCTCTCTATCGCCGACATCGAGCATATGCGGGACATGGTTGAAAGCTTTGGGCTCAAGCCGGTTATTCTGCCCGACATTTCAGGCTCGCTCGACGGTACGGTTCCTGACCGCTGGGTAGCGACCACATACGGCGGCACCAGCGTCGAAGACATTCGCGAGTTGGGCACGGCCATGCAATGCATCGCCATCGGTGAGCACATGCGCCGCCCGGCGAAAGCGCTGCACGGGTTGACCGGCGTGCCTTACGTGTTGTTCCAGTCACTGACTGGGCTGCAGGACACGGACCGCTTCGTGTCGCTGCTGTCTGCGATTTCGGGCGCGGCGGTACCGGCCCGCGTGCGCCGGCGCCGGGCGCAATTGCAGGACGCGATGCTCGACGGACATTTCCATTTCGGCGGCAAGAAAATTGCCATCGCTGCCGAACCAGACCAGCTGTTCCAACTTGCGACCTTCTTTGCTGGCCTCGGCTCCGAGATAGCCGCGGCCGTCACAACGACCGACAGGTCTAAAATTCTCGAGAAAGTCCCGGCGGTTTCGGTTCAGATCGGCGATCTCGGCGATCTGGAAAGTCTTGCCGTCGGTGCTGACCTGCTTGTCACGCATTCGCACGGGCGCCAAGCATCGGAGCGGCTCCGAATTCCGCTCATGCGCATCGGGTTCCCGGTCTTCGATCGACTAGGCAGCCAGCACAAGCTCGCAATTCTCTATCAGGGCACCCGCGACATGATCTTCGAGGTCGCCAGCATCTTCCAGGCCAACCAACACGCGCCCACTCCTGAGGCGCTTGATCCACTCCGTAATCGAGAAATATCACGATGAACGCTGTTCGCCGCCTCTCGCTGGTCAGTAGTGAGGTTTTCGCCCCGATGCCTGAACGACGTAAGGGCGCATTGCGCGTTGCGATCGCCACTCAGGACATGCAGGACCTCAACGCCCATTTCGGGTCGGCCAGGCGCTTTGCTGTCTACGACGTGACGCGCGAGGAATGGAATCTCGTAGAAGCCGTGGCCTTCGATGACGTGTCCGATGAAAGCGGGGAGCATCGGGCCGAGCGCGATGATCGCATCACGCCAAAGGTGGATGCGCTCAAGGGCTGTCAGATCCTGTTTTGTCTGGCAATTGGCGGCCCTTCGGCAGCCAAGCTTGTCGCGGCAAAAATCCACCCGATCAAAGTGGCGGAGCCCCAATCGATCCCACAGGTGCTCTTGCGCACGCAGATGATGCTCAGGACGTGTCCTCCGCCTTGGCTGCGCAAGGTGCTGGCGCGAGCGGGCATTGCCGAAAAGAAACCGTCCTTCGAGGACGAGGACTGAAAAGAGGAGGACGCCAATGCCTGACCCCGCAATCCCCCCAGCTGTCGCCGAAGACGAGGCGGCTCTTTGCACCCCGTTCGTCAAATGCCTCGTGCGGCTGATCCGTTCTCAGGATTCCTATGGCTCGTGGGAACGCAAAGCGGACGCTGAGCTGCTGGGCGACTTCATCATTACCAAGGAACAGCGCCGAGGGATCCCAATCATCGGAGATCCCGATCCCGACGTGCTGTGGAGGCTCGACAAGTACTACGCCGCCATCGGGCTTGCGATCGAGGAGCGCTGCGGCCTTATGGCATCGCCGATGATCCAGGTGAGCCATGAGGGTTTTGGTCGGGTGCTTTTCACGACCGGACGGCTGGTCGTTTTGTCCAAAACGCTGCGCGATGTCCACCGGTTTGGCTTCGAGACGCTCCTGAAGCTCGCCACGGCCGGTACGAAGCTGGTCGACGATGCGATTTCAGTCATCGAAACCTTTCCCCACGTGGCGCTGGCATGATGGGCGCGATTTTCGAGAAAGGCCATCATGACGGACCCGAGAAACTATGTTGGCCAGTCCCCTCGATCCAGGGACTCGAGGCCGACCAGGTTGTTGGGGTATCGCCGATGAAGAAGCCGCTGGTCCTGATCTGCTCGCAAGATGCCGAGTTCTATCTGCTCTACAGCCACATACTGGAGGTTGACGGTTTCAGCAGTGAGACGGCAGACGGCGCGAAGGCTGCGCTGGCCTTGGCCGAACAACGGGAGCTTCAGGCCGTAGTGCTGGATTGCGACCCAGCCAGCATAAACGGGTCCGCAATTTGCGCCCACCTCAAGCGGGAACCGCGCACCACCGACCTGCCTATCATCGCCCTGATCGCGCCTGGCGCCGAGCACCAGCACCTCGATCTCTTGAAGGCAGGCGTTGAGAGCTTTGTGCGGCCGGTGGCTCCGGCCAAGCTGCTCGACTGCCTGCGGGCGAGGCTCGGGCTGACCAAGCGTGGTCCGAACGGGGTTGAAAACGACAGTTGGATTTGTTGTGGAGGCCTGGAGATGAAGCTCGATGCCCATCGGGTTCGCGGTAATGGCCACGACATCCATCTCGGACGGATCGATTTCAACGTGCTGCGGCTTATGATTGAGGCCCCCGGCAAGGTCTTCAGCCGGGACGAGCTTATCGGGGCGGCCTGGCTGCCCAACATTCATGTCGGTGCACGCACCGTCGATGTCCATATCAGCCGAATCAGGAGGGCGCTGAAAACGGCCTTGCCCGGCAGCGTCATTCGCACCGTCAGGTCGGCCGGCTACTCGCTCGAGAAGCCGGACGACTGAAATCGGTGATCGAACGTGGTGCCGCTCTCTCTTCCTCCTGAGAGCGGTGTTGCCGCTTTGAGGCGCTCCTAACGAAGACCAGGAGAAGCAGGCAAATGGAATTTAAAAGCATATTCAGTGTGACGGGTGCTGATCATTCTGATGAGGACCTCACAACAGCTGCCGGACTGTGTGCCGAGGTCGGCGCGCACCTATCGGTACTCATTATACCGCCTCCATTGCTCTTGATGTTGTCTCCGCCCCCCGAATGGAATACAGGACGTGCACAGGCAATTGCAGTACCGAACTATCGATTTCAGCAAATCGAGAAATTTTCACAGGACGTGACCAGAATGGAAAGACGGTCCGCGGATATCCTCAAAAGGCTGAAAGCTATGTCGCTTTCCTGTGACGTTGACACCGACTATTGCGATCCGGCTAGCCTCGGTGAAGTGGCACGACAGCGGGCGCTCTGCGCTGACCTGACGATCGTTGGAGGAGACCTCCTCAACGATGAGACTCTCGGACCTCCTGTTGTCAACGGCTGCTTGTTCGATAGCGGAAAGCCGGTGCTCATCGTGCCGAAGGGCGTTAAGGCGACGCTGTCGCCTCGACGCGTGCTGGTCGGCTGGGATTCGCGTGTAGAGGCCTCGCGTGCGGTTCGGGAAGCTCTTAGTATCCTATCCGCTGCCAAGGAAGTCTGTGTCGCTATGGTCGATCCAAAGGCGCAAAACAACGGGAAAGGCGCGCAGTCTGGAGCTGACATCGCTGCCTATCTTACTCGGCACGGTGCTCGGGTCTCCGTTGACCTGCTTAAGAGCGCCGGCAAATCGGCGGGCACAGTGCTGACCCAGCACGCGAACGACATCTGTGCTGACATGATGGTTATGGGTGCTTATGGCAGCCGTGGGCTGCGTGAGCGGATTTTCGGCGGTCCGCCGAGCTGGAGCTTTGGGAAGACCACATTGCCGCTGTTTTTGGCTCGCTGATCAGCTCCGTAGGAACACCGATCAGGTCGTAGGACCGCCAACCAGTCCGAAGTCGTCGTCGGTTACCGGTCGGATTGCGGAGACATGGCTGGATCCGCGAACATCTTGCGACGCTTGTCAGAGCCAAACCGGACGCCTCGACTGCTTCACGACGCTCTCGTGAACCAACTCGTGCGAGATCGTCCGCAACGGGCAGTAAAGACGAACGGCTGCAGCAGACCGCAGCCAAGCCACAGGGCGGGTGTACCAGGAGACCCCGCCTCGTGCGCGAACCCTGTTGGAAGGCCCCTTATCAGTACCCGGACGCGCGTCAAATCGGCGGCTGTCCCTGTCAGCCTGCGGTGTGCAAGGGCCGCTGCCGCGGAGCTTCCCCTGCCCGATCGTCGGGCGTGCGACAATGTCGGATTCCAGACGAGCTGGAACTGCGCGAACTCGTTGGTTTGACAGGTCTTTATCCGGCACGCCGCATGCATGGGAGTCTCCGAAAGCATTAAGAGCCGTTATCCATGGTTACGCCCCTCGAAAGAAAGAGCCGCTTCCGTCGTGGCAGGGAAACAGCCACTCCTGGGGTGGAGGCCGGCGCTAGAAGCCGCCGTAAGATCCGGAAGAGCCGCGCGACAGCATCACACACTTTCCTTCTGCTCTTGGGTTCGGATCACGCCGCGCCGCTGTCGATGCCGCCGACATTGAGCCCAAGACCTGGAAGGCGGCACACGCTTTTGCTGTCCTCTCAGTCGGGACCGCGGCTCAAGCATGCCTGTGAGGTTCGCATTGCTCAATGCCCGGCAATCGACGTCAACATGCCGCTGAGTTGGAAAACACTCCTAGAGGAGTAAGGATAAGTGGACCTCTTTTGTATTGGTGTGGGTGCTGGACCATCTAATTTGAGCCTTGCGTGTCAGATACAGGAAGAGATTGCGCAAGGGGCACTGTTCCTGGACCGGGAGGTCGATTTCCGAGGACATCCAGGCAGCGCTTTCGATTGCGCGGAGCTCCAGGTCGGCCACTTCCAGGATCTGGTTACTCTGGTCAATCCGCGATCAGCCTACACATTCGTAAACTACCTCCACGAGAACGGGCGTCTTTACAATTTCCTCAATGCGCAATTTCACGGGGTGCTTAGAGCCGAGTTCGCCCAATATCTCAACTGGGCGTTCCAGAAGAATCCGCTTGTCCGTGGCGGCGAGGCCGTTCGCGAAATCCGCTTTGACGGCGAGTTTCGCGTGCGGACGGACAACGCGGTCCTTGATGCAAGAAACCTCGTCATCGACATAGGCAAGCAGGCGCAAATTCCGCCTCAGTTTCATGGCTGGACTGGACCCAACCTGTTCCACTCATCTGAGTTGGCCCACATCAATCCTGAGGTGCAAAAAAAGCATGTCTGCGTTGTTGGCGGCGGACAGTCGGGAGCCGAGCTGCTACTGCACCTTGTCGGCCGGCCGAAAGAACGGCGGCCCGCGGCGATCACATGGGTCTTGACGCGCGAGATGCCTTTCGACGACCACGCGTTCACAAACGGGCTGTTCACGCCATGCTTCTCGGATCGTTTTGCTGCGATGAGCGAGGTGCATCGACAGCTGTTCCTGCGGCGTTTCGCGCTTGCCTCCGAGGGCATTTCAGAAAGCAAGTTGCGCGCGGTCTATCAGGCGCTCTACCACCACGCCTTTCTCGAGCCACACCAATGCGAGATCACATTGCGGCCAAGTTGCAACGTGTCGCGCTGCATCAATGCCGGAGCAGGGCACAGGCTCACGCTGCAACGCGGCTTGGACAACATCGGAGAAGTAACCGCCGATATCGTCATCCTGGCCACCGGGTACGAGAAACCGCTGCCGGGTTTCCTAGAACCGATCGCAGATCGCCTCGAACAGATCGGCAATGAGCTCGCCATCGGCGAGGATTTTTCGGTGTACTGGGACGGACCGCGAGACCGACGCCTTTTCGTTCAGAACGCCTGCCTTGGACAGCGCGGGCTGGCTGATCCGAACTTTGGGCTGCTGGCCTGGCGAGCGCGCCGCATCCTTGACAGCCTTCTGCGGCGCGCGCCATGCGCCAATCCCGAGCATCTAGGGTTCATCAACCGTCCCTTGACGGAGTGCTGGCCCGACCTCGGAGTCGAACAAATGGGCAGCGGGATATGATTCGTCGATATTGATGATCGGCGGTGGCATTCAGGAAAGATTTCCGCCTCTGGCGGCAAAAGCGGGACGAGCAATATTCCTACGGCGTCAGATCGCTCTGCTCGCGCTTGAGCAAGGTAGCGTCGCGCGACTCCTGCTTGGCGTGAAACAGCAAAGGGCATTCAATCACGATGCAGCTTTACGTGCTGTCGGGCTCAACGCCACGTGGATCGAGCCCAACGCCGCCGTTGGCAACCGCGACGCGAATTATGACGCCGGGCCACATGCGGCGGTGGCTGCAAGGGTACCGAGCCTCTCCCGCACTTTCGACCCCATCGCCGAAGTGCGACTACTCCAGGACGCCGAAGCCGGTCTTATCGCCAGCGGGCCAGCCAAACTCTCACCTTCCTAAACGGCAGCCGCTAAGGTGAGCCGTCGAAAGCCGACATTCAGGTTAACGTCAGCTGGCCGTGTTAGGGCTCGCTTATTCAAGGCGGTACCGGCGCTTGCCGAAGCTAAGAAGGGTTGGCATGCCCTTTGCCGTGCTTGATGTGCGGCAACACGGTGAGAGCTCCGCTGAAGCAAGCGAGAGGGAGCAATGCCCTCGAGACCGTGTCCGATTTTGACTGGAAAATATTCCGCGACAAAAGAGACGAAAGGTGTGGAATGACTTTGGACACCAAGATGGAACTGCGTATGGGGTCCCCGGCTCCTGCGCTGAAAGTGGAGAACTGGCTGCGTGGCGAGCCCCTCACGAGCCTTCGGCCCGGCAAGGTCTACCTCGTTGAATTTTGGGCGACTTGGTGCCGACCATGTGTCCACGCCATGCCCCATTTGATCGAACTGCAGGAGAAATATAAAGACAGCGGATTTGAGATTATCGGAGTCGCAGCTTGCGAAAAGGCTGCAACCGCGGACGAAGCGCGGACCAACGTGGATGCCTGGCTGACCGAGAAGTTCCCGAATCTGAATTATCGGACAGCGTTCGATTGCACTGGCGAAATGAAAAAGCTCTGGCTGGAACCCAGCTCTTCGTTCGGGATTCCCACCTCGTTCGTGGTCGACCGCGACGGCCACATCGCTTATATCGGCCACCCGGCACCTCTCGATGACGTTTTGCCGAAAGTCCTTAACGGCAGCTGGCGCAGCAGCTATGAAGCGAAAGCCGTCGATGCAAAGCGAATCTCGCGTGTGCGCGAATCGTCGCTGAGTCAGCCGATATACGCCAAACTTGGGCCGGCGATGCAGGACGAGGATTGGGCAGCGGCACTATTGGCCATCGAAGAAGGCCTCGCCGTGATGCCAGACTCTTTTGATTTTCGGCGGGTTCATGCGGATATTCTGCTTCACAAGCTGCGCGACATCAAAACCGGCTTGCCGCTTATGCGCGAATTGGTCGAGGACGCGATCAACAAAAAGTTCGAAGCGATGTCTTGGGTGGTGATGGCGCTGAACCAACTCTTCCATCCCACGATCGACAACTCCCATCTTCCGCATGATGATCGCTTTGCGATGGGCAAGGAGCTCTCCGAACAGATCCTGGAACTTAATCCTCCGCAAGGCGATGGAGACTTTAAATTCGGGTGTTACTTTCCGGTCGCTCAGTATTATTACGAGAGCGGCAACAAGGACCGGGCGATCGAGTTGATCGAGGTGGCAATCAAATCGCTGGACCATTCGGAGCCAGTGCCGGACCAAACCAAACAGCGCTACCTCACCTCGTTGCTCCAAGCCCTGGCCAACTACACGGGTGAGCCTGCCTGTCACGCGGGTCTCTGTGTGGCTCCGCAAAACAAGACTTCCGAAACTCAAAACGCTGTCACTTCCTGAGCAAGGATCGCGAAGGGCATGACAATTGGAATTGAACACCGGCAAATCCGCCCGCCCAGGCGCACTTCGCAGCAATAACGTCGATGCCGCAAAAGTGCGCGGCTTGCGGCAGGTGGAATTTCCATTGCGTTTA
>NZ_SRTV01000079.1:0-381 GCF_004792025.1 Mesorhizobium sp. M8A.F.Ca.ET.181.01.1.1 | reverse complement strand
GTTTTCTTCTTCTCGGCCTTCAGCGCTTCGCGCGCAGCTTTGCTTTCCGAGGCGATTTCCTGGTTTCGCCTGTCCGCCTCCTTGCGCTGGCCTTTCAGCATCGCGATGTCGCTGGCGAGTTTGTCCAGTTCCGATTCGCGGGCAACCAGCTCGATCTGGCGGTTCGAGGACGAGAAACTGGCGTCGTCATACATCTGCTCGAGCTTTTGCAGCTCCAGCGCACGCTTCTCCAACGCCCGCTCGGCCTGCGCGTGCTTCTCCGACAGGCGGTGCAAATCCTCCTCGCGCTGCCTGAGTTCCGCGTTTTTGGCCTGGAGATCGGAGAGCGCCTGGTTCTTGTCCTTCTTTTCGACCGCGAGCCCCTTCAAGGCCAGATAGGAA
>NZ_SRTV01000078.1:0-381 GCF_004792025.1 Mesorhizobium sp. M8A.F.Ca.ET.181.01.1.1 | reverse complement strand
GTTAAACCTCAATGCCGTGAAGCGCAGAACCTGCGCGCGGCCGTCAACGCCCGCGAACAGCAACGCGATGCATTGCTCAATATCGCGCGAGGCTGTGGCAGCATCGCGCGGTGGGATTGCGTGGCCAGCAATGCGAGCAGCGCGCTCGAGCTCGATTCGAGCAGTAAAGAAGCGCGCCATCTCGTCACGCTCGCCATGCATGAGTCAGCGCTCGCAATTGCGGAAACGGTCACGCCAGAGCCAGAACCTGCACCGGACACACGCGACATCAATGCTCATCACTGAGCGCGCGCTTCATAGCCTTTATAGCGTCTGACGCGCCGATACAGCCGGGCACAACTGCCGCGCAATCGCGCGATATCGCTCGGCCGTGTCTCTCAG
>NZ_SRTV01000077.1:0-382 GCF_004792025.1 Mesorhizobium sp. M8A.F.Ca.ET.181.01.1.1 | reverse complement strand
GCGAATTGAGGTTCGGCGGCATAGCCGCCAGACAGGGTGCCGAGGAACGATTTGTTGTCGATCGCCGTCTTGAGGTCCGCTGCGGCCTGCTTGGCGCAGTCGTCAAACTTCGACATGTCGACACCGAGCCGAGGCGGGATCGACCCCTTGATCAAGTTGAACTTTATCTGCACTTCCGGATCGAGGATCACCTTGACCAGTTCGTCCTGCGCGGCCCGAAGGTTCGGATCGGTGGTCTCGAACATGCTGAACGAGTCCATTGCCCAAAGGATATTCGGCGTTGACGTAGGGGTCGGGAAACTCAGGAAGTCCACGCCGGGCTTCAGGTTCTTTGCGAGAAACTCGCCCTTCGCCCAATCTCCCATGATCTGCATGCCGGCTT
>NZ_SRTV01000076.1:0-382 GCF_004792025.1 Mesorhizobium sp. M8A.F.Ca.ET.181.01.1.1 | reverse complement strand
GCGCGCTGGAGGCAGCCGGCAGGGACAGAGCGGCAAGATAGAGTGCTGCAACGGATTTCTTCATGATGGGCCTTCCTGGTTTGACCCCGTCATAAGGTCACGCCAGCAAAGCCAAATTGCGGCAGCTCCAGGAACCGCCGCCATATCCCCGATTCATTGCCGCTGGACGCGTGCATCATTGCAATCCACCCCAAGCGGGGCTGGCTATCGAAACAGCCAGTAAACAATGCCGAGAATCACAGCCCACATCGCCAAGGATATGGCCAGAACTACGAGATAATTTCGAAACCGTCTGGTCATCCGCCCCCATCGCCGGACGGCCGTTGCTCGACAGCCGTAACCGTTGAATTGCTGGATGCGGATAAACCGCAGGGATCAGCCT
>NZ_SRTV01000075.1:0-384 GCF_004792025.1 Mesorhizobium sp. M8A.F.Ca.ET.181.01.1.1 | reverse complement strand
GATCATTGGTGCGGTCAACATGACCGCGATGTCGATCAACCTGCTGTTTACCCAACTGCACACCTCGGTGGGCGTGGCCCTGATCGCCGCGCTGCTGGTCGGTGTGGTGGTCGGTGCCGGGCTGGTGCTGGTGAGCGTGGTCATTCCGCTCTACGGCCAGCTGCGCCGCGCCAACAAGTCCGCTGTCGCTTCGCCGGCACCGGTCGCTTCCAACCAATCTTTTGATGGACGTTGATCGAAGATGGATTTCGTCACCGAGTGGTTCTGGTTTTTCCTGTTTGTTCCGCTGGCCGCACTGGCCGGGTGGGTGATCGGACGTCGCGGCGGCCAACGCCACGGTGACAGCCAGGTCAGCCGCCTGTCGAGCACCTATTTCCGGGGCCT
>NZ_SRTV01000074.1:0-386 GCF_004792025.1 Mesorhizobium sp. M8A.F.Ca.ET.181.01.1.1 | reverse complement strand
GTTACGCGCTTTTTTTTCTTTTTCCGCTTCTTCGTTTTGGTGAAAGGCACGTCTTCCTGGCTGCATTCCCATCCGGTCGCTGCCGTGCCTTCCTCGCTCCCTCTGTTCTCAGCGACTGCTGCCTGATCGCTGCACCGCTCCCCGCTGCAAAGCTAAAGAATCACGCAAACTCCGCCGTTATATCCGTAATGCATAGCAAGCGGGTTGCGACGGGCTTGTGTCACCGCGCGCGCCTCGCCGTGACAAGCGCCAGGCAACCGGCGCAACGATTAATTTCCAAAGACAACACCGGCAGCAAGCCGTCATACTCTGTCTCTCCCAGGGTGGAACATTCCTACAGCAGACTAGGAAGTTTCGCCTGACACCTGATCGATGCATGACCGCCG
>NZ_SRTV01000073.1:0-386 GCF_004792025.1 Mesorhizobium sp. M8A.F.Ca.ET.181.01.1.1 | reverse complement strand
TTCGACGAGTTCACGGGGCTTTTCAGGAATGGCACAGGCTCCGACATGCTCCACAACCTGAAGGTCCAGGTTCGGGACAATCCGTTGCCCCTGACCGTGATCGGCGCGGGCCTGGCCTGGCTGATGTTGGGCAGCGGCGCTTCGACCGCGTCGGCTGGTGCCGATGGCGTGACGCGGCGCGGTCCCGGGCTCGATCACGGAGCATTCGGTGCGGGAATGGGTTCCAGGGTCTCGGATGCGGCCGACTCTGTTGGCGAAGCGGCCAGCGGAGCCACCGCAACTGTCTCGGGAATGGCAAGCGAAGCAGCCGGTACAGTGTCGGACATGGCAAGCAGCGCTGTGGACACACTCGCAAGCTCGGCGGCAGCCACGGCCGATATGGCGAC
>NZ_SRTV01000072.1:0-389 GCF_004792025.1 Mesorhizobium sp. M8A.F.Ca.ET.181.01.1.1 | reverse complement strand
CTGTATGCGGAAGGACAGCGGCGCTACGTAGAAAGCCTTTCGGCCTACGCGCGGCAATTCCTTCAGCTGATGGAAAAGCCCGACGTGGATCTGATCGAGGGCCTGTCGCCTGCCATCTCGATCGAGCAGAAGGCCACCTCGCACAATCCGCGCTCCACGGTGGGCACGGTCACCGAAATTCACGACTACCTGCGGCTATTGTTCGCACGCGTCGGCACGCCCTATTGCCCGGACCATGAAATCCCGCTGGAAGCGCAAAGTGTGTCGCAAATGGTCGACGCGGCGCTCGCGCTGCCGGAAGAAACCAAGCTGATGATCCTCGCGCCCGTGGTCGCGGACCGCAAGGGCGAGCACGTCGAGCTGTTCGAGGAAATGCAGGCGCAGGGCTT
>NZ_SRTV01000071.1:0-390 GCF_004792025.1 Mesorhizobium sp. M8A.F.Ca.ET.181.01.1.1 | reverse complement strand
CTCGCCCGCGGCGATCGCGTGGCCGCGACTTCGCGCACCGTCGCATCGCTGACAGAAGCACTTGGCCCGGCCTCCGCACAGTTTCTTCCGCTGCAGGTATATCTTGGCGACGAACAGAGCATTGGCGACGCCATCGCGCAAACCATCGAGAAGTTCGGCAAAGTCGACGTGGTCGTCAACAATGCCGGCTATGCGCAACAAGGCACCGTCGAAGCGCTCTGCGACGACGAGTTGCGACGCAACTTCGACGTCAACCTGTTCGCGCCGCTGGCGGTGCTGCGGCACGTCCTTCCGCAATTGCGCGCGCAACGCAGCGGCCATGTGATCAACCTCTCGTCGATTGTCGGCTTTCAGGGCGGCTACGCGGGTTGGGGAAGCTATGTAGCGAGC
>NZ_SRTV01000070.1:0-391 GCF_004792025.1 Mesorhizobium sp. M8A.F.Ca.ET.181.01.1.1 | reverse complement strand
GGCTGCCTTGCGTCTTCGGGACACGCGCGAGTTCCTGCACGTCGCCCGCGAGTTCCGCAGGCAATGCACCATTGCCGCTGATGCCACTCGTGCCGCTCGCGCCCTTGCCGCGCGCGGTCTTCACAGACGATGTCTTTGCGCGCTTCGCAGCGGCGTGTGACGTAGGCGCGGATGCGCCATTCAACGCGCGCTTGACAGCGGCTTTCTTCGCCGCGCCAGCCGCGCTCTTCGTGCCCGCTCCCACGCCTTTCGACGATCCTGCCTTCACCGCGCCGCTAGCCTGACGCGTCGACCTTCGGGTCGACTTTGCCGCGGCTGCCGCGTTTGTTTGAGACGTGGCTCGTTTAGCCGGCGTCTTCGTGGCCGTTGCCATCCTGCCTCCTGCCTGGCG